>NZ_CP121274.1:1278074-1917111 GCF_029639405.1 Microbacterium proteolyticum
CGAGGTCGGCGGCGATGACTGGCGCGATCTCATGCAGCCGGCACGGGATGCCGCGCGCGAGCTGGCCGACGCGGGGGAGGTCGAGGTCACGCAGCGTGGCGAGGTCGTCGACGTGACGACCGCGCGCGGACCCGTGCGGATCCGCCGAGCGCGCTGACCCGGCGCGTCAGGCGGCAGGCTCGGGCGGCGTCGCGGAGGGCAGTTCGAGCGCCACTTTCTTCTCGAGGTTCTCGACGGCTTCGTCGCTCAGCCAGATGAGGCCGTCCAGTTCCTGCCGAACACGGCGGTAGGCGACCTGCCGCTCGTTCGGGCTGGCGGCCTGGTCGACGGCGACACCGAGGAGCTGCTGCGCCGTCTCGAGGCGCTTGCGCTCGTCGGGCGTGAACGCGGCCGCCTTCACGCGCCGCGCGTCGCGCTCGGCGAGCTCGAACGCGACCTCGTAGTCGGTCACGGCGTCGCGGTACTCCTTCGCCCGCTCGGGGGAGGGCGTCTCGCCCGCGGCGGGGCGCAGGTTGTCCGCGACCTTCTTGGCCCGCAGGAACGCGGCCGTCAGCGGCTGCCGACCGTCGCTCATGGCGGGGTAGGCGATGAGCTTCGACACGTCGAGCTCGTAGTCGAGCCAGCGGTGGGTGACGTCGTCGTGCTGCGCCTCGACCCGCCTGAGGTCGTCGCCCGCGGCGGGCGCCGCGACCGCCGGGGCGGGGCGGGATGCCGCGACCTCGCCGCCCTGCATCCGGATCAGTTCCAGCTGCTCGCGGTGGCGGCGGCGGGCGGAGAGCTCGCGTTGCTTGTTCACCGTTCCGATGGCGCCCATCGTCATCCCGAACAGGGGGAAGACGAGCCACCAGTATTGTCCGGCGAACTGCAGGAATTCGTTCACGGCGCCACGCTACGCGTTCGGGTCGTTCTTGCGGGCGCGCTTCGCCTGACGCTCGGTCCAGGACCTGGATGCCGCCCGCCCCATGTTCTCCACCGACCAGGTCAGCGCGCGCTGCGCCTGCTCCGCCCATTCCGACGTCATCCATCCCCAGGCCTCGGCGGGCTCGGCCTCCGGTCGATCGCCGCGGCCGTGGCGCGCGGCACGCTCGGCACGCTCGAACGCGTGGTGCAGGGCCCGCACGGCGTCGCGGTAGGCGAGGAAGTCGGCGGGTTCGAGGCGGGCGGCCGTCGACGAGGGTCGCAGCCACTGCGCGCGCTCCTGCGCCCGGAGGAACTCGGCGGTGAGCGGCGACCGCGAATCGCTCATGGTCGGGAAATCGATCGCGAGCGCGGGGTCGGTCTCGTAGGCCATCCAGCGCTGGAGGATCGCGTCGTGCTCGGCGAACAGCCGCGCCACCGGAAGCGGGGCGCTGCCGGCGCGGATCGCGGGCAGCATCGCCTTCGCGGCCCGCACGGCCGCCCGGCGCGCGCGGATCTCCGCGGAAGCCGCGCGCAGCTCGCGCTGGGCTGCCGCAAGGCGAGCGCGTGCGGCGCCGACGACGTCGGATGAGGCCCGGGATGCCGCCCGCTCGGCCTGCGCGCGCATGACCTCGGCATCCGCGATCTTCACCTCGGCACGCCCCCGCGTGACGGCGTGACGGGCGGTCTGCAGGTCGAGGAGCGTGGCATCCAACTCCAGACGTCGGGCCGCCGACTTGCTCATGGGGCGGTTCGCCCACACCCGCGTGGCGCGGTCGGTCGTGGAGGCGCCGGCCGGGAGGGCGCGGCGACGTGTGCTGCGCACGCCGATCCAGCCGACGGTGCCGGCTCCGGCCGCGGCGGGAGCGATCCACCACCAATCGGCCATCAGCGCGAGGAGCGGTTCCACGGTTTCATGCTACGTCTGTCGTCTGGCATCCCGCGGGGAGTTTCGACGCTCGGGCCTCGGCCGGGGCGAGGGTAGGGTGAACGCTGACGATTCGGGGGCGCGCGTGGACGTGGATGCAGGCGGGATCGCACAGTCCGTGGGCACCGGGCTGCTGCCCGAGGGGGCACGCATCGACCGGATGCTCGCCGAGGCCCACGCCCATGCCGCACGTCATCACGAGGGGCGGGTCGCCGACTACATCCCGGTTCTCGCCGCCGCTGATCCCGAGGCGTTCGGCCTCTGCGTCGTCGGCGTGGACGGCGTGCGGCACGAGGTCGGGCAGACGGCGACGCGCTTCTCGATCCAGTCCATCTCCAAGGCCTTCGTCTACGCCCTCGTCGTGGACCATCTCGGTCACGGGCGTGTGCGCGAGGTGGTGGGTGTCAACAACACCGGCCTCGCCTTCAACTCGCTGATCGCAATTGAGCTCCACGACGGCCACCCCAGGAATCCCATGGTCAACGCCGGAGCCATCGCCACAACGGCTCTGATGCCCGGTGCCGACCCCGACGCGCAGTGGGAGGCCGTGCGAGAGGGCTTGTCGCGCTTCGCCGGTCGGCCGCTCGCCGTCGACGACGAGGTGTACCGCTCCGAGTCCGAGACCAACCAGCGCAATCGGGCGATCGGGCAGTTGGTCCACAGCTACGGCCGCATCGAGCGTCGACCGGCCGATGTCGTCGACGTGTACACCCGGCAGTGCGCGCTCTCGGTGGACACCGTCGACCTCGCGGTCATGGCGGCGACGCTGGCCGACGGCGGGGTGAACCCCGTGACCGGTGAACGGGTCGTCTCGGCCGAAGCCTGCCGGGACACGCTCGCCGTGCTCGCCACCAGTGGCTTGTACGAGACGTCGGGGGACTGGATGTTCGAGATCGGGCTCCCGGGCAAGTCGGGCGTGGCGGGCGGCCTGATCACCGTCGCCCCCGGCAAGGTCGGAATGGCGTCGTACGCCCCCCGCCTCGACGCCGCGGGCAACAGCGTGCGCGGGCAGATCGCGGCTGCATACCTGTCGCGCGTGCTGGGCCTCAACATCTTCGCCTCCGCACCGTACGCCTCGGGGCTGCCGCTGCGCTGACCGCCCGAGCGGTTCTCTCGACCTCGGGATGCCACGGGGTGACGTCGCGGTGCGGGACGCGGCGCCCGGGCGATGGACGTCCCCCCGGGACGGCTCAGCCGGTGGGCATGTCGATGGGGCCGCTCAGGCCGTTCGCCGGTGAGCGCGCTCGGCGGTCAGGACGCTCGGCCGGACAGCGGCGCTCAGCCGAAGATCAGCGACAGGACCGTCGCGCCGCCGCCGGTGATGACCAGGGCGCCGATCACCACCCATGCGGTGATCCTGACGCGGCGTTGCCGGCGCGCGTCGAAGCCCGCCATGTCGTCGTCGTGGTCGGTCATCGGCGACTCCTTCTCGTGGGGCTGTTACCGCGAACGGCTCAGGCGACGGGCTCGGTCACCGTCGGGCCGAAGACGCCGGGAAGCGTCTCGGTCGACAGGCGGCGCAGCTCCGACACGGGGACGGTGAAGACGTCCTGGATCTCGAGCGTCGCCTCGGCGCCTGGCTCGACGTCGGTGACGCCGATGCGGAGCACCGGGTATCCGCGTCCGTTGCACAGACCGCGGAACTTCACGTCCTCCTCGCGCGGCACGCTCACCAGCACGCGGCCGGTGGACTCGCTGAACAGGGCGGCGGTGGCATCCACCCCGTCGCGTTCCATCAACTCGGTGAGCCAGACGCGCGCGCCGACGCCGAAGCGCATCACGCCCTCGGCGAGGGCCTGCGCGAGACCGCCCGACGAGAGGTCGTGGGCGCTGGAGACGAGCGACTGGGATCCTGCGGCCTGCAGCAGCTCGGCGAGCTTGCGCTCCTGAGCGAGGTCGACCTTGGGCGGAAGACCGCCGAGGTGGTCGTGGATGGTCCCCGCCCACTGCGACCCGTCGAGCTCGTCGGCGGTGACGCCCAGCAGGTACAGGTTCTCGCCGGCATCCTGCCAACCGCTCGGGATGCGCGCGGCGACGTCGTCGATGATGCCCATGACACCGACCACGGGGGTCGGGTGGATCGGCTGGTCGCCGGTCTGGTTGTAGAACGACACGTTGCCGCCCGTGACCGGGATGCCGAGTTCGAGGCATCCATCGGAGAGACCCTCGACGGCCTGGCTGAACTGCCACATGACCTCGGGGTTCTCGGGGCTGCCGAAGTTCAGGCAGTCGGTGACGGCCGTCGGCACGGCACCGGTGACGGCGACGTTGCGGTACGCCTCGGCGAGGGCGAGCTTCGCACCGGTGTAGGGGTCGAGCTGGCAGTAGCGGCCGTTGCAGTCGGTGGCGATCGCGAAGCCGAGGCCCGTCTCCTCGTCGACGCGGATCATGCCGGCGTCGTCGGGGAAGCTCAGCGCGGTGTTGCCGAGCACGTAGTAGTCGTACTGGTTCGTGATCCACGAGGTGTCGGCGAGGTTGGGGCTCGCGACGAGGGTCGTGAACTGCGCGCGGAGGGTGTCGGCATCCGTCGCCCGGGGGAGCTTCGCGGCGGAGTCGGCCTGCAGCGCGTCGATCCACGTCGGGTAGGCGACCGGGCGCTCGTACACGGGCCCGTCGACCGCGACGGTGGAGGGGTCGACGTCGACGATGCGCTCGCCGTACCAGTCGATGATGAGGCGGCCGTCGCCGGTGACCTCGCCGAGCACGCTCGTCTCGACGTCCCACTTGCCGACGACCTCGAGGAACGCGTCGAGCTTCTCGGGAGCCACGATCGCCATCATGCGCTCCTGGCTCTCGCTCATGAGGATCTCTTCCGGCGTGAGCGACGGGTCGCGCAGCAGCACCTTCGACAGCTCGACCTTCATGCCGCTGTTTCCGTTGGCGGCCAGCTCGCTCGTGGCGCACGAGATGCCCGCGGCCCCGAGGTCTTGAATGGCCTCGACGAGGTCGTCGCGGTAGAGCTCGAGGCAGCACTCGATGAGCACCTTCTCGGCGAACGGGTCGCCGACCTGGACCGCGGGACGCTTGGTGGGTCCGCCGTCGGCGAAGGTGTCGGATGCCAGGATGCTCGCGCCGCCGATCCCGTCGCCGCCCGTGCGGGCACCGAACAGCACGACCTTGTTGCCCGCACCGGAGGCGTTGGCGAGCTTGAGGTCTTCGTGACGGAGGACGCCGACCGCGAGGGCGTTGACGAGCGGGTTGCCCTGGTAGACGGAGTCGAACACCGTCTCACCGCCGATGTTCGGCAGGCCCAGGCAGTTGCCGTAGAACGAGATGCCGCTCGTGACGCCGTGGACGACGCGCGGGGTGTCGGGGTGGTCGATCGCACCGAAGCGGAGCTGGTCCATGACCGCGACCGGGCGCGCGCCCATCGAGATGATGTCGCGGACGATGCCGCCGACTCCGGTGGCCGCGCCCTGGAAGGGCTCGATGTAGCTCGGGTGGTTGTGGGACTCGACCTTGAAGGTGACCGCCCAGCCGTCGCCCACGTCGACGACGCCGGCGTTCTGCCCCATGCCGACCATGAGGCGGGTCTTCATCTCGTCGCTGACCTTTTGGCCGAACTGGCGCAGGTAGATCTTGCTGGACTTGTAGGAGCAGTGCTCGCTCCACATGACGGAGTACATCGCCAGCTCGCCGCTCGTGGGGCGACGGCCGAGGATCTCGCGGATCTTCGCGTATTCGTCGTCCTTGAGTCCGAGGGCGCCGTACGGCTGGTCCTTCTCGGGAGTCGCGATCGCGTTCTCGACGGTGTCAGCGAGAGCTGTACGGGCGGCGGGGTTCGGGGTGGTCACGCGGCTGAGCTCCAAGAATCGCAGGGGCCGGACGGGGACAGTCTAGTTGGGCGGTCGGTGCGGGCTGCCGTGGCTCTGGGATCTGCGCAACCTCAGCCGGTTCGGGAGGATCCGGGCCGAGGCTGCGCGAATCGCCGAGGTTGCGCGGAGGCGGTGGGGCGCGGCATCCGCCCGGTCACTCCGCGACGTGGACGACCTCGCGGTTGCGCCAGTGGCCGATCGCGCTGAGCACGACGCCGACGAGCGCCCACGCCGCCAGCACGAGCCAGGGCTGGGTCGTGTCGGCTGCGGGGAAGTAGCTCAGGTCGCGGATGAGGGTCGCCGAGGCGCCGGGCACGAAGAACTGGCCGACGCCGCCCCACGGTGCCGCGAGGAACTGGACCGGCATGCTCGCCGCCGACAGGGGATTGCCGATCAGCATCGTCGTCACGGCGCCGACCGCGATGCCCGGAGGGCCGATCAGCGCGTTCAGCCCGACGATGAACGACGCGGTCCCGAGCATGGCGAGAGTGACCCCCGCCGCGAGGGGGAGAGCGTCGCCGGGCAGGATGCCGAACCAGGTGTGCGCGATGAGGGTGACGGCGGTTCCGGCCACGACCGCGTAGACGACCAGGGCGGTGATCCGTCGGGCCACCCCCGTCACCAGGAGCGAGATCAGGATGCCGCCGACCAGGCCGCCCAGGACGAGGGGGAAGCCGATCGCGACGATGCCCGCACCGTTCGGGTCGGCGTCGACGAGGGGCACGACGTCGGTGACGGTGACCGTGACGGCCAGGGGGTTCTGCCCCACCGCGGCCAGCTGCGCGGACACCTGCGCCTGCAGGCCCTGCGCCACGCCCCGGAGCGCCGTCGCCACGGCCGGGCCGGCCGCCGTCGCGACGACGACCTCGGGTTGCGCGCCCGTCACGATCGCGCCGTAGACCTCCCGTCGCTCGATCGCGTCGATCGCGGCATCCCTGCTGTCGTAGGTCGTCGGCGCGAAGACGCCGTCGGCGTTCTCCGCCAGGCCGTCCTCGACCTGGGTGACGGATGCCGCATCGCCGACGACGGCGAGCTGGATGTTCTTCGCGGATGCCGTGGCCACCGGCCACAGGAAGGCGAGCACGATCAGCGTGACGGCGACCGCCGCGCCGACGGCGATGGCGAGAGAGCGGGCCCAGTGCGTGGGCGGATCGACGCGGGCGGACATGACGGCCTCCAAAGAGAATGAGCGTTCTGGGTGCGACTATACAGAACGGGTACTCTGTTTGCATGCCGAGACTCACGGAAGCGTCCTCGCAGGCCCGCCGCGACGAGATTGTGAGCGCCGCCATCCGGGTCATGGAGCGGAAAGGTCTCGCCCGGACAGCCATCGCCGACATCTCGGCGGAGTCCGGATTGTCGACCGGGTCGATCTACTCGCACTTCGAGAGCAAGGCGCAGATCGCCCTCTACGCCGCCAACGCCGTGATCGGGGCGCGCGAAGCGCACATCGCGGCTGCAGGCGGGGAGCCGCGCTCGCCGTGGGACCTCGTGGCGGGCTTCCTCCGCGGGTTCGACGACGACGGCACCCCCGCCTCGGTCGTCCTGCAGATGTGGGCGGAAGCAGCGGTCGACCCCGAGATGAAGCAGCTGATCACCCACATCGTGAGGCGCATCCGGCGCGCCTACGAGGAGGCCCTCGGTCCGTGGGTGGCCGAGCATCCCGGCACGGATGCCACGGACCTCAGCCTCCACATGGTCGCGCTCGCGCAGGGATACATCGTGCAGCGCGCGTTCGGCGTGAAGGCGACGTTCGAGGAGTACTCCGTCGGTCTGCGCGCGGTGCTCGGGGGCGACTCCGCGGCGTGAGCCGGCGGCGGCGCTGGCTCAGCGATTCGCGCTAACTCCGTCGCGTTGCCCGGATTCGGGCTGAGGCGCTGCGGATCACTGAGGCTGCGCCGGGCCCCGGGCAGCTCGACCCCGGATGCCAGGGACCACCGTCACGGCAGGTGCCGCGGCACCACCCGTCGCAGGCGCTCGACGAGGGTGGCATCCATGAATCCGTAGTCGTCCGGGATGCCGAGCACGACCACGCGCGTGTCGCGCAGCTGCGGCGCGAACCGGCGCGACAGCTCGCGCTTGTGCGTCGGCTCCATGACGAGGATGAGGTCGGCCCACGCGATGTCTTCGGGGGTCGCGACCTCCTCGGCGTCGGGCTTCAGGCCGACCGAGGCGACCTCGATCCCCGGCCAGTCGCGGAAGACCGCCTCCGCCGTCGGACTGCGGAGGCGGTTGCGCGAGCACACGAACAGAACGTGCAGCGGCGGCATCCGGTCAGGCGGTCCTGGCCACCCGCACGCGCAGGCTCTTCATCAGCGGCTGGTCGCTCTGGCGGCTGTAGTCGTCGGGGCCGAGCAGCACGTTCATCTCGGGGAAGTACCCGGCGGCGCTGCCGCGCGGGGTGTCGTACTCCAGCGCCCGGAACGCCGTGATGCTGCGCACCGACCCGTCGCGCGAGGTGGCCACGATGTCGACGAGGTCGCCCTCGGCGATGCCGCGGTCGCGCATGTCTCTGCGGTTCATGAAGATGAGCTCGCGGATGTTGCGGACACCGCGGTAGCGGTCGTCGGCCGAGTAGATCGTGGTGTTCCACTGGTCGTGCGAGCGCATGGTCTGGAGCACCAGCACGTCGGAGTCGGCGGGGATGACGTCGGGCAGCTCGGCGGTGGAGAACTCGGCCTTGCCCGAGGGCGTGCGGAAGTCGCGCTCGCGCGCCGGCTGCGGGATGCGGAAGCCCCAGTGCTGGCGGACGAGTTCGTTGAAGCCCTCGAACCCGGGCAGCACCTTCGCCATGGTGTCGCGGATGCGGTCGTAGTCGCCGACGTACCATTCCCACGGCGTTCTCGAGTCGGGCATCGCGGCGCGGGCGAGGCGCGCGATGATCGCCGGCTCGCTGAGCAGGTGCGGCGAGGCGGGCTTGCGCGACCCGAGCGAGAGCATGACGGAGCTCATGGCATCCTCGGTCGAGATCGACTGCGGACCCGACTCCTGCTCGTCGCGCTCGGTGCGGCCGAGGCACGGGAGGATGAGCGCCGCTTTGCCGTGGGTGAGGTGGCTGCGGTTGAGCTTCGTGCTGACGTGGACCGTGAGTTCGCAGCGGCTCATGCCCTCGGCGGTGAGCTTCGTGTCGGGAGCGGCCCGCACGAAGTTGCCGCCCATGCCGACGAACACCCTGAGGTCGCCGCGGTGGAGGGCCGCGACGGTGTGCACGGTGTCGAGTCCGGGATCGCGGGGCGATTGGATGCCGCAGACCTCGTCGAGCTTCGCGAGCCACTCCTCCGTCGGCTTGTGGTTGATCCCGCACGTGCGGTTGCCCTGCACGTTGCTGTGGCCGCGCACGGGCGAGGGTCCGGTGCCGAGGCGGCCGACGTTGCCGCGGAGCAGCAGGAGGTTGACGATCTCACGGACCGTGTCGACGCCGTGCTCGTGCTGGCTGACGCCGAGGCACCAGCTGATGACGGTGCGCTCCGACGCGAGGTAGATGTCGGCAGCGGCCCGGATCTCGGTCTCGGTCAGGCCCGCCTGCGTGACGAGGGCGTCCCACGGCGTCGCCTCGACGAGCGCGCGGTAGGCCTCGTAGTCGTGCGTGTAGCCGTCGATGAACGCCTGGTCGAGCACCGACGGGTCGCGCTCGGCCGCCTCGAACACGACCTTGGCCATGCCGCGGATGAGGGCCAGGTCGCCGCCCGGGCGCACCTGGAGGTTGAGGGTGCTGGTGGGGTGATCGTGGAACGTGGCCATGTCGACGATCTCGTGCGGCACGATCGTGCGGGTGGCCGCGACCTCGCGGAGCGGATTCACGTGCACGACCTGCGCTCCGCGCTCGACGGCCTCGGCGAGGCTCGTGAGCATGCGCGGCGCGTTCGAGGCCGCGTTGACGCCGAGGACGAACAGCGCGTCGCAGTTCTGCCAGTCCTCGAGGTCGGCGGTGCCCTTGCCGGTGGCGAGGGAAGCCGTCAGCCCGCGGCCCGAGCCCTCGTGGCACATGTTCGAGCAGTCGGGAAGGTTGTTCGTGCCCAGCTCGCGCGCGAACAGCTGGTAGAGGAACGACGCCTCGTTGCTCAGGCGCCCCGAGGTGTAGAAAGCGGCCTGGTCGGGGCTGTCGAGACCCTGCAGGTGCTGGGCGATCAGGCGGAACGCGTCGTTCCACGAGATGGGCACGTAATGGTCGGTCGCGGCGTCGTACGCCATCGGACCGACGAGGCGACCGGCATCCTCGAGCGCGAAGTCCGTCCACTGCGACAGCTCGGTCACGGAGTGCTCGGCGAAGAACTCCTTGCCGACGCGCTTGTGCGTCATCTCCCACGTGACGTGCTTGATGCCGTTCTCGCAGATGTCGAGGGCGACGCCCTTGTCGTCAGGCCACGCGCACCCGGGGCAGTCGAAGCCGCTCTTCGGGTGGTTCATCGTGAACATGGCCTTGGTGCCGGCGATCGGCTGGCGCTGCTCGAGCAGGACCTTCCCGACCGTGAGCGCCGCGCCCCAGCCGGCGGCCGGGTGCTCGTACTCGCCGGTGCTCTCCCAATCGCCCGTGACGGCGGGGCCGAGGCCGCCCTGACGCGGTGCGTCCTTCATCAGCCCGAACGCGTCACCCATGTTCACCCTCCGATGGTTTCGGCGCCGAGTCGGTGGCATCCACACACCGTGCGCCTGCGGTCAGCGTACGCCGGAGCTTTCCGCGAGTGCGGGGGTTGTGGATGGAACGAGGATGCGATCCGGACGTGTGTAGAGATTCATGCTGCCGCCGCGGACGAATCCCGCGACGGTGAGTCCCGCGCGCTCGGCCAGTTCGATCGCGAGAGACGACGGCGCGGACACGGCGGACAGGATCGGGATGCCGGCCATCACGGCCTTCTGCACCAGCTCGAAGCTCACGCGGCCCGACACCTGCAGCACGGTTCCCCGCAGCGGCAGCCGGTCGTTGAGCAGGGCCCAGCCGACGACCTTGTCGACGGCGTTGTGTCGTCCGACGTCTTCCCGCACGACGAGCATCTCGCCGGTCGCGATGTCGAAGAGCGCCGCGGCGTGCAGTCCGCCGGTCTTCTCGAACACCTTCTGCCCCTCGCGGAGCCGGTCGGGGAAGCCCGCGAGATCGACGGCATCGACCCGGATGCCATCCTCTGACACGTCGTACGACGACACCTTCTCGACGGCCTCGATGGATGCCGTGCCGCACACGCCGCACGAACTCGTGGTGTAGAAGTTGCGGGCGATGTCGGGGGAGGGGAGCGTCACACCGGGAGCGAGCGTGAGGTCGAGGACGTTGTAGGTGTTGCCGTCGGCGCCGCCCGTGCCCGGTCCGCCGCAGTGGATCGCCCGCGCGAATTGGTCGCCGCGATGGAGGACGCCCTCCGACACGAGGAATCCGGCCGCGAGTTCGACGTCGTGCCCGGGCGTGCGCATCGTCACCGACAGCGGGGAACCGGCGACCCGGATCTCGAGCGGCTCCTCGACGGCGACCACGTCCGGCCGCTGCCGGTTCACGCCGTCCAGCGTGATGCGGGTGACGCGACGCGGAGCGGTCAGGCGGCCCATGTCAGGACCGGCCGCGCGAGGAGGGGGACATGGGTCGAGCGTACGCCCGGACGACGGGCGCGGGGCGGCGCCGGGGACCGCCGGAGCGGGGCGCCATACGGCGCCGAGGTGTCCGACCCGTGTGGTGGAATGGCAGCGAACGGATGGAGAGGACCGACATGTCGGCACGGGCGGGGCGCGCGCGCCGCGCGGCACGCGGGGTCTCCGCTGCCGTGGTCGCGACGTTGGTCGCGACCCTGTCGCACACCGTCGCCGCCGGCGAGCTCCCCTCCGTGCTCAACGTCGTCCTGGCCCTGAGTCTCGCGTCGCCCCTGTGCATCGCCCTCGTCGGACGCACGGTGTCGTGGTGGCGTCTGACGGCCGCGATCGCCGCCAGCCAGTTGCTGTTCCACTCGCTGCTGGCTCTCGACCTGAGCGGGGGCATCGCGACGGCCGGGCACCACGGCGAGGCGGTCGCGCTCGCCGAGGTCGCGGCATCCGGTCACGCCCACGGGCTCACGGGCACCGAGTCGCCCTGGATGTGGCTGGCGCACGCGTCCGCCGCGGGGGTCACGGTCCTCGCGCTCGGATCGGGGGAACGCGCGCTGCGCGCGGTCGCTGGGCTGCTGTCCGACACCTTCCGCGCGCTGGTGCCCCTGGCGGCACCGCGCCCGCTCGCGCTGCCCCGGGTGCGTCCCGAGCGGCCGCTGCTGACGGTCGGCATGACCGTCCTGTCGGTGATGAGGCATCGGGGTCCGCCGCTTCCGACGTAGAACCCTCCCACCTCCTCACCCCCCGCGTTCCGGCGTGCAATCACGCCTGCGCACATTCAGAAAGCAGCATTCATGTCCCGTTCCCTCTCGCGCGCCCTCGTGGGCGCGGCCGCCGGCCTCGCCCTCGCGCTGGGCGTGCCCCTCGCGGCATCCGCACACGTCACCGTCAACCCGAACACCGCCACTCCGGGCAGCTACGCCACGGTGAACTTCCGCGTTCCGACCGAGTCCGAGACGGCCTCGACCGTCAAGGTCGAGGTGACGCTCCCGACCGACACCCCGTTCACCGCCGTTCTCGTGCAGCCGGTGCCCGGCTGGACGGCGACCGTCGAGAAGGGTGCCTACCCCGCGCCCGTCGAGGTCGACGGCAACACCGTCAGCGACGGACCGCTGAAGATCGTCTGGCAGGCCGACCCCGGCGTGGGCATCGGCCAAGACCAGTTCCAGGTCTTCTCGGCCGTCCTCGGACCCGTGCCCGACACCGGACACGTCGTCCTCCCGGCCGTGCAGACGTACTCCGACGGCGAGGTCGTGAACTGGTCGGCGACTCCCGACGAGGTCGCCGCCGACGACACGCTCGAGCCCGCTCCCGTGCTGTACATCAACGACGCGCCCCCGACCACGGGTCACGGTGCGTCGCACGACACGTCGACCGCGGCACCCGCGGCCGACGGACACGACGACCACACCATGTCCGAGGCGTCGGCGTCGTCCACGGACGGTTCCGCGGGCGCGGCCCTGGGCCTCAGCATCGCCGCGCTCGTCATCGGCATCGGCGGCGCGGTGCTGGGCGCACTGGCGTTCGCCCGCCGTCCGAAGAAGGCCTGACCGTGCGCGCGCTCACGGCGCCCCGGCGTCGAGTCGGCGTCCTCAGCCTCGTCGTCGCCGCGGTCGCCGTGGGCGCCGCGTTCGGCGGGGCACAGGCCGCATCGGCCCACGACAGCCTCGTCTCGTCGACGCCCGCCGCCGATGCGACGGTGTCGACGGCATCCGATGTGGAGCTGACGTTCAGCGCCAACCTCCTCGGCGCCGACGGAGGGAACGAGGTGATCGTGGTCGGGCCCGACGCCCGTCACTACGAGACCGACTGCACCGCGCTCGCCGGTCCGACGCTGACCACCCCGGTCGAGCTCGGCGCCGCCGGCGAATACCAGGTGACGTGGCGGGCGGTGTCATCCGACGGGCACCCCGTGTCGGGAACCTACGCGTTCTCGTACGCGCCCGCCGCGGGAGAGCCGGTCGGCCAGGGCGCCGAGTCGTCGCCCTGCGCGAACGTCGCTTCGCAACAGGCGGAAGCGGCACCGGATGCCGCGGCGCCCGCGGCCGCACCCTCGGGGCTGGTGATCGGTCTGTCCGTCGGTGGCGTGGCGGTCATCGTGGTCGGTGTCGTCATCGCGCTGCTCCTGCGGCCGCGCCGGAAGGGTGACGCGGACACCGAGTGACGCGGGCGGGGAGGGGCTGCGGCCCCTCCCCGTTCTCAGCGCGTCGGCGAATCCAGGGTGCAGAGGTACCGCTGGGTCATGCGGCGCTGGACGAAACGGTTCACCGGCCACGCGAGGCGCGTGAACCAGCGGCCCGGACGCGAGAACGCCGTGATCGTGAAGGTCACCTCTCCCGAGGGGGCGAGGGTCAGTTCGAACCGTTCCTCGCCGCTCTCGGGGTGCCCGGGCAGTGAGCCGTAGGCGAAACCGGCGTGGTCGTCGTCGCGCTCCGCCCACACGACCAGACACGGGATGCCGAACGGCCCCAGCCGCATGTCGATCCGGGTTCCGACGCGCAGCGGCGTCTGCGACAACCGCACGGTCGCTCCCGCCCGCCGCTGCACCGCTCCGCACAGGAGCGCGTCGGCCGCCTGCTCGAACGCCACCCGGCCGCGACCGATCACGCGTTCCGCGCGCACGTGGTGATACCCCGGCGGCAGCCGCCCCGCCGTCGCCCCGATCTCGGGGTAGGTCAGGTCGCTCATGCCGCACACGGTACTCGCGCGCGGCCGTCGCGGGCGAGGCTTGCGAACAGGACCGGACCGGATGCCAGGACCCGCCGCCTACGCTGAGGGGATGCCTGTGATCGCGGTCTCCGCGCACCTCGCCGCGATCCTTTCCGCGGTCGTGCCGCTTCCGGCTGAGGAGCGACCCCTCGAGCACGCCCGCGGCCGAGTGCTGCGGCATCCGGTGCACGCGGCCGTCGACGTGCCGGGCTTCGACAACTCGGCCATGGACGGGTTCGCCGTGCGGGTCGACGACGTCGCGACCGTCCCCGTCACGCTCCGGGTGGTGGCCGACCTGCCGGCGGGGACGCCGCGGAACCCGACCCTGGGTCCTGGCGAAGCCGCGCGGATCATGACAGGCGCTCCCGTGCCGACGGATGCCACGGCCGTCGTCCCCTTCGAGGACACCCGTCTCGGCCTCGACGGGTCGCTGTCCGAGACCGAGGTGCTGATCGCCTCGCGCGGGCCCGGTGCCCACATCCGCCGGCGCGGGTCGGACACGCCCGCCGGCGCCGTGATCGCCCCCGCCGGAGTGCGGCTGACCGCCGCGCGGATCGCCGCGATCGCGGCATCCGGAACCGCGTCCGTCGAGATCGCCCGGGCGCCGAGGGTCGCCGTGATCTCGACCGGGTCGGAACTCGTCGCGCCCGGGATGCCGCTGCGGTACGGGCAGATCCCGGAGTCCAACAGCTACCTGCTCGCGGGTCTCGCCGAGGAGGCGGGGGCCGAGGTCGTGCTCCGCGCCAGCATCGCCGACGAGGGCGACGGGCCGCGGGCATCGATCGCCGAGGCCGAGCGGCTCGGAGCGGACGTCGTCGTGTTCTCGGGCGGGGTGAGCGCGGGCGCGTACGAGGTCGTGAAGAACAGCCTCGGCGACCTGCTGTCGTTCGTGCAGGTCGCGATGCAGCCCGCGCGGCCGCAGGGCTTCGGGCGCACTGCCGCGGGAACCCTCGTGTTCGGTCTGCCGGGCAACCCGGTGAGTGCGGCGGTGTCGTTCGAGGTGTTCGTCCGCCCCGCGCTGCGCGCCTTGGAGGGGGACTCCGGCGAGGACCGCACGGTCGTCCGACTGCCGCTCGCCGAGGGATGGCGGGTGCGCACCGACCGGGTGCAGTACGTTCCCGTGCGCCTCGACCGGACCGATCCCGCCGCGTGGCGCGCCGTGCCGCCCGTGCCGGGCACCCGCGGCTCCACCCGTGGCCTCGGCGACGCCGACGGCTACGCCGTGATCCCGCCGGGCGAGCGCGACCTCGAGCCCGGCGACCTCGTCGAGGTGCGGGTCGGATGAGCCTCGACGCGATCCTGCTCGCGGGAGGCCGGGCCGCCCGTGTCGGCGGAGCGCGGAAACCCCTGTTCCGGCTCGACGGAGAGACGCTCCTCGCCCGTGCCGTGGCCGCGGTGCGGGACGCGGGTGCGGAGCGCACCGTCGTCGCCGCGCCGGTCCTCGTGCCCGACCTCGACGTGATCTGGGTGCGCGAGGATCCGCCGTTCGGCGGTCCCGTCGCGGGGACCGTCGCGGCGCTCGGCGCGGTCGAGGCCGACGAGGTCCTGCTCCTCGCGTGCGACCTCGTCGACCCGGCGGCCGCGGTCGGCGCCCTTCCGCCGATCCCCGCCGACGCCGACGGCGTGTGTCTCGCCGAGGGCGGCCGACCCCAGTGGCTCACGGGCCGATACCGGACCGCGGCGCTCCGCACGGCGGCATCCACGATTCCCGGAGGCGGACGGGATGCCGCGATGCGGGCGCTTCTCTCGAGCCTGCGGATCGCGTTCGTCGACGCGCCCGCGGCGCTGTCGCGCGACATCGACACGTGGGACGATCTGACGGCGGTCGGAGGCTCGGCCGCGAGCGAGCCCGAGGAGGAGCCGTGACCGAATCCCGCACCCTGCCGCCCGAGGCGCTGAACGAGTGGAGCGCCGCGCTCGCCGAGCGCTTCGGCCTCGCCGAGGGCGATGTGCCCATCTCGCTGATCCTCGACCTGGCGCGCGACGTCGCGAACGGCGTGGCGCGGCCGGCCGCCCCGTTGAGCGCGTTCGTCGCGGGTCTCGTCGCGGGCCGTGCCGGGGGGACGCCCGCCGACACCGAGGCCGCGGTCGCCGCGGTGGTCGAACTCGCAAAGCGGTGGCACGCGGGCTGAGCGCCGGGCGGTGTCATCCACCGCCGATCACGTCCACTGCCAGACCGCCCGAGGCGCCCGCGAGGCGCGCATCGTTGGTCCAGAACGCGGTGCACCCCGCGCGCTGGGCGACGGCGAGGTGCAGCGCGTCCGCCGTCTGCAGTCCGCGGTGCCGCGCCCGAAGCCGAGCGGCGCGGAGATAGTCGTCATCGTCGACGGGGAGGAGCTCGAAGCGGTCGAGGGCGTCCCACATCTGCGCCTGTGGCAGCGCGTCTCCCTCTCGCATCGGGCCGACGAGAGCCTCGAGAATCACCAGCGGGCTCGTCGCGAGCGGCTCGTCGGAACCGGCGAGGGCTTCGCGGGCTCGGCTCCCGACGCCGTCGTCGCGCTCGACGGCGTAGATGACGAGACAGCTGTCGACGTAGATCACGCCCTGTTCTCGGCGATCACTGCCTCGATCTCATCGACCGGACGCGCCAGGTCAGGAGTCAGGGGGTTCTCCGCGAGCCATCGCGCGAAGGCGTTGCTCGCCCGTCGCGGCTCGGGGGCGATCGGCACGATCCGCGCGACAGGGATACCCCGTCGTGCGATCGTGACCTCGACGCCGGACTCGGCGTCGGCGATGAGCCGCGAGAGGTGGTTCCGGGCCTCCAGGACGTTGTACATCATGTCCGGCAACCTAGCCAGGTCCCTGGTGAGGACGAGCGCGAAGGCGGACGCTTTCACCTCCGGCCGCCCGAAACTTCACGGCCCGACGTACTCGCCGCGCGGACGCAGCCGCATCGCGGGCTCGGCGTACTCGGCGGCGATGTGGGCGATCCACCCGGCCGTCCGCCCGACGACGAAGACCGTGGCCGCGGTGTCCTCGGGAAGCCGGGCCGCCGAGGCGAGCGCCGCCAGCGCCAGGTCGACGTTCGGCGCGAGGCGGGCGCGGTCGGCGACGACCTCCTGCAGCCGGCGCACGGCATCCATCGTCCCCTCGCCGTCGGGCAGGGTGGCGAGAAGCGGGAACAGGGCGTCGGCCCGATCGTCGACGCCGTCGTAGAGCGGATGACCGAACCCCGGGATGCCGTTGCCCTCCTGCAGCGCCTCGGCCAGGGCCCGTTCCGGCTCCAGGCCGCGACGCACCCGGGCCATCAGGCGGGCGGTGCGGGTCGCTGCGGAGACGTGCAGGGGGGAATCGGCCGCGCCGAGCGCCGCGCTGACCGCGGCGTATCCGTCGGCGCGCGCGGAGGCCGCGACGCGCGCCGCGAAGGTCGACACCGCCAGATCGTGGTCGATGAGCAGCACGAGAGCGGCGTTGACGGCGGCGACGACCGGGTCTGACGGCGCGGGGATCCAGGCGGTGACGAGGGAGCGCGCGAGATCGGGGTGCGGGTGCCCGCCGAGGGCGACGGGGAGTCCGGTCAGGAGGGTCCATCCGATGCGATACGCCGTGTCAGGACTCGCCTCGCGGCGCAGCGGATCGTCGGCGGCGAAGCCCGTCAGGGCCGCGCGCAGGCGGTCCATCGGGCCCGTGTGGAGCGGCAGCGCCTGCACCATCGCGCGGGCGGAGCCGATCGCGGTGTCGGGTGCGTCGACGCGCTCGGCATCCCACAGCCAGGCGACGACCTCGGCGAACGGGCGGTCGATCAGGTCGCGGGCGCGGCGACCGCGGTAGAGGAGCTCGCCGTCCTCGATGTCGGCCACATCGGTGCGGATCACCCCGAGGGGGAGACCGGTCGTCGGGTGCGCGGGCGTCTGCGCGGCCGTGCGCCGACGCGCGGCGGCGAACGCCTCGACCTCGAGCGCGTCGAACGTCGAGCCGTGCGCGTCGCGGTCGCGCGCGAGCAGGCCGCGCGAGACGTAGGCGTACAGCGTCGCGGGCTTGACGCCGAGGCGGGAGGCGGCCTGTGCGGCGGTGAGACGGGGGAGGGAAGGGGGCACATTGATCCGATCAACGTTGACGGCGTGATCGTCATGTTCGCACACTGAGCGCATGAGCGAGCTGATCGATGTGCCCCGCGGATTGACGGGGGTGGTGGCGGCCGAAACCGCCATCGGCGACGTGGACGGCGAGGCCGGGATGTACCACTACCGCGGAATCCCGGCGGTGGATCTCGCGCGCGAGCGCACGTTCGAAGACGTCTGGCATCTGCTGGTGGTCGGGGAGCTCCCGGATGCCACGACCCGGGCATCCTTCCTCGACCGGGTCGCGGCGGCCGCCGCGCACCCCGCGGTCGACCGTGTCGTCGAGACCGTGGTGGCCCGCACCGACGACCCGCTCACCGCTCTCCGTGCGGCGTGGCCGCTGCTGGCATCCGCTCGGGGCACCCGTCCGCTATACGACCTCGATGAGCGCGGGCGGCTCGACGACGCGATCGCCTTCGCGGCGGTCGCCCCGCGCGTGATCGCCGCCGTCGCCCGCAGGGCCGACCCCGGCCCGACGGGGCCGGTCGTCTCCGGCTACCTCGCCGCGCTCACCGGCAGCCATCCCGATTCCGCGCACGAGCGGGCGCTGACGGCGTACCTCATCGCCGCGATGGACCACGGCTTCAACGCCTCGACGTTCACCGCGCGGGTCATCGCCTCGACCGGCGCCGACATGGCCGCGTGCCTCACCGGCGCGCTCGGGGCGCTGTCGGGTCCGCTCCACGGCGGCGCGCCCGCGCGGGCGCTGGAGAGTCTCGACCGCGCGGGTGAGGATCCCGAGGCGTGGATCCGTGGCGAGCTCGCCGCCGGCCGTCGGCTGATGGGCTTCGGGCACGCGGTATACCGCACGACCGACCCGCGTTCCGCGCTGCTGCGCAAGGTCGCGGAGGGCTTCGGCGGCCCGCGGGTCGCGCAGGCTCTGGCGTTCCAGGGCACGGCCGAACGGCTCCTCGCCCAGCACAAGCCCGACCGGCCGCTGCACGCCAACGTCGAGTTCTACGCCGCCGTCGTCATGGAGGAGTGCGGCATCCCTCCCGAGATGTTCACGCCCACGTTCGCCCTGGCCAGAACGGTGGGCTGGACCGCGCACGTCCTCGAGCAGGCGCGCGACCCGAAGATCATCCGGCCCTCCGCGCGGTACGTCGGGCGGCCGCCGGCGTAGGTCTGCGGCGTCGGCTTCGGTGCGTCGCGCGGGGTTGAGCGTCCAAGACACGCCGTATCCCGACCGCGCCATGCGGCGTGTCTTGGACGCTGAGCCGCGCCATGTTCGGAGCCCCCGGTCCCCGGGCGGTTCGGTGTCCACGACACGCGGATGCCGCGGCATCCCGTCCGCGTGTCTTGGACACTGAACGGGCGGGGGCTGTGCCGCACCGCGGGCGCGACCTCAGCTCAGGAAGAGCGCGCCGCTGAAGAGGCCGATCGAGATCGACAGCAGGAACGCCGCGACCCCCGCGATGAAGCCGGCGGCGGCCAGCTCGCGCGCCATGCGCGCGTTCAGGCTCAGGATGCCGAGCACGAACGACACGAGCGCCAGGGCCCAGATGCCGATCTGGATCCAGAGGAACTGGTCGAGCTCCGCCACGGCGCTGACCGACACCAGGAAGATGTGCCAGCCGACCACGATCACGCCCGTGATGACCGCGAGGATCGACACGACGCGCAGGTCGCCGCGCGGCGTCGGGGGTGCGGGAGGCTGATCCCGCGGCGGCACGTGCTGGCCCGGCTCGAGGGAGTCGGGGAGTGCGTCGTCGGCGGGCATGGGTCGATCCTCGCAGGTTCGCCGCCCCCGCGGCGAGAGGGCTGCGATGTCGACGCCCCCGCGTAGCCTGCGGGGATGAGAACGATCGGCGTCGACCTGGCCGCCGGGGTGCCCGGCACCGCCCTCGCCGAGATCGTGTGGTCGGGCGGCGGGGCGCGACTCGCGCGGCTCGAGGTGGGGGTCGACGACGCCGCGATCGTGGCATCCGTCGGCGTAGGCGCGTGGCTGGGGCTGGACTGTCCGCTCGGCTGGCCCGACGCGTTCGTCGACTTCGTACGTGCGCACCACGTCGGAGCAGAGCCCGAGCTCGGCCCCGTCGACGGGGGCGCCGACTGGCGTCGCGGCCTCGTCTACCGCCGCACCGACGTCGTGGTGCGCGAGCGCATCGGACGGTGGCCGCTGAGCGTCTCGACCGATCGGCTCGGGGTCACTGCTCTCCGCGGAGCGGGACTGCTCCGGCGGCTCGCCGCCACGGGATTCCCCGTCGACCGTGCCGGGGACGGGCGTCTGTTCGAGGTGTACCCCGGCGGCGCCCTTCGGATCTGGGGCTTCGACACCAGGAGATACCGGGTGGATGCCACCCGCCGGGCCGACCTGCTCGCCGTGCTGCGGCAGCGGGCGCCGTGGTTCAACGTCGGTCCGCACGCGTCGGTCGCCGTGGCATCCGCCGACGCCTTCGACGCGATGATCGCGGCGCTCTCGACGCGGGCTGCGGCTCTCGGTCGGTTCTCGCGTCCGGGTGCTGACGACGTCGAGGTCGCGCGGCGCGAGGGGTGGGTGGCGCTGCCCGAGGGGGAGTTCGAGGAGCTCGCGCGGCCCTGACTCGCCTGGAGTCCGGGCCGCGCGGCATCCGGGATCAGGGGGCGGTGTAGCCGCCGTCGACCAGGTGGTAGCTGCCGGTCACGAAGCTCGCGGCGTCGCTGGCGAGGAACGCGATGAGGTGCGCGACCTCGTCGGGCTTGCCGAGGCGGCCGATCGGGTGCTTGCTGACCAGGAACTCCTTGACGTCGTCACCGACGCCATCCAGCAGCGGGGTGTCGATGAAGCCGGGGCCCACCGAGTTCACGCGGACGCCCTGCGCCGAGTACTCCAGCGCGGCGGTCTTCGTCATGCCGACGACGGCGTGCTTCGCGGCGACGTACGCGGGCGACGTGGCGAAGCCGACGCTGCCGAGGATCGAGGCGATGTTGACGACCGAGCCGCCGCCGTTCGCGAGGATCGAGGGGATCTGCGCCTTCATGTTGCGGAAGACGGCGTTGAGGTTGATGGCGATGACCTTGTCCCAGGCCTCGTCGGAGTACTCCGCCGTCGGTGCGGCGGCGCCGCCGATGCCGGCGTTGTTCACGCCGATGCGCAGCGGCGCGAGGGTGTTCGCCAGCTCGACCGACGACGCGATCCAGGCGCTGTCGGTGGCGTCGCCGACCGAGGCCTCGGCCGTGCCGCCGGCAGCGCGGATCTCTTCGACGACCTTGTTCGCGTTGTCGGCGTTGAGGTCGTTCACGACCACGGCGGCGCCGTTCCGGGCCAGGAGGAGCGCGGTCGAGCGTCCGATCCCGCTGCCCGCTCCCGTCACGATCGCCGAGCGGTTCGCTACGTCGTACTGGGCCATGGGTGGCCTTCTTCCCGGGCGGGCGCGGTGCCGGGAGATCTTCTCGGACGGTCCGTCCTCGTCCTTCGACCCTACGCCCGCACGAGAGGGATGGATGCGCATGAATGGATGTTGGGCGGGGTGCAACAACCGCCCGCCGGGGCGCGCGTCGCGCAACCTCTGCGATCCGCGCTGGCTCAGCGGCATCCGGCCACCGGTGGCTGACGTTGCGCGAAGCGCTGAGGGTGTGCGTGGCTAACGCGACACTGCGCGGTCGCCCCGTCGCGTCAGGATGTGGCCACGCCGGCGGGCGAGCGGTCGGGGAGCGGCTCCTGCGCCACGACCTCGCCGCGGCGCCCGGTCGCTTCGCGGTGGGCGAGCTCCTCGCGGATGAGGGGCAGCAGATAGCGGCCGTAGTCGATGACGTCGTTGAGGTTGTCGTAGCCGCGGATCGAGACGAGGTCGGCGCCGAGGTCGACGTAGTCGAGGATCGCGGCCGCGACCGTCTCGGGGGTCCCGACGAGAGCGGTCGAGGCGCCCGCGGCATTCGTGGCCGCGGCCGGTGCGGTCCACAGCGCGCGGTCGTGCACCTCGCCGCGCGCGGCGATGTCGAGCAGCCGCTGCGACCCGACGTTCTGCGGTTCCTGGGGGTAGCGTGCGCGGACGCCGACGCCGCCGGAGACGTTGCGCTTCAGAGCGTCGAGCACCGTCGCGGCCTTCGCCCACGCGAGTTCCTCGGTCGGGGCGATGATCGGGCGGAAAGTCACCCACGTGCGCGGACGATCCGTACGTCCCGCGGCATCGGCCGCTGCGGCGATGCGGTCGATCTGCTCCTGCGTCTCCTTCAGCGGCTCGCCCCAGAGCCCGAAGATGTCGGCGAGCGCACCGCCCACGCGGTAGGCCTCGGCGGACGATCCGCCCACGGACACCGGGATCGTGCCGTTCACGGGCCGCACCCCGTTCGAGTACCCGACGAACCGGTAGTGCTCGCCGTCCCAGTCGAACGGCTCGTCCGACTCCCACGCCCGGCGCAGGATGCGGATGTACTCCTCGGTGCGCGCGTAGCGCTGCTCCTTCGAGAGGAAGTCGCCCTCGCGCGCCTGCTCGGCGTCGTTTCCGCCGGAGATGAAGTGCACGACCGCCCGTCCCCCGCTCACCTGGTCGAGCGTGGCGAGCGTCTTCGCGGCGTAGGTCGGGTGGATGTTGTTCGGCCGCAGCGCGACGATCGGCTTCACCCGCTCGGTGTACTGCGCCAACGTGGTGGCGGTGATGAACGGGTCGAACGAGTGGGAGCCGTACGGCTGCAGCGTGTAGTCGAAGCCGGCGTCCTCGACGGCTCGGGCGTACCGGACGAGGTAGTCCTTGTCGATCTGTGCACCCGGGATCGGGGATAGCTCGTTCGAGGCATTCGGGTACGTGAGGCTGATGAACTCCACGGCCATGACACACAACCTTTCGTCGCACGGATGCCGATTCGGCCGGCGCCCTGTCGGCGACGCTAGGCCGGGTGTCGCGGGGCCGTCCAAGACGCAGGGGTGATGAGATTCGATAGGGGTGCGCGATGTCTCGCCGGGGCGCTCGCGAAGGCCCGGAATTCCGCGACGCACAGCCCGTCCGGGTCGTCGGGCGAGCTCCCGCGCGCGGCGTCGCAGCGTTTCCCAACATCTCGAAATGTTGCGACTGCAGGTGCTTCGGTGCCGCATGGCGGTCCCGAGCCGCGTTGCGGCGGGCAGGCGGGGTGTCGAGCAAGGGCGCGGTCCCATCATCCTCAGCTCTACAATTTGTAGATATACGACGCGGGAAGCGAGGGACGTTCATGGCGTGGTGGAAGCCGAAGCGAGCAGATGTGGGCCCGGGGAGCGCCGCGAGCGCGACTCATTCGGTCCGGGTGACGCACCGCACGAGCGTTTCCGATCGCGCCATCCTCTTGCGGCTGGAGAACTCGGACCCCGGGCGGGGTCTCCCCTCATTCGGTGCCGGCGCGCACGTCGATCTGCACATCGAGCGGGGGGCCGTTCGGCAGTACTCGCTCGTCGGCGACCCTGCGGACTCCGGTGCCTACCTCGTGTGCGTGCAGAGGGAGGACCAGGGCCGTGGGGGGTCCATCTCCGTGCACGACCGGCTCATGCCCGGAGCCCTGGTGAGCGTGTCCGGTCCGCGGAACACGTTCGCGCTGAGGTCCCACTCGTCGAGGGTTCTGCTGCTGGGTGGAGGAATCGGAGTCACGCCGCTCGTGTCCATGGCCGAGCAGCTTCATCGGGATGGGGTGCCGTTCGACTTCCATGTGTACGCGCGCGACCGCCGTTCGCTCCCGCTCGCCGACCACCTCGAACAGAGGCCGTGGGCTGCACGCGTGCACGCGCACTACAGTGATCGCGGTGATTCCTTCCGTTCGAGCGGCCCCTCCGCGCTCTCCGAACCGGTCGGCGGCGGTGCCGTCTATGTGTGCGGTCCCGACGCGTTCGTCGAGCTCGCCCTCAGCCGCGCACTCGACGGGGGCTGGGCTGCGGATCAGCTGCACATCGAGAGATTCCGCGCACCCGACGAGTCGCGGGAAGGGGCGGCGTTCGAGGTCGTGATCGCGTCGACCGGGGAGCGGGTGCCCGTCGGGGAGAATGAGTCCCTCGCGGACGCCCTCGAGGGTCGCGGCTTCGAGACCTACCGTTCCTGCGGGCAGGGGTTCTGCGGCTCCTGCGTCGTCGGTGTACGCGGGGGAATCCCCGATCACCGAGATGACTATCAGTCGGACGCCCAGCACCGTTCGAACGCGATCATCAACGTGTGCGTCTCCCGCTCCCGCACCCCGGTCCTCGAACTCGACCTCTGAGCGTCAGGCGTTCATGACGGCCAGCATGACGGCCATGCCGGCGCCCATCAGGATGTAGCAGCCGTCGTGGAGGTCGCGCCCGCGCGAGCGGATGAGTCGCACCGCCCACCAGAGCGCCGCGGCGGCGCTCAAGGCGATGAAGACGACGTTGAGGGCATCAGCCCAGCCGGGCGTGGCCATGAGCATCGACTCGTCGCCCCCGCCGTGATGATGCCCGCCTTCCCCGGCATCCATGTCCATTCCGGCCATCAACAGGGGCATCGCCGCGAGCATCCAGATCATCGCCGCATTGAGAACGATGTGCGCCGCGGTCGAGATGCGATCCGATACCCGCTGCGTCGCCAGGGAGGGAATGAGGGCGAGCGCGAAGATCGCGAACACCGCGATCTGCGCCCACGTGGCGGCATCCACCACCGAGACCCACACCATCACGATCATCGCCACGCTCATCACGAGGTGATTCGCGTCGACGATGGTGTGGTGCGCCAGGCCGTCGTGGGTCTCGTTTCGGGTGCGGCGGTGGCGAACGAGGTCGACGATGCACCACAGTGCGGTGACGCTGAAGGTCGCCGTCAGGATCAGGTTCCACGGGGAAGAAAGCACGCGGTCAGTTTATTACTACACTTCGTAGAGATCGCACCTTCGACCCTGGAGTAGGCATGACCACCACAGACACCGCGCCCTCGTCGTCGCCTGCGGAAGGCGAGCCGCCGCCTCGTTCCGTCCCCGTTTCCCGGCGCCCCACCAATTGGTTCGGCGCATTCTGGCGCTGGCACTTCTACGGCTCGCTCATCGTCATCCCCGTCCTGTTCGCTCTGTCGGTGTCCGGCATGACCTACATGTTCCGGGCTCAGGTGGACGCCTGGACGCATCCGGGTGTCCTGACCGTGTCCGTGCCGGCGGGCGCCGAACGACTCCCGCTCTCGCAGCAGGAAGCGGCGGTCCGCACCGCCTTCCCGGATCGGGAGATCCTGTCGGTGACCGACAATTCCGGCGACCGTGCAACGGTCTTCGTCACCGCGGTGGGTGAGGGCAGCAGGAACGTCTACGTCGATCCGTATGACGCGTCGATCACCGGTGATCTGCACATCGACGATCTCGTTTCGACCTGGGCGGAACGCGTCCACGGAGATCTGCTTCTGGGGGACGGCGAGGTCGGCGATCGCATCGTCGAGCTCGGTGCCAGCTGGGCGATCGTGCTCACCATCACCGGTTTCATCATCTTCTTCCTCGGCCGGCGGCCCAGAAAGATCGCGGTGGCGAAACGTGCCCGGGGAGCACGATTGAGGAGCTGGCACGGTCTCGTCGGGCTCCCGGTCGGGCTGGGAATCCTGATGCTCGTGGTTTCGGGCCTCCCTTGGACGGGTGTGTGGGGCTCCCTCGCCTCCTCCGTCGCATCCGGAACGGGAGACTCCCTCTGGGGTGATGACCCGGGCGCCGAGTCGACGGTGAAGGAGCAGATCGAAGCGAGCAACGGTTCATCGAGTCCGGCGGGGTGGGAGGTGGCTGACCTACCCACCGCGACCAGCACCGGCGCCGGCGCGTCGATCTCCATCGACGTCGCCACCGCCACCGCCCGCGCGGAGGGGGCGCCGGAACCGTATTTCGTCACCTACCCCGAGGGGGAGACGGGCGTCTACAGCGTGTTCGGATACCAGTGGGCGAATAACGGCAACCCCGCGGAATCCGACGTCACGCTCCAGAAGACCGTGCACGTCGACCAGTACTCCGGCGAGGCGCTCGCGGTTTACAGCTACGACGATCTCTCCGTGCTGTCCAAGACCGTCGCGAATGGCATCGCCATCCACGAAGGTCGTCGCTTCGGGCCGATCAACACGATCCTCACGACACTGTTCTGCCTCGCCGTGCTCTTCATGTGCGTCTCCGCGCCGATCATGTGGTGGACACGTCGGGGCAACGCGTCGGGTCTCGCCGCACCGCGGGCCAGGCTGCCCCTGTTCGCGAACGTGATCCTGCTGGTCGCGGTCATCGGGCTCGGCATCTTCCTGCCGCTGTTCGGGTTGTCGTTGCTCGTCATCCTCGCGCTGGATCAACTGGTGATCCGCAGAATCCCCGCGGCGCGCAAGTTCTTCGGAACGGTCTAGTCGAGGGCGGGTGGGTGGGGTTCACGCCCTGCCCACCCGTTACGACGTGTAGATCGCGGAAACGGGCGCCAGCCGCCGGGCCGGCGCCCATTTCTGCGCCGTGAGGCGATCCGCTCTCATCTCCATCGCGACGTCGCCCGTCCGCTCCGAAATGACCGCGAGCGCGTTCGCGAGATGGACCGCGCCCGCGCGACGGGCCGCGTCGTCGTCCGCGATCAATTCGACGAGCAGTCTTGTCGCGACGAGCAGGCGACGACCCGAGCGAAGAAACGGCACGCACGCGCGATAGAGCTCGGCCGCGCGGACGGCGAGGTAGTGATGGCCGCGCAGGTGAGCGCGCTCATGCGCGACGACGGCACGGAGCTGCGCGGGGGTGAGCGCCTCGCGAAGCCCCCGAGACACCACGACCGCTGCGTCGCGGCCGGGGAGGGCGCACGCGAAAAGCTCTTCGGTCTCGCACGTGAGCAGGAAGGCCCCTCGATCCAGACGTGCGCGGGAGTGCGGGATCGCCAGCACCGCTCCGTACGTCGTCGAGCCCGCGCCGGCCGTTTCGTCCGAACCCGCGGCGATGGTGACGACCACCGCTCCGACGGCGCCGAGCGCCGCCCACCCCGCCACCGTTTGAATGACTGCCGCAGTCTCTGATGCGATCGACGGCGCCGACAGGGCGAGACCGACGGAGATCACGACGGAGGCCGCGAGAGAGGCCACCCCGAGCAGCAACGTCGCGTGCCACATCCCGAGTGCGGTACGCGGGTGGTGGATCTGCCACCGTCCGACCGTGAGAAGCCGCGCGCCTGTCCACCACGAGGCGAGCGCACCGAGCAGGCAGAGGCCGACGAGGACCACGGCGTCAGCTTCGGCGATCGAGGGCCGAGCGCAGCATCTCCACCTCGTCGGTGGACAGGTCGCCCGCGAACTGCAACAGCGCCGCTCGCCTGTCATCACTCCCGCCGAGGGCGGCACGCATGGATTTGCTGGCACTCTCGGCAGCCGAGGAAGTCGGGCTGAATCGCATCCGTCGGGGGGATTCAGCGTGGCGCGCGACCTCGCCCTTGTCCACGAGTCGATCGAGTGCCGTCAGGATCGTCGTATACGCCGGACGCGGCGCGGAGAACTCTTCCTGCACGTCGGCCGCGCTCACCGGCTGGGGGTGGCGTCGGAGAATGGCGAGGACCTCGCTCTCGAGTTCGCCTCGGCCCCTGCTGCGAATTCCACTCATCCCGGCCTCCTTCCGACATGCTACGTCCCTCCCCGACTTCCGTGCTCCAGGGTCGACCTTGAACGACATGACGTAGAGTTAACAGGGTTCCGATGAACGGTGAGGTGTGACAGTGCAGACGGAGATCGTCATCGAGGGGATGACCTGTGAGCACTGCGAGCACGCGGTGGGACAGGCGCTGACAGCTGTCGGCGGTATCACCTCCGTGTCTGTCGATGCGGAAGCCGGCATCGCCGTGATGGAGCACGAGGGTCCCCTCGCTGCGGATGCCGTTGCTGCGGCCGTCGCAGAGGCGGGTTACAGCGTCGGCGAGTGAGTACGACGTCGACGGAGCTCGCCGGATACACGGAGCGTCGCATCCGCAGGTCGCCCGGGGTGATCGCCGTGATCGCCGTGGTCACCCTCCTGCTCGCCGTCGCGGTGCCCGTCGGGTTCACGGTCGGGTGGGGGGACACCGGGTACCGGATGCTGTCCCGCGGATACCCGGGTGAGCTCACCGCGATCCTGTCCGCGTCCTTGAGGATCATCGTGGACCTGGCGTGGTGGACGGTCGCGGGCTGTCTCGTCTCGGTGCTGGGCGTGCTCGCCGCGCCACGGAAGACCTCCGTGTCGGTCGATGCGAGTCTCGAACTCCGTGTCCTGCGAGCGGCGCTCCTCGTGTGGATGCTGGCTGCGGCCGCGTTGGTGCCTGTCGACGCGGCCGACGCGAACGGCCTGGGGATCGATCGGCTCGCGGAGCCGGGAGCGCTGAGCTACCTCGTCGAAGCGGCGTACCTGCCCAAGGCCTGGCTCTTCGTGTTCTTCGCCGTGATGGTGGCCGCCGTGATCTCCTACGTGGCCGATCGATGGGCGACGCTCCTGCCCGTCGCGCTCCTCGCGTCGCTCTCGGCCCTCGCACCGGTTCTCGTGCATCAGGTGCAGGTGGGGGCGGATCACGATTTCGGCTCGGATGCCGCGATCTTCCAGACCCTCGCATCCGCGGTGCTCTTCGGCACCGTCCTGATGCTCTTCGTCCGCCTCGTCAGCGGTCGTCTGCTGCGACCCGTCGCCCTGCACCGTGCCCGATGGGTGTGCACGGTCAGCTGGTTCGTCGTCGTCCTCTCGGATGCCGTCCTCGGCGTGTTCAAGCTGTCCGGCCCGCTCGAGGGCAACGCCACCGTGGCGCTGCTCGCGATCCGCGTCGGCATCCTCGCCCTCGTCGGCGTGTTCCTCGCCTCCTGGTGGATCGTGCGGCGCCGCCTCACCGACCGTCGGATCTTCGTCGGCGGCAGCGTGCTGGTGGTGCTCGGGGCGGCGTTCTTCGGCCTCTCCGTCGCGATGACACGCGTGCCGCCGCCGCAGTACTTCGTCGTGACCAACACCTCGCAGATCTTCTTCGGCTACGACATCACGGAGATCGCCCCGACGATGGAGGTTCTGGTCACGCACTGGCGACCGAACATCCTCTTCCTCGTCCTCTCCGTCGCGGCCATCGCCGTATACGTGTCGGCCGTGGTGAGACTGCGCCGACGGGGGGATCGCTGGCCGGCCGGTCGGATCGTGGCCTGGATCCTCGGGTGGCTCGTTGTCATCATCGCCACGAGCTCCGCGATGGGGCAGTACGCCGGAGCGCAGTTCGGCACGCACATGATCGTGCACATGAGCCTGAACATGCTGGCTCCCGTGCTCCTCGTGCTCGGCGGCGTCGTCACCCTCCTCCTCCGAGCGACGGTCTCCCACTCCAGGAATCAGCCGGCCGGTCCGCACGAGTGGATCACCGCCGTGCTGCACTGGCCGGGCACGCGCTTCATCTACAACCCGATCATCGTCTTCATCGTCTACATCGGTTCGTACTACGGCCTCTACCTCACGCCGCTGTTCGAGAACATCATGAGGTACCACTGGGCGCACCAGGCGATGAACGTGCACTTCCTGGTCGTGGGATACCTCTTCTACGGTCTCGTCATCGGCGTGGACCGCCCTCCGCGTCCGCTCCCGCCGATCGGCAAGCTGGGGTTCGTTCTCGCCGCGATGCCCTTCCACGCGTTCTTCGGTGTCATTCTGATGACCGCTCCCACCCCGCTCGCCGAGAACTTCTACCGCACCCTCGACTTCCCCTGGATGGGAGACCTCATGGTGCAGCAGTATCTCGGCGGCGGTGTCGCCTGGGCAGGCGGGGAGCTACCGCTTCTGATCGTCGTCATCGCCCTCGGCATCCAATGGGCGCGGCAGGATCACCGTGAAGCGACGCGCAAGGACCGGCACCTGGACACCGGCGTCGACGACGAATTCGACGCGTACAACCGGATGCTGACCGAACTCGCAGAACGCTCGCAGCGACAGGCGGGCCCCTCTCTCGCCCCACCGCCCCCGAAGGAGAGCCGATGAGCACCTCCGTTCCTCCCGTCACCGAGGCGCCGACCGCCGTCGAACTCAACATCTCGGGGATGAGCTGCGCCGCGTGCGCGGGACGCGTCGAACGTGCCCTCAACCGCATCGACGGCGCCGACGCCGTCGTCAACTACGCCACCGAGCGCGCCGTCGTGACCGGCTTGCAGCCCTCTCGCTTCGATGAGGCGGTCGCTGTAGTCCGGAAGGCCGGCTACGGGGCGGAGGTGCGCGTCGACGCCTCCGACGAGTGGACCAAGCGCAGCAACGAGAACCGGATCACCGGCCTGCGCCGTCGGCTCATCGTCGCGGCTCTTCTCACGATCCCCCTCATGGACCTCACGCTCATCCTCGCCCTCGTGCCGGGATGGCGCTTCCCGAACTGGGAGCTGGTGTGCGTCGCCTTGGCGCTGCCCATCGTCACGTGGGCCGCCTGGCCGTTCCACCGGGCGACTCTGCGAAACCTCCGTCACGGTGCCGTGAGTATGGACACCCTCGTCTCGCTCGGCATCGCCGCGTCGTTCGGATGGGCCCTGGTGACCGTCCTGTTCGGGTCGGAATCGGCCGGCTACTGGATCGGGTACGGCCCGACGCCGCCGGGGGCGAACGCCATCTATCTCGATGTGGCCGCGGGCATGACCACGTTCCAGCTCGCGGGGAGGTACTTCGAAGCGCGATCCCGTCGGAAGGCGGGCGACGTGCTCGATGCGCTCGCCGCGCTGGCGCCCGCGACGGCGCGGGTCCGTCGCGACGGACGGGATTCCGTCGTGGCGATCTCGGACGTCCGCTCCGGCGACACCGTCGTCGTCCTCCCGGGCGAGACCATTCCCGTCGACGCCCTCGTCGTGGACGGGTGGGCTGCCGTGGACACCAGCCCGATGACGGGTGAGCCGGTACCCCGCGAGATGGGACCGGGTGCGACTGTCATGGCGGGCACGATCAACACGAACGGCAGTCTCGTCCTCTCCGTCACCGCGGTGGGGCCGCGCACGCAGCTGGCGCAGCTGGCGGCTCTCGCCGAGCGGGCCCAGGAGTCGAAGGCTCGCATCCAGTCGCTCGTAGACCGGATCGTCCAGTGGTTCGTTCCCGTGATCGTCGTCCTCGCTGTCCTCGTCACGATGGGATGGCTGCTCTCCGGCGCGCAACCCGCTCACGCGATCTCGATCGGGGTCGCCGTGCTGATCATCGCGTGCCCGTGCGCCCTGGGACTCGCTACGCCGACCGCTCTCATGGTCGGGGTGGGGAGGGGTGCGCAGCTGGGCGTGCTGATCAAGGGTCAGGGTGCGCTGGAGGCGTCCGGTCGTGTCGACACGGTCGTCCTCGACAAGACCGGCACGCTCACCGAGGGCGTGATGCGCGTCGTCGACGCGGTGACCCGCGAAGACGTCCCCTTGCACGTCGTTCTGGCGATGACGGGAGCTCTCGAAGAGAGCTCCACCCACCCCGTCGGCGCAGCCCTGGTCGGCTACGCGAGAACCTCCGTGGCCGACTTCCCCTCCGTCACCGGCTTCCGGGTGCTTCCCGGACTCGGCGTACAGGGCAAGATCGACGGCGACGTGGTCGCCGTCGGAGGTCCGCGCCTCATCGCGCACTTCGACGCGGCCATCGCGGGGCGATTGCGAGAGGCCGTCGATGACGCGCGGGCGAAGGGCGCCTCTCTGATCGTGTCGATCAGGGAGGGGGAGGTGCTGGCGGTGTTCTCGCTGGAGGACCAGGTCAAGAAGACCGCCGCTTCCGCGATCGCCGCCATCGCCGCGCGCGGGATGCGCACCATCCTCCTCACGGGCGACGACGCCGCCGCCGCCGAGCGGGTGGCGACGCACGTCGGCATCGCCGACGTGCAGGCGGAGAAGACACCGGTCGAGAAGGCCGCCTTCATCGCGTCGCTGCACGAGGCCGGACACCGCGTCGCGATGGTCGGCGACGGGATCAATGACGCCGCCGCGCTCGCGACAGCCGACCTGGGCATGGCGGTCGTCTCCGGCACGGACGTGGCGTTGAAGTCGGCCGACATCATCCTCGTTCGGGATGACCTCACCGTCGTCGCAGACGCCATCGGCCTCTCCCGGCGCACGCTGCGGACGATCCGCGGAAATCTCGTCTGGGCGTTCGGGTACAACGTCGCAGCAATACCGCTGGCGGCCGCCGGTCTGCTCAACCCTCTGGTCGCCGCAGCGGCGATGGCGCTGTCGTCGGTCTTCGTCGTCTGGAACAGTCTGCGGCTCAGGAACTTCGCGGCGCACCGGCCCGAGGTGGTCGAGGCGGACGTCCTCTGAGCGTCCGGGCGCGGTTTCGTCGTCGCCCGGGTGCGCCGAAGGCGGGCTCGGTGACGACCTGCCCGCCCTCGGTTATGAAGTTGTGCCTTTACTCTACAACACGTAGAGAAAAGGTTCCGGGGTTCGGCGCGATCTCATCGGAGCGAGACCCAGGCGGCGAAGCAGACGAGGGAAGCCGCGACCAAGGCACCGGACACGACCAGCCAGCGACGAGACGTGGCGGATGGCTGCCCCCGGACGAGCGCGATACCGGCGATGATCGCGCCGGCAAGGGCGAGCAGGAGTCCGAGGAGGCCGGTGGCTAGCGCCATGTCCGTGGGGTTCTCTCTCGGACGTGGGCGTCCGCGAGGGCGCGATCCTCGCGGCAGCATGACTCGCTCATCGGGCGGTGAGCTCCTCTACGAGAGGGGCGAGGAAGTCGCGTGACAGTGCCGTCAGCGCGGGGCCCGCTGCCTCAGGGCTGCCGGAATCGAACGGGGGTTCCGGCGCGTACTCCGCCCCCAAGACCGTGAAGCGCGCGTACTCCTCCCCGCACATCTTCGCGAGAAGTCGGATCGCGAGGTCCATCCCGGCGGTGACGCCGGCGGCCGTCATCCGGTTACCGTCCTCCACGACTCGTTCGTCGACGTCGATCGCGCCGTAGCCCGGGAGGAGGTGGCGGACCGACCAGTGCGACGTTGCGCGCCTGTCCTTCAAGAGGCCGGCGGCGGCGAGGGCGATGGAACCGGAGCACACGCTCGTGACGAATGCCGCCTCCGCCCCCCACGCGGCCAGCGACGCTATCGCCCGTCGATCGCGGAGCAGGATGCCGGTGTCGCCCCCGGGCACGAGGATGACCGTGGGGTCGGCGGGCGCCTCGTCGAGTGTGAGAGTCGGAACGAGGGCGACGCCGCCGCCGCTGGCGACGGGCTCGAGCGTCTCCCCGGTCGTGACGAGTTCGACACGGGCGCCCGTCGCGTTCAGGAAGTGCAGGGGACCCACCACGTCGAGAAGCTCGAATCCCGGGTGGAGCACGATCACGATCACGGCCTCGGTGGCGAAGGTCACCCCCGGGAGTTCCTCGAGGGCGTGGTGAGCGCGCACGGATCGGTCGATGGCTCGCTTCTTCGCGAGGTCGTCGTCTGCGGCGGTGAACAGCGTGCTGAGGGACGGTGCGTCGGAGTTGTGGATAGGGCTCGCAGGGGTGCGGTCCACCCCGTTGTCAGCGCTCATCGTTGGTTCCTTCCAGAGGTGGGTCGGCAGGGGCGGGGTCATCGTGGGTACTCCCGCTGGCATACATCAGCTGCAGGTGTCCGGTCAGGGGATTCCGGACAGCCGTCGCGAGGACTCCGAAGACGTCGTTCAAGTTCTGTGGCGTGAAGACGTCCTCCGGTGTTCCGAACGCCACGATTCGGCCCTCGCGCAGCATGGCGACCTCATCGCAGTACGCGGCGGCGAGGTTGAGCTCGTGGAGGGTGACGAGCGTTGTGACCTCGAGATCGCGGATCAGGTCGAGCAGGTGCAGCTGGTGCCGGATGTCGAGGTGGTTCGTCGGTTCATCCAGGATCAGGACCTGGGGTTCCTGGGCCAGGGCGCGGGCGAGGTGCACGCGTTGACGCTCCCCGCCGGACAGCGTGCTCACGTGTCGGGACGCGAGGGGGAGGACGCCGGCCTGGCGGAGCGACCTCTCGATGATCGCCCGGTCGGCTGACTGATCGGCGAGGAGGAGACGACCGTGCGGGAGTCGGCCCGTGCGGACGAAGTCTTCGACGGTGAGGTCCAGATCGACGGGGCCGTCTTGGACGACGGCGGCAGTCACCCGCGCGGCTTCGCGTGCGGGTGTCGTCCACACGTCGCGTCCATTGGTGCGCACCCGTCCCTCCGCGGGTCGGATGGCTCGATAGATCGTGCGCAGCAGCGTGGACTTCCCGCTGCCGTTCGGGCCCACCAATCCGACGATGTTGCCCTCGGCGCCGAGCGTGACGTCGTCGACGATGCGATGCCCCCCGAGGTCGACACTCACCCCGTCCACGTGCAGCGTGCCCGTCGTCACGCGCCCACCGCCTCGCGCCGGCCCGACCGGCGCAGGAGCCAGAGAAAGAACGGGGCGCCGACGATCGAGGTCAACAGGCCCACGGGTACTTCCGTGGGCGCGAGGAGGGTGCGCGCAGCGATGTCGACGACGACCAGGAGCAGTCCTCCCGCCAACGCGGAGCCGATGACCACCCACCGGTGGTCCGATCCGAGGACCATGCGGACAGCGTGCGGTACCACCAGCCCGACGAAGCCGATCGCACCGCTGACGGCGACGACGGTGCCCACGAGGAGTGAGGTGATGACGAAGAGCACGAGGCGCACGCGGCCGACGTCGACGCCCATGCTGGCGGCCGTTTCGTCGCCGGTGAGGAAGGCGTTCAGAACGGGAGCGAGGAGAACAAGCAGGACGGTGGCCAGGACGAGGACCGCCGCGGGGATGCCGAGGTCGCTCCAGGTCGCGGCGGCGAGGCTGCCGGCGAGCCAGGAAAGCACCCCGCTGACGCCCTGGTTCGCCGCGCTGGATCGCAGGACGAGGTAGCTCGTCACCGAGCTCAGGAGGTAGGACACGGCGACCCCCGCGAGGACGAGTCGATTCGGCGTCACGCGGCCGTTCTGCTGGGCCAGGAGGAAGACCGCCAGCGTCGTGACCAGCGCACCGACGAAGGCTGCGGCGGGAGTGGACACGGCCGCGAGAGCGCCGGAGGTGACGGTGAGTGCGGCGACGGCCGCCACCGAGGCCCCCGATGACACCCCGAACACGAAGGGGTCCGCGAGCGGGTTGCGCACCACCGCTTGGAGGACGGCCCCCGCGACGGCCAACGCGGCGCCCACCACGAGCGCCAGCAGTGCGCGCGGCAGGCGGAACTCCCAGACGATGCGGTCCTCGAGCCCCGTCGAGGAGCCGCTGCTCCAGGGCCACAGGTGGCTGGTGACCACCTCGATCACCCGCGTCGGGGCGATGGCGACGCTTCCGATTCCCACGGAGAGGATGACGGCGAAGGCGCACGCGGCCGCCAGGATGACGAGCGCACTCCGCGGAGATCGCCGGACGAGGGAGGTCGTCCGGCGATCGGCCGAGGATCCCACGCTCACGAGGTGGGAACGGTGAGCTGAAGATCGGGGTGGAGAGCGTTGGCGATCTTCGTGAGTCCGACCATGACGGAGATCGAGGAGTCGGTCTCCTGTGTGGGGACCTCGCTGATCCGGCCGTCCTTCACGGCTCGCATCTCAGGGAAGTTCTCCTCGAGGAACTGCTTCTGGGAGGCGAAGTCCTGCCCTTCGAAGGTGCCGACGAGGATGGCGTCCGGATCGGACGCCGCGAACTCCTCCTTGCTCACGTAGATGGCATCGGAGGGGAAGACGTTCTCGCCGCCCGCGGTCGTGATCAGGCTGTCGTACACGCCGCCGGCCAAGACGATGACGGGACCGGTCCCGCCGTTGAAGTAGGCGGTCTTCACCGTCGGCTCACCGGCGACGGCCTGCACGACCGCCTCTTTGTCGGCGTTGAGCCGGTCGATCACCTCGTCGGCTTTGTCGGAGACGTTGAAGATCTTGCCGAGGTCGCTCAGTGTCTTCGCCGCGGTGTCGATGGACCAGGCGTCGGTCTGCGCGTCAGCAGACGTGCAGAGGTTCGCTCCGTAGACCGTCACCCCCGACTGTTCGAGCTCTTCCACGGAGGCGTATCCCTGTGAGGCGTCGAAGGCGAAGCCGTCGAGGACCTGGCCGGCGACGAAGTCGGGTGCCTGGCTGAGAAGGACCTCTTTGGAGGGGAATCCCATGGATGTGCCGATGGACGTGAGTCCCTGTGCCTGCTCCGCCACCGACTCCGGGTACGGAGCGTAGTTCCCTTGGACGGCGACGATGCGATCCCTCAGGCCCAGGGCGAGGAGCTCTTCTGTCACCGACTGCCAGAGGCTGACGACACGCTGCGGCTCGGCGTCGATGGTGAGCGTCCGTCCGCAGTTCTCGATGCTCACGGGGTACCCCGTAGCGGTCGACGGGGAACTCTCGGACGAGGGGGACGATGTGTCGCCCGCGCAGGAGGTGACGATGAGGGTCAGTGCGGTGATTGCCGTGACGCTGGCGACAAAGCGCCGGGGAACTGAGAACATGGGACTCCTGTCGCTGGAGCCCTTATTCTACGACACGTAGAGATCAACGACTCGCCCTTGCTCCCCCGTCTGCGCGGCGTCACACTCGAGCGATGGGCCGATCTTCCGTGAGCGACGCATGACCGTCCTCGGGCTTCTGGCTCAGTGCGGTGCGTTGTTCTTCGTGATCCTGTGGATCGGGCTGACGGACGGGGGTCCGGGCTGGTCCATTCGCGGCGGCCTCGAGCGCGGACGCGAAGGCCTTCGGAAGCGTTTTCCTCGCCGCGTCCCGTAGTGGTCGGGCGCCGCTGACCATGTGGCGGTCCTGCCCGCCCCTCGACTTCGCCGTCCCGCCGCGCCCGCCCTTGTCCGCACGGGAGGTCATTGCTAACGTGCAACCAAATGGTTGAACAAACTGCCCCCACCGACGCCGACATCGACCGCGTGTTCCACGCGCTGGCCGACGCGACTCGTCGCGACATCGTGCGCCGCACGCTCGTGGCCGAGCAGTCGGTGTCGGCGCTCGCCGCGGGGTACGCGATGTCGTTCGCGGCGGTGTCGAAGCACGTCGGCGTGCTCGTCGAGGCCGGACTCGTCCGCAAGCGCGCCGACGGGAGGGAGCGTCTCGTGAGCGCCGAACCCGAGGCGATCGCGCGCGTGCAGCGCCTCCTCCGCTCGTACGAAGACCTCTGGCGAGGACGCATCGACCGCCTCGACGCCCTTCTCGCCGAAGACCCGGATGCCACGGCATCCAACCGACCGAACTGAGAAACGAAGGAGTCCCTCATGCCTGTCACGTCCGTCGAGACCGACACCGAAGCGCTCACCATGACCCTCGTCGCCGAATTCCCGGTCGGCCCCGAACGGCTGTGGGCGGTCTTCACCGACCCCCGCCAGCTCGAGCGGTTCTGGGGTCCTCCCGGGTGGCCGGCAACGTTCACGGCGTTCGACTTCACTCCCGGCGGGCGCGCGCAGTATCGGATGACCTCGCCGACCGGCGAGAGTCCGGCCGGGCGGTGGGAGTTCCTCTCGATCGACCCGCCGCGTGGATTCGAGGTCCTCGACTCCTTCGCCGACGACAACGGCGAGCCGCTCGAGGCGATGCCGTCGATGCGCATGGCGATGACGTTCCAGGAGACGCCCGAGGGCTCGCGTCTCACCAGCGTGTCGCGCTTCGCCTCGGTCGAGGCGCTCGAACAGGTCGTCGCGATGGGCATCATCGAAGGCTCCCGGCTTGCGATGAACCAGCTCGACATCGTGGTGCAGGATCTCCGCGACTACGCCCGGGGCAAGGGCACGCAGCTCGAGGTGCTGGACGATCAGCACGTGCGCATCACGCGGCTCATCGACGGTCCGCGCGACCTCGTCTGGCGCGCGCACACCGACCCCGACCTGATGCGACGCTGGCTGCTCGGCCCCGACGGCTGGCGCATGACGGTGTGCGAGATCGGCGACACCGTCGGCGCGACGTACCGCACCGCGTGGGCACCCGAACCGGGGACCGAGGGCGAGGCCTTCGGCTTCGAGGGGGAGGTGCTGTACATCGAGGCGCCGCGGCGCGTCGTCCAGACCGAGCGCATGAGCGGCACCGACTTCCCGTCCACGACGAACGACCTCTCGCTCTACGAGGAGGACGGCGTGACGCTCCTCACGCTGCTCATCGAGTACCCGGATGCCGCCACCCGCGACATGATCCTCGCCACCGGCATGATCGGCGGCATGGAAGACAGCTACCGGCGGCTCGAGGGAGTACTCGTCCGCTGAGGTGCGGCATCCACGGGTCCGCCAGACCAGTGGATGCCGGCTCCCGGCGATGCGTCAGGCGGTCGGGGCCGCCCGGCGCACCAGCTCGCGGATCCTCTGCTCGACCTCGGGCGTGACCTCGATCACGGCGTACGACACGGCCCACATGGGTCCGTCGTCGAGCTGCGCCGTCTCATCGAAGCTCACGGTGCCGTAGCGCGTCTTGAACTTCGAGCCCGGCTGGTAGAACACCACGACCTTGCCGTCCTTCGCGTACGCCGGGAAGCCGTAGAACGTCTTGGGGGTGAGGTGCGGCGCCTCCTCGAGCACGATGACGTGCACGCGCTCCGCGACCGCGCGGTCGGTGCCCTCGAGTTTCTCGATCGCCTCGAGGCAGGCTTCGTTCTCCTTCTGGAGCTTCGCCGCGCCCTTGAGGCCCTTCATGGCCTTGAGCTCCTCGGCGCGCTGCTTCATCGCCGCGCGTTCTTCGTCGCTGAATCCTGCTCCGCCCGGTGCCATGGCATCCGTCCCTTCGACGTCGTCGCTCCGCAGGATAGCGCCGCGGACGGTCGCGCAGGGTGGGGGATCCGCGCCGGGTCAGTCAGGACCGGCGGGATGCCACGGAGGTTGCGCGGATCGCGGAGGTTGCGCCGCGAGGGAGCGCGCGGGTCAGGCCTGCCGGAGGCCTTCCTCCAGCGCGACCCAGGCGAGCATCGCGCACTTCACGCGCGCGGTGTACTTCGAGACGCCGGAGAGCGCCGCGGCGTCGCCGAACGTCTCCTCGTCGAGGGGGATCTGGCCGCGCGACCGCAGTGCCTCGCGGAAGCGACCGATCAGTGCATCGGCGTCACCGAGCGGCATCCCGTCGTCGCCGCCGTCCTCGTCGAGCAGCGAGACGAGCATCGACGCGGACGCCTGCGAGATCGAGCAGCCCGCGCCCTCCCAGGTGACGGATGCCACGCGGCCGCCGTCGACGTCGACCCGCAGCGTGATCTCGTCGCCGCAGATCGGGTTGCGCTGGTGCACGGTGGCGCTGTGCGCGCCGGGGTCGGCCAGTCCGAACCCGCGGCGGTTCTTCGAGTGGTCGAGGATCAGGTCCTGGTAAAGGGACTCGAGGCCGCTCATGCACTCACCCCGAAGAAGCTGCGGACGCCGGAAACGGCATCCAGGAAGGTGTCGATCTCGTCGGTCGTCGTGTGGACCGCCGCGCTCGCGCGCACCGACGCGGTGAGGCCGAAACGGCGGTGCAGCGGCTGCGCGCAGTGGTGTCCGACGCGCACGGCGACGCCGCGGCTGTCGAGGAACTGCCCCACGTCGTGCGCGTGGACCCCCTCGACGTCGAACGCCTGCAGGGCGACGCGGTCGGCGGCATCCGTGTCTCCGAGAAGACGGATGCCGGCGATCGACCGCAGTCCCTCCCGCAGGCGCCGTTCGAGCGCGGCTTCGTGCGCGTGCGCGGCGTCGCGATCGAGTCCGCCGAACCAGCGGACGGCGGCGGCGAGGCCGATCGCCTGCGACACCGGCTGCGTGCCGGCCTCGAAGCGCTGCGGCGGCGGGAGGAAGTCGGCCTTCTCGAGCGTGACGGTGGTGATCATGGATCCACCGGTGGTGAACGGCGGCAGCGAATCGAGCACGTCCTCGCGGCCCCAGAGGCCGCCGATCGCGTAGGGGCCGAAGATCTTGTGGCCCGAGAAGACGGCCAGGTCGACGCCGGATGCCGGCAGGTCGAGCACGAGGTGCGGGGCAGACTGGCACGCGTCGAGGACGGTCAGCGCGCCCACGCTCCGCGCGAGGGCGACGAGCTCGGCGACGGGGTTCACGATGCCCAGGACGTTCGAGACGTGCGGGAAGGCGACGACCTTCGTGCGCGCGCCGATGAGGCTTTCCGCGGCGGCCAGGTCGAGCGTGCCGTCGTCGTGCACCGGGATGTGGCGCAGGCGGGCGCCGGTGCGGGCGGCGAGCTCCTGCCACGGGATGAGGTTCGCGTGATGCTCGCTCTCGGTCACCACGATCTCATCGCCTTCGCGCAGGCGCCCGGCGTAGCCGAGGGAACCGGCGACGAGGTTGAGGCCGGCGGTGGCGCCGGAGGTCCAGACGAGCTGCTCGGGCGTGCCGCCGACGAACTCCGCGACGGCGGCGCGGGCGTCTTCGAACAGTTCCGTCGCTTCGGCGGCGAGCGTGTGCGCACCCCGGTGCACCGCGGAGTTGGCGGTCTCGAGGAAGTCGCGCTCGGCATCCAGGACCGCGCGCGGCTTCTGGCTCGTCGCGCCGGAGTCGAGGTAGACGAGGGGCCGGCCGTCGATCTCGGTGCCGAGGATCGGGAACTCGGCCCGCACCGCGGCCACGTCGAAGGGGAGTGTCACCCCTCCAGGCTACGCGGCGGCGGGTGGGCGCGGGCGAGGGGCCTGTGGCGCGGGGCCCCACCCGCTGACTTCGGCCGAACGTCCGCCGACGGGGCGATCCCGCGTGCATTCGGCCCGAGTCAGCGGAGGTGGGGGAGGGGCGGCCGGGCGCGGGTTGGGCGGGCGCGGGTCAGGCCCCGCCCACCCACGCGACATCGCGGAACAGAACGCGCAGCTCCTCGACGAGCCGCGCGGTGTGGAAGCCGTCTGCTGCCGCATGGTGGATCTGGACGGCCAGCGGCATCCACGTGCGCCCGTCGCGTTCGACGTACTGACCGATCGTGAAGATGGGAGCGAGGTGCTGCGACCCGCCGTCGATCTGCAGCGTGAACCCGGTGAACGACGTCCACGGCACGCTCGACACGTCGAACGCGTTCGCCGGTGCCTCGCCCTGGGGGAACATCGTCGTGGCCGAGCGATGGGTCGCGAGCAGGCCGACGACGGCGTTGTGGAAGCGGGCGAAGTCGGAGTCGTATGGCGTCCACACGCACGCGAACGTCTCGCGCTCGGTGTTGAACACCGTGAACGCGGGGTGGCTGACCGGCCAGATCGCCGGGTTCCCGGCATCCGTGACGGTCATGCGGAACTCCGGATGCCGATTCACCACCGTCGCGATCGCCCAGATCTGGGCCGGGTAGGTCTTGCGGCCGGCTGTCTTCAGTGCGGCGACGAAGGCGGTCACGTCGATGTCGACCGTGAGCGCGTAGGTGCAGGGCACCGCGCGCCAGTAGTGCGCGAAGAGCTCCGCGCGCGGCCACGTGGCGAGGTCGATCGGGACGGGTCGGTCCATGTCGGTATTTTCGCGCATCGACATCGTGCGGGTGGGGCAGCCGTCCGCATGGGAAGCGTCAGGACGCCCGCCCGCCCGACCCGCGCGGCGTAGACCGGATGCCATGACCCTCACCGCCCTCCTTCCCACCCTGCGCGCGCCGGACGACGTGCGGGGCGGCGACCGCATCGCCTTCCCGTGCCCCGGATGCCACACGGCCGGCGAGGTTCGCTGATGCTCCTGCACTCGATCGTCTACGCCTGCCGCTGCGCCCGCGTGCAGGCCGAGTTCGAGGCCGCGGAGGCGGCGGAGTCCGGCGAGCCCGTGCCGAACTCCTGAGATTTCGGCCGAATCCGGGTCGGAAGCCGCGCGGCGGGGCCGAGACGACGATTTTCTCCGGAGTTTGGCACGCGCTCGTCGCGGCCCGGCCCCGCCCTACAGCACCAGCCGGTACCCCATGCCCTGCTCGGTCAGCAGGTGCGCGGGGGTCGAGGGCTCGGCCTCGAGCTTCTTCCGCAGCTGCGACATGTACAGGCGCAGGTATCCGCTGTCGGCGACCTGCTCGCTGGCCCAGATCTCCTTGAGGAGCGTCTGCCGCGTCACGAGCGAGCCCGGGTTCCGGGCGAGGAACTCGAGCATCCGCCACTCGGTCGGCGTGAGGTGCACGCGCGCACCGGCGCGGGTGACGGCCTTCGCGGCGAGGTCGACCTCGACGTCTCCGAACCGCACCACCGACTCGCCGCTCGACGGCATCGACCGCCGCGCGTGCACCCGGAGGCGCGCGAGCAACTCATCGATCTGGAACGGCTTGGTGACGTAGTCGTCGGCGCCGGCATCCAGCGCCTCGACCTTGTCGGCCGAGCCGGTGCGCCCCGACACGACGATGATCGGCGCGGTCGTCCACCCGCGCAGCGCCTGGATCACCTGCACGCCGTCGAGGTGCGGCATCCCGAGGTCGAGCAGCACGATGTCGGGGTGCGCCTGCGCGGCGAGCGTGATCGCCGCCGCCCCGTCGGCCGCGGCGACGACGTCGTATCCGTGCGCGGCGAGGGTGATCCGCAACGCCCGCACGAGCTGCGGGTCGTCGTCGGCGATGAGGACCTTCATCGCGTCTCCGTTCGGGGGAGGGATGCCGAGGCACCGGCGCTGGGAGCCGTCTGATCGGCGACCGGCAGCGCCACCACCATCGTGAGGCCTCCACCGGGGGTGTCCTCGGGGGTGAGGGTTCCGCCCATGCCCTCGGCGAAGCCGCGCGAGAGCGCCAGCCCCAGGCCGAGGCCGACGGTGTTGTCGGTGTCGCCGAGGCGCTGGAACGGCGCGAACATGTCGCCGCGACGCTCGGGGGCGACCCCGGGTCCGTGGTCGATCACGCGGATCTCGGCGACTCCGCCGAGCCGGCTCGTCGCCACCCGCGCGCGCCCGCCGGGAGGGGTGAACCGGACGGCATTGCTCAACACGTTCACGAGCACCCTCTGCAGCAGCACCGGGTCGGCGCGGAGGGCCGGAAGGTCGGGGTCGAGCGCGAGCTCGACGTCGTCGGGACCGAGGCCCAGCTCATCCAGCGCCGCGAGCACGACACCGGCCGAATCCACCGGTCCCAGCGACACCGCGAGCACTCCGGCCTGCACGCGGCTGACGTCCAGCAGGTCGGTGACGAGCACGGACAGCGTGGTCAGGCTCTCGTCCGCGGTCTCGAGCAGCTCGCGGCGATCGTCCGCGGAGAGGTGATCGCCGGCGGCGCGCAGGCCGCCGAGGGCGGCGACGGCGGCGGCGAGCGGCCGGCGCAGGTCGTGGCTCACCGCCGAGAGCAGGGCGCTGCGCACCTGGTCGGTCGCGGCGAGCACTCCCGCCTCGGCGGCGGTCTCGGCCAGATCGGTGCGCTCCAGGGCGGCGGCGAGCTGCGCGACGACGACGTCGAGGAGGCGCCGCTCGGTGGCATCCAGGTCTCTGCCGTGCAGTTCGAGACGGGCGCGTCCGTCGCCGACGGGGATCTCGACGCGTCGGCCGTCCCGCACCGGTTCGCCGTCGGTGGCGAGCACCGACCCGTCGGATGCCACGAGCCGCACCCCCGCGAGCCCGAACGCCTCACGGGCGCGGACGACCAGCGCCGGTACCGCGCTCTCGCCGCGCAGGACGCTGCCGGCAACGGTGGCGAGCAGCTCGGATTCGGCGGCGGCGCGGCGCGCGGCACGGGCGCGGCGGGCGGCCTGGTCGACGACGACGCTGACGAGCATCGCGATGATGACGTACAGCACGAGGGCGATCGCGTGGATCGGGTCGGCGATCGTGACCGTGTACAACGGCTGGATGAACAGGAAGTCGAGGGTCAAGCCCGACAGCACCGCCGCGAAGACCGCGGGCCAGATGCCGCCGATCAGGGCCACGACGACGACGAGCAGCTGGTAGGCGAGGACGTCGGTGGTGATCGACTCGTCGGTGCCCGTGGCGATGAGGAGCCACGACAGCAGCGGGCCGCCCGCGAGCGCCGTGACGAAGCCGAGGATGCGCCGCTTCGCGCTCAGCGCGGGCCCCGTGAGGCGCGGCAGCGCGAACCGTCCGCCCGCGCGCGCGTGGTTGACGATGTGCACGTCGATGTCGCCGGAGAGCCGGATGACGGTCGCGCCGATGCCGGGGCCCGTGAGGGCGGCGCCGAGGCGTCCGCGCCGGCTGACGCCGATGACGAGCTGCGACGCGTTCACCGAGCGCGCGAAATCGACCAACGCCGCGGCGACATCGTCGCCCACGACCTGGTGGTACGTCCCGCCGAGCGCCTCCACGAGGGCGCGCTGCACGGCGAGGGCGCCGGGTTCCTCGGCGCGCAGACCGTCCTGCGTCGACACGTGCACGGCGAGCAGCTCGCCGCCGGCCGAACGCGCGGCGATGCGGGCACCGCGGCGGAGCAGCGTCTCGCCCTCGGCGCCGCCGGTGAGCGCGACGACGACCCGCTCGCGGGCCTGCCACGACCCCTCGATGCCCTGCTCGACGCGGTACCGCTGGAGCGCCGAGTCGACCTCGTCGGCGAGCCACAGCAGCGCGAGTTCGCGCAGCGCCGTGAGGTTGCCGAGCCGGAAGTAGTTCGACAGGGCCGCGTCGATCCGCTCAGCGGGATACACGAACCCGGATGCCAACCGGTCCCGCAGCGACTGCGGTGCGAGGTCGACGACCTCGATCTGGTCGGCCGCGCGGACGACGGCATCCGGCACCGTCTCGCGCTGCACCACGCCGGTGATCTTCTCGACGACGTCGCCGAGCGAGGCGATGTGCTGCACGTTGACCGTCGTGATGACGTCGATGCCCGCGTCGAGGAGCACCTCGACGTCCTGCCACCGCTTCTCGTTCGCCGACCCGGGCGCGTTGGTGTGCGCGAGCTCGTCGACGAGGGCGAGCTGGGGACGGCGTGCGAGCACGGCATCCAGGTCCATCTCGTCGAGGGCGACGCCCCGGTGCGCGACGTCGCGGCGCGGGACGAGCTCGAGTCCCTCGGCCTGCGCGGCGGTGGCGGCGCGGCCGTGGGTTTCGACGATCGCGATGACGACGTCGCGGCCGTCCTCGCGGAGCCGGCGTCCCTCTTCGAGCATCTCGTACGTCTTGCCGACGCCCGGCGCCGCGCCGAGCAGCACGCGCAGGTGCCCGCGCTTCACCGGACGCTCCCGCGGGGGTGCGGCTTCGGTTTCAGTGTCCAAGACACGCCGATGCGGCCCGCGGCCAACGGCGTGTCTTGGACACTCAACGGGGACGCGGGAGCGAGCGCGGACGCGGCGCTGGACGCGGGCGCGGCGCTGAACGGGGGTGCGGCGCTGAGCGCGGCGCCGGGGGCGGGTGCGGGGGCGGCGTGCTGCCGCTCGAGTGTCCAAGACACGCCGATGCGGCGCGCGGCCAACGGCGTGTCTTGGACACTCAACGGGGACGCGGGCGCGAGCGCGGACGCGGCGCTGGACGCGGGCGCGGCGCTGGACGTGGGCGCGAGCGCGGCGCCGACCGCAGGCGCCAACCCGGCGCCGACCGCCGACGCGCCGAACCGCCGCCGCCCGGGGAGGGCGACGGCGGTGGCGGGAGGCGTGCGCATGTCAGCGATTCTCGCGCGTCATCGGGCGTCCAGCGCGCGGTTGAGCTCGAGGACGTTCACGCGCGGGTCGCCGAGGAAGCCCAGGTCGCGCGGCAGCGTGTGCTCCGCGACGAGCGCTTCGACGTCGGAGACCGGGATGCCACGGGCCTCGGCGACCCGCGCGACCTGGCGCTCCGCGTTCGCGGCGGAGATGTCGGGGTCGAGGCCGGAGGCCGAGGAGGTGACCGCGTCGGCGGGGATCGCGCCGGACCCGTTCAGCGCCTCGAACGCCGCGCGGTTCGCGGAGATCGAGTCGATGAGATCCGCGTTCTCCGGGCCGAGGTTCGACCCGGTCGAGGCGGCGGCGTCCCAGGAGGCGGCGGACGGACGCGACTGGAAGTACTGCGGCAGCGCGGTGCCGTCGGCATCCTGGAACGACTGCGCGATCAGCGACGAACCGACGACGGTGCCGTCGGCGGAGCGAACGAGCGAACCGTTCGCCTGGGACGGGAGGGCGAGCTGACCGATGCCGGTGATCAGCAGCATGTAGCCGACGCCGAGGAGCACGGTGAAGACGAGCATCGCGCGGACGGCGACGCCGGCGGTACGCAGGGTGGTGCGCATGACGGGGCCTTTCAGAATCCCGGCAGCAGGCTCACGACGAGGTCGATGAGCTTGATTCCGATGAAGGGGACGAGGATGCCGCCGAGCCCGTACACGAGCAGGTTGCGGCTGAGGATGCTCGAGGCGCTCGCCGCGCGGTACTTCACACCGCGGAGCGCGAGAGGGATGAGCACGATGATGACGATCGCGTTGAAGATGATCGCGCTGAGCACCGCGGAGGCCGGCGACGACAGCTGCATGACGTTGAGCACCGCGAGTCCCGGGAAGACGCCCATGAACATCGCGGGGATGATCGCGAAGTACTTCGCGATGTCGTTCGCGAGCGAGAACGTCGTGAGCGCACCGCGCGTGATGAGCAGCTGCTTGCCGATGCGCACGATGTCGATGAGCTTCGTCGGGTCGCTGTCGAGGTCGACCATGTTGCCGGCCTCCTTCGCGGCCGACGTGCCGGTGTTCATCGCGACGCCGACGTCGGCCTGCGCGAGCGCGGGGGCGTCGTTGGTGCCGTCGCCGGTCATGGCGACGAGGTTGCCGCCCTCCTGCTCGCGGCGGATGAGGGCGAGCTTGTCCTCGGGCGTGGCCTCGGCGAGGTAGTCGTCGACGCCGGCCTCGGCGGCGATCGCCTTGGCGGTGAGGGGGTTGTCGCCCGTGATCATCACGGTGCGGATACCCATGGCCCGCAGCTCGCCGAACCTCTCGCGCAGGCCGTCCTTGACGACGTCCTTGAGGTGGATGACGCCGAGCACGCGCCCCTCGCCCGCGGGCGTGAGGGTCGCGACGACCAGCGGGGTGCCGCCGGACTCGGCGATGGCATCCGTCTCCTCCTGCAGCTGCGCGCGCAGCGTCTCGGGAACGGCCGATCCGGATGCCGCGAGCCAGGCGACCACGGCCGACGCGGCGCCCTTGCGCACCTGCGTGCCGCCTTCGAGGTCGAGGCCGCTCATGCGGGTCTGCGCCGTGAACGGCACGGGCTCTGCGCCCCGGGGCATCTCGGCGACGATCCCCTGCGCGGCGGCGAGTTCGACGACCGAGACGCCCTCGGGCGTGGGGTCGGCCTGCGACGACAGCGACGCGTACTCCGCGAGGAGCGGCCCGCCGACGCCCTCCATCGGGACGAACGCCGACGCGCGACGGTTGCCGTAGGTGATCGTTCCGGTCTTGTCGAGCAGCAGCGTCGTGACGTCGCCCGCGGCTTCGACCGCGCGGCCCGACATCGCCAGGACGTTGCGCTGCACGAGCCGGTCCATGCCCGCGATGCCGATCGCGCTCAGGAGCGCCCCGATCGTGGTGGGGATCAGGCACACGAGCAGTGCGACGAGCACCGGGATCGACACGGGCGACGCGGCGTAGGAGGCGATCGGGTTCAGCACCAGCACCACGACGACGAACACGATCGACAGGCTCGCCAGCAGGATGTTCAGCGCGATCTCGTTCGGCGTCCGCTGCCGCGACGCGCCCTCGACGAGCGCGATCATGCGGTCGACGAACGTCTCGCCGGGCTTCGACGTGATCGTGACGACGATGCGGTCGCTGAGCACGCGCGTGCCGCCGGTGACGGCGCTGCGGTCGCCGCCGGACTCGCGCACGACCGGGGCCGACTCGCCCGTGATCGCCGACTCGTCGACGGTCGCGATGCCCGCCACGATGTCGCCGTCGCCGGGTATCAGCTGCCCGGCCTCGACGAGCACGACGTCGCCGACTCTCAGGTCGCCCGAGGGTACGTCCTCGGTGGCGGCTGCGGTGGCCAGCGGGTCCGCGGGGGAGTACGCCACGACGCGGCGCGCGGTCGTGGTCGTCCGGGTCTTCCGGAGCGTCGCCGCCTGCGCCTTGCCGCGCCCCTCGGCGACGGATTCGGCGATGTTGGCGAAGAACACCGTGAGCCACAGCCAGATCGCGATGCCCCACGTGAACCCGAACGGCAGCGAGGCATCGCCGCCGCCGAGGAACGGCTCGGTGAGCGCGATGAGGGTGGTGAGGGCCGCCCCCACCCACACGAGGAACATCACGGGGTTACGCCACTGCGACGCGGGGTTGAGCTTCTTCGCCGCTCCGGGGAGGGCGGCGACGATCTGCGCGGCGCTGAACGCGCGGCGCGGAGCGGCCGGGGTCGGGGCCTCGGCGGGCGCCGGGGCGTGGGTGAGCGTGGACATGGTCAGACGAGTCCTTCGGCCAGGGGTCCCAGGGTGAGGACCGGGAAGTAGGTGAGGGCGGTGACGATGACCGCCACGCCCGCGAGGAGGCCCGCGAACTGCGGGCGGTGCGTCGGCAGGGTGCCGGCGGTGGCGGGGACGGCATCCTGCGCCGCGAGAGAACCTGCCAGGGCCAGCACGAAGACGATCGGCAGGAAGCGCCCGAGCAGCATCGCGACCGCGAGGGCCGTGTTGAACCACGGGGTGTTGGCCGTGAGCCCCGCGAACGCCGAACCGTTGTTGTTCGCCGCCGACGTGAAGGCGTAGAGCACCTCGCTCAGGCCGTGCACACCGGGGTTCAGGATCGAGGTCGACTCGACGTCGTCCCGGATGCCCGGAAGCGCGAAGCTCAGCGCGGTGCCGGCCAGCACGAGCGTGGGCGTGACGAGGATGTAGAGGCTCGCGAGCTTGATCTCGCGCGGCCCGATCTTCTTGCCGAGGTACTCGGGCGTCCGGCCGATGAGCAGGCCGCCGACGAACACCGCGATCACGGCGAGGATCAGCATGCCGTACAGGCCCGAGCCGACACCGCCGGGTGCGATCTCGCCGAGCATCATGTTGATCATCGGCATCATTCCGCCGAGCGCCGTGTAGCTGTCGTGCATCGAGTTGACGGCGCCGGTCGAGGTCAGGGTGCTGGTGGTTCCGAACAGCGTCGAGCCGAAGATGCCGAAGCGCACCTCCTTGCCCTCCATCGCACCGCCGGCGAGCTGCGGGGCGGTCCCGGCACCGGCGAACTCGGCCCAGGTGAGCAGAGCCGCGGATGCCACGAAGATCGCGCCCATGACGCCGAGGATCGTGTAGCCCTGGCGGTCGTCGCCGACGATCCGGCCGAACGCGCGGGGGAGCGAGAACGGGATCACGAGCATCAGGAAGATCTCGAACAGGTTCGTCCACGGCGCGGGGTTCTCGAACGGGTGCGCGGAGTTGACGTTGAAGAACCCGCCGCCGTTGGTGCCGAGGAGCTTGATCGCCTCCTGGGATGCCACCGGCCCGCCGGGAATCGACTGGGCCGCGCCCGCGAGGGTCGTGGCATCCGTGAATCCGTTCAGGTTCTGGATGACGCCGCCCGCGAGCAGCACCACTGCCGCGACGACCGAGAACGGCAGCAGCAGGCGGTACGTGCCGCGCACGAGGTCGACCCAGAAGTTGCCGATGACGCCGCTCCGGCGATAAGCGAAGCCGCGCACCAGCGCGACCGCGATCGCGATGCCGACGGCCGCGCTCACGAAGTTCTGGACGGTCAGCGCCGCGAACTGCACCGTGTAGCCGAGCGTCGATTCACCCGCGTACGACTGCCAGTTGGTGTTCGTCACGAACGAGACCGCCGTGTTGAACGACAGGGCCTCGCCGGGGGCGTCGAGTCCGAGCGAGAAGGGCAGCAGCGGCTGCAGGCGCATGAGCGCGTAGACGAACACGACGCCCGCGGCGGAGAACAGCAGCACCGACCGCAGGTACGCCTGCCAGGTCTGAGCGCCGCGCGGGTCGACGCCGATGAGGCGGTAGGTGCCGCGCTCCACGGCGAGGTCGCGCTCGCCGGTGTAGATGCGGGCGATGTAGTCGCCGAGCGGGCGGTAGGCCAGGCCCAGGGCGACGATGAGGGTGAGGCTGGTCAGGACGATGGACCAGGTGGTTCCGGCATCCATCAGAACTTCTCCGGACGGACGAGCGCGATCACGAGGTAGACGATCGCGGCGACGGCGAGGACGGCGGCGAGGATGCTCATGCGGAGTCGCCCCCTCGTTCGGGTGCGGCGGGGGTCTGCGGGCCGCGGCCGGGGGTGCGCGCGGAGGGAGCGCCGGGCTGCGGGCCCAGCTTCTCGACCCCCTGCGCGATGAGCGCGACCAGCGCGAAGAGCGCCAGGATCGCGACGAGGTAGACGACATCGAGCACGATGACTCCAGGTTCGGGAGCTTCCGCGCGACTGCTGTGGCGCGGGCGCCGCAGGGCGGCACGTGTGTCGATGCAACTCCTGTGCGCCGCGGCATCCCGCGATCCTCACGGTTTCCCTACGGCCCGCCCGCGGACGCATACGGGGTGCTTACGGCGCAGTGGGCCGCGTTCGCCGCCGCGCGGGTCGGTGCTGCGCCCGAGGGTTCAGTGTCCAAGACACGCGGTTCGACCCGAACGGCATCCGCGTGTCTTGGACACTCGACTACCGCGGCGGTACTCACCCTTGCTAGGTACCGGTACTCAGTGTTACTTTGTAGCGGTAGTCAATGTTGAGGAGTACCGCATGGCGAGACAAGACACCGAGATGCTCAAGGGGGTGCTCGAGGGCGTCGTCCTGGCCGTCCTCTCGCGCCGTCCGGCGTACGGGTACGAGATCACCGCCGACCTCCGCGAGCGGGGGTTCACCGACCTCGCCGAGGGCACGGTCTACGCGATCCTCGTCCGCATCGAGCAGCGGGATCTCGTCGACGTCGAGAAGGTGGCATCCGAGAAGGGGCCGCCGCGCAAGGTCTTCACCCTCAACGACACGGGGCGAGAACAGCTCGCCGAATTCTGGACCACTTGGGGTCTGCTCGCCGACCGGCTCGAGCAGCTCCGCGACGAAGGGAACTGACATGGCCTGGTACGAGAAGATCATCGGCGACCTGGGCGCCAAGAAGCAGTGGCGGGAGTACCGACGCCGCCTCGACGCCCTGCCGGCCCCTTACCGGCAGGCGGGCCGCGCGCTCGAACGCTACGTGCTCAACCTCGGGCCGAGCGACGACAGCGACGCGCTGATCCGCATGGTGACCGACCTCGCCGACCTGCTCGAGCAGGCGGCCGCGGCCGAGACGCCCATCCGCGACCTGACGGGTGCCGACCCGTCGGTGTTCGCCGAGGAGTTCATGGCGAACTACGGCGACGGCAGTTGGATCGGACGCGAGCGGGCGCGCCTCGCCCGCGCGATCGACGAGGCGGCGCAGTCGCCGGGCTGAAGGCCCTCTCCCGCACGCGTCCTCCGGAACCGGCTGGCCGGAGGCGATGGCCTCGTGCGCCCTCCGGCCGGAACACGACGAGAGGAACACCATGCCCATCACCGATACCGGTCCCGCCATCCGCGTGCGGAACCTCACCAAGTCGTACGGCGACGTCCGCGTCCTCGACGGCCTCGACCTCGACGTCGAGCGCGGCACGATCGTCGCGCTCCTCGGCTCCAACGGCGCCGGCAAGACGACGGCCGTCCGGATCCTGTCGACCCTGCTCCGCGCCGACGGCGGAACAGCGGTCGTCGACGGAGCCGACGTCGCGACCCAGGCCGCCCGCGTCCGGGCCTCCATCAGCCTCACGGGGCAGTTCGCCGCCGTCGACGAGGTCCTGACCGGGCGCGAGAATCTCACGCTCGTCGGCCGCCTGCGTCACCTGCCCGACCCCGCCCGGGTGGCCGACGCGCTGCTCGAACGCTTTTCGCTGACGGATGCCGCGCGCCGGGCGGCATCCACGTATTCCGGTGGAATGCGCCGGCGCCTCGACATCGCGATGAGCCTCGTCGGTGAGCCGGCCGTGGTCTTCCTCGACGAGCCGACGACGGGGCTCGACCCGCAGGCACGCCTGGAGGTGTGGGATGCCGTGCGCTCCCTCGCCGCGTCCGGCACCACCGTGCTGCTCACGACGCAGTACCTCGACGAGGCCGAACACCTCGCCGACCGCATCGCGATCCTGCACGCTGGACGCATCATCGCCGAGGGGACGCTCGCGGAGCTGCGCGCGCTGTTCCCGCCGACGACCGTGGAGTACGTCGAGAAGCAGCCCACCCTCGAGGAGATCTTCCTCGCCATCGTCGGCTCCGCCGGCCCGCTCGCCGAGGAGGAATCATGACCACCCACGCCCTGTCCGACACCGCCGTCCTGACCGGCCGGTCGCTCCGGCACATCCTCCGCAGCCCCGACACGATCGTGACGACCGCGATCATGCCGGTCGCGATCATGCTGCTGTTCGTCTTCGTCCTGGGCGGCGCGGTCGACACGGGCGGCACCGCGTACGTGGACTTCCTGCTGCCTGGCATCCTGCTGATCACCGTGGCATCCGGAATCGCGTACACCGCGTACCGGGTGTTCCTGGACGTGCGCGGCGGGATCGTCGACCGGCTGCGGTCGATGCCCATCGCGCCGGCGAGCGTGCTGTGGGGACACGTCCTCACGTCGCTGCTGGCGAACGCGGTGTCGCTCGCCCTGGTGATCGGCGTGGCGCTGCTCGTCGGCTTCCGATCGGGCGCGTCGTTCGGCGCCTGGCTGGGGGTCGTCGGCATCCTGATGGCGTACACGCTCGCCCTCACGTGGGTGGCGGTGATCGCCGGCCTCGCGGCGAAGACCATCGACGGTGCCAGCGCGTTCAGCTACCCGCTGATCTTCCTGCCCTTCGTCAGCTCGGCGTTCGCGCCCACCGACACCATGCCCGGTCCCGTGCGCTGGTTCGCCGAGAACCAGCCTGTGACGTCCCTGGTGGATGCCATCCGCGCCCTGCTCGCGCAGCAGCCCGTCGGCACGGCGGTCTGGATCGCGCTGGCCTGGTGCGTCGGCATCCTCGCGGTCGCGTGGGCGATCGCGGTGGCGCTGTTCCGGCGGTCGGGCCGCTGACGTCGGAGTCGGTGCCCCCGCCCGTCGCGCCGGGTGGGGGCGGTGCCGCAACCCCGGTTCAGTGTCCAAGACACGCGGGTCGCCTCGCGCGGCATCCGCGTGTCTTGGACACTCGGCAGGTCTGGACGGGGACCGACCGGATGCCAGCGCCCGGGCGGCGCCCGGAGGCGGGTTCGGCCGGAGTTGTGCGCACAGACCGCGCATGATGGAACCATGCCCGCTTCCGACGGACCCGACGTGCGCGTCAGCGCCGGACTCGTGATCCCGGCGTCGGAGCTGTCGTGGCGGTTCTCGCGCTCGTCGGGCCCGGGCGGACAGGGCGTGAACACCACCGACTCCCGCGTGGAGCTGATGTGGGATGCCGCCGGCTCGGCGGTGCTGTCACGGGTGCAGCGCGAGCGTCTTCTCGAGCGACTGGGTGATCGCCTGGTCGGCGGGGTGCTGACGATCGCGGCGTCCGAGCATCGGGCCCAGCTGCGCAACCGCGACGCCGCGCGCGCCCGACTCGCCGCGCTCGTGGGCGAGGCCGTGCGAGCACCCGCGCCCCCGCGTCGGGCGACTCGGCCGACCCGCGGTTCTCAGGAGCGTCGCCTGCAGGCCAAACAGCGCCGTACCGATGTGAAGAGGATGCGTCGACGCCCCTCCGATTGAGGTCGAGCGACCCGGATACCGCGGGCGCGGCCCCCGCCCGTGCGGCGGGGGCGCCCCGGGTCAGGCCTCCGCGCGGACGCGGGCGGGCTCGTCGGCCTCGGCGCGCCCGTGGGCGTCGCCCCGCGTGACGATGAGCAGGACGATGGCCCACACCACGTACGCGAACGTGCCCGCGGTCGCCACCAGGTTGGCGGTGTTGACCGACGCGTTCGTGCCGTCGTCGATGCCGCCCGAGGCCAGGATCGTCGTCGGGTCGGTCAGCGCGTGGAGGAGGATCGGCCATATGAGCGACCCGCCCGTGCGCAGCGTCGCGTACATGCAGATCCCGAAGGCGAAGGTGTAGACGACCGTGGGGCCCACGATCGCGAAGCTCTGCCCGGTGAACAGGTTCGACAGGTGCAGCAACGCGAAGATGAGCGAGGAGAGGGTCATGACCGCCCACTCGCGGTACCCGTGGCGTCGGAGCATCGTGACGCCCATGCCGCGGGTGAGGAACTCCTCCGAGAACCCGACGAACAGCCCGGCGATCAAGACCGCGACGACGACCGCCGCCCCGTACCGGCCGTACTCGATGCCGATGAAGTGGAACACGATCGGTACGAGGATGAGGATCGGTCCGAGCCAGAACCACCACTTGCGTCCGACCGGCTGACGTCCGAACAGCGGACGCGGCAGCCACCCGATGCTGGCCGCGATGCTCACCAGGATGATCGAGCCGACGAGCGGTTGCACCCCGATGGAGATGAAAGCTCCCAGCGGCGTGGCGAAGATGTCGTCACCCTGCACGAGGCCGCCGAGGACCGGACGCAGAGCGAGGCCGACGAGGTTGTACAGCGCGATGTAGATCGCCGCCATCAGGACGGCGCGCCACCATCCGCCCCGGTTCCAGAATCGCTGCCAGCCGTTCGTGCCGATGGTCTCGCGGTCGCCGGTCGAGGTCGCGCTCACGCGAAGAACCGGTTCGCTCGGGCCGTGTAGAGCAGCGCGATCCCGATGCCGGCCAGGACGATCGTGATGATCGCGCCGACCAGCACGTTCGCATCCTGGTGGGTCGCCGCCTGGAGGATGGAACTCAGGATGCTGAGCCCGAGGGATGCCGTGACGATGACGCGGGCGATGCGGTTCGCGCCGAAGAGACCGAAGCTCACCAGCAACGTGATGACCCCCACGACGATCCCGATCCATGCCGACGGCACGGAGACGCCCGCCGGAGCGATGGCTCCGGTGAGGATCAGGATCGAAAGGCCGATTTGGAGGACGGCGGTGATCCAGGCGATGACGGCGACGAGTGTCACGCCCCCCGGACGGTCGTTGTAGGCCATCAGTGCGCATCCTTTCCGAGTTCGGCGAGAAGCTCGTTGAGCCCGAGGCCGCCGATGGTCTGGGCTTCGAACTCGAGCGTGGTGCCGGTGGTCGTGTCGGTGAGCTCGATCACGCGGACCGTGCCGCTGTGCCGCGTGCGGACCTCGAGGTCGGCGCGCGCGATGTGCGCGACGGGGTGCAGGTGCTTCCAGCCGCCGACGATGCCGGTGGATTGCCGACCGAGCACGTGGAGCTTCGATTCGGACACGGCCAGGACGATGGAGGGGTAGCTCCCGTGCGAAGCGCTCTGCGCCCGTTGGGCCAGCATCCCGCCCGCGACGCCCCAGGCCGTCTGATTGTCGCCTCCCGCGCTGACGCCGATGACGGAGCCGATGAGGCCCGCCTTCGTCGAACCACGCGGCATGACCACGGCGACGTCGATGATCTGATCATCGGGCACGACCGCCTGGGCGCCTTCCCGTGCGTGCTCTTCTCGTGACATTTCCGACTCCTTCGTATCCCTTTCAGGACAGTACCGAGAGAGTTCGTTATGAGACAAGTGCGAACAGTACGCGGCTCTAACAAACCGAGCGTGGAGTCTCAGGCCGTCCGCCAGGCCGCGAGTTCGGCGAAGAGCGCCGCGAGCGACGCGGACTCCTGTTCGATCCCGAAGGCGACGGCCCCGACGGCCTCGAACCCTGCGGGCGTCGCCCGGATCACGACGGCCCGCCGATCCTCGGGCACGGTGCCGCGCACGCGAGCGACGAAACCCTTCGCGCACAGCTGGTCCACGACGTGCGAGGCTCCCGCCGCCGAGAGTTCCAGCGGACCCGCGAGCTCGCTCGGCCGTACCCCGTCCTGCATCGCGATCAGGACCAGCCCAGCCCGTTGGCGCGCCGCCAGCTTCCCCCTCGTCGCGGCTGCCGGCATGTACCGGACCAGGCGGGCGCCCGCCTCGCAGATGCGCAGGAGGAGGTCGAGAGCGTCGGCGGGCGAGACGGGAGGCGACGACGGAGCCGGCGTCGCCATTCTGTCGCTGATGGCGCGGGCGATGTCGGTGCTCGCGGAGAAGAACGCGGTGGTCTCCCGGTGAAGGGTCAGGGCCCTCTCCTCGCCGGCGGCGGTCAGGGCGACCTCCACGGCCCGCGCGTCCGTCGCGGCCGCGCGCGTGACGACCAGGTCCTCCTTCTGCAGCCGCAGGATGAGACGCGAGACTGCACGGCGTCCGAGCCCGCTGACGTCCGCGATGCGACGGGTGGTGACGATCCGCTCGGAGGCGAGCAGGACGAGCGCGATGATCTCCTCGATCTCGGCCCAGCTCGTGCCGAAGACGGCGTCGACGACCCGTGTCATCCGGTCGTTGAAGTCGCCCAGCAATCCGATCGCGCGCCCGCGCGCCTCGTCATCCACTCCTGCGCTCGCTCCTCCCCCTCCCGGTATCCAATCAGGATCGCGGGAGGGGTGCCTGCGCGTTCACCCGGCTCGGGTGCTCAGGATGCCGGGGAGTTCGGCGCCTTCCCGCGGTGCGCGGGCACCTCGGCGACGGGCTGGCCACCGCGCTGCTGGCCCGGGAGCGGACGCGAGCGCCGGCCGTAGATGAGCTCCGACGAGTCGAGCAGCCACGGGACGAGCGTGATCGAGACGCCGTGCACGAGCATCAGCTGCTGCGCGAGGCGACGCGATCGGCGGTTGTGGAGGATCGACTCCCACCAGTGGCCCACGATGAACTGCGGCAGATAGACCGTGACGACGGCCGAGCCGTGCTTCTCGCGGTAGCTCTTGATGAAGGTCGTGACCGGTGACGTGTACGTGCGGTACGGCGATTCGATGATGACGAGCGGGATGGGCATGTCGTGCGCCGCCCACTCCTTCTGCAGGCCCGCGGCATCCTCCTCGGTGATCGCCACGTGCACCGCGAGCGTCTTGTCGTGCTTGGCGGCGAGGGCGTAGTCGATCGCCTTCATGACCGGCTTCTGCAGACGGTTCACGAGGATGATCGCGACGTCGCCCGACGAGCCGAAGTGCACGTCGTCGTCCATGCGGATCTCGTGCTCGACGTCGCGGTAGTAGCGGTTCACGCCGAGCATGAGCGTCGCGAGGATCGGGATCGCGATGAACACCAGCCACGCGCCGTGCGTGAACTTCGTGATCGTGACGATGAGGAGCACGAGCACGGTGAGCGAGGCGCCGAGGGAGTTGATCCACAGGCCCGTGATCGCGGAGCGTCGCTCGTACCGCGCGCTCTGCTGCCGCGCCGCCTCGGGCGACAGCGCGCGAAGGCCGGCCAACGTGCGGCGCCAATGGCGGACCATGCCGATCTGCCCCAGCGAGAACGACACGAACACGCCGATGATGTACAGCTGGATCAGGGTCGTCAGGTTCGCCTGGTAGACGATCAGCACGCCGATCGCGACGATGCCGAGGATCACCATGCCGTTGGAGTAGACGAGACGGTCACCGCGGGTGTTCAGCGCCTTGGGGGCGTAGCCGTCGCGCGCGAGCACGGCACCCAGCAGCGGGAAGCCGTTGAACGCGGTGTTCGCCGCGAGCAGGAGCACGCACGCGGTCGCGGCCTGGATGATGAAGAACGGGATGCTGCCCATGCCGAACGTGGCGGCGGCCACCTGCGCCATGAGGCTCGGCTGCGGGAGCGTGCAGTCGAAGCCGATGAGGTTGCAGGGGTTCTCTGCGTAGTGCACGCCGGAGAGCAGGGCGAGGAGCGTCAGCCCGACGAACAGGGCGATGGCGATGCCGCCCATGAGCGTGAGGGTCGTCTGGGCGTTGCGGATCTTGGGCTTGCGGAACGCCGGCACGCCGTTCGAGACGGCCTCGACGCCGGTCAGTGCGGAACAGCCGCTCGAGAACGCGCGCAGGACGAGAAGGATGAGCGCTGCTTGGGTGAGCGATTCCGCCTGCACCCCGTAGGCGGCGCTGGAGGCCTCCGGCACGTCGCCGAGCACGGCGCGACCGAGGCCGACGACGATCATGATGCCGACCGACCCGATGAACAGGTACGTCGGGATCGCGAAGACCGAGGAGGCCTCGCGGACGCCGCGGAGGTTGACGATGACGATGAGGATGACGAACCCGACCGCGATCTCGACCCGGAAGGGGTTCAGTTCCGGGAGCGCCGAGATGATGTTGTCGACCCCGGATGCCACCGACACCGCGACCGTGAGCACGTAGTCCACCAGCAGAGCGGCGGCGACCACGACACCGGGCACCTCGCCGAGGTTCTTGCTGGCGACCTCGTAGTCGCCACCGCCCGAGGGGTACGCCTTGATGAGCTGCCGGTAGCTCAGGACGACCACGACCAGCAGGATGACGACGGCTGCGGCGACCCAGGGGCTGAGCGTCAGCAGGGCCGTTCCTCCGATCAGCAGGATCATCAGCAGCTCCTGTGGCGCATAGGCCACGGAGGAGAGTGCGTCGGAGGCGAAGATGGGGAGGGCCATCTTCTTGGGGAGGAGCTGTTCGTCGAGTTTTTCCGACGTGAGAGGCTCGCCGATCAGGATGCGCTTGGCCATCGGCGTCGGTTCGCCGGGCTCGCGACTTTCGTCAGTCACGGCGCGCGACATTACGCGCACTACCGCCCGTACGCAATCTGACCCGCGGCGCGTTCACCGGCTGGTAGTCATCCGGCGAGGTGCACGGGTGACCGTAACGGTGAGAACTCCGTGGCCTCGGGCACTATTCCCTAGGCTCGCCGGGTGCACAACATCATCGGATCGGGGAGCCTGGCGATCTTCCTCGGAGGCGTCGTGGCGTTCCTCGCCTTCGTGCCGTTCGTGGCCGTCAGCTACCGACGGCGCGGGCGGCTGTCGTTCGGCCGGACGCTCCTGTGGGCGGGCGCGGCGGTGTATTTCTGGGCCATCTGGACGTACACCCTCGTCCCGATGCCCGACAGCGACGCCTACCGCTGCGCGGGGAGGAACCTCCGCCCGTTCCAGTTCGTGGACGAGATCCGGGATGCCGTCGCCGTGTCGGGGCGGTATCTGACCGATCCGGTCGTGCTGCAGGTCGCGTTGAACGTTCTCCTGTTCGTGCCGCTCGGATTCTTCCTGCGCGTGCTCGGCGGGCGCGGCATCGTGGTCGCCGGGCTCGTCGGTCTCGCGATCAGCGGAATCATCGAGACGACCCAGCTGACGGGTGTCTGGGGCGTGTTCCCGTGCGCCTACCGCGTCTTCGACGTCGACGACCTCATCGCCAACACGTCCGGTGCGCTCCTGGGATCCCTCGTCGCGTTCGCCGTGCCGCGGAAGCACCGCGGACTGGAGAAGTCCCCGGATGCCGAGATCCCCCGTCCCGTCACGCGCGGCCGCCGGGTGCTCGGCATCCTGTGCGACGTGGTCGGCATCGGACTGCTCGGCTCGGGCGTCGCGGTGGCGCTGCAGGCGGCGCTGGTCCTCCTGTTCGACGACCCGGGACGCACGGGTGACCTCGCCTCGGCGGTGGGCACGGGCGTCGGCGCCGCCGTGTGGCTCGTCGTGATCCTCGGTACCGGGCGTTCGGTGGGCGACCTCGCCACCCGCGTGCGGTACACGAACGGCGTCCTGCCGACCTGGCTCGCGCGGGTGCTGCGGTTCCTGACCGGCGCGGGCGCCTACACGGTGCTCGAGGGCCTCCCGGCGCCGTGGTCGCTGCTTTCGGTGGTGCTCCTCATCGCCACGATCGCGCTGCTGTTCGCGTGGCGCGACGGACGGGGCCTCACCGGCTGGATCGGGCGCCGTCGGCTCGTCGACGACCGCGAGGGCGTGGTGAGTCCGACCGTGGACGCCGGAGCGGCTCCTCGCGCGGACCACGATCGATGACAAGGATTGCCATCTCTCACCATGACGTCATGCGGGTCGTTTCGTCGAATGCTGCCGACGACGACATCGCACGAGCGACCGACTATTGGGTTTCGCACGCCTCCCCGCTCCGTGGTCCCTGCTGTGCATCGCGAGGATCGCGCCGCCGGCCGCTGGTGAAGCGCCGCTGAGCGTTCGGACGAGAGGCGGACGAAGTCCTGCCCCGCACCTCCCGTCAGCCAGCGGTCGCGTCACCTTCGTGTCGTTCGCCTCTGGAAGGTTGCCGCCGTCTGAGCAACCAAGGAGCGAATCAGCATGAGAATCAAGTGGACGGCGCTCGTCGCCGCAGTCGGAATCGTCGTCGCCGCCGTCGGCGTCCCCGCCGGGGCGGCCTACGCCGGCAGTGGCACGACGAAGCTGGGGGTCTACGAGCTATCGGTGACACCCAACGGCTCGGCCGTGTTCGACAAGGCCGGAGTGGCGGGAACGATGAAGTTCAAGACCGCCCCCAGCTCGCAGATCCCGACCGTGGAGGCACGGGCGGGCGAGACCGAGCAGTACTACCTCACCCTTCCGGGTGGCCTCGAGTTCGCATCCGGCGCCGAACGCTCCGGGATCTGCGTGCCCACGCCCGGGATCGTGACGATCGCCTGCCGGATGGACCCGGATCGCCGGCACTTCTACATCGACTTCACCTGGAAGGGCACGATCCAGCGCTCCGCGTCGCCCGATCCGCGGATCTCGTTCCCGGTCGTCTCGACGGGGCGCATCACGGGAACGGCGCGGGCGATCTACAAGCCGGTGCCCAACGTCCGAACCGAAGCGCCGTGCACCACGGCCGCCGTGCCCGCGGACGCCGAGCCCGAGGCCTTCGACGTCATCAAAGCCCTGGCGAAGGCCTACCCGAATCAGAATCTGAACACCGACGATCTCGTCATGAACGTGCGGTCTGCGCGGATCCTCGATCAGAAGTTGGAGCAGACGGACAAGGTCGTCGCGAACGCGCTCGATGCCGACAACAGGACCGCCGACAAGCAGACCTGGTCCACGCGGAGCAGGACCGAGACCGTGACGTCCACCGCGACGGTGACCAATGAGCACAAGGCGTCGACCGCGGGGAAGGTGGGCAACAGCTTCAAGATCACGATCATGGAGATCTTCGAGACCTCCGTGAGCTGGGAGCTCGGATTCTCGGCGGAGAACTCGAACTCGACCACCGAGACCAAGACCAAGACCGAATCGGTGACGTATCCGTCGCAGACGCTGATCGTCCCGCCGAACTACCACGGCAAGATCGACTACATGCTCACGAAGGGGCGCGCCACCGGCAAGATCGAGTCGATCGGGGAGTTCGGTGGAAAGATCGGCATCTCCAACTGCGACGGATCGAACTGGCGCACCATCGGCGTCGGTGAAGCCTTCCGCAAGGCCTCGGGATTCCTGCCGTCGTGGGTGCATCCTGACGGAACGTTCACGTGGATGTCGCGGTTCACCGCAGACGCCGCGGCGAAGGAGTTCATCAGCGCCGAGACCTGGCCGATCCCCGGCACTTCGGCATCCAAGAAGGCGCAGAAGTCGCTCAAGGTCGTGAAGAACAACGCGGACGTCACCCTGAACAAGCGGTAGCCCTTGCCCTGGAGGACGGAGATCGACCCCCGCGCCGGGCTGTGCTCTGCGCGGGGGTCGATCCTCGCTGCCGTGACGTCGCTCAGGGCGTCGCGCGGAAGCCGTAGGTCGCCGCGCCGAGTGCCTGGAACTCGGCCGTCGTGCCGGAATCCAGGACCTTGGTGTTCGTCGTGCTCCCATCGAGCACCGCCGACCGGACGGCGACGTTCGCGGCGTGGTGGTTCATCGCCAGGTAGTTGTTGCTCCCCGATTTCACCAGGACCATCGTCGGAGCCGCACCCGAGGGCAGGACGTTCGCCGGCGGGACGTCGAACGAGAAATGGTTCGTGACCACGGTGTTCCCGCTGCCGCGCAGGTGGATCAGCCCGAAGAGGTCGTCCTGCGGGGCGGGGACGCTCTGGAACGGCGGGAAGCTCTCGCGGTTGCGCAGGAAGTGGTTGCTGCTGATCAGGTTGTTGTCGCAGGTGCCCTCGGTCGTGATCATGCCGGAGAAGAAGCTGTGCAGGCGGTTCGCCGTGACGCTGCTGTTCCCGCAGTTCTTCAGGTGGACGCTGCTCTTGCCGCGAGGGAACACATTGTTGCCCGAGATGAGCAGACCGAAGTGGCCCTCGGCGAAGATCGAGAACCCGTAGGGCCCCGCGCCGACGAGGTTGCCGCTGACGAGGCTGGCCTGTCCGGATGCGACGAGCTCGATGCAGCTGCCGCACTCGGCGATGAAGTTGTTCGTCACCGCCAGCGCGTCGGCGCCCGTGATGACGAGCCCGCGCTGCAGGTACACCAGGCCCATCCCGGCAATCCGCAGGGAGTCGGTGTCGCTGGTGGAGCGGATGCCGATCTTGCCGTTGGTGTAGCTGTTCTGGTTCGGCGTGAATGAGACGCCGTCGAGGCAGAAGTCGATGAACTCGATCGAGCTCAGTCGCGGCGATCCGGAGCGCTGGATGAGGAACGCCTCGGCGTTGCCGTCGGTGTTCTCGACGCGGATCCGGCTGCCGCCGGGGAAGATCTCCCACCACGACGACGTGTCGCCCGCGTTGTACCGGATGCTCGACGAGGTGAAACCGTGGCCCGAGCCCTTGATCTGCAGGTAGCTGATGTCGATGACGGCGCGGGTCTTGAGCGAGTAGTCGCCCGGCGGGATGTAGATCACCGCTCCGGGCTTCGACGCCTGGGAGGTCTGCGTCGACTTGATGTCGGCGATGATGCTGTTGATCACGGCGCCGATGTCGGTGGAGGCCGTGATCGTCGGTGCGGAGGGGATCGTCCAGGTCGTCACGTCGTAGATGGTCGAGGGCATGTCGGCTCCTTCGCCGTTCGGGTCGTTCGCTTCAGAGCACGCCGAGCAGCGTGCGGTGGGGTCGTGGGGGTGGCGTGTTCGCGGCGGCGGGGGCTGCTGCGCCGGCCGTGGGTGCCGCGACGGCGGGGCGGGCGCCCCAGGTGCCGACGGCGCCGGCCGCGAGGGCGATGGTGAGGAACCCCCGCCGGGTGAGTCCGCCCGCGGAGGCGGTGGCCGTCGGCGCGAGTCGGCGTGAGCGTATGCGGGTCATGGTTCTCCTTCGAGCCAAATGGATTTGGCATGCAGCCTCGAGGCGAGAGTAGAACGGGCTCGCGGGGCGGGCAAGCGCCAAAGACTTTGGCCTCCGGCCGCGCTTGACGGGTGCGGCATACGGCCGTTAGCTTCGTGCCAAGACGATTTGCCAAAACGTATTGGCGGAGACTCCCACCCGCACTTTCCCGAATCACTCACGAAGGAGTCGAAGTGATGAAGCTTCGCACGCAACAGCAGACCGGACTCGTCCGGCGCGCGATCGGACCGCTCGCCGTCGTGGCGGCCGCGGCCGTCGTCCTCACCGGATGCGGTGCCGGCGGCGGCACCGGTGCAGCCGAGGAGGATTCCACCCTCACCGTCGTCGTGGAGGGCGGCGGCAAGGCCGAGCTCCAGCCGATCGCCGACCTCTACAAGAAGGAGAAGGGCACCGACGTCACGCTCGTCGAGCTGCCCTACGACGGCCTGTACGACCGCATCCAGTCCGAACTCCAGGCCGGCACGCCGTCGTTCGACGTCGCCGCCCTGGATGCCATCTGGCTCCCGGCCTTCGCTCCGGGTCTCGCCCCCCTCGACGACCTGTTCACGGACGACGTGAAGAACGATCTCTTCGACGGTCTCGTGGGGGAGTCGCAGGTCGACGGGAAGCACATCGGGATGCCGGTGTGGACGAACTCCGAGATCCTCTTCTACCGCACCGACCTGTTCGAGGACGCCACCAACAAGGCCGACTTCCAGGCGAAGTACGGCTACCCGCTGGCCGCCCCCACCACGTGGGAGCAGTACCGCGACGTCGCCGAATTCTTCACCCGTGACACCGATGGCGATGGAACCGTCGACCTCTACGGCACCGACGTGAAGGGCGCCGTCGAGACCGAGTGGCTCGCCACCGTCTCGCAGGCCGGGGAGTCGCAGATGGTCCTCGACCCCTCGAGCGGCGACGTCACCATCGACGACGCGAAGCACAAGGCGGCTCTCGACTTCTACATCAGCCTGCTGCCGTACGCGCCGTCCGGTGCCGCCCAGCTCGACTGGGCCGGGGCGCAGAACCTCTTTTACCAGGGCAAACTCGCCATGATGCGCTTCTGGGGCCACGCCTACCGGCAGACTCCGGCGGATTCGCCCGTGAAGGACTCCATCGGCGTCGCGCCCATGATCGGCGGACCCGGGGGAGTGGCCGGGGTTCCCGGCGCCTGGTACCTGTCGGTGCCCGCGAGCGGGACGAAGCAGGATGCCGCGAAGGACTTCATCGCGTTCGCGTACGAGCACAACGACCTCGCCGCCGACACGTCGCTGGGACTCGTCGCCCGCAAGAGCGCGTTCGAGTCGAAGGCCGACGTCGCCGGGTTCGAGAACTACGGGGCCCTCGTGAAGACCCTCGAAGCTCCCGGCTCCGCGCCCCGCCCGGCGACGCCGGAGTGGCAGGAGATCGTCGACTCGGTGCTCGTGCCGATGCTGCAGAAGGCCGTCGAGCCGGGAGCGGACACCGCCAAGCTCCTCTCCGACGCCAAGACCCAGATCCAGTCGATCGTCAACTGACGATCCCGTTCGAAAGCACCCCGTGGAGACCATCGCTCCTCCCGCCCGCGACGGGGTGGCCCCGGCCGCCCCGTCGCGGGACGTGCCGGCGGCCCCGCGTCGGCGCCGCAGCAAGGACGCCGGAGACCGGCGCTTCGCCCTGGCCCTCATGGCCCCGGCAGCGCTGTTTCTCGCTGTGTTCGTGCTGTGGCCGCTCGTCCGCTTCGTCTACGACAGCTTCTTCGAGATCTCGCCGTTCGCGGGAGCCGGTCGCACATTCGTCGGGCTCGCCAACTACGCCGCGGCCTTCGGGTCCGAGACGTTCCAGTCGGCATCGATGCGCACGGTGGTCTACACGGTCGTCGTGGTGACGGCGGAGTTCGTCCTGGGACTCGCCGTCGCCCTGCTCTTCACCGCTCTCGGACGTCGGTCAGCGGTCTTCCGCACGATCTTCATGTATCCGCTCATGATCGCCCCCGTCGTCGCGGGGCTCCTGTGGCGTTTCCTGCTCATCGACAACTTCGGCATCGTCAACGAGCTGCTCACCCGTGTCGGCATCCTCTCGGATCCGAGCCAGATCGCGTGGCTGAGCGATCCGCGCATCGCCCTGTTCTCGGTGGCGGTGCCGGACATCTGGCTGACGACGTCGTTCATCACGCTCGTGCTGTTCGCGGGACTGCAGAACATCCCGGGCGACGTCATCGAAGCCGCCCGCATCGACGGGGCGCGCTACCCCCGCATCCTGTTCAGCATCATCCTTCCGCTGCTGCGGCCTGTGATCGCCGTGGCCCTGATCGTCCGCGGCATCGACGCGGCGCGGGCGTTCGACATCATCCTCATCCAGACCGACGGTGGGCCGCAGAACAGCACCACCACCCTCAGCCTGCTGATCTACCGCACGATGACGCGCTTCGGCGACCCGGGCCTGGCGAGCGCGATGGGCACGGTCTACCTCGTGGCCATGCTCGCCGTCGCGATCGCGGCCGTCCTGCTCATCTGGCGTCCCGGAGGTACCGCGCGATGAACCCCCTCGAAACGGTCGGCCGCAGCCGCGTGGTGCTGTGGGCTCTGCTCGCCGTCGCCGTCGCCCTGTACGGCTTCCCTTTCCTTTACCTCCTCCTGACGTCGTTCAAGACCCCGTTGGATGCCATCGCCGTCCCGCCCACGGTCCTCCCCGGCGTCTGGACGCTCGAGAACTACGTCTCGGCGCTGTCGCGCGCGGGAGTGCCGGCCGCCCTGGTCAACAGCGTGGTGACCGCGGTGATCTCGACCGCCCTGTCGCTCCTGTTGGCCGTACCGGCGGCCTACGCGATCACGCGGTTCCGCACACCGAGCGGTCGCGTGTTCATCCTCGCGGCCCTCGTGACCCGCATGGTTCCGACCATCGCCGTCGGAGCGCCTCTCATCGAGGTGATGCGATCGCTGGGCCTCACCGACACCTCGTTCGGGCTGGCCCTCGCGCACACGACGATCTCGCTGCCGTTGTCGATCTGGCTCATGGCCAGCTTCTTCGAGGCGGTGCCCGATGAGCTGGGCGAGGCCGCCGAGGTCGACGGGTGCTCGCGACTCCAGGCGATGGTGCGCGTCGTGCTGCCCGTGGTGTCCGGGGGGCTCGCGGTCACGGCGATCTTCGCGTTCCTCGCCTCGTGGAACGAGTTCCTGTTCGCGCTGCTGCTCACCTCCGTGCGAGCGCAGACGACGCCCGTCGTCATCGCGAACTTCCAGACCCAGTTCGGCCTCGACTGGGGTGGCATGACCGCGCTGGCGACGGTCTACTCGGTTCCCGTCATCCTGCTCACGCTGTTCCTCCAGCGGCACATCGTCGCCGGTCTCACCCTGGGTGCTGTGAAGGGCTGACATGGCACTCGCAGATAAGGAGAACTCGCCGATGCCTCCGCGCAACAACCGCTACGACGTGACCGAATGGCCCCATGGCGACGCCGCTCAGGACATCGGCGCGGTGATCAACGACATCCTGCGCGACGTCAAGGAGCGCCAGCAGGGGGCCGACGTCGAGGACGGCGGTCGTCCCGGAGCCGTCATCCAGATCCCGCCGGGCGACTACCGCCTGCGAACGCAGGTGGTCATCGACCTCAGCTTCGTGCGCATCGAGGGGGCGGGGCACGGGTTCACGTCCTCCAGCATCCGGTTCAACGTCCCCGAGTCCGAGTGGGCGGGGTTGCACGAGCTGTGGCCGGGCGGAAGCCGGGTCATGGTCGATCTCGTGAACATGCAGTCGGACGACGAGGCATCCGGAGCCGCGTTCCTCGTGGCGCGCACGGGCAGCCCGCGGATCAGCTCGGTGGAGTTCAGCGGTTTCTGCATCGACGGTCTGCATTTCACCGCTCCCGGACCCGACGACAATGTGGAGAACTCCTACGTCAACGGCAAGACCGGGATCTTCGTCCGGGATGCCAACGACTCCTTCCGCGTGAACGGGATGGGGTTCGTGTACCTCGAGAACGCGCTCACCATCTACAACGCCGACGCGCTGTCGATCCACGACAACTTCATCGCCGAGTGCGGGAGCTGCGTGGAGCTGCGCGGGTGGGGGCAGGCGTCGAAGATCACCGACAACCTCATCGGCGCGGGGTTCGCGGGCCATTCCATCTACGCCGAGAATCACGGCGGTCTGCTCATCACCGCCAACAACGTCTTCCCGCGCGGGTCCAGCAGCGTCTCGCTCCACGCGGTGACACGGTCGAGCGTCACGAACAACCGCTTGCACTCGTTCTACCCCGGCATGGTGGTCCTGGCGGCCGGCAGTTCCGAGAACCTCGTGGCATCCAATCACTTCCTGCGCGACCACGAGCCCTGGACCCCGTTCCTCGGGGTGGAGGGACGCTACGACGACGCGTTCGGCCTCGTGAACGTCGACGGTGCCGGCAACTCGATCATCGGCAACCACTTCTCCGAGGTCGTCGCAGCGTCACGGGTCCGGCCGGACGGTGCGGCGCCCGTGATCGTCCGACTGGCCGCGGGCCGCGGCAACCGGGTGTCCGACAATCACGTCGTTGCCTCCGACGTCGACCCGGGCTCACAGGATTCGGCATTCGAGGCGCAGGTCGAGGCGTTGCTGTCGACCGCGGAGGCACGGCCGCTCGCGGTGGTCGCGGTGCGCGTGGACGCGGCATCCACCGGCAACACGATCCTCGACTCCGGGACCGAGGACGAAGTGGACGCCGACCTCACGGTCAATGCGGTCCGCTTCACACCCGCCGTCCGGACGTCGCACAGCACCGTGCCGGGGCAGAAGATGGTACGAACGTGAGGGGGGCGACGATGACCGAGACGCGGCTGACCGAGAAGACGGCGGGGATCCGTGACGTCGCCGCGCGCGCCGGGGTGTCGCAGACCACCGTCTCGCACGTGCTCAACGCCACCCCGCACACCCGGGTCAGCGAAGAGACCGCCGCTCGTGTGCGCGTCGCGGCGGAGGAACTCGGCTACCGTCCGAACCGCCTGGCCCGTGGCCTGCGCACGCAGGCGTCGGAGATGATCGGACTCCTCACCGAGGAGATCGCGACCACCCCGCACGCCGGTCGCATCATCCTCGGGGCGCAGGAGGAGGCGAGCCGCCACAACCTCACACTGGCGATCATCAACTCCGAGCTGAACCCCGATCCGGAGGTCCCCCCGGTGCAGGTGCAGGCGTTCCTCGACCGCCAGGTCGACGGCATCATCTACGCCACCGTCTACCACGACGAGATCGTCGCGCCCGAAAACCTCTCCGCCCGCCCGGCCGTTCTCATCGGCGCGCGCGACAGCTCCGGCATCCTGCCCGCCGTCCTCCCCGACGAACGCGCCGGGGCCGTGGCGGTCGTCGAGATGCTCGTCGCGCGGGGGCACCGCCGCATCGCCTTCGCCGCGAGCGCCGAAGACGTCCCGGCCACCCGCGGCCGCCTCGGTGGCTACCTCGAGGCGATGGCCGCGGCGGGGCTGCCCACCGAGGGGTTGGTCGCCGAGGGGAGCTCCGACGCCCGCGGCGGCTACACCGCCACGAACGCCCTCCTGGATGCCGGCCCTACGGCGCTGTTCTGCTACAACGACCGGATGGCGATGGGCGCCTACCGGGCAGCCGGGGAATGCGGGCTGTCGATCCCCGGCGACCTGTCGGTGGTCGGGTTCGACGACCAGGCGCCGATCCCCGAAAGCTTGTTCCCGCCCCTGACCACCGTCGCCCTCCCGCACTACGAGATGGGGGCGTGGGCCGTCGACGCGTTGTACGCCGTCGTCAGCGGGTCCGGCGAGCGGGCGACATCCTTCGCGCCGACACTGCTGCCGTGCCCGCTCGTCGAGCGCGAGTCGGTTGCGGCGCCCCGAGCCTGACCTTCCCCCCTCCCCCTTCCGGGACCCTTCCTTCGGAGACCCTCCATGCGCCCTTCGCTGCATTTCACCGCCCGTTCGGGCTGGATCAACGACCCCCACGGCATCACCTGGCGCGACGGCGAGTACCACGCGTTCTTCCAGTACGTCCCTGATCGGGTCGAGTGGGCTCCGAGTTGCCACTGGGGCCACGCCAGCGGGCCCGACCTCCTGTCGCTGCGGGAACGCGACGTCGTCCTTGCGCCGGGCGACGGCGATGACGGCATCTGGACCGGATGCCTCATGGTCGACGGCGACGACCTGCGCATCTTCTACACCGCGATCACCGAACCCGACTTCGGCATCGGCCGCGTGCGTGTCGCCACGCCCGATGCCGGCCTCGACGGGGCCTGGGTGAAGGGCGAGGTCGTCGTCACCGCGCCCGCCGAGCTCGACCTCATCGCGTTCCGCGACCCCTTCATCCGTCGTGACGGCGACGGTTGGCGGATGTTCGTCGGCGCGGCGGGACGCGACGGGACGGCGATGGCGCTGACCTGGACGTCTCCCGACCTTCGTGCGTGGCGGTACACCGGTGTGGCGCTGGAACGCTCGACCGAGCTGACGGAACCCGTGTGGATGGGGGCGCTGTGGGAGTGTCCGCAGTTCGTCACGCTCGACGGCGGGGACATCATGATCTCGTCGGTCTGGGACGCCGACATCCTGCACTACGCGGGCTACGCCGTCGGCGGATTCGATGGCGATCGCTTCGACGCCGAGGCGTGGGGGCGCCTGACCTACGGCGACGGCCTGTACGCGCCGTCCCTGTTCGTCGACGCCGAGGGCGCTGCGTGCCTCCAGTTCTGGATCCGCGGGGTCGGCGACCACGACGCCGGCTGGGAGGGCGCGCACAGCGTGCCGTACCGCCTCGGCCTCGAGGGTGCGGTGCTCACCGCCACACCGCATCCCGACGTCGCCCGGCACCGCGGCCCGCTCGCCATCGACGGGCGGGTCGCCGGCCTCGCGGCCGACATCGAGTGGTCGGCGACGAGCGGGCGACTGACCGTCCGATCGGGTGGGGCGGAGGCCGTGACGGTGGACAAGGGCGAGGCGGATGCCGTGGTGCGCGTGGGCACGCAGCAGTGGACGGTGCCCGTCGGCGCGGCGGTTCGGATCATCCTCGACGGGCCGGTCTTCGAACTGTCGTCGGAGGCGGGGGTGTTCAGCGCCGTCCTCGCCCCCCTCGGCGACGACCTCCACGTCGAGACGACCGCGGGCACCGGGGCCGTCTACCCGCTGCGCTGAGACGCCGGGCCGCAGCGACGCCGCCGGTCTCCGCAGGTCGGGGGCCGCGTCGGGGTGCCGCGAACCCGCGTCCCACTTCTCGTCGCTCTGGCGCCCTGTGTCCCGCAAGAAGTGGGACACAGGGCGTCATAAGTGGGACGAGGGCCCGGGGCTACAGGCTCGTCCCCGGCACCGAGAAAGTGTCGCAGGCGTTCACCCCGCCCGCGCGACCGGCGTCGAACCACCGCTGCCGCTGCTCGCTCGAGCCGTGGGTCCAGCTCTCGGGGTTGACGACCCCGCCGGACTCGGCCTGGATGTGATCGTCGCCGACGGATGCCGCAGCGGCCAGGGCGTCGGCGATCTGCTGGTCGGTCGGCGGTTCGAGGTAGGGTGTGCCGCTCTCGTCGACCTGATCGCCCGCGTCGGCCACCCACGCGCCGGCGAAGCAGTCGGCCTGGAGCTCGGTGCGCACGCCGTTGCTGTCCGGGCCGGTGCCGTTGTTCGGGTACTGCTCCATGACGCCGATGAGGTTCTGCACGTGGTGGCCGTATTCGTGGGCGAGGACGTACAACTGGGCCAGGGGGCCTGCCGTGGTGTCGAACTGCTCGCGCAGCAGCGCGAAGAACGTCGGGTCGACGTAGACGGTCTCCTCGGGCGGGCAGTAGAACGGCCCGGTCGCGTTCGACGCGGTGCCGCACTGCGTCGAGGTCGAGCCGTCGACGATGATCAGCTGCGGCTCGCGGTACCCCTCGACGGTCTTGCCCCAGAACTGGTCGATGTTCAGCGATGCGGCGGCGAGTCGGCAGTCGTCGTTGCGGTTGGCATCCTGGCCGGTCTCGCAGTTCGCGATGCGCTCGCCGCCGGTCTGCGGCGCCGCGCCGCCTCCGCCTCCGACGATCCCGCTCAGGTCGGTGCCGGTGAAGAGCTGGATGAGCAGGAAGACCACCGCGCCGAGGCCCACCGCGCCCCCGCCGACGGCGGCGACCGTGCCGCCACGGCGTTTGGCCGAGTTGCCGCCGACGCGGGCGTTGTCGTTGAACGTCACGTCCGAGACGGTAGCGCGTGACGGTCGCGAAGGAAGGGGGCTTGAAACGCGGCCGTCAGCCGATTCGACGCACCGTCGCGAGAGGGCGCGGGATCCGCCGCGCGCTCGTGAGCCTTCTCAGGCAGCCCGTTCCGCGATGAAGGATGCCACCGCGTCGGCGCCGCCGTGATCGTTCGCGGTGACCGTGACGACCGCGTCGCCGGCGAAGACGATCAGCTGCCCGTGGGCGCCGTGCAGACGCCAGGCGTTCCCCGGACCGTCCCACCCGGCCATCGCGTAGCGGCGGTAGCCCTCACCCGCACTGCCGGTCTCGATCCACGCCGAGTGCATGGCATCCACCGTCTTCGCCGAGACGAGGCGACGACCGTTCCAGAGCCCGCGGTCGCGGATCAGCAGGCCCAGGCGCGCCATCTCGTCGGTGCGCAGGGCGAGACCTTCGCCGCCGAGCACCCGGCCGTTCGGGCAGCGGCGCCAGTGCACCTCGTCGAGGCCCAGCGGGGCGAACAGCCGTGGCCGCAGGTACTCCTCGACGTCGCCGGTGCGCTGCGACAGCGCGTGCATCGCGGTATACGTGCTGGCGTTGGAGTACTGGAAGACGCGGCCGCGCGAGGGCCGCGCGAGGAACTCGGCGGCGAGGTCGGGCCAGTCGCTCATCATCGTCTCGGAGTACGCGAAGTCGATTCCGCCGGTCATGGTCAGCAGGCGCCGCAGGGTGAGCTCGGCGGAGGTGGGCACGAGCTCGCTCAGCGGGGCGTCGAGCGACACGAGACCCTCATCCGCCGCGATTCCGGCCGCCAGCACGGCGACGGCCTTGGCGACGGAGTGGATCTCCTCGCGCACGTCGGGCGCCCAGCGGTGGGTCGCGGTGTCGTCGCCGACCCTCACGTGCACCCCGTGCGCGGCGAAACCGGTCGCGTCGATGCGGGGGACGAGCTCATCGCGGAGGCGGGCGGCGGCGGACATGTCCACAAGGCTACGCAGGAGTGCCCGCCGTCTTCGCGGGCGTCGTCGCCCCCACCGACGGTCGCGCACGTGCGCCTGCTGACGGGGGCACCAGGGCCGGTCAGCCCATCGGGCGCGTGGAGATGTCGAACCCGGCGAAGGGGAGGGGAGCGAACAGCGAGTAGTTGTTCCAGTCCTCGACGCGGAGGGTCGAGATGGCCCAGTAGCCCACGACGAACGTGACGAGGGTGAGCACCACGATCACCATCCGGGCGTTGTGGAGGATGCTCAGGGCGCGTTCGACGGTGTCGGCGCGGCGCAGGATCCTCGTGAGCGAGAACAGCACGACCAGGCCGATCGCCACGTAGATCAGCGGGTGCGCGCTCACGGTGACCGAGCCGCACATCGGGGCGACGTCGGTCGGTCGTCCCTCGGCGTCGAGGAAACCCCCGCTGCCGGTGACGCCCCCCGAGCAGCTGCCCATGCTGCCGCGCAGGAAGACCGCCAGCATCGTCACCGCCACGATCGCCCAGACCAGGAGCGAGCGGATGCCGACGACCACCGCCGCCCCCGGAAGCAGCGCGTTCACGTGGGTCTCGTCCTGCGTGATGGTCATGACGGCCTCCCCAAAGGTTTCTCCCACCCTCACACGGCCGCGCCGATCAGTCCAGGAACTCCCGGGCCGCGACCACGAGGTTCTCGACTCCGCGGTCGATCGTCGGCTGCATGACGGGCGCGAAGAACGGCGAGTGGTTGGTGGGGATGTCGCGCTCGATCGTGCCGCCGGCCAGGGCATCCGCGAAGGTCTGCGGATCCACTCCGCCCCAGAACCAGAACACCAGCGGGGCGCCGGATTCGCGGGCGAACCACGACACGTCCTCGCTGCCGGTGAACATGCCCGGGTCGACGACGCCCGCCTCGCCGAACGCCCGACGGAAGGCCGCGGTCAGGCGGGCCGTGGCATCCGGGTCGTTGATGGTGGGCGGCAGGGAGTGGTCGGTCGTGATGGTGGGGGTCTTCTCGGCTCCGGATGCCTCGGCCTCGGCGCGGATGATCCGCTCGACCTTGCTCATCACCCGCGCCCGCGCCGCGTCGTCGGGGTAGCGGAGGCTGAGTTCGAGCTTCGCCTCGGCCGGGATGATGTTGTTCTTCAGGCCCGCGTGGATCGAGCCGACGGTGACGACGGCGACGTCGCGGGGGTCGACCTCGCGCGAGACGACCGTCTGCAGGCGCATGACGGTGGCGGCGGCCATGACGACCGGGTCGATCGTGGAGTGGGGGCGCGAGCCGTGTCCGCCGCGGCCGTGCAGCACGACAGTGAGGCCGTCGGATGCCGCCATCTGGGTGCCCGGCCGGACGCCGATCGTTCCGGCGGGGAGCGGTGTCACGTGCTGCCCGAGCACGATGTCGGGCCGCGGATACCGGTCGAGCACGCCGTCGGCGATCATCGCCTGCGAGCCTGCGCCGTACTCCTCGGCGGGCTGGAACACCGCGACGACCGTGCCCGACCACTCCGACGTGGTGGCGACGAGACGCTCGAGCGCCCCGATCAGGGCGGTGACGTGCATGTCGTGACCGCACGCGTGCATCACGGGAACCGCGTTGCCGGCCGGGTCGGTCCCGCGCGCGGTGCTCGCGTAGGCGAGGCCCGTCTGCTCCTCGACGGGCAGGCCGTCCATGTCGGCGCGCAGCCAGACCACCGGACCGGGGCCGTTGTCGATCTTCGTGACGACGCCCGTCCGTCCGACGCCCTCTTCGACCTCGAGTCCGAGGTCCGCGAGGTGCCGGGCGATGACGCCGGCGGTCCGGGTCTCCTGGAACGACAGCTCGGGGTGGGTGTGAAGGTCGGTGTACAGGCTTTCGAGGTCGACACTCATGCCTCCGAGCCTAGGCGTCGCGTCGTCGCGGTGCCCCGCGCGCTTCCGTGCCGCGGCACTTCCCGCGTTTCAGTGTCCAAGACACGCCGCATCCGCCCGACGCCGTACGGCGTGTCTTGGACACTGAATCTCCTCACGAGACGCTCGAGCGGGCGAGGCACCGTTCGATGCGATCCAGTGTCCAGAACACGCGGACGCGGGCGAGCGGCATCCGCGTGTCTTGGACACCGAAACCGTCGCGCCGTGCCCCGCTACCGGATGCCACCTCCGCTGTCCAGCCGTCCCGGGTGGGCGGCGGTGGCGGAGAGGCTGGCGGCATGGCCACGACACACTTCGACTACCTCATCGTCGGCGGCGGGATGGTCGCCGACACCGCCGCACGCGGCATCCGCGAGATCGACGCCGGCGGGTCGATCGGCATCCTGAGCGACGATGTCGACGAGCCCTACACGCGCCCCGCCCTCAGCAAGAAGCTGTGGACCGACGACGAGTTCACGTGGGAGAAGGTGCCGCTCGGCACCGCCGACGACACCGGCGCCGACATCCGGCTGCGCACGCGCGCGACCGCGGTCCGCCCCGAGGCGCACGAAGTGGATGCCGACGGCGCGACGTACTCGTACGGAAAGCTGCTGCTGGCGACCGGCGGCCACCCCGTGCCGCTCCCGATCGACGACCGCTCCGGCGGCGAGCGGTCGCTGACGTTCCGCACCGCCGCGGATTACCGGCGGCTGCGCGCCCTATCCGAGGAAGTCGAGCGCATCGTGGTCGTCGGCGGCGGGTACATCGGCTCGGAACTCGCGGCCGCCCTCGTGCAGAACGGGGTCGACACGGTCCTGATCCACACCGGTGCGGTGCTCGGCGACGCGGTGTTCCCGGCCGCGCTCGCGGAGCGGTTCGAGAAGCTGTTCCGCGACGCCGGGGTCGAGATCGTCGCGGGATCGAAGGTCGAGGCAGGAGAGGCGGATGCCGACGGCATCCGGCTCGCGCTCGAGGGCGGCGGCGAGGTGCGCGCGGACGCCGTGGTGAGCGGGCTCGGCATCGAGGTCGCGACCGACCTGGCCGAGGCGGCGGGGATCGCCGTCGACGACGGCGTGGTGGTCGACGCGCAGCTGCGGTCGTCGGTCGACGACGTGTGGGCCGCGGGAGACGTCGCGAGCTACCCGGATCGGCTGCTCGGGCGCCGCCGGGTCGAGCACGTCGACAACGCCAACGAGATGGGCCGGGCCGTCGGCCGCAACCTCGCCGGCGCCGCGGAGCCGTACACGCACACGCCGTACTACTACTCGGCGGTGTTCGGCATCCGGTACGAGGCCGTCGGCACGCTCGACTCGTCGCTCGCCACGGTGGAGGACTGGATCGACTCCGACCGCGGCGTCGTCTACTACCTCGACGACGACCGGGTCGTCGGCGTGCTGCTGTGGAACGTCGAGGACGCCCGCGACGCCGCACGCTCCGTGCTCGCGGAGGCCGACACCCTGACGCGCGACGACCTGGTGGGCCGCATCCGCTGACCGACGGGCGATAGCCTGATCGCTGCCGTGGCACTCGCCGTGCGGCGAGATCAGGGGGCATCCGTGGCGACCGCAGAACTGCGACTTCTTCTTCCGCTCGATCAGGCACGGGATGCCGTGGGCTCGGCGCTGGCCGAGCAGGGCTTCACCGTGCAGCCGACGGCCGGCGGTTCGCTCGACGTCTCCCGCGGGAGCCTCGGGACGACGGTGGTCGCGGGCGCGTTCGCCGGACAGGACATGCACGTGCGGTTCGACGTGCATCTCTCCCCGGATGCCGAGGGCACCCTGGCCGTGTTCGAGCACTCCGCGGTCGGCGGGTTCGTCACGGGCGGCGCCGTCGGCGCGGCCCGTGTGGGCGAGATCGTCCGCGACGCGGCGCACCTGGCCGGGGTGCGTCTCGCGCAGCAGGGGCTGCTGGCCGGTGGTGCCGGGAGCGTCCCCGCGCCTGCGGCCCCGGACACGGCGTCCGGCATCGACGCGCCGGAGGGTGCACCCGCGCCGCCGGTCGTGCCCGGCGGTCACCCGGCCCCGCCCGCCCCCGGCGGTCACCCCGCGTCCGCCGCCCCCGGCGGTTCCCCCGTCCCTCCCGCCGGGTACGCCGCCGTGCCTCCCGGGTTCCGGTACGGTGCCCCGGCTCCGGTCCCGGGCGCCGAGCAGCGGACGAACACCGTCGCGATCGTCGCGATCGTCTTGGGCTTCGTCTTCCCGATCGGTGGCATCATCGCCGGTTCCGTGGCGCTCGCCCAGGTGAAGCGGACGGGGGAGAAGGGCCGCGGCCTCGCGATCGGCGGCATCGTGGCCGGGGCGGTCATGATGGTGCTCTCGATCATCGTCGGCATCGCCCTCTTCCTCTTGTTCGCCCTGGGCGCGGCGTCGTCGAGTGCCGGCTCTCCTCTCGATCCGTTCCTCCCCCCGGCGGAGAACGACACCTTCGCGCTCCCGGTGGGCACGTGCCTCGACGAGTTGGCGACCACCTACATCACGAGCGACAACGTGCTCGACTGCGCCCAGCCCCACAACTTCGAGATCTTCAGCTCGTTCCTGGTCGACGACGGCGCCTTCCCCGGGGAGAGCGTGTTCGAGGAGCAGGCCTACGAGAAGTGCGACGCGGCGTTCGCCGCCTTCGTGGGCATCCCGTACGCGGACTCGACTCTCGATTACACCTACCTCTCCCCGACCAAGGAGACCTGGGCGCAGGGCGACCGCGAGATCCTGTGCATGATCTTCGACCCGTCCGTCGCGCAGACGACCGGGTCGCTGGCGGCTTCCAAGCGCTGACCGGACGCTCGTCTCGTTCCGCTCACGAGCGGTGCGAGCCGCGCGCAGTTCCTGCGGTGCGGCATCCCTGCGGGTGTGCCCGTCGGGCGGGACGCGCCATGCAGGAGTCGTGCCGGGATGCGGCGGCCCGGCACTCGCCTCAGACCGGCGGCACCGCCGTCGAGCCGCGCTCGAGCAAAGCGAACGGGAGCGTGCCGCGACGGAGGGCGGGGGCGGCTCCGTCGAGGTCGGCGAGGACCGCCTCGGCGGCGCGCTCGCCCTGACCGCGGGCGAACTGGTCGACGGTGGTGAGCCCGAACCAGCGGCCGAGGTCGTTGCCGTCGACGCCGATGATCGAGATGTCCTGCGGCACCCGCAGCCCCGCCTCCCGCGCGGCGAGGACGGCGCCGATCGCCATCTCGTCCGACGCGGCGAAGATCGCGGTCGGGCGGTCGACGGCGTCGAGGAGGCGCCGCGCCGCAGCCGATCCCCCCTCGATCGTGAAGTCCGCGTCGGCGAACGAGGGCGTCGCGCCGGCGGCATCCATCTCTTCGGTGAAGCCACGACGGCGGAGGGCCGGCACCGACGACCCCCTCGTCTCGTGCGAGCCGATGTGCGCGATCCTCAGGTGACCGAGGTCGAGCAGGTGCCGGGTGGCGAGGCGACCCACGGCGCGGTCGTCGACGGTGAGGGTCGTCACCAGGGGATTGGGGCCGGCGATCGCGACGATCGGGACACCGAGGCCGCGCAGGAGCTCGGCCTCTTCGGCGTCAAGCTCGGGGGCGATGGTGATGATCCCGTCGACCCGGCGGCGGCGCACGTTGTCGGAGAACACGCGGTGCCGTTCCTCGGCCGCCGTGCTCACGCCGTAAAGGGTGATGTCGAAGCCGCGACGGACGAGACCGTCCGAGATCCCCGCGAGCACCGTGCTGTAGAACCACCGGTCCAGGAACGGCACGATGACCCCGATCGCCCGCGCCCGGCCGGTCGCCAGCGCCGAGGCGGCCGCCGATACGACGTAGCCCAGCTCATCCGCGGCGGTCTGCACGCGCTGGCGCGTCGTGGGCGACACGGGCCCGCGCCCGCTGAGGGCTCGCGAGACCGTGGCCGTCGACACGCCCGCCCGGCGGGCGACCTCGTCGATGCCGACCACGGTCTCGCGGATCCCGGATGCCACGGCTCAGGCCGCGGCGATCCAGACGGTCGTGTCGGTCGGGATCGAGGCGCCGTCGAGCGGTCCGCTCGCCACCAGGACGTCTCCGGCGGGCAGCTCGACCGCGGTGTCGCCGAGGTTGGCGATCACGGTGACGGAGCCGTTGCGGAACGCCACCACGTCGTCGCCGAAACCGTCGAGCCACTCGAGCGATCCCGCCCCGAGGCCGCGCGCGCGGCGCTCGGCGAGCAGTGAGCGGTAGAGCGACAGGGTGGATGCCGGGTCCTCGCGCTGCACGTCACGGGCGAGCTCCGCCCACTCGGCGGGCTGCGGCAGCCAGGCGGCGCCGGTGTCGTTGAAGCCGTACGCGGGGGCGTCGGCCGTCCACGGAATGGGGACGCGGCAGCCGTCGCGACCGTACCGCTCGCCCTCGGTGCGGAACCAGGTGGGGTCCTGTCGCGCGTCGTCGGGCAGGTCGATGACCTCGGGCAGGCCCAGTTCTTCGCCCTGGTACAGGTACGACGAGCCGGGGAGCGCCAGCATGAGCGAGGTCGCGGCACGGGCGCGTCGCAGCCCCTTCACGGGGTCGGGCTGGCCCGGGGACTTCGGGCCGATGCCCGCGCCCTGCGGGTTCTCCGCGGTGAGTGCGAGTCGCGAGGCGTGCCGGACGACGTCGTGGTTGGACAGCACCCACGTGCTCGGGGCGCCGACCGCGGCGTACTCGTCGAGCGACTCGGTGATCACGTCGCGGAGGGCCTCGGCATCCCACTTCGTCTCGAGGTAGGCGAAGTTGAACGCCTGGTGCATCTCGTCGGGGCGCACCCACAGCGCCGTCTGCGCGACAGTCGGGAGCCATGCTTCGGCGCACAGGGCGCGGTCGCCGTCGTACTCGGCGAGGACCTCGTGCCACTCGCGCCACACCTCGTGCACGCCCGGCTGGCCCCAGTACGGCACCTCGTCGGCGTCGCCGCCCATCGAGCCGCCCTCGGGGTCGGGGGTGAAGTCGGGGAGGCCGTCGGCCTTGATGAGGCCGTGGGCGACGTCGACGCGGAAGCCGTCGACCCCGCGATCGAGCCAGAAGCGCAGGATGTCGCGGAACTCGGCGCGCACTTCGGGGTTGGTCCAGTCGAAGTCGGGCTGCGACTCGTCGAAGATGTGAAGGTACCACTGGCCCGGCGTGCCGTCGGCCTCGGTCACCCGCTTCCACATGCCGCCGCCGAACACCGACTCCCAGTTGTTCGGGGGCAGCTCGCCGTTCTCGCCCTTCCCGTCGCGGAAGATGTACCGCGCGCGCTCGGGGCTGCCGGGGGCGGCCTTCAGTGCCTCCTGGAACCACTCGTGCTGGTCGCTGGAGTGGTTCGGCACCAGGTCGACGATCACCCGGATGCCACGGTCGTGGGCGCCCGCGAGCATGGCGTCGAAGTCGGTGAGGGTGCCGAAGATCGGGTCGACGTCGCGGTAATCGGCGACGTCGTACCCCGCGTCCTTCTGCGGCGACCGCTGGAAGGGGCTCAGCCAGATGGCATCCACACCCAGCTCCTGGAGGTCGTCGAGGTGCGCGGTGACGCCGGGGAGGTCACCCAGGCCGTCGCCCGAGGCGTCGGCGAAGGAGCGGGGATAGATCTGGTAGATGACGGCGGTCCGCCACCACTCGGAGCCGGGAGCGGACTCGAGTTCGGGGCGCGCGTCCTGCTGCGTGAAAGTCATGCGGTACAACCTAGTGCAAGCGCTTGCAGCGCGGGGGAGGGGGTCGACACGATCGCAGACTACCGGGGCCGCGTTTCCGCCGTGTCACAGGGCGCCCCGCGGCTCACCCGTCGCCGCCGCTCCGCCGCCGCTCCGCTCCGCCGCTGCGCCGTTGCGCCGCTCCGCCGCCGCCGCCCACCCGTCGCCGCCGCTCCGCCGCGCGTTCCAGGGTGCCGCCCTCCTCGGTGCGTGAGTGTCCTCCTCGGTGCTTCGGCGCCCTCGCCGGTGTTTCGGTGTCCAAGACACGCGGATGCCGCCCACTGCCGTCCGCGTGTCTTGGACACCGAAGCGGACGTCAGGGCGAGGGCCGCCGGACAGACGGGGGGCCCGACGCGGAGAACCCGCGGCGATTAGGCTGGGACGGTGCCCGACGCCTCCGCTCTCTCCCGTGCCGAATCGCTGATCGGCAGCATCCCCGACTACCCCGAGCCCGGGGTGATGTTCCGCGACATCACGCCGCTGCTGGCGGATGCCGAGGCCCTGCGCGTCACCATCGAGGCGCTGCTCGAGCCGTTCGCGGGTCGCTTCGACGTGGTGGCCGGCATCGAGGCGCGCGGCTTCCTCCTCGCCGGAGCCGCAGCCGTCGCGGCCGGCGTGGGACTCGTTCCCATCCGCAAGGCGGGCAAGCTGCCGCGGCCCGCGGCATCCGTCTCGTACGCGCTCGAGTACGGCACCGCCGAGATCGAGATGCATGACGACATCGCCGACGGCACGCGCGTCCTGCTGCTCGACGACGTCCTCGCCACCGGCGGCACTCTCGAAGCGGGGCGTGCCCTCGTCGCCCGCCTCGGCGGAGAGGTCACCGGCACCGCGGTGCTGCTCGAGATCGACGCCCTCGGCGGCCGCCATGTGCTCGGCGGCGACGTGCACAGCATCTTCCACGTCTGACCCGCCGCGCGTCTGCCTCCCCGCCGAGGCGCGTCGGTGCTGCCCCTCACGTGAGTGTCCAAGACACGCGGACCGCGGGTCGTGGCATCCGCGTGTCTTGGACACTGAAGCCCAGACACCGTGCCGCCCGCAGCGGCGCGCAACGGCGAGTGTCCAAGACACGCCGTTGCGCCGCGCCCCGATACGGCGTGTCTTGGACACTGAACCCGATGCGCTGCCGCGCCGCCCCCACGCCGCGCCCCCGCGCCGTCGCGCCGCCCCGCCGCGCCCCCGCGCCGTCGCGCCGCCCCGCCGCGCCCCCGCGCCGCGCGTCAGCGCAGCACGCTCGCGCCGAGCTCCACGGGGCTGCCCTCGATGTTGCCGACGATGCCGCGGATGACGCCGGAGCCGTCCTCGCGCCGCAGGCCGTCGTACCAGGCCTGCGTCGCCTCGACGTCGAACGCGTGCGTCTCGTGCGCCCGCTTGCGCGCCCGCAGCACGAGGTCGCCCGCGCGCTCGGTGCGGATGCGCTCGTAGCGCTTCAGCGAATCCTCGACGCCGAGCGTCGTCGTGGCGAACACGATCCCGAGCGCGAAGCTGTCCTCGAGCGCCGAGCACGCGCCCTGCCCGATGTCGGGGGCGGTGTTGTGCGCGGCGTCGCCAAGGATCGCCACGCGCCCCCGCACCCAGGTGTCGAACGGGTCGATGTCCCAGATCTCGACGCGGTTGAGCGAGGCGTCGGGGTCGATGGCATCCAGAAGCGCCCGCACGCCCGGCGCTCCCCACGAGCCGAACGCGGACTCGAGCGCCGCCACACGGTCTTCGAGCACGCCCGAGGGCCCGGGGACGTCGACGAAGAAGTAGAACCGGTCGCCCGCGACGGGCATCACGGCGCAGCGCTTGCCGTCGCCGACGTATGTCGTCCACTGGTGCGGCGGCCCGATGCGGGGATCGGCGGCGACCAGGCCGTTGTAGTTGACGTACCCCGAGTAGCGCCTCTCGGGGCGGATGCCGGTGGGCTCGGTGACGTAGTCCCGCACGAGCGAGCGCGCCCCGTCGGCCCCGATGAGGAGGTCGGCCGTGTCGGTCGAGCCGTCCGCGAACGTCGCGGTGACCGTCTCGCCGTCGTCGGAGACCCCGACCAGTCGCATCCCGAGGTGGATGCGGTCTGCGCCGACGGCATCCATCATCAGCGCCTGCAGATCGGCGCGGGCGACCGGGTAGGGCCGCTGCCCGGTCTGAGAGGTGACGGATGCCAACGAGAAACGGCACATCTCCTCCCCGGTGTGGCCGTCGTAGTAGGCCATGTCGTCCATCTGGCCGCCGAGGGCGGCGACCTCGGCGCCGAGTCCGAGCCAGTTGAGCACCTTCACGCCGTTCGACCACAGCGACAGCGCGGCGCCGACCGGCCGGTTCTCGCGCATACGGTCGTAGACGACGACGTCGTGGCCGAGCTTCTGCAGCGCCAGGGCGGCGGAGGTTCCGCCGATGCCGGCTCCGATGACGATGACCTTCATGGCTCCTCCTCAGCTGCCGCGGTAGGTCGAGTACGCGAACGGGCTCAGCAGCAGCGGCACGTGCAGGTGGCCCTCGCCGCTTACGGTGAAAGCGACCGTCGCGACGGGGTGGAACGACGCGACGCCGCGGCTCCGGAAGTAGGCGCCGGTTCCGAACGTCAGGGAGTAGTCGCCGTCGGCGAGACGGTCGGGGCCGAGCGCGAGACGCCCGTCGGCGTCGGTCGCGGCGGAGTCGATCGTCGCGCCGTCGAGGTGCGCGAGCGTCACGGCGACGCCGGACGCGGGCGTGCCGGTCGCGGCATCCAGGACGTGCGTGGTGAGGTGCGTCATTCGGTGCCCTCCGGGGCGTCAGTGACGCTGCCGCGCAGGCGCAGCAGCGCGATCTCGGCGAGCTGCCGCGTCGCCTCGAGGGTCTCGGCGTCGGGGTCGTTGGTGAGGCGGCGCTCGAGTTCGGCGCGGATCTCGCCGGGGGTGCGGCCCGCCGCACGGATGAGGAAGACGCGACCGAACCGCTCCTCGTACGCGGCGTTGCCGGCGGCGATCGCGGCGACGTCGTCGTCCGCGGCGGTGGTCATCGCGGCCTGTTCGCGACGGGATGCCGCGGCCTCGGCGTTCTCGCCCGACACTCTCGCGCCGATGCGGGGGTGGGCGTGCAGAGCGGCGGCGAGGTCTTCCGGCGACCAGGCCGCGGCCAGGTCTCCGGCGTAGGCCGCGAGGGCGTCGACGTCGGCGTAGGGCCGGCCGGCGACGACGGCGTCGACCCATCCCGGGATGTCGGCCCAGACGCGGACGACTCCCGCCGCGTCGGCGGGCGAAGCCGCGTTGAAGGCGGTGAGGTGCATGCCTGCAACGCTATGCGGCGCGCGTTACGGGGCTGTGGCGGGATGTGTCCGCGATGTTGCTGTGGGGAACATTTCGGGATGGAGCCGCGGGTGGCATCCGTGGTTTGGGGCGGATTCTGCGCTTTGGGGCGCGATATTCACGCCCCAAAGCACGAATCGCGCCCCAAACCCGACGCGAACCCGTCCCCACGCTCCGAGCCCGTCAGGCGTGGACGATCAGCCAGTGCGCCACGGCGTCGGCGGTGCCGGTGTTGTGCAGGCGGTGGGGGACCGAGCAGGGGTAGCTGATGGCATCCCCGGCCCGGAGGATCACGCGCTCGGCCTCGAAGTCGATGGTCAACTCTCCCGAAACGACCGTGCCGACCTCGTAGCCCTCGTGGTGGAACAGCCCGTCGGCGCCGTGCGCCGAGGCTCCGGGCGGGTAGATCGACTCGAAGTAGTCGACGCCGGGTGAGGTGCCGGGGGTGAGGCGGCGGAACGAGACGCCGCTGTCGAGCACGATGTCGGGCGTCTGCCCGGCGCGCTGAAGCGTGAAGCCCGAGGGTCCGGCGGGTTCGACGGGACGGTCGGATGCCGGGTCGAACGCCGCCACCAGGGGAACGCCGAGGGCGTCGGTGATGGCGATGAGCCGCGAGACGCTCGGCTGGAGGACGCCCCGTTCGATCTGCGACACGGCGCTGGGGGAGATGCCGAGTTTCGCCGCGAGGGTGCGCGCCGATATGCCGCGGGCGGTGCGCAGTTCGCGGATGCGGGTGCCGACGGCGGAGCCCGCGAGGTCGTCCACGGCGGCGGGCTGCGTCATGCCCCGAGTCTAGGGAAGCCCGAAGTGTGAAGGAGCGACTTCACACAGCTGTTACATGAGCGAAACCGGAGCGGATGTGTGAACCCATAGCTTCACATCAGTGCACCACTCTGGCCGCGGACTCCACGTCGTGGCATCCACCGTCCTGAGAGGAATGACATGACCACGACACCGCTCACCGGCCCCCACGATCTCGTGGAGGCCGCAGGCCACCCCACCGGCGGCGGCAACATGAAGCCGCAGTACGACGACCGGCTCGCCAACGAGGACCTCGCTCCGCTGAAGAAGCAGAAGTGGACGTCGTACAACATCTTCGCGTTCTGGATGAGCGACGTGCACTCGGTCGGCGGCTACGTCACCGCGGGTTCGCTGTTCGCCCTCGGCCTGCAGTCCTGGCAGGTGCTCGTCGCCCTGATCGCCGGCATCGTCATCGTGCAGGTCTTCGCGAACCTCGTCGCCAAGCCCAGCCAGAAGACCGGCGTCCCCTACCCGGTGATCAACCGGGTGGTGTTCGGCATCCGGGGGGCGAACATCCCCGCGATCATCCGCGGTCTCATCGCGATCGCCTGGTACGGCGTGCAGACGTTCCTCGCGGCGGAGTCGCTGAACATCGTATTCCTGAAGTTCATCCCGGGTTCCGCGGCCCTGCTCGACGTGTCGTTTGCGGGCCTGTCGGCGCTCGGCTGGATCTCGTACGCGATCCTGTGGACCGCGCAGTTCCTCCTGTTCTGGAACGGGATGGAGGTCATCCGACGCTTCATCGACTGGGCGGGCCCGGCGGTGTACCTCGTGATGATCGTGCTCGCGGTATACCTGGTGTCGCAGGCCGGCATCCAGAACATCTCCTTCACCCTGTCGACCACGCAGCTGGACTTCTGGGCCTCGATCCCCGTGATGCTCGGCGCGGTCGCCCTGGTCGTGTCGTACTTCTCCGGTCCGATGCTCAACTTCGGCGACTTCGCCCGGTACGGCAAGAGCTTCTCGGCGGTCAAGCGCGGCAACTTCTGGGGTCTGCCGATCAACTTCCTGTTCTTCTCGCTGCTCACCGTCATCACGGCATCCGCGACCGTGCCGGTGTTCGGCGAGCTGATCACCGACCCGATCAAGACGGTCGAGGCGATCGACGCGCCCTTCGCGATCCTCCTCGGCGGCCTCACGTTCGTCACCGCGACGGTCGGCATCAACATCGTCGCGAACTTCATCTCGCCCGCGTTCGACTTCTCCAACGTCGCCCCGAAGAAGATCTCGTGGCGCGCGGGCGGAATGATCGCCGCCGTCGGCTCGACCTTCCTCATGCCGTGGAACTGGTACGCCAACGACGATGCGATCCACTACTCGCTCGGCGTCCTGGGCGCGCTCATCGGACCGCTCTTCGGCATCCTGATCGCCGGGTACTACATCTCCGCCCGCCAGCGCGTGAAGGTCGACGCGATGTTCACGATGGATGCCAAAGGCCCTTACTGGTACCGCAACGGGTTCAACCCCAACGGGGTCAAGGCCGTCATCGCGGCGGGCATCCCGACGGTGGCCATCGCGGTCTTCCCGAAGCTCTTCGCCGACCTGGGTCTGTTCGACGTCTCCGCGATCAGCGACTACAGCTGGTTCATCGGCTGCGGACTCGGGTACGTCCTGTTCCTCCTGTTCGAGCGTCTCGACCCCCGCATCCCCACCTTCGCGGGTGAGGCCGAGGGCATCTCGGACGGCACCGTCGACGGGGCGGCGGCCACCGCGGCATCCGAGCCGCCGGCCATGTCGGGAGGGATCCCGGTGGATGCCACGGCCTCGGTGCCGACGGTCATCTCGGGGTCGGGCGCGACCGCGTGAGGATCCTGCTCATCAACCCCAACACCTCCCGGGCGATGACCGCGAAGATCGCGGACGCCGCCCGGGGGGTGGCGGGGCCCGACGTCCTCGTCGATGCGGTGTGCCCCGCGGTCGGTGCGGCCGCCATCGAGAGCCACGTCGACGAGGTCGCGGCCGCGGCCGCGGTCGTCGAACTGGTCACGGCCGACCGCGACGGTCCCGCGCCCGCCGACGCCTACGTCATCGCGTGCTTCGGCGACCCGGGACTCGACGCGGCGCGCGAGCTGGTCGACGCCCCGGTCGTCGGGATCGCCGAGGCCGCGATGCACCTGGCCGCGGTGTCGGGGCGGCACTTCGGCGTCGTCACGACCCTCAGCCGCACGCTCGGTCGGGCCCGTGACCTCGTCAGCCGGTACGGCATGGAGCGCGCGTGCGTGTCGCTGGCGGCGACGGGCATCCCGGTCCTCGATCTCGAGGACACCGGGTCGGACGCCGTCGCGATCATCGAGCGCTTCGCGGTCCACGCGGCTTCCGGGGGCGCGGACGTCATCGTGCTGGGCTGCGCGGGCATGGCGGACCTCTGCGCCGAGCTCACGGCCCGCGTGGGCGTGCCGGTCGTCGACGGGGTCGCGGCCGCGGTGGGCCTGGCATCCGGGATGGTGCGCATGGGCCTCGGCCCGAGCAAGCGCGACGAGTACGCGGCGCCTCCGGTGCGGGGCGTGACCGGTGCCCGTTCGGGGCGCGAATTTCCGTTTGGGGCGGGGGATGCCGTGCCCCAAACGGACGATCACGCCCCGAACCCGCAGTCGCACCCCTCCTCCCCAGCCCGAGTTTTCGCGTGAATGTTGATGACGGTTACATCGGCGAAACGCGGGGCCTTTAGCGTGATCGGCATGAGCACCAGGATCTCGGCCCGGCGCACGTTCGTGGACGGGCGCTTCGTCCCCGCGACCGTCGTGATCGATGAGGGCCGTATCGCGGCCGTGACCGTCTTCGATCCGATGGCCGACCGCGTGCTGCCCGACGACGCCGTGCTGCTGCCGGGCCTCGTCGACTCGCACGTGCACCTCGACGAGCCCGGCCGCACCGAATGGGAGGGCTTCGCCACCGGCACCGCGGCCGCCGCGGCCGGGGGAGTGACGACCGTCGTCGACATGCCGCTGAACAGCTCGCCGGTCACGACGACCCCTGCAGCTTTGGATGCCAAGCGCGCCGCCGCCGTCGGAAAGCTCGCGGTCGACGTGGCCTATTGGGGAGGAGCCGTCCCCGAGAACCTCGGCTCGCTGCGCGCGCTGACGGATGCCGGTGTGGTGGGCGTGAAGTGCTTCCTGTCGCCGAGCGGGATCGACGAGTTCGGACACCTGGATGCCGCGCAGCTCGAGGCCTGCCTCGCGGAACTCGCGGAGTTCGACGGGCTGCTGATCGTGCACGCCGAAGACCCTGCGCATCTGCACGCCGACGGCGCCCTCGGCCCGCACTACGCCGATTTCGAGGCCAGCCGCCCGCCGATGAGCGAGCGCGCGGCGATCCGTCGGGTGATCGAGGCGGCCCGCCGCACCGGAGCTCGTGCGCACATCGTGCACGTGTCCGACGGCGAGGCGCTGGACGACGTCCGTGCCGCGAAGGCCGAGGGCGTGCGCTTGACCGTCGAGACGTGCCCGCACTACCTCACGCTGGACGCCGCCGAGGTACCCGACGGAGCCGCGGCGTTCAAGTGCTGCCCGCCGATCCGCGGCGCCGCGAACCGCGACCTGCTGTGGGCAGGGGTGGTCGACGGCACCATCGACGCCATCGTCAGCGACCACTCGCCCGCGACGGTGGAGTTGAAGTCCAACCCCGACTTCGGCCTGGCCTGGGGCGGGATCGCGGGGCTCCAGACCGGACTGTCGTCGGTCCATACCGCGGCGCGGGGGCGTGGCATCCCGCTCGAAGATCTTCTGCCGCTCCTGACCACCGGACCCGCGCGCATCGCCGGACTCGCGGGCCTCGGCGTCATCGCCGCCGGCGCCCCGGCGCACCTGGTGGCGTTCGCTCCCGACGAGGAATTCACCGTGGATGCCACGGCCCTCGAGTACCGCAACCCCGTCTCGCCCTGGCACGGGCAGACGCTCGCCGGCGTCGTGCGCGAGACATGGCTGCGCGGCGAGTCGGTCTTCCGCCGCGGTGAATCGGTGACGCTCCGCTCGGGACGCGAGCTCGTGAACACGGTGGTCGAGGCGTGAGCGCCGTCCCGATCCTGCAGCCCGGCGCGGGAGCGATCCCCGGCGACCACTACGTCCCGGCGACGTCCCGAACGGTGCTGTGGGGACGCCTCCCGTGCGCGGCCGATGCCGCGGTGCTCGAGATCGCGTCGGGCGAGACCGTCACGTTCGACACCGTGAGCCACGAGGGCATCCTCGACGACCAGGGCAAAGACCCGGCGGCGTTCTTCGCGGCGCACGGTGTTCCGCCCGAGCAGGTGCTGGACGACGCGATCGAGATCGCGGCATCCGTCGCCCGCGATGTGATGGCGGACGGTCCGCACGTCGTCGTCGGCCCCGTGCACGTGCGCGGTGCGCACCCGGGCGATCTGCTGAAGATCACGGTCGAGGCGCTCGCGCCGCGCGTGCCGTACGGCGTGATCTCGAACCGTCACGGCAAGGGCGCGCTCGTGGGCGAACTGCCGCGCGGAGAGCACAACGTCAGCGTGTTCGCGTCGGTCAGCGAGCGGGACGGCGTCCTGCACGGCACGCTCCCCGTCGTCGAGGGCGGCGAGCCGGTGGTGGCGTTCCCGCTCGCGCCGTTCCTCGGGACCATGGGCGTCGCGGTCGCGGGGCACGAGCGCCCGCACTCGGTTCCGCCCGGAACCCACGGCGGCAACATCGACATCAACCTGCTCGTCGAGGGGACGACGCTGTTCCTCCCGGTGCAGGTCGAGGGGGCGCTCGCGTACGTCGGCGACCCCCACTTCGCGCAGGGAGACGGCGAGGTCGCGCTCACCGCGCTCGAGGCCTCGCTCCGGGCGACGCTGCGTTTCGAGGTGATCCCCGCGGATGCCGCCCGCGCAGCGTTCGGACACGTCACCGGCCCGCTCGTCCGGACGCCCGAGTACCTCGTGCCGACCGGTATGGACCCCGACCTGGATGCCGCGATGCGCGCCTGCGTCCGGGCGTCGCTGTCGTTGATCGGGGGCCGTTGGGGCATGGACGAGCACCTCGCGTACGCGTACCTCAGCGCCGCGACCGACTTCGACATCTCGCAGGTCGTCGACATCGTGTCCGGCGTGCACGCCCGCATCCGCGAGGCGGACTTCGCCGGGGTGCCTGCGGTGGAGCCGGTCGCGCTGGACGGCGACGACGAGGGAGGCGCCGCATGACCCCCGCGCTCGCCGCCGCCCTTGCTCGCGCCGAGGCCGCGGACGCCGCCGGCGCCGCCCCCGGCATCGTGCCGCGACGCGACGCCGATGATGGTTCAGTGTCCAAGACACGCCGCATGGCGCGGGCCGCACGCGGCGTGTCTTGGACACTCGATCGCGTCGGGGAGGAAGGGCGATGACGGATGCCACTATCCCGGGCGACCTGCGTAACGCGTTCGACGCGTACGAGCGGGCGATCGTCGCGAACGACCTCGACGCGCTCGACGCGTTCTTCGCGCCGGGTGAGGACACGCTGCGCGGCGACGGCGGCGGCCTCCTCGTCGGACACGACGCGATCAGCGGGTTCCGGGCGCTCCGCGGCGGCGTTCCCCCACGAGAGATCGCCGAGGTGCACTACCGTCCGCTCGCCCGCGGCGGCGAGGCCGTGGCATCCGGATCCCCGGAGCAAAGCACCGACGGCGACATCGCGCTCCTCGTCTCGGTCTCGGCGTTCCGCGGTGGCGGGCGGGGGCTGCAGACGCAGGTGTGGCAGCGGATCGACGGGCGCTGGCTCATCGTCGCGGCGCACGTGACCCCGCGCACGCCCGCCCTCGACCGAACGATCTGGCGCAGCGTCGGCGACCCGTTCCAGCAGGGCGCGTGGGAGGGTCCGCTCGAGGGCCTCACCGTCGCCGTCAAGGATCTGTTCGCGATCGCGGGGTTCCGCATCGGCGCGGGCAACCCGACGTTCCTCGAGGAGGCCCGCCCTGAGAAGGTCACCGCCCCGGCCGTCGCCGATCTGCTCCGTGCCGGAGCGTCGCTCCGCGGCATCGCCCGCACCGATGAGTTCGCGTACTCGATCGCGGGCGACAACGTGCACTACGGAACTCCGCCGAACGGTGCCGTCGTGGGCGCCCTCCCCGGCGGCTCGTCCAGCGGACCGGCATCCGCCGTCGCCCTGGGCCACGCCGACATCGGTCTCGCGACCGACACGGCCGGGTCCATCCGCGTGCCCGCGTCGTACCAGGGCCTCTGGGGCCTCCGCACGACGCACGATCTCGTGCCCCGGCAGGGGATGCTGCCGCTCGCGCAGTCGTTCGACACGATCGGCTGGCTCACCCGCGACGGCGAGACCCTCCACCGCGTCGCCGACTGGTGCCTGAGCTACGACGGCTCGGCCTCCACCGAGAACGTCTACGGCGCCTCCGGTGACGACCTCCCGTGGCGCTTCCTCGTGCCCGAGGAGATCCTCGACTGCGTCGAACCGGCGACCCGCGAAGCCTTCTCGCGGATGCTCGCCGCGCTCGCGGCATCCGACGATCCGCCTCCGTTCCGCGCCGTGCATTCCGGAGACCTGGATGCCACCTTCACCGCGTTCCGTACGGTCCAGGGTGCCGAGGCCTGGCGCAACGACGGGGAGTGGCTGCGCGCGCACCCCGGGGCGGTGGGTCCGGCGGTCGCGGAGCGCTTCCGCGCCGCGTCGCAGATCACCGCCGCCGAGGAAGCCGCCGCGCGCCTCGACCTCGAGTCGATCGCCGCGCACCTGGCCGAGCTCGTCGACGGTGCCGTGCTGATCTTCCCGACCGTTCCCGGCCCCGCGCCGCTCCGGACGGCGGACGTGGATGCCGTCCGCGCGGCGACCCTCCGCATGACCGCCCCCGCGGCGGCCGCGGGGCTCCCCGCGATCTCGGTGCCGCTGCTGACGGTCGCCGGCGCCCCCGTCGGCGTGTGCCTCGTGTCGCGCGCCGGCACCGACATCGCGCTCGTGCGTCTGGCCCGGCGCCTCGCGGCGCTGGTCGGGTCGGGGGCCGGCCGATGACCCGCGCCGTGTGTGCCGCGCTCCGGACAGAACGCCGCGACCCGCCTATCCCCAGCCACCCACAGCCTCGAAGGGCCCGAATCTCCGGAGCCCGGCACGCCACCCCACGTATCCCCACGTCACACCCCCGCACCACGGAGCCAAGATGACCCACCTCCCCGGCCCGATCGACCCGCCCGCGCGTCTGCTGATGGGCCCCGGCCCCATCTCGGCGTACCCGAGCGTGCTGCGCGCGATGGGCGCCCCGCTCGTCGGCCAGTACGACCCGTTCATGACCGCCACCATGAACGAAACGCAGGAGCTGTATCGCCAGGTCTGGGGCACCGAGAACGACGCAACCCTGCTCATCGACGGCACGAGCCGCGCCGGCATCGAGGCGGCGATGGTCTCGCTCATCCGCCCCGGCGACCGCGTGCTCGTCCCGGTCTTCGGCCGCTTCGGCCACCTCCTCAAGGAGATCGCCGAGCGCGCGCTCGCCGAGGTCCACACGATCGAGGTGCCGTGGGGAGAGGTCTTCCCGGTCTCGACGATCCGCGAGGCGATCGAGCGGGTGAAGCCGCACCTCGTCGCGTGCGTGCAGGGCGACACGTCGACCACGATGCTGCAGCCGCTCGACGAGATCGGCGAGATCTGCCGCGCCCACGGCGCTTTGTTCTACACCGACGCCACGGCTTCGCTCGGCGGCAACCCGTTCGAGATGGATGCCTGGGGCCTGGATGCCGCGACGGCGGGCCTGCAGAAGTGCCTCGGCGGACCCTCGGGATCGGCGCCGATCAGCCTGTCCGACCGTGCCGTCGAGGTCGTGCGGTCGCGGGCTCGGGTCGAGGCGGGGATCCGGGAGGAGGGGGATGCCGTGGCATCCGACTTCATCCGCTCGAATTACTTCGACCTGGCGATGATCCTGGACTACTGGGGTCCGCGGCGCCTGAACCACCACACCGAGGCGACCACGATGCTCTACGGCGCGCGGGAGTGCGCGCGCGTGCTGCTCCTCGAGGGACGGGATGCCGTGATCGCGCGGCACCAGCTGCACGGCGACGCGATGCTCGCCGGCGTCGAGGGCCTGGGGCTCACCGTCTTCGGCGACGTCGCGCACAAGATGACGAACGTCGTGGCGGTGGAGATCCCGGAGGCCGTCGTCGGCGACGCTGTGCGCGCCGAGCTGCTGAACGACTTCGGGATCGAGATCGGCACGTCGTTCGGTCCGCTGCACGGGCGCGTCTGGCGCATCGGCACGATGGGCTACAACGCCCGGAAGGACGCCGTGCTCACGACCCTCGCCGCGCTCGAGACGGTGCTGCGCCGTCACGGCGCGGCGGTCAGCGCGGGCGGCGGAGTCGAGGCCGCGCAGGGCGTGTACGGGGCGGCCGGATGAAGACGCGACTCCAGGTCGCGCCCGAGCGCATCGCGTCGGCCGCGCGCCGCGTGATGGGCCGCTGCGAGGAACTCGCCCGCGTCACCGCGACCCCCGGCAGCATCGAGCGCGTGTACCTGTCGCCCGAGCACGCGCGCGTGAACCGGCTCGCCGCCGAGTGGATGCGCGAACTCGGCATGTCGACCCGCCAGGACGCCGCCGGCAACCAGGTCGGCCGCCTCGCCCCCGCCGGCGCCCGCGACGCCCCGGCCCTGCTGATGGGGTCGCACCTCGACACGGTCCCGGATGCCGGACGCTTCGACGGCATCGTGGGTGTGCTGATGGCGCTCGAGGTGGTGCGGCTGGTGCGTCGCGTGGACGACGAGGGCATGGCATCCAGCCCGTTCCCGTTCGCGCTCGAGGTGATCGCGTTCTCGGACGAGGAGGGCACGCGTTTCGGCAAGGCGCTTCTCGGGTCGTCGGCCGTGGCCGGGCAGTGGGATCCGTCCTGGTGGGATCTGACGGATGCCGACGGCTCGACGCTGCGGCAGGCGTTCCGCGAGTTCGGCCTCGACCCGGGCCGCGTCGGTGAGGCCGCACGCAGACCTGCGGAGCTGGTCGGGTACCTGGAGGCGCACATCGAGCAGGGTCCCGAGCTCGACCGGGCGGGGCTGCCGCTTGCGGCGGTGTCGTCGATCGCGTCGGCGCGGCGGTTCCAGCTCGTCGTCGAGGGCGAGGCCCGGCACGCCGGCGGAACACCGTACGACATGCGCCGCGACGCGCTGCTCGGGGCGAGCGAGGCGGCGCTCGCCGTGGAGCGGATCTGCCGCGCGGAGCACCACATCGTCGGCACGGTCGGACAGCTCGAGGCGTTCCCGGGGGCGGTGAACGTCGTGCCCGGCGAGGCGGTCTTCTCGCTCGACCTGCGCGGCGAGTTCGACGAGACCCGCGACCACACGTGGTCGGAGATCTCCGCGGAATTGGATGCCATCATGGGCCGCCGCGGCCTCCGCTGGCGGTCGCGCGAAGTGCACTCCGCGCCGGCGGTGTTCTGCGAGCCGTTGCTGCAGGACGTGGTGCGGGCAGGTATTGGGGGTGAGGCCCCGACCTTGTTCAGTCGCGCCGGTCACGACGCGATGGCGATCGGGGCCATCACCGGGGTGGGGATGCTGTTCCTCCGCAACCCCGACGGGATCAGTCACCACCCCGACGAGGCCGTCTCCGGCGCCGACGTCGCGGCGGGGATCCGGGCACTCGCCGAGGCGGTGCTGGGGCTGGGGGCGGAGCGGGGGTGACGCCCTCAGCCGCTGGCGTTGGGAGCGAACCATGTCGCTCTCAACTCTGATCAGCAGGCCGGGGCGGTCGTGTAGGTAACCGTATTGTGCGTCGTTGTCGTGGAATCGTCGTAGTGCTGCGCGCTCGCCGTGAGTACGCCCGTGTCCACCGAGGTCCCGTTGACGGAGAGGTCTCCGTTGGGTGCAAGGAAGGCGAGGTGACCGACCGCTTTCGATCCTGAGGGCACGGTGAAGCTCCGGCGCACCGAACCGTTTGCGTCGTAGTAGTGGCCGCCCGACGCAGTCACGTAGGTCGTCGTGTTGTGCCAGGTCGCATCGTCATATCGTTGAGCCGTCGCGCTGAGGACGCCGCTGTCAACCACAGTGCCGTTGAGGACGAGATCCCCGCTCGGCGTGATGAAGGCGAGGTAGCCGACGGCCTTCGAACCGGCGGGCACGTTGTTGTAACTCAGACGCACCGGGCCGTTCGCATCAAAATAATGCCCTCCCGACGCGTCGACATACGTGGCGGTGTTGTGCCAGGTGGTGTCGTCATAGCGATGAGCCGTCGCGCTCGTGACGCCCGTGGCGACGAGCGTCCCATTCTGGCGGAGGTCGCCGGTGGACGAGAGAAAGGCGAGGTAACCGATTGCCTGGGAACCGGCCGGGACGTCGCTGAATGTCAGACGAACCGGACCATTTGCGTCGTAGTAGTGCGCGCCCGAGGCATCCACGTAGGTGGCCGTGTTGTGCCAGGCGCCTGTCGCGTCGTCGTACCTGTGGGCAGTTGCGCTCGTGACCCCGTTTGCCACAAGCCCTCCGTTCTGGCGCAGCTCACCGTTCGGCGCGAGAAATGCGAGATATCCCACCGCTGTCGCGCCTGCGGCTACGTCACTGAAGCTCTGCCGCAGTGGCTGACCCGGAGTCTGATTCCGGAGTGCGAAGGAATCGTAGTATCGCGCGGCCGACGAAGCCGGGACTGGCGCGATAACGCTCGCGCTTGAGCTAGTCGCGCCCAACGCAACTGCTGAGAGAGTTTGAGATCCGCCCACCGCAGGCACATTGATCGACGGCAGCGACACCTTTCCGCTCCCATCACTCGCGCCGGTGTACGTTGCCGCTCCACCGCTGAACGTGTACCCCCCGCTCAGCGTCACGGTGACGCTCTGGCCGGCGGTCGGCACGCCGCCCACCGTGACGGTCACGTACGCGCCGGTGATCGTGCCGCAGGCGGTGCCGCTGTACGACGCCTTGTCGAACGCGAGCGCCGTCACGCCCGACGCGGAGGCCATGGGTGCGATGGACGCCGCTGCGATGACGGGCACCGACCATGCGGCGCCGGTCAGGATCGTGCGGCGGGACGGAGCGGAGGTGCGGGACGAAGCTGCTGAGGTTTCGGGCTCGTGAGACATAGGGATGCCTTTCGGGTTCGGGTCTCGTCAGCATCCCGATGGCCCATCGCCGCGGCCAAGCGCGGGTTGTCCGTGGCGGCGAGGGTGACGACATGACCGCGCAGCTCGGCGACTCTAGGGCGAGCGCGCGATTCACCGGGTGAATCGCGCGCGCTCTCGCGGGCGGGGCGGGTGGACAGCGCCGACGCTGGGAGCACGTCCTATTCAGATCGGAGCACCATGGCGCGTAGTCTCCGGGCCGAAGGATCCGCGGTCACCGCCTGGTTCGCGGATCGCTCCCTCGCGGCCGCGCCAACTGCCGAGGGCCCGACGATCCTCATCGTCGACGAAGGAGAGGTCGCCGCCCTCACCATCCGGCGCCTGTGGCACACCGCCCTCACGATCGAGCCGGTGCCCGCCGCCCGAGGCGGTTCGACGCTCGTGCTCCAGGCCGAGGGGACGGCTGCGTTCGGGCTGAGGGGCGCGAGCGCCGAGCTTCAAGCCGGTGAAGCTCTCGTCTACCCCGACGCCGCACTGCATCATGCGACCACCAGCCACCCCACCGCCCGCATCGAAGTTTTTTCCGCGAACAGCCTCCTCGACCACCCCGTCCCGCTCCCCGGCGCCGACGACAGCCCGGCGTGGCGGGCATTGGCATCCACCGTCAACGCGATCCTGAACGGCGATCACCGCCTCGGCGTCGCCGCGGAATTGGCGCTCGGACACGCGATCGAGAGCCTGTGCGCCGCGCTCATCGCCGGACGACCCGGAGCGGATACCGATGCCTCGGGATTCCGTTCGTCGCAGGCCACTTTCGCCGCCGCGACGCGCGTGCTGACCGAGCGTGCCGCCGACCCGGAGTTCACGGTCGAGGAGCTCGCCCGCACGCTCGACGTCTCGCGGCAGTACCTCGCGCGCGTCTTCGCGCGGCACGGCAGCACGCCGAGTTCGGCCCTTCGCAGCCGTCGCCTCGAACTCGCCGATGCCCTCGCGGCCGCGGGCTTGTCGTCCACCGAGATCGCGCAGCGGTCGGGTTTCCCGTCGACCCGCGCTCTGTCGCACGCTCGCCGCGACCGCGACACCCGCCGCTGACGCGGCGACGATGGATATGCGGGTGAAATCGCACGCCCCTCGGGCTAGGCCGGTCTTGACGCGAGGCAAGTCCGGGGTAGATTCTTGAAATGAGAGCCCAGAAGACGCGGACGGTGCTGAAGCACCTCAAGCGGCTCGGATGGATCCGGCTGCGCGGCGGGCAGGGGAGTCACGAACTCTGGGGCCTCCCCGACGGATCTCAGAGAGCATCGATTCCCGTCGGGCACCGAGAGGTGTCGGTGGGTGTGTTGCGACAGATCGAAAGAGCCGGGGCCACGCTTCCCCCGACCTGGAAGTGAGAGGAATCCGATGAGTATCCAGACCTTCGACGTGACTGTGGAGCGCGAAGGACGGTGGTGGGTGTTCGACATCCCCCGGCTCGGCACAGGTGGACAAGCTCGCTCGCTCGAGGAAGTCGACCGTGAGGCGCAGGGTGTCGCCGCGATGTGGCTCGACGTCGACCCCGCCGAGGTCGCCGTCCGTCTCGAAGTCAGCGGGGCGGAGCAGCTGCTCGCCGAATGGGTCGCCGCCGAGCATGACGAAGCGGAAGCGCGCCGCGCGCAGGCACGTGCAGCCGAACGTCGCCGCGCCGTCGTCACGGCCCTCCGCGCCAACTACACCGCTCCCGACGTCGGACGAGTGCTCGGAATCAGCAAGCAGCGGGTGTACCAGATCGAGAAGGCGAAGGCGTCCTAGCCGGTGGCCACCGGAAGCCGACTGGCCCGCGACGCCCCGACCCGCGGCCGGAAGAATCGACGCATGACCGACGCCCCTGGCATCCTGCACCTGCTCGCCTTCGCCGCGGAACCGGGCGGCGGCAACCCCGCAGGAGTGGTCCTGGATGCCATGGCCCTCGACGGCGCCGACATGCTGCGGATCGCGGCTGACCTGGGGTATCCCGAGACGGCGTACGTCACGGCCCGCGATGGGGAGCGGCTGCGGGTGCGCTACTTCTCGCCCGAGGCCGAGGTGCCGTTCTGCGGGCACGCGACGATCGCGACGGCGGTCGCCCTCGTCGAAGCATCGGGACCGGGGGAGTTCGTGTTCGAGACATCCGCGGGCGACGTGCGCGTGTCGACGCGGGACGAGGACGGCCGGATCGCGGCGGGATTCACGAGCGTCGAGCCGACGGTCCGCGATTTCGCCGACCCCGCACCCTTGCTCGCGCTGCTCGGACTCGACGCCGATGACCTTGACCCGCGGATGCCGCTCGCCGAGGCCTTCGCGGGGAACTGGCATCCGGTGGTCGCCGTCCGCACGATCGAGCGGTTCGACGGGTTCGGATACGACTCGGCCGCGCTGCGTGTGCTGATGGATGAACGCGGGTGGACGGGAACCGTCACGGTGGTGCACGTCGACGGCGAGGTCGCCGACGGCGCGATGATCGAGGCGCGCAACCTGTTCCCGGTCGGCGACATCACCGAGGACCCGGCCACGGGCTCGGCGGCTGCCGCGCTCGGCGCCTACCTCCGCGACCGCGTCGGAATCACGACGCCGTTCCACGTCACCGTGCATCAGGGGCGGCACATCGGTCGCCCGAGCGTCCTCGAGGTGGACGCGCCGCCGGTCGGTGGCATCCAGGTGTCCGGGACGGCCGTGCCGCTGGAGGGCTGACCTTCCGCGGGGGTATGTCCCGAGTCTGGTTGGCTGGACTCTACTCAGGCGGCGAAAAGTGGGACATGCACCCCCATAAGTGGGACGAGGGGCCAGCGCCGCGTCGGCGACCCGAACCCATGTCCCACTTCATGCTGTCTGAGGCCCCTCCAAACAGCAACAACTGGGACATGCGCCCCCATAAGTGGGACGAGGGGGGAACAGCAACGCCTCACTCCCCGCCGGCCAACCTCCACACGCGGTCGCGCGAGAACGGCAGCTCGTAACCGCGGCGGCCGAGGGCGCGGGAGACGGCGTTGCCGATCGCGGCGCCCACCGGGTTGTACGGCGATTCGCTCATCGACTTCGCGCCGAACGGACCCAGCGCATCGTCGGTCTCCGCGAAGTACACCTCGGTGTCGGGCACGTCGGCGAACTGCGGCACGCGGTACGTGCGGAACACGGCGTTCTGCACCACCCCGTCCTCGAGCATCACCTCTTCGTACAGCGCGCCGCCGAGGGCCTGCGCGGCGCCGCCCTCGATCTGCCCGCGGCACTGCTCCGGGTTGATCACGACACCGGCGTCGGCCGTCTGGATCGACTGCAGCACTCTCACCGTCCCGGTCTCGGGGTCGACGGCCACCCGCACCGCGTGGACGTTGAACGCGAGCGAGCGGAAGTCGCCGAACTCCGCGCCGTCCGCCGTGAGTCCGTGTTCGTCGCGGAGCGTGGCGGGGGCGGCATCCACGATCCGTTCCCACGAGACGAGCTCATCTCCGGCCAGAACCCCGGATGCCACGACCTCCGCCGACACCACGTCGCCCCCGGTCAGCTGCGCGGCGATGTCGACCATGCGCCGCCGCAGCACGGTGCACGCCGCGTGGAGCGCCTTGCCGGCGACCGTCGTGCCGGCCGACGCGAAGGCGCCGGTGTCGTGGCGGACGGCGTCGGTGTCAGCGGCCCAGAGTTCCAGGCGGTCGTGCGGGACGTCGAGAACGGTCGCCGCGATCTGCCGGTGCACGGTTGAGGTGCCGTTGCCGAACTCCGCGGTGCCGACGCGCAGCAGGAAGGTGCCGTCGGGGCGCAGGGTCGCCGTCGTGTGCGCGATGTGCCCGCGCGGGGCCATCGTTGCGATCATCGCGGCCGCCATCCCCTCGCCCACCGCCCAGCCCGCGGGAGCCTCGACGCCGTTGCCGCGCCGCAGCGCGTCCTGCGCGAGATCGAGGCACTGGTCGAGGCCGTAACTGCCCCAGATCAGGTCTTCCTCGTACTTCTCGTCTTCGTCGGGGTGGAGAGGGTCGCCCTCCTTCACCACGTTGATCCGGCGCAGGTCGAACGGGTCGATGCCGAGCTCCTCGGCGAGAGCGTCCATCGCCGACTCCACCGCGAACACGACCTGCCCGAGCCCGTAGCCGCGGAACGCCCCCGACGGCGGGTTGTTCGTGTACACCGCTTCGGCGTCGGTCCACTTCGTCGGCACGCGGTACAGCGTCGTCGACTCGGCGCACGAGTGGAACAGCACGCCGATCGCGTGATTGCCGTACGCGCCGGTGTCGCTGAGGACGTCGAGCTTCATCGCGGTCAGGCGCCCCTCGGCATCCGCCCCCAGCGTGGTGCGTACGCGCATCGGATGCCGGAGCGAGGCCCGCACGAACTGGTCGGTGCGCGAGTACTCGTACGCGACCGGACGACCGAGCTTCAGCACGGCGAGGGCCGTGAGGTCTTCCGTGAACAGCTCCTGCTTGCCGCCGAAGCCACCGCCGACGCGGGTCGCGAACACGCGGATGCGGTCGCGCTCGAGCCCGAGGATGTGCGCGAGCTCGTTGCGCGCGAGGAACGGCACCTGGGTCGACGAGCGGATGACGAGACGCCCGTCGTCGTCGAGCCAGCCGACGGCGCCGTGCGTTTCGAGAGCCGCATGGGTGACCCGCGCCGACCGCCACTCGCCCGTGACGGTGACGTGGCTCGCCTCGAGGGCCGCGTCGATGTCGCCGCCGTGGCCCGTGTGGAATCCGGCGACGACGTTGCGTCCGGCGTCCATCACCCGTTCGTCGGGCGTGCGGTCGGGGTGCAGCAGCGGGGCTCCGGGCCGTCGCGCGTCCTCGGGGTCGAAGACGGCGGGCAGCACGTCGTACTCGACGCGGACCGCGCGGCAGCCGGCATCCGCCGCTTCCGCCGTCTCGGCGACGACCGCCGCGACCCGCTGGCCGACGTGGCGGACGACGTCGTCGAGCATCCGCGTGTCGTCAGGGTCGTCGGTGCGGTGCTCGTGGCGGCCGGTCGAGTAGCGGATGTCGGGGACGTCGAGGTGGGTGAAGACCGCCACGACACCGGGTGTTGCGAGGGCCGCGGCCGTGTCGATCGAGGTGATCCGCGCGTGTGCGTGGGGTGAGGTGACGACGCGCAGCACGAGCGGCGGTCCGCCCGGCACGGGCTCGTCGAAGGTGAAGGGCTCCTTGCCCTGCACGATGCGGCGGGCGGCCTCGGGGGCGACCGAGGCGCCGACGCGGCCGGCGTCCGTGGCCGCGCGTCCGGTCTCGCGCACGGGACCGAGCACCGACTCGCGGATCGCCTCGCGGATCGGGCGGTACCCCGTGCACCGGCACAGGTTGCCCTTCATGCGGCGGTCGAGGTCGTCGAGGTCGCCTGCGCACAGCGTGGAGGCCGTGACGCTCATCCCCGGGGTGCAGAACCCGCACTGGAACCCGAATCCGGATGCCAGCGCCTCCTGCACCGGGTGCAACTCGTCGCCCGGGGCGAGCCCCGCGGCCGTCGTGATCGAACGTCCCTCGAGACGCATCGCCGGGACGATGCAGGAGTGCGTCGGCTCACCGTCGAGCAGCACCGAGCACGCGCCGCAGTCGCCCGCGTCGCATCCCTTCTTCACCTCGACGTGCCCGGTCTCGCGCAGCAGCGTGCGCGCGCACTGACCGGGCCGCGGGTCGGCCTCGACGGCGGACCCGTTGACCTGGAACTTCACTCGGTGTCCTCCCGGTGGACGTGTGCCGGGCGGCGGCTGTGCCGCGCTCCGGAGAAAGAGGGCCGAAGCGCGGGGCCGTGGTTCGTTTGGCCCGCAGCACCGCGGAAAGTTCCGGAGCGCGGGCCGCCGCGGAAGCTGCCGGGGCGCGGGACGGCAACAAGGAGCCGGTCACTCATGCGGCGGCCTCGCGCACGAACCCCGCGCGCAACCGCTCCGCGAGCACCACGCTCACCCCGCGCCGCCAGTCGGCGCTCCCGAGCGGATCGGTGTAGAAATCGGTGGCGGATGCCACGGCATCCCGAAGCTCGCCCGCACCGGGGACGCGCGCGAACCGCAGCACGCGCGGTCGACGCACCGCGGCCGTGACGACGAACACCGACGATCCGTCGGGGTCGACGCGGGCCGTGACCACCGCACCGGAGCGGCCGAGCTCGGCCAGCGCGATCTTCTGCAGACCGACGCGCGAGGCGAGGGCCGCGAGGGGGACGTCGAGTGCGCGAACGACCTCGCCGCGCTCGAGCGAGGTCGCGGCGTTGTCGATGACGAGCTCGGCGACGGCGATCCGGCGCTCGCCGCCGTCGGGCGTCCAGATCAGGGCCGTGGCATCCAGGGTCGAGAGGAAGGCGATCATCGCCCCCGCCGCGAACGCCTGGCAGACGTTGCCGCCGACGGTGGCGGTGTTCCAGATCTTGAACGACGCGAGCAGCGCGTCGGCCGAGGGTCGCGCGAGGGCGAGCGACGTCCACGCCGCGGGCGCTTCGCGCTCGACCCACGCCAGGAGCCGCGCGATCGTGCAGGTCGCCCCGATGCGCAGGCCCTCGTCGGTGACCTCGACGTCGGGCCAGCCGAGGGTGGTGAGATCGACGAACCCGGTGGTGTGCGGCTGCGGTTCGCTCATGATCCACGTTCCGCCGGCCATGACGACCTCGCCGGGGGCGAGCGCGAGATCCGCCCGGGTGCGAGCGGCGCGGTACGAGGTGACGGTGGTGATGTCCACGCGTCAGCCCGCCAGGATCTCGCCCGACCACGCTCCATCGGCGAGTCGGTAGTGCTGACGGGTGCTCTGCCCGGCGGGGTCGCCGCGCCAGAACGTCAGGGTGAGGGGACGCAACCGGAAGCCGACCCAGCGCTGCGGCGGGTCGAGGATCGGGTGCGAGGAATCGAACTCGGCCCACACGCGCCGACGCTCGTCGGCGGGGAGCTGTGCGTTGTCGAGCGTGTTCATCCAGGCCAGCAGCTGCAGATACCGCGACCGCTGCGCGTACACGGCGGCGGCCTCGCGGGCGCTCACGCGCTCGACGATCCCCCGGACGACGAGCTGCCGACCCACCTCGGGCCACGCGACCGCCATCGCCGCGACGGGATTCGCCGCGATCTCGGTGACCTTGGCGCTGGCGGCATCGGTGTGGAAGTAGAGGCCCGTGGCATCCCGATCGCTCACGAGCACGTGGCGGAGCGACGGCAGTCCGTCGCGTCCGATCGTCGACAGCGCGGCGAGGGGCCGCAGCTCGCTGTCGTGCGGCGGAAGCCACCGCACCATCAGCGCCAGCGGGTCGGCGACGAGGGCGTCGGCCTCGTCGATGTCGGAACCGAACGTGGTACCTGCCGTGATCATGGCCACCTCCGGGGTGCAGTGTCATCGCTGAGCGTAGGCATCGTGCGTTTCGGTGATGTTGCCGCCATGAACATTCGCTGAAACACAGGGTTCGTACACTCCGGGCATGACCCTGCTGCCCCTGCTGGACGCGTGCCCCAAGCGCATGGAATACGGCCCGTGCGGAGGCGTCGGCTTCGACGGATCGTGCGAGGTCGACGCGGAGCAAACGTGCGCGTTCCTGCCGCGCGGCACGGTGCCGTGGACGGGCGTCGACCGCGTCTCGGCACCTGCCCCAGGCCCCCGCACCGCCGCCGCCGCGGAGACCCTGTCCTCGCTCGGCACGCGCCCGTGGGTCGTGGCCGACCTCCCCGCGCGGGCGCTGAGCGTGGCATCCATCGACTCGTGCGCCGCGGTGCTCGCCGGAGAAGTGGATGCCGTCCTCGCCGGCGACGCGGGAACCGCGCGCGTCCAGTTCCCCCCGGCCTACCGCGCCCACCTGCTGCAGCGCGCGGGGCTGCGGGTGTGGACGGGGCTGAACATGCGCGACCGCAACCGCGTGGCGATCGAGGGGGAGCTGGCGGCCCTGGCCGTCGAGGGGGTGGCCGGGGTGCACTGCGTGACCGGCGACCACACCCGCACGGGGCACCGGCCCGACGCCGCGCCCGTGTTCGACCTCGACTCGACCGAGGCCGCCGCCCTCGCCCGCGCCGCGGGGCACGTCGTGTCGGTCGCGGCGTCGCCGGTGGCCCCGCCGGTGGAGCGTCGGGCCGCGCGGTTGCGCGAGAAGCTGCGCGCCGGCGCCGACGTCTGCTTCGTGAACCACGCCGGCGGAGCGGAACCGGTGCGGCGGTTCATCGACGCCGTGGCCGCCCCGGTGCGGTTCATCCCGTGCGTGCCGGTCGTCGTCGACCATGCCTCGGCCGACGTGCTGGAGTCGTTCACGACGCTCGCGGTGCCGGACGGGTTCCTCGCGCGCATCCGCGGCGCCGCCGAACCCCGCGCCGAGGGCATCGCGCTCGCGGTCGCGCTCGCCGAGGAGATGCTCGCGATCCCGGGTGTCGTCGGCGTGAACCTGTCGGGCGGCCGCGACGGCGGCGAGGAGTCGTTCGCCGAGGCCCAGGCCGAGATCGCGCGTCGGCTGCGCTGACGCGGGCCGCGGACAAAACGAAGGAGAACAGCGGCCCGGGTGGGGGTGCGGCCCGGGGTGGTGGCATCCGGGGTGCGGATCTCCTGCGTTGTGTCCTTCTCAGGCGGGTGGATGCCGCGAGAGCGGGGTTCTGCCCGAGTCGGCCCCGGCCGGTGGGGCCGCACCGCCGGTCAGCGTGCGACGGCGGTCACCTCCGCCGACAGCGCCTCGGCCACGGCGCCCGCCACGCGGTCGGTCTGGCGCAGCGCCAGGGAATCCGATCGTGGACGCGTGAACGCGCCGGCCTCGGTCCCGGCCGTGAAGGGGCCGAGGGCGAAGAGGGTGGCGTGCGGCTGCCCCTCGCGGGAGACGACCCTGCCGTCGGGGTCGACGTCGATGCGCCCGAGCGAGCCCGCGAAGCTCTCGTCGGCAACGCGCACCTCTCGCCCGTGCCGCGACGCGAGTTCCCGCAGAGCGGGGTTGTCGCTGAAGGCGGCGCTCGGCGAGGGGAGCCACGCGTCGACGAGCACGCGCGCCTCGACCTCCACGTGCGGCGAGACCGCGACGAACCCGCGTGCGGGGTCGACACGCACCGTGATGTCGGGCCCGAGGAACCGCACGACGCCGGCGTCGGCGAGCGCGAGGAGCTCTTCGAGCCGGTGCGCCGGCGGGCCCGAGGCGACGTAGCTGAAGAACGTGTGCCACGTGATCGGAAGGTCGACCGCGCGGGACCGGGCGCTCCAGCGCTCGGTGGGGATGTCGGCCAGAGCGAGGAACGATCCGAGGATCGTCAGGAACAGCGCCTGGGCGGCACTGCGCTCCTGCGTCGTCCGCAGCTGGAGATCTTCCACGATGTGCCGGCGGACGCGATCGTGCACGGCCTGCGCGTCGGGGAAGGTCTCGCCCGCGAGCGGAACGTCGAGGGTGAGGATGTCGAACCTGTCGAGCGGGTCGGGCACGACCTCGGCGACGGCGGCCCGGAGGGCGACGACGTCGCCGTCGACGCGGCGAAGCGTCTCGCGGAACTCCTCCCAGGTCGTCGTCACCCGGTCCGGGTGTCCCGTGAACAGCTCGCGGTAGTGACCCCACACGAGCTCGCGGGCGAGGAGCGGCCACACGTCGTCGAGGAAGTCGATCGTGCCCGGGCGGGCGAGGAGCCCCGCGACCGTCGGCGGCGTCAGGATCTCGAGCGCGGGTGGGTCGCCCTGGAGCTGCGACGACACCTTCGAGCGGTACGGCACGCCGCGCCGGGAACCGAGGTGAAGGCGCGGCTCCTGACCCGACGCGACGTAGCGCAGCCGCCCGTCCGCGTCTCGCTCGAAGCGCCCGCCCCGGCCCTCGGCCAGCAACACCACGGCATCCACCGATGCCAGTCCCATGCCCCGCACGATGGCGTCCTGGCCGGGGGCGAGCGCGCTCAGGTCGGCGTCGGCGGTGAACGCCGGTTCGATGTAGGTCAGGCCCGCCTGCGCCGCTTCGTCGAGCAGCTCGAGCGTCTCGCCGTCGGGCTCGCGGCCGTTGTGGCCGAGGGCGTACACGACGGTGTCGGCGACCAGGCGCGTCCCGTCGGCGAGGGCCACGTCCCACCCCTCGAGCGTGTCGTCCACCCACTGGACACTGCCCGGCTGCCAGTGCACGTCGACGCCCGCCGGGGCGATCGCGACCGTGCGGCGCCAGAACCAGTCGAGGTACAGGCTCTGGAGCCGACGCGTGGGGAAGCTGTCGCCGCGCAGCGACCGGACCTCGGCCAGCAGGGCGGGATCGTCGATCTCCACGTCGGGCAGCGTGTGGTCGCGGACGCGTTCGGCCCACTCGATCAGGGACGGTCCCGAGCGGATCGGCCCGGAGATCGTGCACGTCTCGTCGGTGAAGACGGTCACGTCGCGCGCCATCGAGTTCAGCTTCAGCAACGGCGACTGCTCGCGCCGCCAGATGCGGCCCGCGCCGGGCGGGAACGGGTCGACGAGGGTGACCTGCAGCGGCGGATCCTGGCGGGTCCGACGCGCGAGCAGGCGTTCGACGAGCATCACGGCCCGGGGACCGGCGCCGACGATCACCAGGCGGGCGGTACGGGAGGTCATCGCGCGCCGATCGGGTCGGCGACCGGGGGCAGGTCGAGCAGGTCGTGCAGGGTCGCGCCGTCCTCGTACGAGCGGCGGTAGGACCCCCGTTCCTGCAGGAGCGGGATGACACGGTCGGTGAACTCGTCCAGTCCGTGCGGGGTGAGGTGACCCACGACCGTGAATCCGTCGGTGGCCCGCTCCTGGACGTAGCGATCGATCTCGGATGCCACGTGCTCCGGCGTCCCGACGAACGTGTGCTGCGCGGTCAGGCGGATCACCAGCTCCCGGATGCTCAGCTTCTCCTCCGCCGCGAGGGCGCGGAGCTGGTCGATGCGCGCGCGGATCGCGGCGTGACGTCCGGCGAAGCCGTGCGCCGTCTCCGTCCCGGTGTCGGGCTCGACGTCGGGGAGGGGGCCGTCGGCGTCGTAGTCGCTGAAGTCGCGGTTCCAGATCTGCTCGAGGTAGGTGATGGCGGTCTGCGGCCGCACCTGCGCGAGGGCGATCTCGCGCGATTTCTCGCGCGCGTCCTCGGCGGTGTCGCCGAGCACGAAGGTCACCGCGGGCAGGATCTTCAGCGAGTCCTCGCTGCGGCCGTGGGCGGCGAGGCGGCCCTTCACGTCGCGGTAGAACTGCTGCGCATCCTCGAACTCGTTGTGGAGGGAGAAGATGACGTCCGCGTGCGCGGTGGCGAAATCGCGTCCGTCGGCGGAGTCGCCGGCCTGCACGATCACGGGACGCCCCTGCGGCGACCGGGGGACGTCGAAGACCGCGTCGACGTCGAACAGGCGGCTCTCCTGCCGCACGCGGGCGATCGCGTCCTCGCGCAGGAACTCGCCCGCCTCGGCATTCGCGACGATCGCGTCGGGACGCCACGACGACCACAGCGCTTTCGACAGGTCGGCGAACTCCGATGCCCGCGCGTAGCGGTCGGCGTGGTCGAGGTAGCCGCCGCGGCGGAAGTTGGCGCCGTGGAACGCGTCGGAGCTGGTCACCGCGTTCCACCCGGCGCGTCCGCCCGACAGCAGGTCGAGCGTGCCGAGCTGGCGCGCGAGCTCGTACGGCTCGTTGAAGGTCGTGTTCAGCGTGCCGACGAGACCGATGTGCTCCGTCACCGCGGCCAGGGCGGTGAGGATCGCGAGCGTGTTCGGCCGACCGGCGACGTCGAGATCGTGGAGTCGGCCGCGGTGCTCGCGCAGCCGGAGCCCCTCGGCCAGGAAGATGTAGTCGAAGAATCCGCGCTCGGCGTTGCGGGCGAAGTGCTCGAACGACGAGAAGTCGATCTGGCTGCCCGCCGCGGGGTCGGTCCACACGGTGGTGTTGTTCACCCCGGGGAAGTGGGCGGCGAGGTGGATCCGACGGCGGCTCATGCGCCGACCTCCTGACGGGCGAAACGGCTGGCGAGGCGGGGGAGTCCGAGACGCTCCCGCAGGGTGCCGGCTCCGTCGTCGGGCGACAGGATGCCGGCGGCCGACGCCGCCGGGACCACGCGCTCGGCGATCGCCGAAAGGTCGGCGGGCAGCCGCGCGGGACGCAGCCGCACCCCGTCGACGCCGGCGTCCCGGAGCGCACGGATCTCCTCGACGACGTCGTCCGCGGTGCCGACGACCACCCGGGCGTCGGTCGCGAGCGCATCCGCGTCCTCGAGGCGGCGCCAGGCCGCGGCCGCCGCGGCGGGCGTGTCCTCGACGAGGACGAGCAGGTCGGCGAACACGCGCAGGCGCTCCCCCTCGGTGCGGACGGCGTCCGCGGCATCCGCGAGCTCGTCCAGGATGCCGCCGACGGCGGACGCCCCCGCGGGCGTGATGAACACGACGTCGGCGTGCTCGGCGGCGAAACGGTAGGGCACGCTCTGGTGCGCGAGGGCCGTGATGAGCGGCTGCCCCTGCGGCGAGCGCGGAACGATCGATGCGCCTGTGATCGAGAAGAACTCTCCCTCGAACTCGATGCGGTGTACGCGCTCGCGGTCGAGGAACTTCCCGGTCTCGAGGTCGCGCACGATCGCGTCGTCCTCCCAGGAGTCGGCGAGCCGCCGGATGGCATCCACGACCTCGCCCGCCTCGCGGAAGGCCGCGAGCAGCGCAGGGTCGTCCTCGACGCGGCCGGAGGCCGGGAGACCGGTGGGGCCGTCGACGCGGCGTCCGAAGTTCGCGCGCTCCTGCGGCGACGATCCGGCGACGATGCGCGCGCCGGCGCGGCCGTGGCTGACGTGGTCGAGGGTCTGGAGCCCCGTCGCGAGGTGGAACGGCTCGGGGTGGGCGGTGGTGACCGTGGGGATCAGCCCGAGGCGGTCGGTCGCCGGGGCGAGGAAGGAGGCGACGAGCACCGCGTCGAGGCGGCCGCGGACGCGGTCGCGCCGGGTCTCGGCATCCGCGTCGAACGAACGACCCCCGAGGCTCAGCGCGTCCTCGATCGTGGCGAACAGGATGCCGCCGCCGTCGGCGACGCGCGCGAGGTCGCGCCAGTATCCCGCGGAGGTCAGCTCCGTCGGCCGCGCCGTGGGCTCGCGCCAGGCGGCGGGGTGCCAGCCCGCGCCGTCCAGGGCGACGGCGAGGTGGATTCGTTCGGGCATCGTGCTCTCCCTCCGGGGCGGGAACGGCCCGCCGAGAGGCCCACTGTGCCGTCGGCCCGGTGGCGGCACAACACGTTCCGTAACGCAGCGCCGCGCGAGGTCATGTGACGTCGGATTGCGCTGACGGACTCCATCCGAGCAGCGGTCCGAGGCGCCCGGCGAGGTCGTCCAGGATCTGCGCGTAGTCGTCGGGTGCGAAGTCGAAGGGCAGCGCGAAGGCGACTTCGTCGACCTCGGGGAACGCGGCTGACGATCGCAGGCGGTCGGCGATCTCCTCCGACGTGCCCACGATGTCGGCGGCGAAGAGCATCCCGCGCGGCCCCTGGGGGATCCCGACGCGCGCGCTCCGCGCCGCGGCGTACGCCGAGTACCGTTCGCGCTGCTCGGGCGTGGCCGAGTCGGTCGGGATGACGACGAGGCCCTGCGACACCCGCGCGGACTCGCCGTCGGGATGCCGATCGCGGTACAGCCGGATCTGCGTGTGCTGCTCGGTGTCGAAGTCGGTCGTGTCGACCGACTGGATCACGCTGCTGGTGAGCAGGTGGAAGCCGTTCTCGGCCGCCCAGGTGGTGGATGCCGGGCTCCCGGCGCCGTACCAGAGGCGGTCGGCGAGCCCGGGCGAATGCGGTTCGATCCGCTCCGAGTACTCCTCGATGCCCTCGCGGCCCGCGAACGCGCTCACGCGGTCGCCGGCGAGGAACCCGCGCAGGCGCGCGAGCCGCTCGTACCCGAAGTCCTCGTGCTCGACGGTCCCGGGGTACAGCGCGGAGCCGATCTCGTCGAGGCGGCGCGGGGGACCGACGGAGAACCCCGGCTCCAGCCGACCGCCGGTGAGCACGTCCACCGTCGCCAGGTCCTCCGCAAGGCGGAAGGGGTTCTCGAAGCCCAGGGGGATGACCGCGGTCCCGAGGCGGATGCGGCTCGTGCGCTGCGACGCCGCGGCGAGCACGGCGACGGGCGACGAGATGCCGTATTGCAAGTGGCGGTCCCGCAGCCACGCGCTGTCGAAGCCCAGACTCTCGGCGCGCTCGATGATCGCGAGCGTCGCCTCGTGCCCGGCGCGCGGATTCTCGCGGTCGAACAGACCGATGGTGAGGAAGCCGAGGGAGCGGAGCGGGCGGGTCACGCGGGCGTCCGAACGGCCGCGAACTGGTTGCGGCGGCGCAGCGCGAAACCGAGGCGCTCGTACGCCGCGATCGCGCCGAGGTTCGAGGCCGCCGCGTGGAGCAGGGCCCGTTCGCCGCGCGCCTGGATGTGGAAGGCCACGTCGAGCACCAGTCGAGAGGCGAGGCCCTGGCGTCGGTGTTCGGCATCCACCGAGACCGCGCTGATCTCGGTCCAGCCGGTGGGGTGCAGGCGCTCGCCCGCCATCGCGATCAGACGTCCGTCGCGACGGATGCCGATGTAGCGGCCGAGCTCGTACGTCCGCGGCCGGAAGGGGCCGGGCTGGTTGCGGTCGACGATCGCGAGCATGTCCGCGGCGTCGTCGGGACCAAGCTCGATCGCCTCCTCGTCGGGGCGGGGGCGCAGCGCGTCGGTCTCGACCAGCTGCACGCCTTCCCCTCCGCCGAGGTACTCCCAGCCGGCCGGGTACCCGCCCTCGTAGCCCGAGAGCCCGACCTCGCTGCCGGGACCCACGAGCTCGCGGAGAGCGTCCCAGACGCCCGGCTCGTCCCACGTGCGCACCGCGACGAACGGGGCGACGTCGCCGGGATAGCGGCGCACGAGATCGCCGCCGATCGCGAAGGAGGCGTGCGGGCCGGTCAGCGAATGCCAGGCCGCGTTGTCGAGGACGGTGGCGTCGGCGTGCGGAACGTCGAGCGTTGCGGAGGAGGTCACCGGCCCACTGTGCGCCGCCCGCGCCACGCGTGCAAGCCGAGGGCCGCGGTTCGCAACGGGCGCGCGCTTATGTGACAGCGCGTGAAGTCCGGCGTCGGTCCGTGACGCTCGGCGACACCGGGTTTCGCGCGCGTCCCGCCCGGTCGGCATCCGGGCACATCCTCGTTCGAAACCGGTCCGCCATCCCCCGCGGCCCGGAAGCCCCCGATACGGAACTGAGGACGTCGGCATGAGTGGGACCCCCGCACTTCGCGCCTCGATCGCGCGGTACATCGCGCTGAGACTGGCGCAGGCGCTCCTGGTGCTCTGGGCGGCCTACACGCTGTCCTTCCTCGTGCTCTACGCCCTGCCGAGCGACCCCGTGGCGCTCCTCGCGGGCGGCGACGCGACCGACATCTCCGCCGCACAGCTCGACGACCTGCGCGCGCGGTACGGCCTCGACCAGCCGCTGTGGGTGCAGTATCTGCTGCACCTGCGCGGCATCCTGACCGGCGACCTCGGCACGTCGATCTCGACCGGCCGCCCCGTGGCGCAGGTGATCGGGGAAGCGATCCCGCCGACCGTCCAGCTCGCCGGGTTCGCGCTCGTCGTGGCCGTCGTGCTCGGCGCCGGGATCGCGATCGTCGCGACTTTCACGCGCTCGCGTCGCCTCTCGGCGGTGCTGCTCGGGCTGCCCCCGCTCGGTGTCGCCGTGCCCTCGTTCTGGCTCGGACTCGTCCTCATCCAGTGGTTCTCGTTCCAGATCCCCCTGTTCCCGGCGATGGGGGACAAGGGTTTCGCCTCCCTCGTCCTTCCGGCCGTCACCCTCGCCGTCCCCACGAGCGCCGCGATCGCGCAGTTGCTGTCGAAGAGCCTGGCGACCACCCTCGGCGAGCCGTACATCGACACCGCGTGGGCGAAGGGCGCGGGGCGATGGCGGGTGCACCTGGGCCACGCGCTGCGCAACGCGGCCCTTCCGGCGCTCACGGTGACGGGTCTCGTCGTGGGCCAGTTGCTCTCGGGCACCGTGGTCACCGAGACCGTCTTCTCGCGTCCGGGCGTGGGCCGGGTGACGGCACTCGCCGTCCAGCAGCAGGACGTGCCCGTCGTGCAGGGGGTCGTGCTGTTCGCTGCCCTGGTCTTCGTCCTCACCACGCTCGCCGTCGACCTGGTGTATCCCGTCCTCGACCCGAGGATCGTGCTCGGCACCGCGCCGGCCCGCCGTCGCCGTGACGCCTCCGCGGCGTCCGCGGCCGGCCGGCATCCCGAGGCCGCCGGAACGGAGGTGAAGTGATGTCCGAGACCACCGCCCTCGTCCCCGAGCGACGCGAGCACTCCGAGGACCCGTTCGCCGCCACCGCCGCCGACCGGTTCGATGACGCCGTCGTCGCCCGCGCCGCCGAACGCCGGACATCGACGCGTCGACGCGCCCTCCCCGCGGCGTTCCGCCGTCCCCTCGTCCTCGCGTCGGCGGCGTGGATCGTCGTGGTCCTCGTCGCCGCGCTCTGGCCCGGGCTCCTCGCGCCCGGGGATCCGCTCGGCGGCACCCCGACCGAGAATCTCCAGGCGCCGTCGTGGGCGCACTGGTTCGGCACCGACCAGCTCGGCCGGGACCTCTACACGCGGGTCGTCCACGGCACCGCGTTGACCGTGTCCGCTGCCGCGATCGCCGTCGGCGTCGGGGTGGTGGCCGGGTCGCTCCTCGGCCTCCTCAGCGGCTTCGTCGGCGGACGGACGGATGCCGCGATCATGCGCGTCGCCGACGTCCTGCTCGCCATCCCGGGTCTCCTGCTGTCGCTCGCGATCATCACGGCGCTCGGTTTCGGCACGGTGAACGTCGCCATCGCCGTCGGGATCGCGAGCCTGGCGGCGGTCGCGCGCGTGCTGCGGTCGGAGGTGCTGCGGGTGCGGACGGCGCCGTACATCGAGGCGGCCCGGGCCTCGGGCAACGGCTGGACGGCGGTGCTGCTGCGCCACGTGCTGCCCAACTCGATCGGACCGGTCGTCGTGCTGGCGGTGCTGGAGTTCGGGACCGCGATCCTCGCGGTCTCGGCGCTGAGCTTCCTCGGATACGGGGCACCGCCGCCCGCTCCCGAGTGGGGCGCACTCGTCTCGGGCGGCCGCGACTACCTCCGGAACGCGTGGTGGCTGACGGCTCTGCCGGGACTCACCATCGCCGTCACCGTGCTGGCGGCCAACCGCCTCTCCCGGGGGCTCGACGCCGACGGGAGGGCACGCCGATGAGCGCCGAGAACCTGCTCGAGATCGACGGTCTGGCGGTGACCTACCGCACGGGTCGAGGAGACGTCGACGCGGTGCGGGAGGTGAGCCTCTCGGTCGCCCAGGGAGAGACCGTCGCCGTCGTCGGCGAGTCCGGATCGGGCAAGTCCACGACGGTGCACGCGATCATCCGATTGCTGCCGGCGGCCGCCCACATCGCGGCGGGGTCCGTGCGGTTCGAGGGGCGCGACCTCGTCGCGGCGACCGACCGCGACCTGCGATCGGTGCGGGGCCGACGCATCGGTTTCGTCCCGCAGGACCCCACCGTGAGCCTCAACCCCGTCGTGCGCATCGGGGATCAGGTCGCCGAAGTGCTGCGCGTGCACGGTCTCGCCGATCGGCGCACCGCGCAGGCGCGGGCGATCGAGGCGCTGGAGCGGGCCGGCCTGCCCGACGCGGCCGTGCGGGCGCGCCAGTACCCCCACGAGCTGTCGGGCGGCATGCGGCAGCGCGTGCTCATCGCGATCGCGATCATCGGCGACCCGGCCCTCCTCATCGCCGACGAACCCACCAGCGCACTCGACGTGACCGTCCAACGCCAGATCCTCGATCACCTCGACGTCCTCAAGCGCGAGCGCGGGGCGAGCCTGCTGCTGATCACCCACGACCTCGGCGTCGCCGCGGACCGCGCCGATCGCATCGTCGTGATGAGCGACGGCCGGATCGTGGAACAGGGCACCCCCGACGAGATCCTCGGCGACCCGCGACATCCGTACACCCGCCGCTTGATCGCGGCGGCGCCGAGTCTTCGCGCCACCGACGCCGTCCGCACATCGGAACCGTTCTCGAACGCCGTACCCGCACGGACCGTGTCCGACGCGGGTCGCGGGCTGCCGGGGGAGACGCCCGTTCTCGAGGTCGAGGGCCTGGTCAAGGAATTCGCGCTGCCCGGCGGCGGCCGCACGCGCGCCGTCGACGGCGTCGGATTCCGCCTCGAGCGGGGCCGCACCCTCGCCCTCGTCGGCGAGTCGGGGTCGGGCAAGACGACGACCGCCCGGCTGGCGCTGCGCCTGGTCGACCCGACGGCCGGGACCGTGCGGATCGACGGCGCCGACGTGACCGCGCTCTCCGGGCGGCGGCTGAGGCGGGTGCGCCGTCGCGTGCAACTGGTGCAGCAGAACCCCTATGCCGCGCTGAATCCCCGATGGAGAGTCGAGACCATCGTCGCCGATCCCCTCCGCGCGTTCGGGGTCGGGTCGCGCGCGGAGCGTCGGAAGCGCGCCGCCGAGCTGCTGGATCTCGTGGCACTGCCGTCGACGGCGCTGTCGCGTCGACCGGCCGACCTGTCGGGCGGCCAACGCCAGCGTGTGGCGATCGCGCGGGCCCTCGCCCTCGAGCCCGCGCTGCTCGTGCTCGATGAGCCGGTCTCCGCGCTCGACGTGTCGATCCAGCACCAGATCCTCACCCTCCTCACCGAGATCCAGCGGGAGAAGGCGTTGAGCTACCTCTTCATCTCGCACGACCTCGCCGTCGTCCGGCAGATCGCCGACACCGTGGGCGTGATGCGCCGCGGACACCTCGTCGAGCTGGGGACGGCCGACGACGTGTTCGCCCGTCCCGCCCACGACTACACGCGGACGCTCCTGGATGCCATCCCGGGCCGACGTTCCCCGACCGCACCCTCCGCCATCTCCACCCTTCTTCTCTGAGGAGCAGCATGTCCATCCGACGTATCTCTCTCGCGGCGGCGTTCGGCGTCGCCGCGGCGCTCGTCCTGTCCGCGTGCGGGGGCACCACCGCGGCCCCCGAGGCCTCCGTGTCGGCGACACCCGTGCAGGGCGGAGACCTCACCTTCGCGGTGGCCAACGACCCCATCTCGTTGAACCCGTCGGGGACCGGCTCGGGCAACGACACCCTGTACGTCACGCGTCAACTCGTCGACTCGCTGCTCTACCAGAACCCCGACACGGGTGCCCTCGACCCGTGGCTGGCGACCTCGTACGAGTCCAACGCGGATGCCACCGAGTTCACCTTCACCCTGCGCGACGACGTGACGTTCTCGGACGGGACGCCGTTCACGGCGTCGAACGTCAAGGCGACCTTCGACGACATCATCGCGGCGGGCGCGCTGAGTCAGGCGGTCAGCTCCTTCGTCGGGTACGTCGGCACCGACGTCGTCGACGCGCACACCGCGCGGGTGCGGTTCTCGAGCCCCAACGCCGCTTTCCCCAACTCGACCGCGTCGGTCGCCCTCGGCATCGTCGGGGACGCCACGCTGGCGGTTCCCTACGACCAGAGGGCGGATGGGAAGGCCGTCGTCGGGACGGGTCCGTTCACGCTGAAGAGCTACACGAAGGACACCGCCACCGTGCTCGCCGCTCGCGAGGACTACGCGTGGGTGCCCGAGGCGCTCGGCAACACCGGCCGCGCGCGCCTGGACACGGTGACGTTCCAGATCGTGCCGGAGGCGGGGGTGCGCACCGGAAGTCTCACGTCCGACCAGGTCGACGTGGCCGGCGGCGTGCAGCCGAACGACGTCGCGTCCCTGGAGCAGAGCGGATACCCGCTCGTGTGGCGCGCGAACCCGGGGATCACCTTCGGCCTCTCGTCCAACCTGTCGCATCCGGTCGTCGCGGACCTCGCCGTCCGCCACGCGATCTCTGCGGCCATCGACGCGGAGACGGTCCGCGACACCGCGCTGAACGACTACTTCGCCGTCGCCACGAGCTCGCTCGCGCAGTCCACCCCCGGTTACGCCGACCAGAGCGCCGCCTTCGGCTTCGACCCGGACAAGGCCGCCGAGCTGCTCGACGGTGCCGGATGGAGCGCAGGGGCCGACGGCATCCGCGAGAAGGACGGCCAGAAGCTGCAGCTCAAGCTCTGGTGGATCACGAACTTCGGGCCCAACCAGACCTCGCTCGAGCTGATCCAGCAGGAGCTGAAGGCCGTGGGCATCGACCTGCAGCTGCAGAGCGGACCGGTGCCCGACTTCCTCGAGGCGCAGAAGAACGGCGACTTCGATCTCGTGTGGGGCAACCTGTCCCGCGCGGACGGCGACGTCCTGCGCACGACGTTCTCGAAGAGCACGACGCGCTACCGCATCGACGACCCGACGCTGGAGGATCTCCTGCAGAAGCAGCTCACGCTCAGCGACGCGTCCGCGCGCGACGAGGTCCTCGCCGAGGCGCAGGCGCGCATCGCGAGCCAGTACTACCAGATCCCCGTGCACGAGCTGACCTCGATCATCGGCACGCGCGACACGGTGCACGGCGTGAGCCTCGGCGCCGACTCCCGTCTGGACTCGCTCGTCGCCGCCTGGAAGCAGGCGGACTGATGTCGACCGTCTCCGCGCCCACGATCCCCGAGGTGGGCCTCACCCTGCCCGGGAACTACGACGAGACCGACCCGTCGGGCGGACTCGAGGAGACGCTGCAGCTGTTCTCCCTGGCGGAAGAGCTCCGCTACCAGGTGGCGGGCGTCCGCCAGCGTCACCTGGAGCGGGGGCTCTCGTCGGCCCTCCCGTTCCTCGCCGCGGCCAGCCAACGCACGTCGACGATCCGCCTGGAGACCGCCGTCGTCCCCCTCGGCTACGAGACACCGTTCCGCCTGGCGGAGGACTTCGCCACGGTCGATGTGCTCTCCCGCGGCCGTCTCAACGTGGGAATCAGCTCGTCGGCCCCGCACCTGGACGTCCTTCGACCGCTCGGACGCGGTGCGGACGACGGTGCGGGCGTCGAACCGTACACGCTCATCGCCCGCTTCCTCGAAGCGCTCGAGGGGCGCGATCTGTCCGACGAGGCGATCCTGACGCCGTACGGTCCTCAGATCCCGCGGATCCAGCCGCACGTGCCGTCGTTGCGCGACCGGGTGTGGCTCGGCGGAGGTTCGGCGCGGTCGGTCCGCTGGGCGGCCGAGCACGGGCTGAAGCTCTTCCTGGGGAACCTCACCGCGGCCGACGGCGACGCGCCGTTCGAGACCGTGCAGCGGGCGCGCATCGACGAGTACTACGCGGCGTTCACGGGCAGCGGTGAGCCGGCGGTCGGTGTGGAACGGGTGATCGTCACGACCGACAGCGCCACCGCCGCCCAGCGCGCGCACTACGCGGACTTCGCGGCCGGACGGGAGGAACGCACCCTGGCGCCCACTCGCGGACTGGTGTTCCAGAAGGACCTCGTGGGCACGGCCGACGAGATCGTCGAACGCCTGCACGCCGACCCGGCCATCGACGGGCGCACCCGGGTGCGCGTGGCGCTGCCCTACGCGTTCCACCATGACGAGTACCGACAGATCCTGACCGACATCGCCGAGGGCGTGCTGCCGCGCCTCGGCTGGCGCCCGGCCGCGACGCGCGCCGTCGCCGCCTGACCGCGATCCCCTGACAAGGAGCACTCATGAGTTCATCGCATCCCCTTCACCTCGGAGTCGCGCTCGAGGGCGCAGGGTGGCATCCCGCCGCCTGGCGGGAGCCGTCCTCGCGCCCGGACGAGCTGTTCACCTCCGGCTACTGGGCCGACCTGGTGCGCACCGCCGAACGCGGAGACCTCGACTTCGTCACCGTCGAGGACGCGCTCGCCCTGCAGTCGTCGCGGTTCCTCACCGGTGACGAGCGCACCGACGAGGTCCGCGGACGACTCGACGCCGTCCTCATCGCCTCCCGCGTCGCGCCGCTCACGTCGCGGATCGGGCTGATCCCGGTCGCGACGGTGACCCACACCGAGCCGTTCCACGTGTCCAAGGCGATCGCGACGCTCGACTACGTCAGCGAGGGTCGCGCCGGCGTGCAGGTGAAGGTGTCCGGGCGCGTCGACGAGGCCGCGCACGTCGGCCGCCGGACCCACCCGGGCGACGTGGCGCTCGACGACCCCGCGGTCCAGGCGTTCATCCAGGACGCGTTCGATGAGGCGGCGGACGTGGTCGAGGTCGTCCGCCGGCTGTGGGACAGCTGGGAGGACGACGCCGAGATCCGCGACGTCGAGACGGACCGGTTCCTGGATGCCGACAAGGTGCACGCCATCGATTTCGAGGGTCGCTTCTTCTCGGTGCGCGGACCGTCGATCACGCCGCGCCCGCCGCAGGGTCAGCCCGTCGTCGCCGCTCTCGCGCATGCCGCTGTGCCCTACCGCCTGGCCGCACGGTCGGCGGACGTGGTCTTCGTCACGCCCGCGGATGCCGTGCACGCGCGCGCGATCCTCGAGGAGGTGCGCGCCGCCGAACGCGTCGTGGAGCGCGAGGGCGAGCCCCTCCGCGTCATCGCCGATCTCGTGGTGCTGCTCGACGCGGACGGCGGCGAGACCGGCGAGGATCGCCGCCGACGGCTGGACGCCCTCGGCCGCCCGCTCGTCTCGGATGCTCGGATCGTCACCGGTCCGGCATCCACCGTCGCCGACGTGATCGACGACCTCGTCGCCGCCGGTTACGCCGGGGTGCGGCTGCGTCCCGGCGTCGCCACCGACGACCTCGCCCGGATCGTCGACGACCTCGTGCCCGAACTGCGCCGACGGGGTGCGCGGACGGCCGTCGCCCCGGAGGGAACTTCGCTGCGCGGACGCCTCGGTCTGCCCGAGGGCCTGCCCAGCCGCTACGCCACCCCCGTCGCCTGAGAGGACCGACCATGACCACGAAAAAGCAGATCATCCTCGCCGCCTACGTGGGCGGCGTCAACGAGCACACCGCGTGGGAGCACCCGGATGCCGGGAGCCAGATCGCGTTCTCGACCTTCCGGCACGTCGCGCAGACCGCGGAGCGCGGCCGATTCGACTACTTCTTCCTCGCCGAGGGCCTCGCCCTGCGGGCGCGCGACGGACGCATCTTCGATCACGACATCGCCGGGCGCCCCGACACCCTGCCCGTGCTGGCCGCGCTCGCCGCGGTGACCGAGCACCTGGGGCTCGTCGGCACGCTGAACGCCACCTTCAACGAGCCGTACGAACTGGCTCGCCAGATCGCGAGCCTCGACCATCTGTCGGGCGGCCGCGCCGGGTGGAACGTCGTCACCTCGTTCGACGCCTTCACGGGCGCCAACTTCCGCCGCGGCGGTTTCCTGCCGCACGCCGACCGATACGTCCGCGCCGAGGAGACGGTGGCGACCGTGCGGGAGCTGTGGGACTCCTGGGCGGCCGATGCCATCGCCGCGGACAAGGATGCCGGGACGTTCCTCCGCGACCCGCGCGCGGGTGCGTTCGCGCATCACGGCAGCCAGTTCGACATCGAGGGCCGCTTCACGGTTCCCCGCAGCCCCCAGGGTCGACCCGTGATCGTGCAGGCGGGGGTGTCGCCCCAGGGGCGCGACTTCGCGGCATCCACCGCCGATGCGATCTTCTCGCCGTTCTCGACCCTCGAGGAGGGACGGGCGTTCCGCGAGGACATCCGCGCCCGCGCCGCGCGCTTCGGTCGTGATCCGGAGCACGTGAAGATCCTGCCGTCGGCCGGGTTCGTGCTCGGCGACAGCCGGGCCGACGCCGAGGAGAAGGCGCGGCACATCCTCGATCAGCAGCTGAGCGACCGCACGATCCAGGTCACCTTCGAGCAGGTCTGGAACCGCGACCTGTCGGCCTACGACCTCGACGGCCCCGTTCCGGACGTCGACCCCGATCCGGAGGCTCCGTCCTTCATCCAGGGGCGGGCGTTCATCTTCCAGGACCGCTTCGAGACCGTCCGCGCGTGGCGCGAGCTCGCAGCGAAACGGGGCCTCACGTTCCGGGGCCTCGCCCGCGCGGTCGCCCGCGGCCCGCAGTACGTCGGAACCCCCGCGCAGGTTGCCGAGGAGCTCGACGCCTTCGTCCAGCAGGGCGGCGGCGACGGGGTCGTGCTCGGCTCGCACGTGGTGCCCTCGGGCCTCGACGAGTTCGTCGACCTCGTGGTTCCGCTGCTGCAGGAGCGCGGATCGCTGCGTACCGAGTACGAGGGCACGACCCTGCGGGACAACCTGGGCCTCCCGGCCCCGGATCGCCTCGTCGAACCCGCCCTCGTCGGCGCGGTCGGACGTTGAGCATCGAGAGAGGAACCGGACGATGACCACGACCGCGCACGAGACCCTCGAGCGGGCTCGATTCGCCTCGGAGTGGGAGGACTGGCATCGCGCCCACGAAGCGCGCCGGGCAGACCCCCACGGCTTCCTCGCCGTGACGGCGCTGTTCTGGATCGCGGAGGAGTCGCAGACCTTCCCCGGCATCCCCGGGCGGTGGCGCACGTCGCTCGACGGACCGGTGGTCGAGCTGGAGGAGGGCGAGTGGCTCCGTCTGGGCGACGCCACGATCACGGGGCGGCACGCGTTCGGGGCGATCGCCGAGCGCGGGGGAGTGACCGTCGGGTTCGACGGGGGCGTGATCGAGGTGGCGCGCCGTGGGGGCCGCGACATCCTCCGCCCCCGTCGGCCCGACTTCCCGTTCCTGGGCTCCTACCGCGGGACGCCCGCCTACGCGCCCGATCCGAAGTGGCGGGTCGAGGCGACGTTCGTGCGTTACGCCGCTCCGCGTCGGCACGAGGTGGGCGCGGCTGTGGACGGGCTGTCGCACGTCTACGAGTCGCCGGGGTATCTCGAGTTCGACATCGACGACGAGACGTTCCGGCTCGTGGCTTTCCCGGGGCACGCGGAGGGCACGCTGACCGTCCTGTTCACGGATGCCACGAGCGGTCGCACCACGTACGCGGCGAACCGATCGCTGAGCGTCGACGCGCCCGGAGCCGATGGCCGCACGGTCGTGGACTTCACTCGCGCCGTCAACCTGCCGTGCGCCTACACTGACTTCGCGACGTGCCCCCTGCCCCCGGCCGAGAACCGGTTGACGGTCGCCGTCGAGGCGGGGGAGAAGACCCCCGTCGCCCGAGCCGAGGGGGAGGTCACCGCCCGCGGGATCGAGCCGACGGGCACCGCCCGGTGAGCCCGGCGGCGGCCGAGGCTCCCGGCGCGGACTCGGCCGCCGCCCGAGCGGCGCTCGCGTGCTGCCTGGCGGCCGGATTCGCGACCCTGCTCGACGCGACCTCCGTCGCCTACACCGCCCCCGCCGTCGCGGTGTCCTTGAACGCGGAGACCTCGGGGGTGCAGTGGTTCCTCGCGGCGTACTCGCTGACGTTCGGTCTGGGGCTCGTGCCGGCGGGTCGCCTCGGCGATGCGTTCGGCCGTCGCGAGCTGTTCGTCGGGGGGATGCTCGCCTTTCTCGGGGGAGCCGTCGCGTCGGCACTCGCCCCGTCGGTGTGGCTGCTCGTCGTCGGCCGACTGGTGCAGGGGCTGGGTGCGGGTTTCGTCAGCGCCCAGGTCCTGGGCCTCATCCAGGACACGTCCCGCGGCTCGCAGCGTGTGCGCGCGCTCGGCGCTTACAGCGCGATCGGCGCGCTGGCCGCCATCGTCGGTCCGCTCGCGGCGGGCGCGCTTCTGTGGCTGTTCCCCGCCGACATCGGATGGCGGCTGGTGCTCCTGACCCCCGTGCCGTTCGCGGCGGTCGCGATCTGGCGGGGCCTGCGCTCCCTCCCGCCCGCGCGCCCGTCCCGGCTGACCACGGGTCTCGACCTCCCGGGGATCGCTCTGCTCGGCGCGGTCGTGGTGCTGGTCACCCTCCCGGTGATCGATCCCGGGATGCCGCCCGCGCAGGTCGCGGGCACCCTCGGCGCCGTGGCGGTGCTCGTGGTCGTGCTGACCGTGTGGGAGCGCGGATACGCGCGGCGGGGCCGGCTCGCGCTGTTCGCTCCCGCCCTCCTGCGCTCGGGCGGGTTCCTCGCCGGCAACGTCGTCGCGCTCCTGTGGTTCGGGAGCCTGCTCGCGCTCTCCACCGCCGTGACGGTGTATTTCCTGCAGGCGGCACACCTCCCGGCGTTCCTCGTCGCCGTCGCGTTCATCCCCGGTTCGCTGGCGCGGCTCCTCACGTCGCGGGCGAGTTCCGCGATCTTCGCCCGGTTCGGACCCCTGACGGTGATCGGCGGGCTCCTCGTCGAGCTCCTGGCGCTGCTGCTCCTGCTGGGGTCGAGCAGCGTGTGGGGTTCGTGGCCGCTGCTGCTGGCGGTGGTGCTCCTGCAGATCGTGATGGGGGTGGGGGGCGGGCTCGTCGAACCCGCGTTGCGGGCGGTCACCCTCGGCTACGCCCCACCGACGCTCCACGGCGTGGCGGCATCGTTCCTCCAGCTGACCCAACGGCTCTCGGCCACGTTCTTCGTGGCCCTCACCACGGGGATCCTCCTCGGCGCCACCGCCGCGCCCTCGCTGTCGACGCTGCGCATCGCCGTCGCGGTGTGCGGGGGAGCCGTCCTGGTGGCCCTCGCGGTGGCCCTCGCCTCTTCCGCGTTCCGCGCCGGCCCGACGACTCCCGGACCGGTCGGGGAGGGCCGCGATGCGCGCGTGTTACCCGCCGTTTCCGGCGCCGCCGCCGGTGACGTCCCGCCCCGCGATACTGGCCCGATGACGGCGGCGCACGGGCGATGGACGATCGAACGGGTCGACTGGGACGACGAGCGCGCGGTCGCGCTGCGCGCGGCGATGGACGCGGAGATCAGCCCGCGGTACGCCGAGGTCTTCGCCGCGTTCGACGACGACACCGCGGCCGTGCTCGCCGAGGACTTCGCGGTCGATCCGGCGACGATCGTCGATGTCGTGCTGATCCTGGATGCCGCCGGAGAACCGATCGGGCATGCCGCTCTGCGCGCGCTCGGCGGCGAGCTCGAGGTCAAGCGCGTGTTCGTGCACCGACGCGCGCGGGGGACGGGCGCGAGCCGTGAGCTCATGGCCGAGCTGGAGAGGCTCGGCGCCGCCCGCGGTGCGACGCGCCTGATCCTGCAGACCGGTGACCGCCAGCCGGAGGCGATCGCGCTCTACGAGCACATCGGGTATCACGCGATCGACATCTTCCCGCCCTACGTCCGTTTCCCCGCATCGCGGTGCTTCGCGAAGCCCCTCGAGGCGGTCCGCGCGTGAGCGAGGAGCGGGTCGACGTCGCCGTCGTCGGGGCCGGCGCCATGGGGTCCGCGACCGCGTGGCACCTGGCCCGAGCCGGACGCGACGTCACGGTCTTCGAGCAGTTCGAACCGGGACACGTCCGCGGTGCCTCGCACGGAGCCTCCCGCAACTTCAACGTGGCCTACCCCCAGCCCGAGTACCTCGCGTGGCTGCGCGACGCGCGGGTCCTGTGGCGCGAGCTCGAGCAGGAGTCCGGCGCACGGCTGCTCGAGACCACCGGCATCGTCACGCACGGTCCGGGGTTCGACGTCGCGGCGGCTGCGGAGGCGATCGCTGCGGGCGGGTTCGACACCGAGGTCGTCGACCCGGTGTCGGCCGCCGCGCGGTGGCCGGGCTTCCGCTTCGCGACCGACGTCCTCCACACCCCCGGGGCGGGACGCCTGGATGCCGACGCCTCGGTGTCCGCGTTCCTCGCCGGGGCCGTGGCATCCGGAGCCCGCCTTGCCTGGCGCACGGCCGTGACCGACGTGGTCGTGCACGGCGACGAGGACGTCCGCTTCACCGTGACGGATGCCGCGGGCCCGCGTCGCGTGCGCGCCCGGCGCCTCGTCAGCACCGCGGGGGCGTGGACGGCCAAGACCCTCGCGGGGGTCCGCGGGGTCACCCTGCCCGCGCTGCGGGTCACGCAGGAGCAGCCGGCGCACTTCCGGCCGCACGATGCCGCCGCGGTGTGGCCGGGTTTCAACCACCACCGCGACGCCGATGATCCCGCGACGTCGTGGTTCGCGGCGCCGGTCTACGGCATGCTGACGCCGGGGCAGGGCGTGAAGGCCGGGTGGCACGCGGCGGGCCCGGAGGTCGATCCGGACCACCGCAGCTTCGTGCCCGACCCGCGTCTGACGGATGCGCTGGTGCGATACGCCCGCGAGTGGCTGCCGGGCGTGGATGCCGATGCCTTCACCGAGATCACGTGCACCTACACCTCGACGGTCGACGCCCGGTTCGTGCTCGAACGGGTCGGGCCGATCGTCATCGGCGCCGGGTTCTCGGGTCACGGCTTCAAGTTCACGCCGGTCGTCGGACGGACGCTCGCCGAGCTGGCCGGAGACCGCGGGTGACGGCGGGACGGTCGCCCAGCCTCGAGGGGGAGGGGCACGTGAGCGGGGGATCCTCGGCCGTCGCGCTCGACGCGAGTGCTCTCGATCTCGTGGTGGCGGCACTCGCGGGCCGGGACGACCGGCGCGGGATCCTGTCCGTGCTGTCGAGGTTCTCGGTCCTGGTGATCGGCGAGCCGCGCGAGGGCGACGGGCCTCCGCTCGCACCGGATGCGCACGCCGTCGCCGCGGTGCTCGCGCGGCTGCTCCCCGCCACCGGGATCCTGTGGACCGCCACCCCCGGCGACCTCCCCTACAACCTCGCGCGACGCTCGCTCACGCTCGACCACCTGTCGGATGCACGGGCCGGGGTCGTCTTCGGAGCGCTGCCCGACGACCCCGAGGAGGAACGCATCCGCGTGGTCCGGGACCTGTGGAACTCGTGGCCGGTCGAGAGCCTGATCGCCGACCGCGAGCGCGGGGTCTTCGCCGAGACCGACGGCATCCGCGCGATCTCGCATGCCGGACCTCGCTTCCCCGTCGCCGGTGCCCTGGCCACCCCCAGCAGTCGGCAGGGAGAACCCGTGAGCGCCTGGGTGCCCCGGTCGCCCGGGGCGGTCGCCGCCGTCGGGTCGCTGGTCGACCTCGTGATCGTCGACCTCGACGGCGGTGACGCGGACGATCTGCGGTCGGCCGCGCGGTCCGCGGGGGCGCAGGTACTGCTCCGCGGGGACGATTCCGGGATCGTCGGAGCCGAGGCGGTTCCCGGGGAACGCCCGCTCCGCCTCCTCGGCGCGTCGGCGATCCGAGCGGCCGTGGGCGCGGTCGAACCTCCGCGCGGGCTCCCGGCGGGGAGCCTCCGCGAACGGCTGGGCCTGCGTCCGCGCCGGCTCGATCTGTCCGACCGTCCGCGCGCGTTCGGGGGTGTTCGATGAGCCGCCGCGGCGGACGCGTCCTCCTGAACGTCAACCTGCAGGGCGTGGGGCAGCGGCCGGCGGCATGGCAGGTGCAGGACCTGGCGGCCGACGCCCAGCTGCGCGCCGACCATTGGACGGGCATCGCGGCGGTCGCGGAGCGCGGGTGCCTGGATGCCGTCTTCTTCGCGGACCATCCCAACATCGACGATCCGAATCCTCGTCCGCTGGGCTTGGCCGAGCCGTTCTCGGTGGCGGCGACCATCCTGGCCGGAACCGAGCACCTGAGCGCCGTGGTGTCGGCTTCGACCACGTACAACGACGCTCCCGACCTCGCCGGGCGGCTGCTCACGCTGGACGCCCTGAGCGGCGGTCGGATCGGCTGGAACGTCGTCACGACCTACTCGACATCGTCGGCGGCGAACTTCGGCCACCTCCCCCTGCCGCCCCGCGCGGAGCGGTACGCGCGGGCGGAGCGCGTCGTCGACGAGGTCCTCGACCTGTGGCACGCGTCCTCCGACCGCGAGCCCGTGCTGTTCCAGGCGGGCGGATCGGATCAGGGCCGGGACCTGGCCGCACGGCGTGCCGACGGCGTGTTCACCGTGGAGCTCAACCGGGCCGCGGCGGAGCGCAAGTACGCCGAGCTGAAGAGGGCGGCCGCCGCCGCGGGGCGGGCGGGACGGCCGTGCATCACTCCCGGTCTGTCGCTGGTGATCGGCAGCACCGAGGAGGAGGCGCAGCGATCGTTCGACGACATGGAGTCGCGCGTCGCCGACGGGTACGCGCTGCGGTCGCTGGGCGCCGTGCTCGGCGCGGACGCGACGGGCCTCGACCTGGACGCGCCTCTCCCCGCGGAACTGCTCGACGCCCCCTGGGACCCGGCCACGCACGCCGCGAGCGTGGGCTATCGCCTCACGTTCCTCGACTGGATCCAGACCCGACGCCATCTTCCGGTGCGCGCCGTGCTGCGGCAGTTCGGCGGCTACGGCGCCCGCATCGTCATCGGCACGCCCGAGCGCGTCGCGGACGAGATCGAGGAGTGGTACGAGACGTTCGCCGCGGACGGCATCAACCTCATGCTCGACAGGTATCCCGCCGGTCTCGAGACGTTCGTCGACGAGGTCGTGCCGCTGCTGCAGGCACGGGGACTCGTGCAGCGGGAGTACACCGCGGCATCCCTCGCGGAGGCGGTCGCGCCCCGCCCGTGACCGCGGAGCGACGCGCTCCCGCCGCGAGCGGCGCGGGTCAGGCGTGGGCCACGCGGATCGCCCGGTCCAGGTCGGCGATGATGTCGTCGACCGTCTCCAGACCGACCGAGAGGCGGATCAGACCCGGGGTGATCCCGATCGAGAGCCGCTCCTCCTCCGTGAGACGCCCGTGGATCGTGCTGCCGGTGTGGATGGCCAGAGACCTGACGTCGCCGATGTGCGTCATCGGGCTGACGAGCTCGAGGGAATCGATGAACCGCCGGGCGCTCTCGTAGCCGCCGGCGAGGTCGAAGGAGACGACGGAACCGGCTCCGCGGGGCAGGAGTCGAGCCGCCACCTCGGCGTACCGGTTGCCGGGTGCGCTCGGGTGGTCGATCGAGCGGACGTTCGGTTGCTCCGCCAGCCACCGGACGATCGCCTCGGTGTTGGCGATGTGGCGCTCCATCCGCAGCGAGAGCGTCTCGAGACCGAGCAGCAGCAGCCACGCGCTCTGGGCGCTCAGCGTCGGACCGTAGTCGTTCACGACCACCGAGCGCAGGAAGGTCGGGTAGGCCCGGGCGCCGAACTTCTCCACGTAGGTCTCGCCCGATGCGCGGAAGGGGGCGTGGAGGTGGGGGTAGCGCTCGGGGTGCGCGCTCCAATCGAACGCGGACCCGGCGATGATCGCCCCGCCGAGCACCGCCCCATGGCCCGAGAGCCATTTCGACGTCGAGTGCACGACGACGTCCGCCCCGTGCTCGAGAGGGCGTTGGAGGAACGGCGTGCTGACCGTGGAGTCGACCACGAGCGGGAGCCCGTGCCGGTGCGCGATGCCGGCGATCCGCGGGATGTCGACCACGTCGATCTTGGGGTTCGGAATCGTCTCGGTGTAGATCGCCTTCGTGCGGTCGTCGATCGCGGCATCCCACGTCGCGTCGTCCGCATCCTGCGGGACGAAGCGGAACGTCAGGCCCTGACGGGTGAGGCTGTTGCGGAACAGCTGCTTCGTGCCCTCGTAGAGGCTCGACGTGGCGACGATCGTGTCGCCGGCGCCGGCGAGACCGAGGAGCGCGGAGAAGATCGCCGCTTGGCCGCTTCCGGTGAGGATGGCGTCGATGCCGCCCTCGAGGTCGGCGAGCCGTCGCTCCGCGACCTGGTTGGTCGGATTGCCGGCCCGCGAGTACACCAGTCGGGCGGAGCGACCCTGGAAACGGTCGGAGCCCTCGTCGAAGGAGTCGAAGAGGTACCCCGCGGTCTGGTGGATCGGTGTGATCCGCGATCCCTGCTCGTGGGTGGCATCCGCCCCGGAGTGGATCTGCCGGGTCTCGAATCCGCGGGTGGCGTCGTCGTTCCGTGTCACTGGTCCGTCCTCGATCCGCTCAGAGGTCGAGTGCGAAGGCGCGCAGATCGATCCAGTGTCCCGGCTCCACCTCGATCGGGTGCTCGCGCTCGGTCAGACGCCGGAAGCCGAGCTTCAGGTACAGCGCGTGGGCGCCGGTCATCTCCGGCCCGCTGTTCATCACGACGCGGTGCGCGCCGCGCGCGCGGGCGAGGTCGATGACGTGCCGGGTGAGGGCCGCGCCGACCCCGCGTCCGCGCGCCGCGGGTGCGACCGCGAGTTGGCGGAAGTCGAGCTCGCCGTCCTCCGCGAGCGGCGACAGCCGCTCGCCGGGCCGGGGCACCCACACCGTGCCGAGGATCGTCCCGTCGGTGTCGACGGCGACCCACACGTCTCCCTCGACCACGCGTCCCGCGACGTCGGTGAGCGACGCGAGATACGCCTCGGTGAGGCCGTCGTAGCTGTGGCGGTAGGCCTCCGCCGTCACACGGCCGGCCTCGGCGTATTCGTCCGGGGTGACGAGCCGGATCGTCGGCGCGTCGTTCGAGCGCACGTCCGAATCGGTGGGGAGCGGGGTGGTCATGGCATCCATTCTTCCGGTGGGCGAACGCGACGCGGCCCGGTCCGTGGGGACCGGGCCGCGCGGGACGCTCAGGACTTGGGGAGTCCCGGCGGGTTGATCTCGGAGGAGGTGATCCCCTCGGATTCGAGGTTCCAGACCTTCAGGAGGTCGGCGTACTTGCCGTCCTTGATGATCTCGTTCAGCACGATGTTCACGGGCTCGATCAGGCCGTTGCCCTTCTTCGTGCCCGCGGCGATGTCGGCCTGCAGGGGCCATCCGCCGGGGATGAGGCCGACGAGCTTGGTCTCACCGGTCTCCTTCGCGGCCCACGCCGAGGTGGCGTTGGGGCCGAAGTTGGCGTCGGCACGACCGGACTGCAGCGCCAGCGTCGCGGCGGCGTTGTCGTCGTAGTACTGCAGCTCGGCGGGCGCCTTGCCGGCGTCGGTGAGCTCCTGGTTCCAGGCGAGCAGCACCTTCTCCTGGTTGGTGCCCGAGCCGACGATGACCTTCAGACCCGAGATGTCGTCGGATTTCTCGATCTTCGAGATCTTGCTGTCCGAGCGCACGTAGAACCCGAGGACGTCCTGGCGGTAGCTGGCGAAGTCGTACAGCTCCTTGCGCTCCTCCGTCACGGTGACGTTCGAGGTGATCAGGTCGTACTTCCCGGACTGGATGCCGAGCGGCCAGTCCGCCCACGCCACGACGACGGGGTTGTACTCGAGGCCCAGGCCTTCGGCGATGAGGGCGCCGAAGTTGGGCTCGGTGCCGGCGACATCGGTCGCCGCCGTCGTCCCGTCGGGCTGGTAGCTCAGCGGCGGGACGAACGCGCCGATTGCGACGGTGAGCTTGCCGGGGGTGATCGGGGTGAAACCGCTCGCCTTGAGCGCCGCGACGGCCTCGGGGACGGGGTCGGTGTGGACCCATTCGATCTCCGAGCTCGACGCGGACGCCGATGCCGAGGGCTCGGGTGCGGCGGCCGCTTCGGTTGGGCGGTTGAGGCCGATCGCGATTCCGACGCCGGCGACGGCGACGACCGCCGCGGCGATCACTCCGATCGCGATGCCCTGCTTCTTACTGAGTGCCATGCTGTGACTCCTTGTGGTGCGGGTGGGGTGCCGCGGCGACGGGTGGCGCCGGGACGATACGGGTGCCCGGGGGTGACGGCGGCGCCGTCCGGGCAGGGGGTGGGCTCAGCCCAGGACCTTCGCGAGGAACTCCTGCGTGCGGGGGTTCTTCGGGCGGGTGAGGACTTCCGCGGGGGTGCCCTGCTCGACGATGCGGCCCTGGTCGAGGAAGACGACCCGGTCGGCGACCTCGCGGGCGAAGCCGATCTCGTGGGTGACGATGACGAGCGTCGTGCCGAGCTTCGCGAGGTCGCGGATGACGTCGAGGACCTCGCCCACGAGCTCGGGGTCGAGGGCGCTCGTCGGCTCGTCGAACAGCAGCACCTTCGGCTGCAGTGCGAGGGCGCGGGCGATCGCGACGCGCTGCTGCTGGCCGCCGGACAGCTGCCGCGGGTAGGCGTCGGCTTTGTCCGCGAGGCCCACGCGGTCGAGGAGGCTCAACGCCAGTTCCCGCGCGTCGCTCTTGCTGAGCCGCTTGAGCGCCAACGGCGCTTCGGTGATGTTCTCCACCGCCGTGAGGTGCGGGAACAGGTGGAAGTTCTGGAACACGATGCCCACCTGCGTGCGACGGCGCAGGATCTCGCGCTCCCGCAGCTCGTGCAGCTTGCCGCCACGGAGCTCGTAGCCGATGAACTCGTCGTCCACCGTCACCGAGCCGGCATCCACCGTCTCGAGGTGGTTGATGGTGCGCAGCAGCGTCGACTTGCCCGAACCGCTCGGGCCGAGGAGGGCGATGACCTCGCCCGGATGGACGGTCAGATCGATGCCCTTGAGCACCTCGACGCCGTGGAAGCTCTTGTGGACGTTGTGGATCTCGATGAGCCCGCGCGTGGGGGCCTCGGTCGTGGTGCTCATGCGCCCGTTCCTCCGAACTTGGTGTCGTTTCCGTTGGATGTGAGACCGACGGACACGGAGTCCGCGGGGGCGTACCGCGGTCGCTCCGGGGGCGGGACGGGGCCGTCGCCCAAGCGCGCCCACTGCGTGCTCACCCAGGCGCGAGCGCGCTGCAGCGGTGTCGGCGGGAGCGCCCGCGCGGATCCGCGGGCGTAGTACCGCTCGATGTAGTACTGCCCGATGCTCAGGATCGTGGTGATGATCGCGTACCAGACCACCGCGACCAGCAGCAGCGGGATGACGCGGCTGTTGCGGTTGTAGATGACCTGCACGGCGTAGAACAGCTCGGGGATGGCGATGACGAACACGACCGAGGCGCCCTTGACCAGCCCGATCACCTCGTTGGTGGCGTTCGGCACGATCGAGCGCATCGCCTGCGGCAGGATGATGCGGAACAGGCGACGGGAGGCGGGGATGCCGAGAGCCGCCGCCGCTTCGTACTGCCCCGGGTCGACCGAGATGAGGCCGCCGCGCATGATCTCGGCCGAGTAGGCCGCCTGGTGGAGGCCCAGACCGAGGATCGCGGCGGCGAACGCGCTGATCAGCTGCACGGTCGGGAACTCCACGATCCAGAAGTCGGTCGTGAACGGCGTCCCGAGACCCAGCGTCGGGTACAGGTAGCCGAGGTTGTACCAGACGATGATCTGCACGACGAGCGGCACCGAGCGGAAGAACCAGATGTAGCCCCACGCCAGCGAGCTCACCAGCGGCGACCGCGACAGACGTCCGAGGGCGATGAGCGTGCCCAGGATGAAACCGAGGGCCGCCGAGATCGCGGTCAGCTCGAGCGTGTACCCGATGCCGATGAGCACCGGCTCGGAGAAGAAGTACTGCGCGAACGTGCCCCACATGTAGCGGTCGTTCGTGACGAGGTTCCAGGCGAACTGGGCGACGACGAACAGCAGCAGGCCGCTGAGGGTCCAGCGCCACCAGTGGCGGGTGGGGACCACGGCGACCGTGCCGAGATCGATCCTGTCGGCCGCGGGTGCGGTGTCGGTGCGGGCGGGGGTCGCCGGCGCTGTGGTGGTCATGTGTGCTCCTCGGGTTCCGACCGACGGCGGGCGCCGGTCGGGTGAGGGTCACGGTACGGCCGGGCGGGAGGCCTCGCGAGGCGCGGATTCACGCGTCGAAACGCTCCGCCACGCGCCGAAATCGGGAGCCACGAGCGGTAACACGATGGACGCGCGGGGCGCCGGCGCGCTATGCGGCGGGGCGGCGGGCGGCGGTGGGGCGGCGGCGGGGGCGGGCGCGGCGGCGGGCGGGGGCGCGGGTCAGGCGTCGCGGAGGATCCGCGCCGTCACGCGGGCGCCGAAGTACACGGCATCCACGGGGACGCGCTCGTCGGCGGCGTGGAACTGGCCGAACACGTCGAAGTCGGCCGGCACGCGGAGCGGGACGAACCCGTATCCCCGGATGCCGAGGCGGGCGAGGTGCTTGTTGTCGGTGCTGGCCGGCAGGAGGTAGGGCACGACGGTTCCGTCGGGGTCCTCCGCGGTGATGGCATCCTGCAGGACGTCCAGCAGGGGCGCGTCGACGGGGGATTCGATGGCCGGGATGTCCCGGGCCCACGCGACGGCGATGTCGTCGCCGACGACCTCGGCCAGCTGTGCGCGCACCGCCTCGCCCTGGCCGGGGAGGACGCGGACATCGAGCGTGGCGCTCGCCGCGGCGGGGATGACGTTCGCCTTCCCTCCGGCGGTGAGGACCGTCGGCGACGCGGTGTTGCGCGTCCCCGCGCCGATCACCGAGGCGGCGAAACCGAGGCGCTGCAGGTCGACGTCGAGGTCGTCGCCGTCGAACGGCTGTCCGCTGGCGCGGCCGTAGACCTCGAGGAACCGTTCCGACGTCGCCGTGCGGACGAGGGGGAACCGGTGCTCCCCGATCGCGACGACCGCGCGGGCGAGGCGCACGACCGCGTTGTCGTCGGTCGGTCGCGAGCCGTGGGCGGCGTGCCCTCTCGCGGTCAGCGTCGCCGTTGTCACGCCCTTCTCGGCCGTGGCGACGAGGTACGCGCGGCGGTCGCCCGGAAGCGGCAGCGAGAACCCGCCGACCTCGCTGATCGCCTCGGTGGCGCCGGCGAAGAGCTCGGGACGGTTCTGCACGATCCAGCGGGCACCCCAGACGCCGCCCGCCTCCTCGTCGGCGAAGAACGCGAAGATGAGGTCGCGGCGCGGGACGATGCCGTCGCGGCGGAACGCCCGCGCGATCGCGAGCAGCATGCCGGCGAAGTCCTTCATGTCGACGGCGCCGCGGCCGTAGAGCATTCCGTCGTGGATCTCCGCGCCGAACGGGGGGTGGGTCCAGTCGGTCGCCTCGACCGGCACGACGTCGAGGTGGGCGTGCGCGACGAGGGCACCGGCATCCGGATCCGACCCGGGAAGGCGCGCGACCACGCTGGCGCGCCCCGGCCACGGCTCGACGAGGTGCGTCTCGTACCCGACCTCGCGCAGGCGCTCCTGGACGAACAGCGCCGCGCGGGTCTCGCCGTCGCCGATGGTGGCCGGATCGCCCGTGTTGACGCTGTCGATGCGGATCAGGGCGCGGACGAAGTCCAGAGCCTCGGTCTCGAGATCGGACACGGTCATGAACGCTCCGTGGGAAGGGGAAGACGACAACGCCCAACGTAGCGATGCCCGGGAGGGAGTCGGCGCTCCCCGTCACGGGCAGTCACAAGTGGGCGAGCGTTCACTTGCGATCAATGTAGTAAGCGCGCATACTAAAACCATGATCACTCTCGCCTCCGTGCGCCGCTCCGCCGCCGCACCTCCCGCCGCCTTCTTCGCCCGCTGGATCGACCACGCCACCTGGAGCGAATGGTCGCCCGACACCGAGTGGGTGCGCGTCGACGGCCCGGTGCGGCTCGGGGCGCACGGCATCCTGAAGCCGAAGGGCGGACCCCGGACGCCGTTCACCATCTCGGAGCTCGAGACCGACCGCGTCTACACCGACGTGTCGCGTGTCCCCGGCGCGCGGCTCACGTTCCGCCACACCGCGGAGCCGTCCGCCGAAGGATCTGCCCTCTCCGTCGAGGTCACGCTCGACGGACCATTGGCGTGGCTCTGGGTGCGCACGGCGTTCTCCGGATTCGAACGCTCCGCGATCGAGGACCTCGATCGGCTCATCGCCGTGATGGAGATGCCGGCGTCGTCCGCGCGATGATCGAGGAATGACCACGCCCCTCGACACTCGCTTCGCCTCGGCCGATGAGAGCCCCGGGTTCCTGCTCTGGCAGGTCACGAACCGCTGGCAGGCCGCGGTCCGTCGGGCGCTCGCGCCGTTCGACGTGACGCACGTGCAGTTCGTCCTGCTCGCCGTGCTCACCTATGGAGACGTCGAGGAGGGACTGACGCAGGCCGAGGTCAGCCGCCGCGCGGGGGCGGACCCGATGATGGTGTCGCAGGTGCTCCGCGCCCTCGCCGCCCGTGGACTCGTCGAGAGGACCCCTGATGCCGTCGACCGCCGCGCGGTCCGCGTTCGGCCCACGGCCGAGGGACGCGCGCTCGCCCGCACGGCCAATCACGCTGTGGAGGACGTCGACGAGACCTTTTTCGGCCCCGGCTCCCTGGCATCCGGCACGCTCGTCGGCCACTTGTCCGCGGTGCTCGACCGCTCCCGCGAGCCGAACTCCTGAGAAATCCGCGGATCGAGGCCCTTGCTCCGCGGGTGCGCCCCGAGGGTGCCCGTTTCTCAGGAGTTCGGTCCGGGCGGCCCGGGCTCAGTGCATGATCATGCCGCCGGTGACGTTGATCGCCTGGCCGGTGAGGTAGCCCCCGGCGGGCGAGGCGAGGAAGTGCGTCACCCCGGCGACGTCCTCCGGGATGCCGAGGCGACCGAGCGGGGACTTCGCGCTCCACGCCGCGACGTCGGCCTCGGACCGGGTGTCGGCGCCCATGTCGGTGAGCACGTACCCCGGGCAGACGGCGTTGACGGTGACGCCGTGGCATCCCCATTCCTGCGCCCCGGCGCGCGTGAGCGCCACGACCGCCGCCTTCGACGCCGCGTAGTGCCCCTCGCCGCCGCCGCCGTGTTTGGCGGCCATGCTCGCGATGTTGACGATCGAGCCCTGCCGGGCCTCGAGCATCACGGGGGCGACGGCCTGCATCGTGACGAGGGTCGCGCGGGCGTTGATGTCGAGGACGCGATCCCAATCGTCGACGGTGATGTCCAGGAGCGACGCGTGCTGGAAGATCCCGGCGCAGTTCACCAGGACGTCGACGCCGCCGAGCGCCTCGATCGCCTCGCCCACCGCGCGCCGCGTGTCGAGCGGGTCGAGAAGATCGACCGGGAAGAAGGATGCCGAGCAGCCCGCGGGCGCGCGCCGGTCGAGCACCGCGACCTCCGCGCCGTCGGCCGTGAAGCGCTGGACGATGGCGGCGCCGATGCCGCCGGAACCCCCGGTCACGATGACGCGCTGCGACATGGTTCTCCTCACCCGGGCGTCGGGAGCGCCCGTCGGCGTCACCGTACGCCCGGGCGCGAACGGCCCCGCGACGCGGGTGTTTCGGTGGCGTAACGGGGTGCCGTGGCGTCGTCCCGGCGGCCCCTCCTCGCGAGAAACGGCGTTCGCGTCCAGAAACGGCGGGTCGTCCCGTTTCTCGCCGGGATCAGCGTTTATCGGCGGGGGCCGCGAGCATCGCCCACACCTCGGTGACGTCGACCTCGAGCCGGGCATCGGTCCCGCGCGAGCGCCAGGCGTCGCGATCGAACACGAACGCCCCCTGCACCTCGAGCACGTACAGCCGCTTCGTCGGCACGTCGAGCACCGTCGCCGGGTCGTCGTCGCCGGCATCGCGGGGGAGCCGCGCGGCCAGCACCGCACGGATCGCCGAGGCGTCGGCATCCACCTCCCGCGCCGCGAACGCCAGCTGCACGCCATCCGCGTCGGCGGGTGCGGCTGTGGAGTCGAAGACGACCCCGGATGCCACCCCCGACGCCGCGATCGCGCGCGCGTGCCGCGACGAGACGTCCGACTCGACGTACAGACCGCGCGGGAGGAGCCGGTACTGCGCCGCCGCGGTCCAGGGGCCGTCGGCGTCGGCGGTGCCGATCACGACGAAACGCTGGGTCGCGAGGATCGCGGCCGCGCGCCGCACGGGAGAGGTCATGCGGCCATGTTTCGGCATGTGGGCGACGGCGGTGTTTCCGCGCCGTAACGCTTGCCGCGGCGGGCCCGGTTCCGGCGCTCGAGGGTGTCTCGAGGGTGTTGAGTGTCCAAGACACGCGGACGCGGTCGCGCGGCATCCGCGTGTCTTGGACACTGAACGGGCCGATCCCGCCCCGACCGCACCGCCCGACCCGAGGAGCGCCGTGAGCGACAGCGTCCACCCCGCGATCACCGACCCCGACGTCCGCGCGCACCTCGCGCGTCTCGCGGCGCGCGCGGGCACGATCCCCTCGGGGGCAACGGATGCCGAGGGCGACGACGCCGCGCGGATCGCCGAGCTGCGCGCCAACCCGTCGTGGGTGCGGCTGCCCGACGACGACGTGGTCGAGTCGATCGACACCTCCGACGGCGACCTCGCCCTGCGGCTCTACCGGCCGAGGGCCGAGCACCGCGGGACCCTCGTGTTCGCCCACGGCGGCGGGTGGGTCGCGGGCGACCTCGCCAACAACGACGCCCTGTGCCGCGCGCTCGCCGCGGCCACCGGCGCGCAGGTGCTGAGCGTCGACTACCGTCTCGCGCCCGAGCACCCGTTCCCCGCCGGCCTCGACGACCTCGACCGCGCGCTGCGCTTCGCCGCCGCGGGAGCCGGCGGTCTCGTCGACCCCGCGCTCCTCGGCGTCGTCGGGCACAGCGCGGGCGGCAACCTCGCCGCCGCTCTGGCGTTGCGCTCCCGCGAGGGTCGGGCCCCCGGCATCCGGGTCCAGGTGCTGCTGTGCCCCGTGCTCGACGCCCCCGATCCCGACCGGCCCAGCTACCGCGCGCACACCGAGAACCTGCCGCTGACCGCGAAGGGCATGCAGTGGTACTGGGGGCTGTACGTCCAGGATACCGCGGGGGCGGGCGCCGCGGGGGCGGGTGCCGCGGGGGCGGCCGCCGCGGGTGCCGCCACCCCGGTGCCCGTCGAGGCCGCGCCGTTGCGCGCGCCGGAGCTCGCCGGTTCGGCTCGGGCCGTGATCGTCGCGGCCGGCGTCGACCCGCTGTCGGACGAAGCCGAGGAGTACGCCGAGCGGTTGGCGGCATCCGGAACCCCGGTCGAGTTCGTGCGGCGGGAGGGCGTTCCGCACCTGTTCCTGGTGTTCCCGTCGACGCCCGCGCGCGACGCCGTGCTGGCGGCGGTGGCGCCGGCGGTGCGGGCGGCGTTCGCCTGACCTTCTCGAACCTCGTCCCATTTGTGGTCGGTCTGACACTTTCACAGCGACCGTTTGTGGGACATGTTCTGCCGAGAGTGGGACGAGGGACCCCCGCAAACAGCCCGCCACCCTCTCGGAACACCGCGGAAACACGCGATTGTTACCGTCATCAACATGTCGCTTCTGGTCACGAACGCACGGCTCATCACGGTCCCCGCGGGCACCGACGACCCCGGCTACATCGAGCGCGGATACCTGCTCGTCCAGGACGGACGCATTGCCGCGATCGGCGCCGGCGACCCCGCCCCGGGGCTCACGGCCGACGAGATCCTCGACGTCGACGGCAAGTTCGTCGCCCCCGGTTTCGTCTCGTCGCACAGCCACCTGTTCACGAGCGGCTCCCGCGGACTCGGCGTCGACCAGACGCTGTACGGCTGGTGCACGTCGATGTTCAGCGTGCTCAACAACGCCTCGCCCGACCAGATCTACTGGGCGACGCTGCACGGGTCGCTCGACTTCCTCGCCAACGGCGTGACGACCGCGTACAACTTCACCGACCCGCTGCTGCCGTGGGAGCCGATGGTCGAGGGCAAGCGCGCCGACGGCGGCGGCGTCCTGCGCGATCACGCGTGGCACACCCGCCAGGCGGATGGATGCCACGACGCAGGGCTCCGCTTCGTCGACTCCATCGCCCTGGACGCGACCGTCGGCACCGACGACGAGATCTTCGCGCGGTTCGAGGCCTCCCTCGACCACGTCCTCGCGATGGACCCGGACATCGCGCTCGGCGCCTCGATCATGGGACAGGTGCAGTGGTCGACCCGGCCCGACGCGGCCGAGATCGAGGTCGCCGTCATGGACCGCTTCGGCGTAACCAACCAGGCGCACTTCCTCGAGACGTACGAAGCCATCGAGCACCAGCAGACGAAGTTCCAGCTCTACAAGAACGCCGGTGCCCTGCGCCCCGGCATGATGTTCGGGCACTTCATCCAGACGACGCCCGAGATCATCGCGGATGCCGCCGCGGGCGGTGCCAGCATGTCGTGGCAGCCGGCATCCAACGGGCGTCTCGCGTCGGGCATCGCGCACGTGCCCGAGATGCTCGACCTCGGCATGAAGGTCGGCATGGGCCTGGACGACCAGGCGTGCACCGACGTCGCCGACCCCTGGCAGAACATGCGCATGGGCATGTTCATGCAGCGCGCGCGCACCCACGACCCGCTGTCGATGATGCCCGAGCGCGTGCTGCGCCTGCACACCCTCGGCGGGGCCGAGATCATGGGCGTCGACGACCGCGTGGGCAGCCTCGAGGTCGGGAAGTTCGCCGACTTCGTGGTCGTCGACCCGCGGCTTCCCGACGTCGGTCCGCTGTGGAACCCGGTGCGCAGCTACGTGCTCGCGTGCGGCCTGCGCAACCTGAAGCAGGTGTACGTCGGCGGCAAGCTCGTGAACGAGAACGGCGTCTCGACGAACCCGCTCGCCGCGGAGGCGACGCACGTGCTGCACACGGAGCTCCCGGCGCTGGCGGACGAGTTCGGCGTCATCCTCTGACACGACGTCGAGACGAGAGACGTCGAGACGAGAGGCGTCAGGACTCACGGGGGTCGGTCCCGTAACGTCGAGGGCTGAGGCTCGTCACGACGTCGTGAGGACGTGCTCTCGGACACGCACGCACGAAAGGGCCATCATGACCGCACCCGACCCCGCGATCTCACCACCGGCATCCTCCGATGAGCGCTTCGCCGCGGTCACATCCGGACTGATCGCGGGAGTGAGGTCGCGCGACGACCTGGCGGGTCTCGTCCTCCTGGGCTCCGCCTCCGATGCGGGCGCACATCGTCGTGACGAGTGGTCGGACCACGACTTCTTCGTCATCGCGCAGACAGGGCGAGGCGACGCGGCACGCGCGGACCTCACCTGGCTCCCCGACCCGCACCGCATGGTCCTCCTCGCGAGAGAAGGGGGCATCGGGTTCGTGGCGATGTACGACGACGGGCACGTCCTCGAATTCGCGCTCGCCGAGCCACCGGAACTCGCCGGGGCCGTCGCGGGTGACGCCAGCGTCGTGGTCGACTCCGACCAGGTCACGGCTCAGATCGTCGCCGCCGGTCAGCGGGAAGCGGTCGCGCGTGACGCGTTCGACCCGATCAACGAGACGAATCTCGTCCTGGTCAAGATCCTGCTGGGCATGGGACGGGTCCGGCGCGGGGAGATCCTGAACGGCGGCCAGTTCATCCGTCTCCACGCTGTCAACCACCTCGTACGCGCCATCCGAGCCCGGTACCCCGGAGCCGCACCGGAGTCGCGCGACCGTATCGACCCGACACGGAGATTCGAGCACGATTACCCACGGTGGGCCGCCGAGATCAGCGGTGCCCTCGACAAGCCGGTAGAGGAAGCGGCGCACGCCCTGTTCGTCCTCGCCTGCGACATCCTCCGACCCGGCTGGGAGGACTTCCCCGACCGCGCCGCCCGCGCGGTCGGGCGCCGTCTCGGGTGGTGACGTTCCGGCGCGCCTCGATTCGCATTCTGAGGCAGCGTGTCCGGGATACTCGACCCGGCTTGTGCGAGCCTGGGCGTATGCGCACGGCGATCGCGGGTCTCGACGTCCACGTCTCGCACGACGACGTCGTCGGGCGCGACGTGCTCCTCTGGCACCACGGCTCGCCGCAGACCGGTGCGATCCTTCCGCCCGTGCAGGCGGCGGCCGACGCCCGAGGGCTGGCTGTCGTGTCGGTGGCGCGGCCGGCCTATGCGCTCTCGCCGCGCGTGCCGGGTCGGACCGTCGCCGACGTCGCTGTGGGGCTGCGTCCCGTGCTCGAGGCTTTGGGTGTGGCATCCGTCGTCTCCGTCGGGGCGTCGGGCGGCGGACCGCACGCGCTCGCGTCTGCGGCCGTGATGCCCGGGCTCGTCCGCCGCGTCGTCACGTTCGCCTCGCCCGCACCGTTCGACGGAACCGAGGAGTGGTTCGCCGGGATGCAGGCGCCGCAGGCGCTCCGCGCCGCGGCGGAGGGTGAAGTGGCGCGGCGCCGGTTCGCCGAGATCGACGAATTCGATCCGGATTCCTTCGTGGATGCCGACTACGCGGCACTGCGAGGGGAGTGGGCGTCGCTCGGCGCCGACGTCGGGGCGTCGGCCGAGTTCGGTGACGACGGGCTCATCGACGACGACCTCGCCTTCGCGCGGCCGTGGGGGTTCGATCTGGCGGATGTCACGGCATCCGTCCTGCTGGTGCAGGGCGAGCGGGACCGCGTGATCCCGCCGCGGCACGCGCGGCTGCTCTCGGAGGCGCTCCCGGACGTCGCGCTGCAGACGCACCCCGGCGACGGCCACGTCTCGGTGCTGCGGCACCTCGCGGCCGCGCTCTAGCCGACCCGGCCCCGGCTCGCAGGACCGGACGTGCGCCGCGTCTCACTCCGGCGGGGCGGGAGCCAGCCGGTAGAGGATCCGTGGGCGGCCGCGGGCGCCGTACCGGTGCGCGAGGTCGATGACACCGGTCGCGACGAGGTGCTCGAGGTAGCGCTGCGCGGTGGCGCGCGACAGTCCGCACGCGGTCGCCACCTCGGCTGCCGACACGAACGCGACCGGGTCCAGGGCCGCGCGCACCCGCTCGAGGGTCACGGATGCCAAGCCCTTCGGTCGCGCCTCCGGTGCGGTGCGCGTCGGCACGCGCACGGTTCCGGTGCCGAGCAGACGGTCGATATCGCCCTGGCTGAGAGCGCGGTCGCGGTCGGCATCCGCTCTCTCGCTCCGTTCGACGCGGTACGCCTCGAGCCTCCGGCGGAGCGTGTCCGCCGTGAACGGTTTGACGAGGTAGCCGACGACGTGGGCGGCGAGCGCCTGCCGCACGGTGACCTGGTCCTGCGATGAGCTGATGACGAGCACGTCGACCGCCCCGGCGCCGAGGGTCCGGAGTCGGTGCAGCACCTCGACACCGCTGATGTCGGGGAGGCGCATGTCGAGCAGCACGAGGTCGATGCCCGCCTGCGCCGAAGCGATCGCCCCCGCCCCGTCCGCCGCGGAGCCGACGACCGCGAAGCCCGGCACCTCGGCGACGTAGCGGCCGTGCAGCGCACGGGCTGCGGCGTCGTCGTCGACGACGAGGACGCGGATCCGGTCGGTCATCGCGGCGCCGCCATGTCGAACTCGAACCTCGTCCCGCCCCACGCCGACCGGGTGACGAGGATCTCGCCGCCGCGCTCGGTCACCGCCCGCCGGACGACGGCGAGCCCGATGCCGCGGCCCGTCCCGGTGAGGTCGGGCTTGGAGGTGTACCCGAGCGTGAACGCGTGCTCGACGTCGCGCGGATCGATCCCCGGGCCGTCGTCGTCGACCGAGCCGTGCAGGACGTCCCCCACGAGGTCGAGGCTGCACCGGACGCGCGTCGCGCCCGCCTCGGCGGCGTTGCGGCACAGGTTCACCAGCACGAGCACGACAGTCTCGTCGATCGCGATGTCCCGGTCGATCCGCACCTCCAGACGCGCCCCGAGTGACGAGACCTCGCTGCGCAGCGCCTCGATGCTCGCGCTGACGACCGAGGCATCCAGTCGGCTGTCGGAGGGTTCGCGGGGAGTGAGTCCGGGCAGCGCGTCGGAGATGTAGGTCAGGGCGTCGCGGGTGTCGCCGTGCGAGATGAGGCCGTGCAGCACGTGCAGGCGCGTGCCGAACTCGTGCGCCTGCTCGCGCAGCGCCACCATCGTGCGGGCCGTCCGCTCCTGCTCGGCGGCGAGGTCGTCCAGCCGCCGGAAGCGTCGCTCGATCGCCGCGGCCAGCAGCGACGACGCGATCGTTCCGATGACGAGCGCGCCGAGCGCCCACGGCAGGAGGTCGCCGAGCGCGTCGTCGCGGTCGGACAGGATGCTCGACTCCAGCACCCCGACGGCCACCATCCCCACGACGGTTTCCCCGTCGCGCACGGGTACCTTCGCGCGCAACGAGCTGCCCGAGGGGCCCGTCTCGGTGCCGAGGAACGGCACCCCCGCCAGCACGCTCGCGTTGGCGGTCTCGACCTGGCGTCCGCGTTGGGCGCTCGCCGGGTGGGTGATGCGGACACCCTCGTCGTCCGTGATCACGACGTAGAACACCCCGGTCGTGCGCTCGATCAGGTCGGCCAGCGGCTGCAGCGTCGCCGTGGCGCCGGTGAGGGCGGCGGCATCCGCGAGCCGTTCCGGCGTGCCGACGGACGACACGGATGCCACGGTGTCGCGGACGTCGTCGAGCTCGGCGAGGCTCGCCGCGACGTCGTACACGCGCTCGGCGGTGTCGTCGCGGATGTGGCGCTCCTGCACCGACGCGGCGATGAAGGTCGTGACGCCGACGGCGGTCAGCACGATGAGGCTCGGCAGCACGATGAGCGCGCGACGGACGCCACGGGTGCGGGCCGCGGGGGCGGTGTCGGACATGGGGGTGACATTCTTTCGCGCGCAATATGAGCACAAATCGACCGGGGGGTGCGTCGCACTCCCGCCCCTGCGAGCGTCGTCACATTCTGCGAAACGACGACGTTCGCAAGGAGGAGCTGTGATGACGGAGCTTACGCCTCCCGCTGTCCGCGACCATGCCGCGGACGGTCCCCCCGGCCGCCGCCGATGGGTCGGCCGCACGATCGGCGGCATCGTCGGCGTCGCGGCCATCGCGACCGCCGCGTACGGATCGATCACTTCCGCCGCCGCGGGCGACGACATCCACGCGTCGATGACGATCATCGCCCCCGCCGCCGCGGGAGGCGGCTGGGACGGTGTCGCGCGCGAGCTGCAGCAGGCCCAGAAGGCGAATGGGCTGGTGAACAACGTCCAGGTGGTGAACATGCCGGGCGCCGGCGGCACGATCGCCCTCGGCAACGTGTCGGTGCTGAACGGCCAGGCCAACAACCTCCTCGTCGGGGGAACGGGTCTCCTCGCCGCGACCGTGCAGTTCAACTCGGCGGCGACCCTCGATGACGTGACCCCCCTCGCGGTCATGGTCGAGGAGTACGACGTCATCGTCGTGCCGGCGAACTCGCCGTTCCAGACGCTCGACGACCTCGTGCAGGCGTGGAAGGCCGACCCCAAGGCCCTGCCCTGGACCGGCGGCGGGTCGTTCGACCAGCTCGTCGTCGCGGAGCTGGCGCTCGCCGCCGGCATCCCGCCCGTCGACATGACCTACATCTCGTCCGACGGTGGAGGCGAGGCGATCCAGGCGCTGCTGAACGGTACCGCGCAGGCCGCCGCGGGCGGTTACCCCGACAACATCGACCAGATCGAGTCGGGGCGTCTGCGCGCCCTCGCGCTGGTCGCCGAACAGCCCCTCGAGGGCGTCGACATCCCGACCGCGATCGACCAGGGCTACGACATGAAGCTCACGAACTGGCGCATGCTCGCCGCCCCGAGCGGACTGAGCGGCGAGCAGGTCGACAGCCTGACGCAGCTCGTCCTCGATTCGACCGCGACCCCGGAGTGGGCCGACGCGCGCGAGCGCTACCACTGGACCGAACGTCTCATCACCGGTGACGACCTCACGGCGTTCCTCGCCGAGGAGCGGGCGCGCATCGAGCGACTGTACGAGGAGATGGGCCTGTGATGCCGTCGAACAACCCCACCTCCGTCTCGGCGGTCGTGGGCGACAAGTTGCGGTTCCGTCGCGGACGCGGTGCGTCCGGCATCGCCAAGGCGCTGGTCATGCCGATGGTGCTCGCGGCGTTCGCGACGTACCTCGTCTACGGCATCGTGACGATGAGGGTGCCCGCCTCCGCGGCGTTCCCCGGGCCGCAGTTCTTCCCCGGGATCATCGCCGCGGGCCTGTACGTCTTCGCCGTGATCCTCGGGATCGCCGCCGTGCGGTCGCTGGGCGAGAACCCGACGATGGATGCCACGACCCCCGGCGCCGGTGAGGCCCCCGCCACCCCCGCCACCGCTGCCTCCGTGGAGGTCCCTGCGGGGGCCGACGCCACAGCCGAGCGCGCGGTCGGCGTCGACTGGCGGTCCTTCGCGTGGGTCGTGGGGCCGTTCCTGATCTTCGCGTTCCTCCTCGGCATCCTGGGCTGGATCATCGCCGCGGCCCTGCTGTTCGCCGGGATCGCGCGCGGCTTCGGGCACGCGCGGCCGCTGTTCGCGCTGTTCGTCGGTCTGACGATCAGCTCCCTCACCTACATCGCGTTCGACATGGGGCTGGGACTCTCCCTGCCCTCCGGCATCCTGGGATGGGCTTTCTGACATGGACGTTCTCGCTCTCCTCGGCGAAGGCTTCGCCGGTGCCCTCACGTGGCAGAACCTCATCTGGGTGCTCGTGGGCTGCGTGCTCGGGACCGCCGTCGGCGTCATGCCGGGCCTGGGCTCGTCGATGGCGGTGGCGCTCCTGCTGCCGGTGACGTTCTCGCTCGACCCGACCGCGGCGTTCATCATGTTCTCGGGCGTGTACTTCGGCGGGCTGTTCGGCGATTCCATCACCGGCATCCTGCTGAACACCCCGGGCCAGGCCTCCGCGATCGCCTCGACGTTCGAGGGGCACAAGATGGCCCTCAACGGACGCGCGGCGCAGGCCCTCGCGACCGCCGCGATCGGCGCGTTCATCGGCGGCATCATCGCGTCGGTGCTGCTGGTGTTCTTCGCGCCGCTGCTGGCCGATCTCTCGAGCAGTTTCGGACCCGCCGAGTTCTTCGCCCTGGCGATCTTCGCCTTCGCCGCGACGTCGTCGGTCGTGACCGACAACGCCGTGAAGGGTCTCGCGTCGCTGTTCCTCGGTCTCGGGATCGCGGTCATCGGCATCGACGGCGTCTCGGGCGCGCCCCGCTTCACGCTGGACTCGCCGAACCTCTTCGACGGCATCTCGCTCATCACCGTGACCGTCGGCATCCTGGCTCTCGGCGAAGTCATCTACGTCGCCTGTCTCGAGCAGCACATTTCCGGGAAGACGATGATCCGCCCGACCGGACGCCCGTGGCTCTCGCGCAGGGAACTCGCCGAGGCCACCCCGGCGTGGCTCCGCGGCACCGCGATCGGTCTGCCGTTCGGCGTCATCCCGGCGGGCGGCTCGGAGATCCCGACGTTCCTCGCCTACGGCATCGAGAAGCGACTGGATGCCAGACGGCGGACGCCGAAGTTCGGCACCGGGGCGATCCGCGGCCTCGCGGCGCCGGAGGCCGCGGGCAACTCCACGACGGGCATGGCGATGGGTTCGCTGCTCGCGCTGGGTCTGCCGGTGTCGGCCACGGCGGCGATCATGCTCGCCGCGTTCCGCCAGTACGGCCTGCAGCCGGGGCCGCTGCTGTTCGAGCGGGCTCCCGACCTGGTGTGGGCGCTCATCGCGAGCTTCTTCCTCGCGATGGTGGTGCTCCTGATCCTGAACCTGCCGTTCGCGATGCTGTGGGCCAAGCTCCTCGTCATCCCGCGCCCGTACCTGTATGCCTCGATCGCCGTGTTCAGCGGACTCGGCATCTACGCGACCTCGGGCGCGACGTTCGACCTCCTCATGCTGCTCGGCGTCGGGCTCCTCGGGTTCCTCCTCCGGACGAACGACTACCCCCTCGCCCCGCTCATCATCGGCATGGTCCTCGGTCCCCTCGCGGAGACGAGCCTGCGGGATGCCGCGATGAGCGCCAACGGCGACCTCACGACTCTCGTGCAGAGCCCCATCGCCCTGGCGATCTACGCGGTGCTCGCGGTGGTCCTGGCCTTCGCAGTTCGCAACCGTGTCATCGCGCGCCGCGCCGCCGCGGCCCCCGCCGCCCGGCCGGAGCCCGCGGACGTCGACGCGCGCTGACGGGCGGTCCCGGCGCTCTCGTCGGCGCCGGGACGCCCGTTCGCCCTCAGCGCCGCGCGACCCGCAGCAGCGCCTCGCCCGCCACGGCGATCACCGCGGCGCACGCGAGGGCCACGGCGATGGTGACGAGCGCGGTCGCGGGGCCCGTGGCATCCAGGGCCGATCCGGCGATCACGCCGCCGATCGGGACGCCCAGCGACATCGCCGCCGTCGGGTAGGCGAGCGTTTCGGTCACACGGCCTTCGGGAGCACGGGCGGATGCCACGAGGATCCCCGAGATCATCACGGGCGACAGCAGCAGGCCGAGGACGAGGATCGCCAAGAACAGCACCGGCGTCACGCCCTGCGTGAGCGGCAGCGCCAGCGCGGCGATCGCGGCCGCGCCGGCGAACCCGATGAACCGCGCGATCGGCGAGAGCCTCCACGCGCGGGCCCCGGTGATCACCGAGCCCACGGCGATCGCGAGGGCGAGCGCGCTGAACGCGGGTCCGGCGAGCCACGGACGTCCCCCCAGCTCGGCCCATCCGACCAGCGTCACGTCGAACGCCCCGAACACGCCGCCCAGGGCGATGCACGCGAGCGCGACGGGCACGATCCCGGCCGGGGGCAGCACCAGACGTGCGCGACCCGTCGCCCCGCTCGCGGCCGGCTGCGTGCGGCGCTGCGACGCCAGCCACACCCCTCCGATGACGCCGAGGGTCAGAGAGCCGAGCATCGCGACCGTCGGGTTCACGGCCGCCGCGACCGCGGTGATGACCGGCGGCCCGGAGATGAACACCATCTGGTCGCCGATGGTCTCGAGCGCGAGGGCCGCGGTCCGCTGCGACGGCGGTGCCAGCACGGTCCACCGGGCTCGCACCGCCGAGGTGAGGTCGGGCGTGGCCGCCCCGGTCGCGAACGCGGCGACGAGCCACGTCCAGAACGGCGCCGCCGTCAGCACCAGGGCGAGCAGCGCGGATGCCGCGAGCACGAGGCATCCGAGCGAGATCAGGATGACGCGGGCCTGGCCGTACCGGTCCATGCGCGACGACCACAGCGGGGCCGCGACCGCCATGCCGCCGACGAGCGGTGCGACGACGATCCCGGCCGAGCCGAAGCTGCCGGTCGCGGCCGAGACGAGGAGGATCACGCCGAGCGACAGGGTCGCGCGGGGGAACCGGGCCAGGATCCCGGCCGCGACGAACGTCCGCGCGCCGGGCAGGCGCAGCACCTGTCCGTAGGCGCGGACGCCCGTGGCCTCGGCCGCGACGCTCATTCCGTGCCCTTCCGCCGTGTCCCGCGGGACGCGGGCACCGTCACGCGGTGTAGTCGAATCGGCTGATCTCCTCGAGCGCCTCCACGACGAACGACACGCTGTCCTCGAACAGCTCGGCGCCGTGCGCGGCGTTCGCGCCCGTCGGGTCGCCGAGCACCCCCGTGGGGCCGAAGTCGTTCGACAGCCAGCCGAAGGTCACGGGCTTGCCGTTGAAGCCGATGTGCCGGAAGTCGCCGATGTGCGCCGGGACGGTGGCCTCGAACTTCGAGGCATCCACGAGTTCGGGCCGCAGGTGCATGATCATGCTCGTCTCGCCGTGCCCGGCGTGGATACCGGTTCCGTGCTCGTCGGGACCGCCGTCGGTGCCGTTGAAGGAGGGCACGCGGGCGGCGGGCATGAAGAACGTCCGCAGGCCGAAGCGTCGGCGGAGCTCCCGGTTCGCGACGTTCAGCAGCGCGACGTTGCCGCCGTGTCCGTTGAGGAACACCAGCGTGCGGGCGCGCGTGGTCAGGAGCGAGCGGCCGATGTCGACGATGGTCTGCATCATCGTCTCGGGCGTGAGCCACAGCGTGCCCGGCGCCCAGGAGTGCTCGTCGGACTTCGTGATCGACAGCGTGGGCAGCTGCCACACGTCGATGCCCTGCGCGGCGGCGCGCGCGACCGCGGCCGTGGCCGAGGCCTCGGCGACGATGGCATCCGTCGCGAGGGGCAGGTGCGGACCGTGGTGCTCGATCGCGCCGGTCGGCAGCACGATGATCGACTTCTCGGTGAGGGCTTCGGCTGCGGCGGGGCCGCTGAGCTCGGCGAGGAGACGGCTCACGAGATGATCGCTCCCTTGCGTGCGCCCGAGTAGTCGGGGTTGAGTTTGCCGGGGTTCAGCAGCCCGTTCGGGTCGGTGAGACGGGCGAGCTCCGCGGTCTGCTCGACGTTGAAGTCGACGTTCCACTGGTGGGGGTTGTGCACGCCGACGCCGATCGCGTTGAGGTCGGCGATCCCGCGGTACACGTCCTCCTCGCTGACGTAGGGGGCGGCGAGCATGCCGATCGGGAAGGCCTTCGTCGACTCGATGTGCAGCTTCCCCCCGGCGAAGACGGCTTCGACGGCGTCGACGTCCTCGGCGAGCGGCGTGCCGGCGACCTCGAGGTGGAACACCTCGTGCGGCTGGCTCTTCTGGTACCACTCGATGGGGTGGTTGTAGCTGAGCATCGACAGACGGATGCTGGCCTGCGGCCCCTCGCGCACCGCCTCGACGCGGCCGCCCGCGCCCTCGACGATCGCGGTGACGGTGTCGATGAGCGACGCGTCGATGATCGCGCGGAGGCTCGACCGACCCCCGGGGATCGCTTCGTCGGCGGGGAGGGATGCCGAGATCTCGGGCCCGTCGCCCGACACCAGGCGCGGGGTGGGGTCGAGGTTGCCGATGGTCTGCAGCACCGCCAGGGTGCCCGAGAAGTCGGGGAAGCTGGCCCACAGCCCGCGCCACTCGCGCAGCGGCTCGAGTCGGACGGTGGCGCGGACGATGACGCCGGCCGTTCCGTAGTTGTGCACGTACTTCTGGGCGTCGTCGCCCTCGACGTGGATGATGTCGGCGCTGCCGTCGGCATGCACGACGTCGAGCGCGGCGACGAAGCCGCGGTCGTTCGAGCCGTGCTCGATGGAGCCGGTGCCGCCGGAGCCGCCGGAGAGGAAGCCGCCGAGGGTGGACTGCGCGGTCGAGGGGTACATCCACAGCGCCTGGCCCGCGGCCCACGCGGCCTGTTCGAGCAGCACCATGGGGGTTCCGGCTTCAGCGGTGATGAAGCCGTCGCCGACCTCGACGATCGCCTTGGCGCGGGTGGTGTCGACGACGAGGCCGCCCTGCATCGGGATGGCCTGGCCGTAGTTGCCGGTGCCCTTGCCGCGGACGGTGACGGGCACGCCGTGCCGCGCGGCGGCGGCGACCGCGATCGCGATCTGCTCGGCATCCGCGGGGAAGACCACGAGGTCGGCGAGTCCGAGGGGGAGCTTGGCGGCGATGATCGGCGACATCGGCGACCCGTCGACGCTGGCGCGCTCTCGCACGCGCGGTTCGGTGCTGACGGCGGCGGGACCGAGCAGGTCGAGCAGGTCGTCCTCGAGGGAGAGGACGCGGGTGGCGGTGTCGCTCATGGGTGTCTCCGGGTGACGCGGGTGGGGTGGATGCCAGGTGTCGGGGCCGCGGTGCGGTCGCTGCCGAGGTGGGCTGGAGCGGGCGGGACGCGGCCCGGCCCGCACGAGGCGGACCGGGCCGGGTCGATCAGAAGGAGATCGACGTGTCGATGAACTCGTTGGTGTACAGGTCCTCGGCGGTGTAGCCGGACGCGGGCGGGGTGCCCAGGTCGGTGTAGACCTTGCTGGCCTTGTCGAAGAAGTCCGCGAAGCGTGCGTCGTCGAAGTTGCCGTAGGTGGAGTCGGGGCCGTCGCCGACGAGGCCGAGGTCGACCTGCGTCTTGACCGAGTAGTCGGCCACGCCCTGCGTGTAGGTCCAGCCCGTGTCGTACTCCTCGACGAGCTTCAGGATGAGGTCGTTGGCGGCCTTCGGGTCCTGGTAGTACGCCACGCCCGCCTTCTGCAGGACGGGGACGAGCTTGGTGAGGCAGGGGCTCAGCGTGTCGAAGTCCGCGGCCTTGACCGACATGGACGACTGGTAGGTCTGCCATCCCGAGTCGTGGATGAGCGCGAAGTCCACCGGCTTGCCCCAGGCCGAGACCTCGTTCTGGTAGACGTACGGCTCAGCGGAGGCGAAGCCCTGCTGCATGTCCTTGCCGCCGGCGGCGACGAAGTTGGACGGGGTGCCGTCGTACGAGCCGTCGAGGATGTCGGCGCTGGCCAGGCCCGCGCTCTTGAGGTACTCGATGTACGCCGAGCCGTCGAAGTAGCGCCACACGCCGCCGTTCTTCTCGAGGGCCGGCTTGACGTCCTGGATGGTCTTGACGTCGGGGTAGGTCTCGGGGTCCCACATGACCATGGTCGGGCTGATGTCCAGCGGCGCCATGACGGCCTTGGTCGGGGTCGTGCTCGAGAGCTGGATCGCCTCGTCGGTGCTGACGTACCCGAGGGTGATCTTGTCGTCCTGGTACATCTGGGCCGAGACGGTCTGGAATCCGATCGCCGGTCCACCGGCGCGGATCTCGAGGTTGACGCCGGTGTACTCGCCGTCCACCTTGAGGGGGCCGGTGACCGCCTTGGTTCCGGCGTCGATCGTGTAGTCGTCCTTGATCATCTCGTAGAGGTGACCGTGCTCCGCCTCGGGGTTCCAGTCGGTCTGGACGACGATGGTCGCGGGGCAGTCGGCCGACAGGTCGACCGAGCCGATGGTCAGGTCGGAGCTGCTCGGCGCCGAATCCGCGGCGCTGCCGGCGCACGAGGTGAGCGTGAGGGCGATCGCGAACGCGCCGGTGACGGCGGTGCCGCGGACGAGGGTGCTGCGCTTCATGCTGTTTCGCTTTCTGTGACGGGTGGAGCTCTCGGGTGCGGATGTGGTGCAGGAGGGGGCGGATGCCACGGCCGCGGGCACGCCCGAGGGCGCGGTGCCGTGGCATCCGGTGTCTGTGAGGTGGGGGCGCTTCCGCGTCAGCGGACGGCGTCGTACCAGCGGCCGACGGCGACCTTCGACAGCCAGCCGAAGAAGGCGAAGATGGCGACGCCGAGGAGGCAGGCCGCGAGGATCGCGGCGAACAGCTCGGCGCTCTGCAGGCGCGACTGGTAGTTGGAGATGAGGGAGCCGATGCCCGGATCGCCGCGGCGGAAGAAGTAGTCGCCGACGATCGCGCCGATCACCGAGAGCCCGGCCGAGGTGCGCATGCCGACGAAGATCGAGGGGAGCGCGGCGGGGAGGGTGAGCTTGGTGAGCACGGTCCACTTGTTCGCCTTCTGCAAGCGGAACAGTTCGCGCTGCGACTTGTCCACCGACTGCAGACCGAACAGGGTGTTCGAGACCATCGGGAACAGCGCGATCAGGATGCAGACGATCACACGGGCCGTGAATTCGTAGCCGAACCAGAAGCCGACCAGCGGCACGAGCGCGAGGATCGGGATGCACTGCAGGATCACCGCGTACGCGTACGTGCTGCGCTCGACCCACCGGGCCAGCGACATCGCGACGGCCCAGCCGATGCCGATCACCATGGCGACCGCGAGACCGGTGAGGGCGACGCCCGTGGTGCGGAAGAGCGCGGTCCAGATGTCGACGCTGACCTGCGGGTCGAAGAAGCCCTTCGTGAACATCTCGTGCGGCATCGGCAGCAGGAAGCCCTTGCCGGTGGCGGTGAGGATGCCCGCGATGAGGTACCAGATCCCCACGAGCACGGCGAGGACGCCCAGTGGCGGGCCCGCGAGGATCAGTGCGCGCGAGATCGGGCCGCGACCGCGGGGCGGTGCCGCCGGGGCGGAGCCGACGGGCGGTACAGGGGTGGATGCCGACGGCTCGGACGTCTCGGAGACGACCGGCTCTGCAGAGGTGGTGCTCATGAGTGTCCTTCCCGGAGGGCGTGGGAGACCTCGCCGACGAGCTTGGCGAACTCGCCCGTGTAGCGGATCTCGGGGTCGCGCGGCATGTCGAAGGGGACCTCGAACGTGTCGACGAGGTGGCCGGGGCGACCCGACATCACGACGACCTTGGTGGAGAGGTAGACCGCTTCGGAGACCGAGTGCGTGATGAACAGTCCGCCGAACTTCTGCTCGACGAAGATCTTCAGCAGCTCGTCGTTCAGGCGTTCGCGGGTGATCTCGTCGAGCGCGCCGAACGGCTCGTCGAAGAGGAACAGTTCGGGGTCGAGGGTGAGCGAACGGGCGAGCGACGCGCGCATCTTCATGCCGCCCGACATCTGCTTGGGCAGGTGCTTCTCGAAGCCGTTGAGGCCCACGAGGTCGATGGCCCACTGGGCCTTGGGGGTGCGGATGCGCTTGGGCTGCCAGTTCAGTTCGGCGAGGAGCTCGACGTTGGACTGCACGTCGCGCCAGGGGAGGAGGGTCGCGTCCTGGAAGACGTAGCCGATCCGGTCGGTGTTGACCGTCGCGGTGCCTTCGCTCGCGGACTCGAGTCCCGAGGCGATGCGCAGGAGGGTCGACTTGCCGCAGCCAGAGGGGCCGACGACGCTGACGAACTCGCCGCGCTCGACGACGAGGTCGACGCCGGAGAGAGCGGTGGTGCCGTTGGGGAACGTCATGGCGACGTTCCGGAAGTCCAGCAGCGGCGGGGTGGGGCCCGCGAGGGTGGCTGCCGGGGAAGGGGAGGCGAGAGTCACGGAGCGCTCACTTTCCGGTCGGGACGAGGGTCGGAAGCGCCGGTGCGGGTGCGTCGGCGGGCGGTGCGGTCTTCGGGGTGGGGGCGGACGGGGAGGCGATGCGCGTCGAGACCGTGGTGCGGGCGACGACGCGGCCGCGGTGGAGGACCACGCGGTCGGCGGAGGCGAACGCGACTGCCTCGCCGAGCGAGGCTGCGCGGACGGCGACGAGGTCGGCGCGGGCACCGGGGACGGGGCCGGCTGCCGGCAGTCCCATGACGTCGCGCGCGCCGGTGGTGACGGCATCCACCGCTTCTTCGGGGGCGAGGTGCCCCGCGGCGACGAGCAGGGAGGCGGTCTCGAGGTGGTCGCACCGGCCGACGGGGTTGAAGGGGTCGCGGACGTTGTCGGCGCCCGCGGCGACGCGGACACCCGCGGCCTTGAGTCGGCCGATCGGGGCGATCCCGCGGGGGACGGCGTGGTCGTCCTCCCACCCCTGCAGGTACAGGTTGGTGATCGGGAGGGCGATGATGCCGATGTCGGCCGCCCGCACCTCGTCGGCGAGGGTCGCGAGATCTTCGGTCGGCATCATGCTGAGTCGCACGCAGTGGCCGGCGGAGCGGGGGCGGTGCCAGCCGGTCACGGCCGCGGCGTACGCGGCGAGCGTGTCGGCGCCGGCGAGGCTCTCGTCGGTGTGGAGGTCGAGGCCGACGTCGCGACGCCGGGCGATCGCGATGAGACGGTCGAGGTCGTCGATCGGGTCCTCGGCGAGGTGCGGTGCCCCGCCGACGAGGTCGACGCCCGCGTCGAGGGCGGCGTCGAACACGGCGTCGGGCACGGTCGGCCCGCCGAGGGCGACGAGCTCGATGTCCATGAGGCCGCGGAGCTCTTCGCGCAGCCGCACGAGGGCGCGGACGCCGATCAGCGTGTCCGCCCCGTGCAGCAGGTCGACGTGGGTGCGGACGGCGGTGATCCCGGATGCCAGCATCCGCAGCGCCGTGGAGCGGGCCCGGTCGAGCGTCTCGTCCTCGTCGAGCGTCTGGGCGAAGGCCTGCCAGCTCTCGATGGCGCGCACGAGGTCGCCGAACGGGGGCTGGATGGCATCCCACGACTGGGACTTGTCGAGGTGCCCGTGGGGCTCGGCGCCGGCGGCCGTGACGACGTAGCCGGCGAGGTCGAGGATCTCGCCCTCGGTCCCGGGCAGCGGCGTTCCCGCCGGAACCACCGCGACGACCGTCTCGCCGTCGATCGCGATGTCCACGAGCGCGCCGGACGCCAGCCGCGCGTTGTGGATCGCGGTGATCGAGACGGGTGGAGCGGCGGACACGAGGACCTCCGGAGAATGAGGGTGAGGATGCCACTTCGTCGAGGCGGGCGCCGTCGGGAGCGGCTCTCCAGTGTTGGTGTGACCAACATCCGGGCTGTTTCCGATGCTAGGAACCGGTCGTTTCCGCCGTATTTCCCGCTCGTGACCCTCGTGACAAACCTGCGGCGCGCGGCGCCGGATCAGCGTTCCGCGCAGCCTCCGCCCCGGCCGCCGTGCGTGACGGAGGTTCCGCGGATCGCGGAGGAACCGTCGGACGCCGCGGGGGTCGCGGCTACAACTCGATCGTGATGCGCGGGCAGGCCGCGCGCGAGACGCACAGCATCATCGTGCGGTTCGCCTCCTGCTCCTCGGGTGAGAGCACCGAGTCGCGGTGCTCGACGTCGCCGTCGATCACGGGCACTTCGCACGTTCCGCACGTGCCGACGCGGCAGCTCGAGGGGACGACCGCGCCGTACTCCTCGACGACGTCGAGGATCGACTTCTCCGGCGGCACCACGACCGTCAGCCCCGACATCATGAGGTCGACCTCGAACGGTTCCGCCCACACCGGCGGGCCGAGCACCTTCGCCTCGAACCGCTCGACGTGCAGGCTCCCGCGCGGCCAGCCCGACATCGCGGCATCCAGGGATTCCAACAGGCGTGCGGGCCCGCACGCGTAGACGACGGTCCGGGATGCCGGTGCGCCCAGGCGCGCGTCCAGGTCGAGGCGGCGTCCCTCGTCGGCGGCGAAGACCTCCACGCGGTCGCCGTAGAGCTCGGCCAGGTCGGCGGCGAACGCCATCGTGCTCCGCGACCGTCCGGCGTAGAGCAGCGTCCATGCGGCGCCGGCCGCCTCGGCGGCCTCGATCATGGGCACGATCGGTGTGATGCCGATGCCCCCGGCGACGAACACGTACGACCGGCCGGCGGTGGGGGCGAAGAGGAAGTGGTTCGCGGGGCCGCGGACGCGGAGGGCGGTTCCGGGGTGCGCGTTCTCGTGCAGCCACACCGAGCCCTCGCGCTCCCGCAGCACGCCGATGCGCCAGGTGCCGCGCTCGGTCGGCGACCCGCACAGCGAGTACTGCCGCTCGACGCCGCCGGGCAGGACGACGTCGATGTGCGCGCCGGGCGACCAGTGCGGCAGCACGCCGCCGGCGCGCTCGAGGTCGAGCACGACGACCCCGTCCGCGGCCTCGCGGCGCTCGCGGACCGTCACCTCGAACGTCAGACCGCCGCTCATGTGTCTCCTTCGCCGGGGTCGGGGGCGCCGTGCACCAGTTCTTTCACGATCAGCAGCCGGTAGGGCGCACCGTCGGGCGAATGCCAGCGGTGAGGGGTTCCGGAACGGCAGTACACGGAATCGCCGACGGCCAGGGTCGTCTCGCCGAACGGGCCGAGCGAGATGACGATCGAGCCCTCGAGCACCGTGAGGAACTCGTCCTCCTCGTGCACGTAGTGGTCGCCCGGCTCGGTGTTCGCGCCGGTGAACTCCATGGGCTCGAAGCGGCGCGGACCTTCGGCGAGCATCCGCGCGCTGCCCTCGGCGTAGGGTCCGACGAGCCCCTCGTCGGCCCGCACGAACGTCGGGTGGGCGCTCTCGTCGGGGCGCGGGGGCTCGGACGCGGCGATGAGTTCGACCCGGCTCGTACCGAGGGCCCGCGCCAGGCGCTCGAGGCTGGCCATGCTGGGCCGGGCGAGACCGCGCTCGAGCTGGCTGAGGAACGGGTGCGACAGTGCCGCGGCCTCCGCGAGCTGGGTGAGCGTCAGCCCCCGCGCCTTGCGCAGGCCGCGGAGGTGCGCGCCGAGCCGCTCGTCGCCGGTGGAGCCGGTCGCGGGGTCGTCGGCGGGGATCGCGGGAGCCATGGTGGTCATCGTCCCACCCTCTCGAACAGTCGCGCGGTGATCTCGGCCTCGTCGCCGCTGGTCAGGGTCCCGTTCTCCACGACGACGCGGCCCGCGACGACGACCTCGCGCGGACGCCGACCGGGCGAGGCCCACAAGAGCCCCGCGACCCGGTCGGCCACTCCCGCGTCGGCGACGCCTGCGACGTCCCACAGGCACAGGTCGGCGGCCGAACCCGGGGTGAGTCGACCGAGCTCGCTGCGCCCGAGGCCCGCGGCGGATCCTTCGGTCGCCATCGCCAGAACGGTGGATGCCGCCAGCTGCGGCCCCACGAGAGCGGAGACCTGCATCGCGAGACGCGCGTCGGCGAGCAGGTGGCCGGCGTCGTTGCTGCCGCCGCCGCTCGTTCCGAGGCCCACCGGGATGCCGGCATCCCGGAGCTTCGCCACCGGCGCGACGCCCCACCCCATCGGCACGTCGCAGCCGGGGGCGTGGGTGGCCGTGACCCCGGCGGCGGCGAGCCGGGCGATCTCGTCGTCCGTGACCGCGCACAGGTGCGCGAGCGTGACATCGGGGGCGAGCCAGCCCCAGTCCTCCAGCAGGTCGAGGGGACGCCGACCGTACTTCTGCTGTGCGATCTCGACGTCGACGACCTCGTTCGCCTGCGTGCGGCGTCGGAGCCCGCGGCGCTCGGCGACCTCGCCCAGCAGCGCGAACGTCTCGCGCGGGTCGCTGTGCACGCCCGCCGGCCCCACGGCGACCTGCAGCATCCCGTCGGCGCTGACACCGCCCGGGCGGCCGTCGACGAGCGCGGCGGCGATCGCCTCGGCCGACAGTGCGGCCTCCTGCGGATCGTCGCGCGCGGCGCCGCGGACGAACGCGAGCCGCGCACCGAGGTCGGCGGCCGCCTCGGCGGCGGCGCGGGCCATGCCGACCGTGTCGGCGCCGGAGGGCCAGGTCAGGTGGTGGTCGGCGACGGTCGTGACACCGCTCAACAGCGCTTCGGCGAGTCCCGCGCGCGCGGCGATCCCCGTCAGTCCGGGGTCGACGCCGGCCTCGGCGTAGGCGGCCGCCATCGCCGGCAGCCACTCGCGCATCGGGATGCCACGGGTGCCGGGCAGCGTCCGGAACGCCGTCTGCAGCAGGTGGTGGTGGGCGTTGACGAGGCCGGGCGTCACGACGCAGCCGCTCGCGTCGATCACCGTCGCGTCGGCGGGGGCGGGGGTGTCGACGACCATCCCGTCGATGCACACGACGTCGCCCGTGCGGATCCGGCCCTCGGCCTCGACGACCGCGACCGCGTCGCGGATGACGAGCGCCGTCATCCCGCGATCACCGGCGTCGGCACGGCGCATCCGCGCGCGGCATCGACGTGCAGCGGGCCCCCGGTCGACCGCAGCGGGAGCGCGCTCGCGCCACGTCGGGCCGCGACGATCTCCGCGATCACGGACAGGGCGGTCTCCTCCGGCGTCTCCGCACCGAGGTCGAGACCCAGCGGCGAGTGCAGCCGACCGAGCTCGGCATCCGTCACTCCGGCCTGCGTGAGCAGCGCCGCACGTCGTGCCACGGTCGCGCGTGAGCCCATCGCTCCGACGAAGCCGACCGGGAGCCGCAACGCGGTGCGGATGGCGGGGACGTCGAGGCGCTCGTCGTGGGTCAGGACGCAGACGGCCGTGCGCTCGTCGGGCGCCTCGAGCGACGCGAGGTATTCGTGCGGCGGGGCGACGACGAGATCGGATGCCTCGGGGAAACGGTCGCGCGTCACCAGCAGCGCCCACGCGTCGCATATTGTCACCGCGAACCCAGCGGCAGCTCCCACGCGGCACAGGGCCGCCGCGTGTTCGCCGGCGCCCAGGACGATGAGGCGCGGGCGGGACCGTCGGTGCAGTCCGAGCACGGTCCCGTCGCCGAGGTCGAGGTCGATCGCGCTCTCGCGTCCGGCCGCGGCGCGCCGCAACGCGTCGCGCACAGCGGGGTCGTCGCCGTCGACGGGGTACGCGACCACCTCGATCGCACCGCCGCACGCGAGGCCGGCCGCGACGATCGCGTCGTCGGGACCGGTGAAACCGAAGCTTCCGCGACGGACCCCGCCCGAGCGGAGGGCGTCGAGACCGAGCATCACGGCGTCGCCCTCGACGCAGCCGCCGGAGAGCGAACCGATGACGCGGGCGTCCGCGGTCACGGCGAGTGTGGCCCCCACCCCGCGCGGCGCGCTGCGCACGACCCGGGTGATCGTGACCGCGGCCACGGGTACCCCCGCCTCCAGCAGGGGCAGCAGGTCGGCGGCCAGTTCGAGCACGTGGGCGACCGTATCCGCGCCGTGTTTCGCGCACGCTACGCTGTCGTGACCATGCCCGCCGAGCCTTCCGCGCCCCCCGTCGGCGGGCCCGCCGGCGCCCCGCTCGCCGGTCTCGTGCTGGCCGCCGGTGCGGGTCGCCGGTTCGGCGGACCGAAGGCCCTCGCGCGTGATCCGGATGGCGTCGCGTGGGTGGAGAGGGCGGTCGGCGCGCTGCGCGACGGGGGGTGCGACCCGGTCGTCGTCGTCCTGGGCGCGGCGTCCGACGACGCGGCTCGCCTCGTTCCCCCCGGCGCCATCGTCACGATCGCCGATGCCTGGTCAGAGGGTGTTTCCGCGTCTCTTCGCGCGGGCCTCGACGCCGTGGCGCGCACCGCGGCGAGCGCGGTCGTCGTGGTTCCGGTCGACACCCCCGACCTGCCCGCCGCGGCCGTGCGCCGGCTCGCCGCCCGCGTCGGCGCTGACCCTGCCGTGCTCGCGTCCGCGGAGTACGCCGGTGCCCCCGGGCACCCCGTCGTGATCGGTCGCGACCACTGGGCCGTGCTCGCCGCAGCGGTCCGCGGCGACGTCGGAGCGCGCCCGTACCTTCGCGCGCACGGTGCCTTGGCGGTGGAGTGCGGCGACCTGTGGTCCGGGGCCGATCAGGACATCCGCTGACGACCGCCGCGCCGCGGTGAGGGACCGACGAGTCCCGTTCCGTTACGCGTTCGTTGCATTCCTTCCGGGGTCGGACTCTGGACAAATCCGGGGAGGCGGGGATATGTTCACGGAGCCGTCATAATTACGACGGAACCAGGAAGCCGGGACGAGGACGTACCCGATCCGACGCCGGGGAGGGCGGCGGGTGCGGACCACGGGGGTCCCTGCAGTTCAGAGAGGAACGCAGATCACAATGCTGAAGAAAATCCTGACCGGCGCGGCCATCGCGGCGCTCGCCGTCGGCCTCGGAGCCTGTAGCTCCACGCGCCCCGCCGATGGCGGCGGAGACGCCGCCGGGGGCAGCGGCGACTGCAACGTCGGCATCGCGATGCCGACCCGCAGCCTCGAGCGCTGGATCAACGACGGTGAGCAGCTCCAGAAGAAGCTCACGGATGCCGGCTGCACCGTCGACCTGCAGTACGCCGACAACAAGACCGACCAGCAGATCAGCCAGATCCAGAACCAGATCTCGGGCGGTGCCAAGATCCTCGTGATCGCGGCCATCGACGGTTCGACGCTGGGTCCGGTGCTGCAGGAGGCCAAGGCCCAGAACGCGACCGTCATCGCGTACGACCGCCTCATCAACGGCAGCGAGAACGTCGACTACTACGCCACGTTCGACAACTACAAGGTGGGCACCCTGCAGGGCCAGTTCATCGAGGAGCAGCTGGGACTCAAGGACGGCAAGGGTCCGTTCAACCTCGAGCCCTTCGCCGGCAGCCCCGACGACAACAACGCGAAGTTCTTCTTCGCGGGTGCCTGGGACGTGCTGAAGCCGTACATCGACAAGGGTCAGCTCGTCGTCCCCAGCGGCAAGTCGCCGGCCAACGACGACGCGTGGGCCAGCATCGGCATCCAGGGCTGGGCGTCCGACAAGGCGCAGGCCGAGATGGACAACCGCCTCTCGTCGTTCTACGGCGACGGCAAGAAGGTCAACGTCGTCCTCTCTCCCAACGACAGCCTCGCCATCGGCATCGAGGCATCCCTCAAGTCGGCCGGCTACACCGCCGGTGCCGACTACCCGATCATCACGGGTCAGGATGCCGACAAGGCCAACGTCAAGGCGATCCTCGAGGGTCTGCAGGCCATGACGGTCTGGAAGGACACCCGTGCTCTGGGTGACCGCGTCTTCCAGATGATCCAGGAGATCAAGGACGGCAAGACCGTCGAGGTCAACGACACCAAGACCTACGACAACGGCAAGAAGGTCGTCCCGTCCTACCTGCTGACGCCTGAGGTCGTCGTCAAGGACGACGTGCAGTCCAAGCTCATCGACTCGGGCTTCCTCAAGGCCTCCGACGTCGGGCTCTGATCCACTCTGCGGCGGGGCGGGTTCGCCCGCCCCGCCGCTCTCTCCGTCGCCGCACGGCGGCGGAGCTACCTGTCGCCCGCGGGCGACGGAGGGAGACACCATGACCGAACCGATCCTGCGCATGTCGGGGATCTCCAAGTCGTTCAACGGCGTCCCGGCTCTCGCCGACGTGTCGGTGGACGTGCATCGCGGTGAGGTGCACGCGATCTGCGGCGAGAACGGCGCGGGGAAGTCGACGCTGATGAAGGTGCTGAGCGGTGTCTATCCCGCCGGCAGCTTCGACGGGACGATCACCCTCGAGGGGGAGCCGGTCGCGTTCCGCTCGATCAACGACAGCGAGGCCGCCGGCATCGTCATCATCCACCAGGAGCTGGCCCTCAGCCCCTACCTCTCGATCGCCGAGAACATCTTCCTCGGCAACGAGAAATCCAAGCGCGGGGTGATCGACTGGAACGCCACCAACACCGCCGCCGCAGACCTGCTCAAGCGCGTGGGGCTCCGCGAGAACCCGGCGACCAAGATCTACGAGCTCGGCGTCGGCAAGCAGCAGCTCGTCGAGATCGCGAAGGCGCTGGCCAAGGAGGTCAAGCTCCTCATCCTCGACGAGCCGACCGCCGCCCTCAACGACGACGACTCCGCGCACCTGCTCGACCTCATCGACCAGCTGCGCGACCAGGGGATCACCTGCATCATCATCAGCCACAAGCTGAAGGAGGTGCTGCGCATCGCCGACCGCATCACGATCATCCGCGACGGCCGGACGATCGAGACCATGCGGCGCGACGACCCCGACACCGACGAGGGCCGCATCATCCGGGCGATGGTCGGTCGCGACCTCAACAGCCTCTTCCCGCCGCGCGAACCCGACATCGGCGAAGAGCTGTTCCGCGTCGAGAACTGGACCGTGCACCACCCCGTCGACACCGAGCGCGTGGTCATCGACGACGCGTCCTTCATGGTGCGTGCGGGCGAGATCGTCGGCTTCGCCGGTCTCATGGGTGCCGGGCGCACCGAGCTCGCGATGAGCATCTTCGGACGCATGTACGGCACCGGCATCTCCGGCGAGGTGTACAAGGGCGGCCGGCAGATCGACGTCCGCACCGTCGACGCGGCGATCAAGAACGGCATCGCCTACGCCACGGAGGACCGCAAGAAGTACGGCCTCAACCTCATCGGCGACATCCAGGTCAACGTCTCGGCCTCCGCCCTCGCCCGCCTCGCGCGCCTCGGCGTCGTCGACCGGTACCGCGAGTACAAGGTCGCCGATTCGTACCGCTACAAGATGAACATCAAGGCGCCCAGTGTCGCCGCGATCACCGGACGCCTCTCCGGCGGGAACCAGCAGAAAGTGGTCCTGTCGAAGTGGATGTTCACCGGACCCGACGTGCTGATCCTCGACGAGCCGACCCGCGGCATCGACGTCGGGGCGAAGTACGAGATCTACGGCATCATCAACGAACTCGCGGCCCAGGGGAAGGCCGTCATCGTCATCTCGTCGGAGCTGCCCGAGGTCATCGGCCTCTCCGACCGCATCTACACCATCTCCGAGGGACGCATCACGGCCGAGGTCAGCCGTGAGGAAGCCACGCAGGAGACGCTCATGCGGCACATGACCGCCGGAAGGAACTGACAGCAATGGCCACCGCATCCACCCAGACGGTCGAAGCGCCGACGCAACCGGGACCGCGCCGCCGCGGTCTGCTCGCGCGCATCAACTTCCGGCAGTTCGGCATCCTCGCTGCCCTGGTCATCATCATCGTGCTGTTCCAGGTGCTCACCGGCGGGCGCCTGCTCATGCCGGGCAACGTCAACAACCTCATCCAGCAGAACGCGTACGTCCTGATCCTCGCGATCGGCATGGTGATGGTCATCATCGCCGGACACATCGACCTGTCGGTCGGTTCGGTCGTCGCCATGGTCGGCGCGATCGCGGCGATCGCCATGAACCAATGGGGTCTGCCCTGGTACATCGCGGTCGTCCTGTCGCTCGTCGTCGGCGCGATCGTCGGCGCGTGGCAGGGCTTCTGGGTCGCCTTCGTCGGGATACCCGCGTTCATCGTCACGCTCGCGGGCATGCTGCTCTTCCGCGGGCTCACGCTCGTGCTCCTCACCGGCGGCACGATCAGCGGTCTGCCCGACGGATTCACCGCCATCGGTGCCGGATGGCTCCCGCCCGTTCTCGGCTACGTCGGCAACTGGGACAGCCTCACCCTCGTGCTCGGCGCGATCGCCAGCGTCCTGCTCATCGTGCAGCAGCTGCGCACCCGCGCGACGCTCCGCCGTCTCGAGCTGCCCCGCGAGGTCGCGTGGTCGTTCTGGCTGAAGAACGCGATCGCCGTCGTGGCGATCATGGCCGTCGCCTTCACGATCGCCGCCTACAACGGCACGCCGATCGTGCTCATCATCCTCGCCGTGCTCGTGCTGGCGTACACGTTCGTGCTCAACCGCACGACGTTCGGTCGGCACATCTACGCGATGGGCGGCAACCTGTTCGCCGCCGTGATGAGCGGCGTGAAGACGAAGTGGGTCAACTTCTTCATCTTCGTCAACATGGGTGTGCTCGCCGGTCTCGCCGCGGTGGTCAGCACCGCACGCGCCGGTGGGGCCGTGGCATCCGCCGGTCAGAACTACGAACTGGATGCCATCGCGGCGGTGTTCATCGGTGGCGCCGCGGTCCAGGGCGGTATCGGTACGGTCGTCGGCGCCGTCGTCGGTGGTCTGGTCATGGGCGTGCTCAACATGGGTCTATCCATCCTGAGCGTCGACGCGGCCTGGCAGATGGCGATCAAGGGCATCGTTCTGCTCCTGGCCGTCGCGTTCGACATCTTCAACAAGCGACGCAACGGCGGTGTCTGATCGGGTGGGGAGCGCGGCCGTCCGCCGCGCTCCCCACACCGGCCGTAACCGGGGGGCCGTCGATGCGAGAATGGGGGAGGTGCCCTCATGACCCCTGCCGTGTTCGAGCCCGCCACGCCGCTCGCACCACCCTCAGGTCGTACGACGAACGACCTGATCCGTCAGCAGAACCTCGCGTCCGTCTTGTCGATGCTGCACCTCCGGGGAGCGCTCTCACGCGCTCAGCTGGGCGCGACGATCGGCCTGAACCGCTCGACGGTCACGGGCCTGGTCATGGAGTTGACCGAACTGGGGCTCGTCCGCGAGGTCGCCGCCGGCGAACGCACCGGTAAGGTCGGCCGCCCGACGCTCGACATCGAGCCCGAGGATCACGTCGCCGCGCTGAGCGTGCGGGCCGAGCCCCACGCCGTGACGGTCGCCCTCGTCGGGCTCGGCGGCGTCGTCCACGCGCGGCTACGCCACGACACCGCGAGCGCGCCGTCGCCCCGCCGCTTCGTGCAGATCGTCGCCTCCTCGGTCGAGGCGATGCGTGCCGACATCGACCGCCACTACCGGGTCGTCGGCGCGGGCCTCGCCGTCCCGGGACTCGTCAACGCCAACGGCTCCGTGCTGGTGTCGCCCACCCTCGGGTGGCGCCGGGATCCGGTGGCCGCGCGGTTGAGCGACGAACTCGGCATCCAGGTCTCCGCCGGAAACGACGCGAGCATCGGCGCGCTCGCCGAGTCGCGGTTCGGTGTCGGCGTCGGCGTCTCCAACCTCCTCTACCTCGGCGGCGCGATGCACAGCATCGGCGGCGGCCTGATCATCGATGGCACGCTCCTGCGCGGCACCTCCGGCTACGCCGGCGAACTCGGCCACACCGTCGTCGACCCGCGCGGCCGCACGTGCGTGTGCGGACGCAAGGGATGCCTCGAAGCCGAGGTCCGGCTCGACCTCCTCGAACCGCTGCTCGGCCGGCGCAAGCTCGACGAGGACGAACTCGACGTGGAGCTCGGCGTCGCCCGCGATCCCCGCGTGCTCGCGGAGGTGACGCGCCAGGTCGAGGTGCTCTCGCTGGCGCTGACGAACTTCGTCAACGCCTTCAGCCCCGAGACCGTCGTGCTCTCGGGATACCTCGGCGCGCTGCTGTCGGTCAGCCGCGAGCGTCTGGCCGAGGCGGTGCGCGTGCACCCGCTGGGCGCGGACGGCCGCACGATTCGTCTCGAGCGCGCGCACCTGCGCTCGCGCCTGATGCTCATCGGCCCCGCCGAGCTCGCCTTCGCCGACCTCCTCGCGAATCCCGCGGGCTTCCGCGGCTGACCCCGGTCCCGCGGCGTCCGGCCGCGCTCGGTGCCGCGGCATCCGGCCGCGCTCGGTGCCTCCTCCGAGTTCGGTGCCCCCTCTCCCGGTTGAGTGTCCAAGACACGCGGACGCCCTCGCGACGCATCCGCGTGTCTTGGACACCGAACCGGACGAGCGTGCCGCGGCGCCCCGGCTCGACGGCCCCCGTTCACCCGCACGTCGCCTCGCATGGCTAGTCTCGCCGCGGCGTTCCCTGCCCGGGTGGATGCCGAGGGAGGGTCCGCGTGGATCTCGACGCCGACCGCGGACGCTCGTGGTCTTCGATCGCCGCCGCCGTCGCGGCGGTGCTCTTCGTCGTGATCGCGATCGCCCTCGTCGTGTCGTCGCAGGCCGTCGGCCGTGAGCGTCCCCTCGAGGAAAGGGTGGGGGCGTACGCCCCCGCGGTCGAGCCGGATGCCGCGCCCGTCGCGGACGCGCCGGCCTCCGCCCCCGTACCGACCGCGGTTCCCGTGCCGTCGGCCCCGCCCCTCGCGGAGATCGTTCCCGCCGATCCGGCCTGGACCGCCCGCACGGCGGCGGCGACCGGCATCCCGGAGCGGGCCCTGCGCGCCTACGCGTCGGCCGCGCTCACGCTGAAGGCCGAACAGCCCGGCTGCGGGCTCGGCTGGAACACGCTCGCGGGGATCGGCGCCATCGAATCCGCCCACGGCACGCACTCCGGCGGGAATCTGGACGAGGCCGGGTACCCGCAGCCGGCGATCCGCGGCATCCCCCTCGACGGCACTGCCAGCGCCGCGATCGGCGACACCGACGGCGGCGCGTGGGACGGGGATGCCACCTGGGACCGCGCCGTGGGCCCGTTGCAGTTCATCCCCGCGACGTGGCAGCGGTGGGGCGCCGACGGCAACGGCGACGGGGTGGCCGACCCGAACCAGATCGACGACGCTGCACTCGCCGCGGGCCGCTACCTGTGCGCCGCCGGCGAGATGACGAGCGCGACCGGCTGGCGGCGGGCGATCTTCTCGTACAACCACCTCGACAGCTACGTCGACGACGTCGCCGCCACGGCCAACACGTACGCCGCACGCGCGGACGGCTGAACGGCGGATCAGCCGCGCAGCACCACGTTCTCGGGCTCTTCGCCCGCGAGGAAGTGCTCGATCTGCCGGCGGACGAGCCGCGCGATCCGGGGGCGCATCGCTCCTGTGGCGCCGCCGACGTGCGGCGCGATGAGCACGCCCTCGAGAGTCCACAGCGGGTGGTCGGCGGGCAGCGGCTCGGGGTCGGTGACGTCCAGCGCCGCGCGGATGCGCCCGCGCCGCACGTGGTCGACGAGGGCGTCCGTGTCGATCACGGGGCCGCGGCCGACGTTCACGACGAGCGCTCCGTCGGGCAGGGCCGACAGCGCGGCGTCGTCGACGAGGTGCTGGGTCTTGTCGCCGCCGGGGAGCGACACGATCAGCACGTCGGTGGCGGCGAGGACGTCGTACAGCTCGCCGAGGGGGAGGACCTCGACGTCGTCCTGCAGTCGTCCGTGCGACGCGACCGCGCGGAGATCGACCTCGAAGGGCTTCAGGCGGGCGGCGATCGCGCGGCCGACTCCGCCGAAGCCGAGCAAGGTGACGCGGGCGTCGGCGAGGCCCGGTGTCCACTTCCCCTCCCACTCCGCCCGGTCCTGCGCGCGGACGAAGTCCGGAAGCGCGCGCTGGGCCGCGAGCGCGAGGGCGACGGCGAGCTCGGCGGTCGCCGTCTCGTGCACGCTGGTGGCGTTGGCGAACACGATGCCCTCGGGGAGGCGCCCCTCGACGTTGTCGTACCCGATCGACTGGCCCTGCACGAGCCGCGTCGTCACCTCGGTCAGGCGCGCGATGACGCCGTCCATCGACATGTACGGCGGCACCACGATGTCGATGTGCGGGCGGGGGGCGGCATCCGTCATGTCCCAGACGAGCACCTCCACGCCCTCGGGTAGGGGCTGCAGATCGTCGCGGAGCTGCGCGGTGGGCACGGACACGATCAGCGGGGAAGTCACCCGTCCCACGCTACCCGCGGGTCCGGCGACCGCGGCCCCGCGGACACGCGGCGCAGCCGGCTCAGCCGGTGACGTCCGCCGGTACGGGCCGCCGCCCGACGTGCACCCCGACCGGGACGTCGTAGGCGAGGTACTCCGCCATCAGCGACTCGGCGTGGCGGGTGAAGAGCCGTCGCGACAGCGCCGCGGCGAGCTTGGTCGCGCCCCCGACGAGTCCCGGGATCTGGTGGCTGAGCATGCCCTGGCTGATCCGCGCGCCGTGGTTGAACATGTGGATGCGCGACAGCGCCGACCCCGCGGCCGCACTCCGGCTGACGAGGCCGAAGTCGTCGTCGAGGTAGGGGAACGCCGCGAGCCCGGGGTTCTCCGCGACCTGCGCCGGGGTGAGTCGATCGCTCCAGAGCGTGGCATCCGGGGCCACCGTCGACAGCTCCGGGCGGCGCGAGAGATCCGCGACGATCCCGGTCGCGGCGATGACGACGTCATAGCGATGGATGCCATGCGGCGTCGTCACGACGATCTCGGTGCCGTCCCACTCGACGGATCGCCACGGTGACGCCGTCAGGAAACGGAAGCCGTCGAAGGCGTGTGCGCGCCAGATCGCGTTCTGCGTGGCGGGCTGGTCGACGGCGGAGAGGTGCACGTTGAACGTCCACTTCTGCGCGTCGGTGAGCGAGCCGTAGTTCTCGATGAGGCCCGAGAATTCCATCCACCGGTAGGGGCTGACCTGCGGCATCGCGGTGCGCCGCATGTGCACGTCGACCGAGGCCGCGCCGTGCTCGAGGGCGGTGGCGGCGTTGTCGAACGCGCCGGTGCCGGCGCCCAGGATGCCGATGCGCTTCCCAGCGAGGGCGGCGAAATCGATCGCGTCGTGGGTGTGGTGCACCCGCTCGGCCGGGAGGTCGTCGAGGAGCGCCGGAACGTGCCGTCCCCCGGCGCCCTCGATGCCGGTGGCGAGCACGACGTGCCGGGCGAGGAGCACCCACGACCCGTCGGGGCCCTCGAGGTGCAGGCGCAGGGGGCCGTCGGCATCCGGCGGCGTGATCGACGTGACGGCGGTGGAACCGACGACCTCGATGCCGGCGACCGTGCGGTACCACTGCAGGAACCCCTGCCACGCGACGGTCGGGAAGAAGGCGATATCGTCCCACGCCGCTGCGCCGTACACGGCCTCGAACCACGCGCGCGGACTCACCGCCGGGACGCCCCACGTCGGCCAGGCGATGTCCTTCGGGGTGCGCAGCGTGTGCATGCGCGCGTACGTGGTCCACGGCCCGGTGGCGTCGATCGGGGCGGAGTCGAGGACGACGACGTCGTCGATGCCGCGGCGGCGCAGGCCCCGGGCGAGCACGAGCCCGGCCTGTCCACCGCCCACGATCACGACCGGGTGTTCACCGTCGCGTTCGCCGACCCACGACCGTCCGTCCCCTGCGCTCAGCGCTTCCTGGTGCGCGGCCTCGCGTTCGAGGGCGGCCAGGCGAGCACTCGCATCGGCGAGCGGGGTGAGGGTGCTCACTCGACGACGACGCGCACGCCGTAGGTGTCGTCGAGCCGGAAGTTGTGGTGATCGGTGACGTTGGTGTCGTCGAGTTCGAGGTTGACGAAGTCCATGCTCGGCTCGGCGAAGAACGGGCCGGCGTGCCACGTGCCCTTGAGCATCGTGATCGCGGTGCGTGCCGGGATCCGGAACGCGCGCAGGTCGTCGAGCGTGGGCTCGTCGATGCTGGCGGGCGCGACGGCGATCGTCCACTCGACGTCGCCGACGGCCATGAGGGTCTGGGTGGTCTCGAGGTGCCGCGTGACCCGGACGAATTCGGGCTTCTTGTCGTCGAGCGACATCAGGTAGAAGCGCGGGATGCCGCCGGACACGTCGAGCACGGCCTCTTCCGCCGTGAAGGGTGTGCCGTCTGCCATGGGGGTCAGAACGACACCGAAGGGGGCGAACGCCTCGGCGGTGACGGTCGCGGCGGTGAGGGGGTGGGTGGGGAGCGGCTCGGTCATGCCCCGAAGATACGCCTGTCAGACAAGCCCTGCGACAACTTGTCTGACACGTTCACGACCTCGTTACGACCCCGAAACGCCCCGATCGTGGCGGACGCGCCGGATGAGGGCGTTCCGCAGCCCCGCGGGGGCGGACACCTGCACCTCGCGCGACCAATACCCGACGTCGTCGCCCGTCCCGTATCCGCAGTAGGTCATCTCGACGACCGGGACCCCCGGCGTCGTCGCCAGCAGCGCCGCCCGCTCGGTATCCAGGCTCACCGCGTCGACCCACAGGGTCTCCCACGCGACTCGGATGCCGTTCGCCTCCTCCGCCAGGTCGAACACCGGCCGTCGCGGGTCGAGGTCGACGACGTGGGCGAGGGGGACGAGGTCTTCCGCCAGCGCGTACGGCGTGCCGTCGACGCTCCACACCTTCACGGTGCGGAACACCCGTGTGCCGTCGGGTAGATCGTCGAACCGTTCGGGGTCGCCCGCGGCGAGAACCCGGACCCCGGATACCGCGACCTCGAGCCGCGGCTCGTATCCGGCCGCACGGATCGACAGGGAGTGGTCGAACTGCTCGTCGATCCGGCGCCCGACGTCGGGCAGCCGGCGGTTGGGTGTCGTGCGCGTCCCCTGCGTCCGGTGCACGTACCCGCGCTCCTCGAGCCGCACGAGTGCTTCGCGGACCGAGGCCCTGCTCGCCCCCGTGAGCTCCGCGAGCCGCGGCTCGGACGGCAACGTCTCGAGATCGCCGCTCCAGAGCGCGAGGATCCGGTCGATGACGGCATCCTGGTCTGTCGCGCGCATGGGCCCCTCGTTCGGTGCGAGCTCCCCGGTCACTCGTCCGGACGCTGCAGCAACGCGACGGCATCCTCTCGGCTCGACACCCCCAGCTTGCCGTAGATCGACCGGACCTGTGACTTCACGGTGTTCACCGACACGTTCCGCGCCCGCGCGATGTCGGGGATGCCGAGGCTCGAGGTGAGGAGGTACGCGAGCTCCCGCTCGGTGGTGGTCAGCGCCGCGAAAGCTCCCGAGCCCTTGGATCGCGCGGCGATCGCGGGCAGCAGCTCCCGCATCAACGTGACCGTGGGGACGAGGTCGGGGTTGTGCTCGATCACGAGGTCGAGCAGACGCTCCGTGTCGGCGAACGGGATCATCAGGAACGGGGTGACCGACCCGCCCGTCCGCTCGATGAGCCGCACGACCGACTCCATGCTCTGCACCGCCCGCTTCTCGCTGCCCAGCCGCAGGAATGCGACGGCTCGGCGCGTGAGCAGCGGAGTCAGTGTCCGCAGGCAGTGTTCGTCGAGCAGGGCGACGCACGCGTTCGTGCTGTCGATGACGTCGCGCTCGCGACCGACGTGCAGCATGATCCCGGCCCGCTGCATGGGGAAGCACACGGCATGCCCGGAGTGCGTGACCGCGGTCGAGAGGGTGTTCAGCGCCTCGTCGAACTCGCCCTGCGCGGCGAGCATGTCGGCGTGCAAGCCCAGGAGGAGGTCGCGCACGATGCGGAAACTCCGGGCGCGTCCCGAGCCGAGAAGGAGCTGGCGGCTCGCGGCCAGACCGGCTGTGAGGTTTCGCTCGATGAGCATGATCGTCACGCGGATCATTCCGACGCTGAACGCCCAGTACGGATCGTCGGGTTGGGCCGTCTCCAACTCGTCGGCGATCTCGCGCATGTGATCCATGTCGGCGTTGGTCACGGTGAGGAGTCCATCGCCCAGGAGCAGGCAGTGCGAGACGTCGGAGATCGCCCACCCCTGATCGGCGAACAGCCGGCGCGCCTCGCGGACCGTGCGCGCGGCGCCGGGGTACTCCGCGTTCAGCCCGAGGCTCAGCGCCTGGACGCTCAACGCGCGGTAGCGCTGCGCCGGTGTCTCGGCGAAGAGCAGAGCCTCGGCGGCGTAGTGCCCGCCGATCTGCGGCCATCCGACCGCGGCACAGTACTCCGCGACGCCCGCGTAGAGCGCGGAGCGGGCCGGACCCGACAGTGCGGCGGGACGCGTGAGACGTCCGCTGTCGAAGTAGCGTGACACGAGTTCGATGCCGTCGCCGAGCGCGTCATGACGCGCGCGTGCCACCAGCATCGCGGTGAGGACCATCGCCCGGGTGTCGGTCCAGATCAGGGGGGTCGCGCCCGGCTCGGCTTCCGCCAGGAGCGCGAGGTGGCGCTGGAGCGGTTGCCCGTGCCCGGGTTCCAGGCGCGCGAACGTGTGGGCCGCGGCCGCGCGGAGCGCGGCGCTCGGGCCGATGGGACCATCGGAATCGCTCATGTGACCTCCGTGACACGAACGCGACCGCCTGCGTGCGCGCATCGGTGCGCCCCACGGTCGCGTCATGGATAGACAGGCACCCAGGACGGGCGGTCGGACACGGATTCGGGTTCGCGAGCGGCCGCTGGAACCGCCAGCCCCCGGGGAGCGGTCCCATTCATGAGGATAGGACAAATGTCCGCCTTCCGCCCGGGGAGGGGCGGAGAAGCGGATGAACCGCGGCCGAGCGGCGCGGGGGAGGAGGGGTGGCCTGCGGCGAGCTCACGGGAGAGCCTGCTCGGTGACGGGTCGCTGGTCTCCGCGGGCCCGGGCGCCTCGCAGGCCCCTCAGTCGGGGCGGGACTCCAGCACCCGCAGGGCCTCTTCGCGTCGGGAGACGCCGAGCTTGCCGTAGATCGAGCGCATCTGCGACTTCACGGTGTTCACCGAGACCCCGCGAGCCCGGGCGATCTCGGCCGCCGACCGGGTCGTGCGCAACAGGTGCGCGAGTTCCCGTTCGGTCGGTGTCAGCGGCGTCAGGGCCGGGGACAGGGCCTGACGGGCGGCGAGGGCAGGGAGGGCGGAACGCAGCCGGTCGATGGTCTCGCCCAGATCGTCGCGGACTCCGGCCACGAGGTCGAGAAGTCGGGCCGCGTCCGCGCTCGGGATCATCAGGAACGGCATGAGCGATCCGCCGGTCTGGGCGATGAGCACCACGGCGGATTCCATGCTCTGCGTCGCGCGCTGGTCGTTGCCCAGTCGCAGGAACGCCACCGCGCGGCGCGTGAGCAGCGGGGTGAGCGTGCGCAGGCAGTGCTCGTCGTGGAGGGCGACGCACGCGTTCGTCGACTCGATCACCTCGCGTTCGCGACCGGTGAGCAGCAGCGTCGCGGCGCGCTGCATCGGGAAGCACACGGCGTGACCGGGATGCGTGACGCCGGTGGACAGAACCGCGAGGGCTTCGTCGAACTCGCCGTGGAGGGCGAGCATGTCGGCGTGCATCCCGAGGAGGAGGTCGCGCTGGAGGCGGGGGCTGCGGGCGCGATCGGAGGCGTGCAGCAGACGTCGGCTCTCGGCCAGGCCGGACGCGAGATCGCGGTCGAAGAAGTGCGCGGCGACACGCATCACCGCTGCACCGAAGTTCCAGTACGGCTGGTCCGACGGTGTGCGCTGCAAGCCGTCGGCGAGCTGGCGGAGGCGCTCGGCGTCGGCGCGGGTGAGGGCGAGCATCGCTTCGCCGAGGAAGAGACAGTGCGAGACGTCGTCGTCGTGCCAGTCGTGCGCAGCGAACAGGGCGTGCGCCTCCCGGACGGCGTCGGCGGCCGAGACGTATTCCGCGTTGAGGGCGAGAGCGAGGGCGCGGACGCTGTGCGCGCGGTATCGTTGCGCATCGGTGTCGGCGAACTCCCGGGCCTCCGCGGCGTACCGCGCCGCGATCTGCGGCCAGCCGACCGCGGAGCAATACTCGCTGGCGCTCGCGTACAGACGCGAGCGGGCCGTGGCCGACAGGGAGGCCGGCCGCGTCAGACGTCCGTCGACGAAGTAGCGGTGGATCAGGTCCAGGCCGTCGCCGAGGGCGTCCCGCCGGGCGCGTGCGGCGAGGACGCTCGAGAGCACGCCGGCGCGGGCGTCGGTCCACGTCGCCGGTGCCGGCCCGGGGTCCACCTCCGCGAGCAGGGTCAGATGCCGCCCGATCGGCTGACCGTGTCCGGGTTCCAGTCGCAGCAGCGTCTGGACGGATGCCGCGCGCAAGAGGTCCCCGCCCACGGGTGCTTCCTCTGCCACGACGATCCCCCTCCGCCCGCGCACGCGTCGACGTGCACCGGACTCCCCGTCCGTCGGTGCGGGTGAGCATCGGCGATCGCTGCGGTACGACGCGCAACGAATGGTGCGGATCGGGCGATGTCGGGTTCGCCGCGACCATGCCGCCGGGCCCTCCGACCGTCGGTAGGAAGAACGATAGTCAGTCGGCCGGCATCGCGCACGATCCGGAGGTGGGACGGCGGGAACCCGCGAGGGGTGTTACGCCGTCGCGGCGACGACGGCCGAGATGGCCGAGGTGAAGAAACCGAGCCCGTCGACGCCGGATCGCATCGCGACGGAGGTGCCCGGGCCGAAGCCGGGCTCGACGGCGTGCTCGGGGTGCGGCATCAGACCGACCACGTTGCCGCGCTCGTTCGTAAGGCCGGCGATGTCGTCGAGCGAACCGTTCGGGTTGACGCCCAGGTACCGGAACGCGACGAGGCCCTCGCCGTTGACGCGGGCCAGGGTCTCGGCATCCGCGATGTATCCGCCGTCGGCGTTCTTCAGCGGGATGACGATCTCGTCGCCCTCGTCGAACGCACTGGTCCAGGCGGTCGATGCGTTCTCGACGCGCAGGCGCTGGTCGCGGCGGATGAACTGCTGGTGCGCGTTGCGGATCAGCCCGCCGGGGAGCAGGTGCGCCTCGACCAGCATCTGGAAACCGTTGCAGATGCCGAGGATCGGCATGCCCTTGGCCGCGGCATCCTTCACCTCGGCCATGATCGGCGCGAACGCGGCGATCGCGCCGGCGCGGAGGTAGTCGCCGTAGCTGAAGCCGCCGGGCAGGACGAGGGCGTCGACGCCCCGGAGGTCGTGCTCGCCGTGCCACAGCGCGACCGGCTCGGCACCCGCGAGGCGGATGGCACGCTGCGCGTCGCGATCGTCGAGGGAGCCGGGGAAGGTGATGACCCCGATGCGCGTCGTCACTCGACGACCTCGATGTTCACCACGTCCTCGATCACGGCGTTCGAGAGCATCTCGTCGGCGAGTTCGCGGGCGCGGGCCAGCGTGGCCTCGTCGACCTCGCCCTCGACGGTCAGCTCGAAGCGCTTGCCGATCCGCACGTCGGAGAAGCGGTTCTCGCCCAGTCGCGACAGGGCGCCGGCGACGGCCTTCCCCTGCGGGTCGAGAAGCTCGGCCTTGGGCATGACGTCGACGACGATGGTGGGCATTCCAGCTCCAGGTGTCGGAAGGGCAGTGGATGCCAGTCTACGGGGCCGTCCCGTGCCGCCGCCGACACCGGCTTGCGCCGTCGAGACAAGGGCTTGCGCATCACGGCGGTTCGTGGGAGCGCTCTCTTGACACTTTGGGAGCGATCCCATAACGTCGTGCGGGATCGGTGAGAGCGCTCCCACGGTTCAGTGGTCGAGGGAGCGCCGCGCACAGGAGCACACCGATTCACCCACCACGAAGGAGTGTTCTGTGAAATCACGTGCCCTGCGTCGTGCCGCCCTCGTCGCGGCCGTCGCCTCCACCTCCGCCCTCGTGCTCGCCGGTTGCTCCGGTGGCGGGGGCACCGCATCGGCCGACGGCGAGGTCACCCTCACCGTCGCCACGTTCAACGACTTCGGCTACACCGACGCGCTCCTGCAGGAGTACATGGACGCGCACCCGAACGTGAAGATCGTCCACAACAAGGCCGCGACCAGCAACGAGGCCCGCGAGAACTACTTCCAGAAGCTCGGCAAGACCGGCCTCGCCGACATCGAGGCGATCGAGGTCGACTGGCTGCCCGAGGTCATGCAGTACGCCGACCTCCTCGCCCCGGTCCCCGACGACCTGAAGAGCCGCTGGCTCGACTACAAGGTGACGGCCGCGACGAGCCCCGAAGGCAACCTCATCGGCTACGGCACCGACATCGGACCCGAAGGCGTCTGCTACCGCTCCGACCTGTTCGCCGCGGCCGGTCTGCCCACTGATCGCGCCGAGGTCGCCAAGCTCCTCGAGGGCGACTGGTCCACGTATTTCGCCCTGGGTGACAAGTACGTCGCCGCGACCGGCAAGGCGTTCTTCGACTCCGCCGGCGGCACGTACCAGGGCGCCATCAACCAGGTCGAGGCCGCGTACGAGAACCCCGACAGCGGCGAGATCACCGCGACCCAGAACCCCGAGGTCAAGAAGATCTACGACGAGGTCCTCGCGGCCAGCGCCACACAGTCGGCGCACCTCGGCCAGTGGTCCGACGACTGGTTCGCGGGTCTGTCCAACGGCGCGTTCGCCACGATGCTCTGCCCCGGCTGGATGCTTGGCGTCATCTCGGGCAACGCCCCCGACGTCACGGGCTGGGACATCGCCAACGTCTTCCCCGGTGGCGCCGGCAACTGGGGCGGCTCGTACCTCACCGTCCCCGCCAACGGCAAGAACGTCGAGGCCGCGCAGGAGCTGGCCGACTGGCTGACGAGCCCCGAGACGCAGGTCAAGGCGTTCGAGAGCGCGGGGACCTTCCCCAGCCAGACGGACGCGCTGAAGGCCGAATCGCTGCTCGGCAACACCAACGAGTACTTCAACAACGCACCCGTCGGGGAGATCCTGTCCGAGCGCGCGCAGGCCGTGAAGGTCTCGCCGTACAAGGGGAAGTTCTACTTCCAGATCAACGACGCCATGCAGAAGGCGCTGACCCGTGTCGAGGACGGCACGCAGAGCGCGACCGACTCCTGGAAGCAGTGGGCGGCAGAGGTCGACGCCCTGTCCTGACCCCGCGAACGGATGCCAGGGGCCGCGGCTTCGCGCCCCTGGCATCCGTCGCCCATCCCCTTCTCGCGTGAGGGGTCAAGAACTGTCGCTTGCGCTCGTCGCAGGCGACAGATTCTGACCCCTCACGCGTCAGAAACGGAGCACACACCGTGACCAGCACACTCGAACGACCCACGGGGGCCGCGGCGCCGAAGGCGCGCGAGCCCCGGCGGGTGGGCTTCAGCAAGCGCCGCAGCGCGTGGGATCTGAAGCTCTCGCCCTACCTCTACATCTCGCCGTTCTTCGTCCTGTTCGCGGTCACCGGGCTCTTCCCGATCGCGTACACCGCCGTGATCTCGTTCATGGACTGGGACCTGGTGCGCAACTCGGGCCAGTTCATCGGGTTCGACCAGTACGTGTGGGTGCTCAGCCAGCCGAAGTTCTGGATCGCGCTGCGCAACACGTTCAGCATCTTCCTTCTCTCGAGCGTGCCGCAGCTGATCCTTGCGATCTTCATCGCCGCGATGCTCGACCAGAACATCCGCGCCAAGACCTTCTGGCGCATGAGCGTCCTCATCCCCTACGTCATGGCCCCCGTGGCCGTGGCCCTCATCTTCAGCAACATGTTCGGCGACCAGTACGGCGTCGTGAACACCACGCTGCAGAACCTCGGTCTGCCCGCGGTGCCGTGGCACTCCGACGCCTTCGCCAGCCACATCGCCATCGCGACGATGGTGAACTTCCGCTGGACCGGGTACAACACCCTGATCCTCCTGGCCGCGATGCAGGCCGTGCCCCGCGAGTACTACGAGGCCGCGACCGTCGACGGCGCGGGCAAGGTCCGGCAGTTCTTCTCGATCACGCTGCCGAGCCTCAAGCCGACGCTCATCTTCGTCATCATCACCTCGACCATCGGCGGCCTGCAGATCTTCGACGAGCCGCGCATGTACGACCAGTACGGCACCGGCGGCGCCGACAACCAGTGGCTGACCGTCACGCTGTGGCTCTACAACGTCGGCTGGGGCGAGTGGAACTTCGGACGCGCGGCGGCGCTCGCGTGGATCCTGTTCCTCATCATCCTCGCGATCGGCGTCGTCAATCTGTTCATCACGCGCTCGCTCGTGCGCGACGAGGGCCGGCGCGACACGCGGTCCCGCCGCGAGTTGCGCGCCCAGGCGCGCGCGGCGAAGAAGCAGCTCCAGCGAGAGGAGGCGGCCCGATGACCGCCGTCAACGCCGTCCCGGTCGCCGTCGTCGACCCCGACCTGCCCACGAAGCCGCGTCGTCCCCGTGCGGTGCGCGGCTCGCGCCCCGGCTGGTTCGTGTACACCGCCCTCGGCGCGGTGCTGCTCGCGAGCGTGTTCCCCTTCTACTGGTCGCTGCTGATCGGGTCGGGCGATTCGTCGACCATCCGCGACGCGAACCGGTCGTGGATCCCCGGGGGCAACTTCTTCGCCAATGCCGCGTCCGTCATGGGCGATCCCGCGGTCAACTTCTGGCCGGCGCTGGTGAACTCCATCATCAGCTCGGGGCTGATCGCGGCATCCGTCGTCTTCTTCTCCACCCTCGCGGGGTGGGCGTTCGCGAAGCTGAAGTTCCGCGGGGGGCCGTGGCTCCTCGTATTCGTCGTCGCGACGATGGCCGTGCCGACGCAGCTGGGCGTCGTGCCGCTGTACATCCTGTTCAGCGAGCTCGGGTGGACCGGGCAGCTCGGCGCGATCATCATTCCGGCGCTGACCAGCGCATTCGGCGTGTTCTGGATGACGCAGTACCTGCGTCAGGCGGTGCCGGACGAGCTGATCGAGGCGGCGCGCGTCGACGGTGCCAGCTCGTTCCGCACGTTCCTGACCGTGGGCGTCCCGGCGGCTCGACCCGCCGCGGCGATGCTCGCGCTGTTCACGTTCGTGAGCGCGTGGAACAACTTCTTCTGGCCGTTCATCGTGCTCGACCGCCAGAACCCGACGCTGCCGGTGGCGCTCTCGCTCCTGCAGTCCAACTACTTCGTCGACTACTCCATCGTGCTCGCGGGCGTGCTGCTGTCGACGATCCCGCTGCTGCTGCTGTTCGTCTTCGCGGGCAAGCAGCTGGTCAGTGGCATCATGCAAGGGGCGGTCAAGGGATGACGCTTGCGCCCACGGAAGGAACCCGATCCATGTCCCACACCCGAGCCTTTCCCGAGGGCTTCCTCTTCGGCGCGGCGACCGCCGCGTACCAGATCGAGGGGGCCGCGTTCGAGGACGGGCGCACGGCCTCCATCTGGGACGCCTTCAGCCGGGTTCCCGACGCGGTGATCAACGCCGACAACGGCGATGTCGCGTGCGACCACTACCACCGCTACGCCGACGACGTGCAGGTCATGAAGAGCCTCGGCCTCCAGACCTACCGCTTCTCCACGTCGTGGTCGCGCGTGCGTCCCGACGGCGGCGCGCTCAACCCGAGGGGCGTCGACTTCTACAAGCGTCTCGTCGACGAGCTCCTGGATGCCGGCATCCTCCCGTGGCTGACCCTGTATCACTGGGATCTCCCACAGGCTCTGCAGGAACGTGGCGGCTGGACCGTCCGCGAGACGAGCGACCTCTTCGCCGAGTACGCGCTCGACATGCACGACGCCCTGGGCGACCGCGTGAACGTGTGGACGACGCTCAACGAGCCGTGGTGCTCGTCGTTCCTCAGCTACACCGCCGGCGCCCACGCGCCCGGTCACTACTCGCAGGCCGAGGGCATGCTCGCCGCGCATCACCTGCTCCTGGGGCACGGCCAGACCGTCCGCGAGCTCCGCGCCCGCGACGCCTCGCTCAACCTCGGGCTCACGCTGAACCTGACCGTGGCGGATGCCGTCGACCCCACGAACCCCGCCGACCTCGACGCCGCCCGTCGCATCGACGGCCAGTTCAACCGATGGTTCCTCGACCCGGTGTTCCGGGGCAGCTACCCGGCCGACATCATCCAGGACTTCCGGAACGTGGATGCCGACGCGGTGAGGCAGTGGCAGGATGCCGTTCGCCCGGGCGACCTCGACGTCATCTCGACCCCGATCGACACGCTCGGCGTGAACTACTACCACGGCGAGTACGTCGGTGGCAGGCCGCCGCTCGTGAACCCGCCGGCGGGCGACGCCCCCACGGTGCGCCCGATCGCGTCGCCGTTCCCCGCGCACGAGAACCTGTACTGGCACGAGCGGGGCCTTCCCCGCACGACGATGGGCTGGGAGGTGCAGCCCGAGGCGCTGACCGGCCTGCTCGAGCGCGTGAGCGCCGAGTACTCGGCCGAGGCCGGCGTCGCTCTGTACATCACCGAGAACGGTGCCGCCTACGACGACGTGCCCGTGACCGAGGACGGCGAGACGCGCGTCCACGACTCCGAGCGCGTGGAGTTCGTGGAGGCGCATCTCGCCGCCGTCCTGGATGCCGTCGAGCAGGGCATCGACGTCCGTGGCTACTTCTACTGGTCGCTGCTCGACAACTTCGAGTGGGCCTGGGGCTACGAGAAGCGTTTCGGCATCGTGCACGTCGACTACGCGACGCAGGAGCGCTCCGTGAAGGACTCCGGCCTGGCGTACGCGCGGGTGATCGCGGAGCGGGCGCTGGTTGCGGAGCCCGCGGTGCGGCTGTAGCCCGTCAGCCGACGGCGGGGTGCCGTATACCCACGGCACCCCGCACCAGCGCTCGTGTTGTCGACTCTTCCCGACCTGGCGAAACAGGTATGGCGACTGGGCGCCCGCTCGAATCCCCTTCCGAGGACGCTGCGGTCGCGTCGCCGAGGCGGGTGGGACGGAACCGGCCGGCGCCCAGTCAGCAGGTGCTCACGTTCGTGACGGCGAACCATCCTCCGGAGGCGGGGCCGCAGGAGGCGATGCCGGAGCGGACGGTGCTGCCGCTGCTTCCGACCAGTCGTCCGTCGGGGGTGAGGTAGAGGGCGCCGGGTCCGAGCGTGGAGTTGGCGGGGATGTTCGTGGCGCCGTGGTAGACGACGGAGCTGTCGAAGTAGCCGTACGTTCCGTCGGTGTTTTTGACGGCGAACCATCCTCCGGAGGCGGGGCCGCAGGAGGCGATGCCGGAGCGGACGGTGCTGCCGCTGCTTCCGACCAGTCGTCCGTCGGGGGTGAGGTAGAGGGCGCCGGGTCCGAGCGTGGAGTTGGCGGGGATGTTCGTGGCGCCGTGGTAGACGACGGAGCTGTCGAAGTAGCCGTACGTTCCGTCGGTGTTTTTGACGGCGAACCATCCTCCGGAGGCGGGGCCGCAGGAGGCGATGCCGGAGCGGACGGTGCTGCCGCTGCTTCCGACCAGTCGTCCGTCGGGGGTGAGGTAGAGGGCGCCGGGTCCGAGCGTGGAGTTGGCGGGGATGTTCGTGGCGCCGTGGTAGACGACGGAGCTGTCGAAGTAGCCGTACGTTCCGTCGGTGTTTTTGACGGCGAACCATCCTCCGGAGGCGGGGCCGCAGGAGGCGATGCCGGAGCGGACGGTGCTGCCGCTGCTTCCGACCAGTCGTCCGTCGGGGGTGAGGTAGAGGGCGCCGGGTCCGAGCGTGGAGTTGGCGGGGATGTTCGTGGCGCCGTGGTAGACGACGGAGCTGTCGAAATAGCCGTAGCTGACCGTGGCCGCTGAGGCGGCCGACAAGGCGGCCGAGTTGCTGGCCCCCGCACTGCTGCTGGTGACGGTACCTGAGCCGCCGACAGCAGGCACGCTGATGGTCGGCAGCGTGTATCGCCCATCCGTGCCCGACACCCCCGTGGCCGATGTCGATCCGCCGGCGAACGTGTACCCGTTCGACAGGGTGACCGTGATGGATGCGCCGGTCGTCGGTGTGCCGTCCGTCGTCGCGGTCACGTACGCGCCGGTGATCGTCGAGCACGCCGTGCCGGAGTAGCTGGCCTGGTTGAACGCCAGCGCGAGCGTGCCCGAGGCCGAGGCCGCCGGGGCCACGGTCGCCGTCGCGATCACGGGGATGCTCCACGCCGCTCCGGCGAGGATGGTGCGGCGTGCGACGCCGTCGTCGGGCGCGGAGGCGCGCGAGAGGTCGGTCATGAGGGCTCCTTCGGTTCGGGTTCGTAGTGCCGTCATTCATGAAGCCGGGAACGGATGCCATTCCGCTCGTCCGTGTCGCAAGCGCGTGCGCACTGTCGGCGTTCCGGTGGCGCGGGTGAATCTCCCACGCGATTTCGGGACTGTTCGGGTGACCGCAGCCCCGCTTCCCCCCGATGCCCTCGGGCTGCGGCGACCGCGCCCCTAGAGTGTCCGGACCCGTCCCGGCATCCATCCGACGGAGGTGCACGCCCATGTCCCACTCTCGGTCGCCGTGGCGCGTGCGCCGCGTCCCCCTGGAGGGGCGCGAGGTCGCGGAGTGGTTCCGCATGCGCGGGTGGACCGCGATCGACGCGGAGGCCGCGGCATCCCATGCCTTCATCGACGAGGCGATCGTGGCGGACGTCACGATCCGACGCGTGTGGCACACGGCTCTCGCGCTCTCGCGGCCCGCGTCGGGCGAGACAGAGAGCGACACCCTCGTCGTCCACGTCGCGGGGGCGGGGACCGTCCGGATCGGGGACGCCCCGCCCGCAGCCCTCGTGCCCGACGATGTCCTCTTCGTGCCGCGCGGCGAAGCGGTGGCGTACCGCAGCGACGAGCCGATCGCGCGGATCGAGATCGATCACGGTGCGCGCGATCGCGCCGGCGACTTGTTCCACGTGCACGGCGAGCTCGTGTCGGCGGTCATGATCACCTCGGCCGTCAACGCCCTCTTCCACGCCCATGATTCGCGGGGGGGGGGGGGGGGGGGTATTCAGCGCTGCCGACGCAGTGGCAGCCTCGCTCCGAGCGCTGATCGCGGCGATCCGCGCCGAGGCTCTCGCCATCGCCAGACCCCGGATGCCGCGCCTCCCGGTTGAGGTCGAGTACGACCGCCTCCATTCTCGCGCGCGCACGATCCTCGAGGCCGAGGCGGCGCGGCGCGACCTCACGATCGACGCGGTGGCGGAGCGCCTCGGCACGGGGCGCCGGCGCCTCGAGCGCGCCTTCCGCCTGCACGGCGAGTCGCCCGGAGACGTGCTGCGCGCCTCCCGTCTGCGCCTCGCGCGTGCGTTGCTCGATTCCGATCACGAGCTGCGCGCGCCCGAGATCGCCGACCTCGCCGGCTTCGCCTCCGCCCGCGCGCTGAAAGACGCGCTGGCGAAGCACGGCGTGACCGTTCCCGGACAGCGCGGAGGAGTACGCTCGCAACGTCGCCGGGAGTGATCCGGCTCACCGTCGCGTCGTTGATCCCGGGAGGAGCCCGATGTCACTGACCCCCGTGCGCGGTGCCGCCACCATCGAAGAAGTCGCCGCTCGGGCGGGTGTCTCCCGCTCCACCGTGTCCCGGGTCGTCAATGGCTCGACCGCCGTCTCTCCGTCGGCGCTCGAATCGGTCCGCCGGGCGATCGAAGAGCTCCAGTACGTCCCCAACCGCGCCGCCCGCTCGCTCGCCAGCCGGCAGACGCGCGCAATCGCCCTGGTCATCCCGGAAGACACCGACCGCTTCTTCGGCGACCCGTTCTTCGGGTCGATCGTCGCCGGGATCTCGCAGGTGATCGGCGAGTCCGACTACGTGATGAACATGCTCATCGCCACCGACGACGCCAGCGCCAAAGCCCTCGGCTACCTCCGCGGGGGTAGCGTCGACGGCGCCATCGTCGCCTCGCACCACACCAGCGACACGTTCGTCGACCGCCTGGCCGACACCGTGCCCGTGATCTTCGGCGGGCGCCCCGCGCGCGTGCGTCCCGCCGACCACTACGTCGACGTCGACAACGTCCAGGGCGGGCGGGATGCCACCCGCTACCTGGTCGACCGCGGCCACCGCCGAATCGCGACCGTCGCCGGACCCTCCGACATGCCCGCCGGCATCGACCGTCTGCAGGGCTTCCGCGACGTGCTCGCCGAGGCGGGACTGGAGCCCGTCGCGGTGGAGGACGGCGACTTCACCGAGGCCGGGGGCGCCGACGCGATGCGGAGGATCCTGGCATCCGGCGATCTTCCTGAGGCGCTGTTCGTCGCGAGCGATCTCATGGCCCGCGGCGCGTACACCGCTCTGCGCGAGCAGGGGCACGAGCCGGGTCGTGACATCGCGATCATCGGCTTCGACGACTCTGCGGTCGCGACCTCGCTCGTTCCCGCCCTCACGACCGTGCGGCAACCCTCGCGCGACCAGGGGCGGCAGATGGCGACGATGCTGCTCGACGTGCTCGCCGGCCGGGCGACGGCGAACACCGCGATCCTGCCAACGGAGATCATCGAGCGCGGATCCGCCTGACCCCGTGAGGTGACGGGCCGGGCGGACGTCGGCGCCAGCCGATACTGTGAGCGCTATCGAGCGCGCGGATACCCGAGTCCGCGCCGGTGTCGAGAGGATCGACGATGCGTCGATGGAGAAGCGTCGCCGCCGTTGCCGCGCTGGTGGCGATCGCGAGCCTGGCCGGATGCGTACCCGAACAGGCGACCCCGGTCGCGTCCGAGACCGCGACGCCGACGGTGACGGTCGCGACGCCGAGCCCGACGCCGACACCCACCGCTTCCGAGACGCCGGCGAGCGCCGCCGCCAACATCCCGGCATCCTGCGACGACCTCGGCACCGCGAGCAGCCGCGACGAGACCGTCGGCGGCCTCACCGCGCAGCACGCCGACGGGTTCGTCCGCCCCTCGCCCCCGAACGCCACGACGAAGCTCTCGTGCAACTGGATCCAGGAAGAAGCCGCGGCGGTCCTGATCATCATCAGCACCGCGAGCGACGCCGACGTCTCGACCGGCCTCCAGCAGCTGGCATCCGAGGGTTACCAGTGCCAGGCGGCACAGGACTTCGGGGCGCAATACTGCATGCGCCCCGGCGACGCGGCCACCAGCGAAGACGTCGTCGTCGTGCGTGACGACGTCTGGATCTACCTCGAGACCGTGAACGTCAACGCGCGGTCCTGGTTGTCGGACATCGCCGCGCAGATCTACGGCTGATCCGCTTCGGGATCAGCTGTCGCGGGGGAGCGGCTGCTGGTACACGTCGGGGACGTCGTCGCCGTCGGCATCCACCTCTTCCTCCGCCGCGAGCTGCTTGTAGCGGCGGTTGCGGGTGAGCAGCACGCTGGCCGCCAGCACGGATGCCAGCAGCGACGCGACCATGATCGCGATCTTCGCGTCGTCGGTGTGCGGTGAACCCGCGGGGAAACTGAGCTCGGCGATCAGCAGCGACACGGTGAAGCCGATCCCCGCGAGGAGGCCGACGCCCGCGAGGTCGATCCACTTGAGCGCCGGGTCGAGGCGCACCTTCGTTACGAGCGTGAGCAGACGGACTCCGAGCAGGATGCCGATGGGCTTTCCGAGCACGAGACCCGCGACGACGCCGATGGTGACGGGGTCCTGGATGGCGCGGAGCAGGCCCTCGCCGCCGCCGATCGCGACGCCGGCCGCGAAGAACGCGAAGATCGGCACGGCGATGCCCGCGGACAGGGGGCGGAAGCGGTGCTCGAACTGCTCGGCGAGATCCATGCCGCGGATCTCGGGCTTCCGCTTCGACGCGGCCACCGGGATCGTGAACGCCAGCGCGACGCCCGCGATCGTCGCGTGGACGCCCGACGCGTGGAGGAACGCCCACGCCGCGAAACCGATCGGCAGCAGCACGACCCACGCCGCCCACGCGTTGCGGGCGAACCAGGCGCGGCCGAGGTGCGCGATCGTGCCGTAGACCACGACCAGCACCGCGAAAACGGCGAGGGGGACGAGCGCGATGTCGCTCGTGTAGAACAGCGCGATGATCGCGATCGCGATGAGGTCGTCGACCACCGCGAGGGTGAGCAGGAAGATGCGAAGCGGCCCGGGCAGATGCGAACCGACGAGCGCGAGCACGGCGACGGCGAACGCGATGTCGGTCGCGGCGGGGATCGCCCAGCCGGCGAGCAGGCTCGGCTGCGACGCGACGACGGCGACGTAGATGAGCGCGGGAACCGCGACACCGGCCGCAGCCGCGGTGATCGGCACGATCGCGGTGCTGAAGCGCCGGAGGCTTCCCACCACGATCTCGCGCTTGAGCTCCAGCCCGACCATGAAGAAGAAGATCGCCAGCAGCCCGTCGGCCGCCCACGCGCCGACACTCAGCTCGAGGTGCCACGGCTCGTACCCGAAGCGCAGGTCGCGCAACGCGAAGTACGCGTCCGCGGCGGGGGAGTTGGCCCAGATGATCGCCGCGATCGCAGCGACGACGAGCAGCATCCCGCCGACCGACTCGCGGCGCAGCACGGTCGTGACGCGGTGGACTTCGCGGTAGCCCGGCCAGCTCGGCGCGCGCGTGTGGGTCTCGGTCATGGCATCCCTTCCAGGGGTCGATCGACTCATTCGTCGACCAGACTTCCCGACACGCCTCATCCAGTTTACCGGGACGGCCCGGGTGATCGGTGCGGGACGGTGGTGCCGCGGTGGCCCATTTCACGTGATCCGGCCGAGCGCACGGCTCCCGGCCGCGTCGCGTCGTGTGCGGTCGCCCAGTTCACGTGAAACGGCTCCCCGCGCCGCGCACCGTCGCCGGGCCCCGCGCCGGGCTGTGCCGAGCGCATACGATCCGGTCGAGCGCACATGTCCTGGCCGTCCAGAGCGTGCGCGCTCGACCCGAACGTGTGCTTTCGACGGCAGCGCGTGACCGCGGCGGACGCGCCGGACGCGGCGGATGCCGGGCGCCCGCGCGTCAGGACGGGTCGCCGCCCAGCGGGCCGACCGCGGGGATCGGACCGCCGTCGTCGGCGCCGGTCTTGCGGGCGCGCGCGATCGCGTTGCCGAGGTGGTAGATCACGAGGGCGGCGACGGCGCCGAGCACGATCGCGCCGAGCTGGAAGTCGCCCCATTGCATCGTGAATCCGGCGATCGCGAGCACCAGCGCGACGGCGCCGGTGTACTGGTTCACGGGGCGCGAGAAGTCGACGCGGTTGTCGACCCAGATCTTGATGCCGATGATCCCGATGAGGCCGTACAGCGCGGTCGTGACACCGCCGAGCACTCCCGGCGGGATGGTGTTGAACACCGCTCCGACCTTCGGCGACAGGCTCAGCACGATGGCCGTGAGACCGGCGACCCAGTACACCGCGGTCGAGTACACGCGGGTGGCGGCCATGACGCCGATGTTCTCGCCGTACGTCGTGGTGCCCGACCCGCCGAAGGTTCCGGCCAGCGTGGTGGCGACGCCGTCGGCGATCAGCGCACGTCCGGTGGAGCGGTTGGCCGTGGCATCCGTCATCGCCGCGACACCCCGCACGTGCCCGACGTTCTCGGCCACCAGCACCAGCACGACGGGGAGGAACATCGCGATGACCGACCACGTCTGCGGCGTCGTGAAATCGGCGAGGTGGAACTCCGGCAGGCCGATCCACGGCGCGGCCTCGACGGGCGCGAAGTCGATGAGCGTCTCACCCGTCCCGGCCTGGATCAGGACCGTCGCGACGTAGCCGACGATGACGCCGAGGAAGATGGAGATGCGCCCGAGGAACCCGCGGAACAGGACGCTGAACAGGATCACGGCAACGAGCGTGATCGTGCCGGGGAGCGGCTGCAGCTGGAAGTTCGACCACGCGACGGGGGCGAGGTTGAAGCCGATAAGGGCGACGATGGCGCCCGCGACGACCGGCGGCATGACCTTGTCGACCCAGCCGAGGCCGGCGAACTGCACGACGACCCCGATGAGCGCGAGCAGGATGCCGACCGCGACGATGCCCGCGAGAGCCGATCCCGTTCCGCCGATCGCGGTGGCGGCGGTCACCGGCGCGATGAACGCGAACGACGAACCGAGGTAGCTGGGGAGCCGGTTTCGGGTGACGAGCAGGAACAGCAGCGTCCCGAGACCCGAGAACAGCAGCGTCGTCGACACCGGGAAGCCGGTGAGCACAGGGACGAGGAAGGTCGCCCCGAACATCGCGATCACGTGCTGCAGCCCGATCGCGATCGTCGCGCCCCAGTTGAGGCGCTCGCCCGGTGCGACGACCGCTCCGGCCTCGACGGTGCGCCCGTTGCCGTGCAGCTTCCACTGGAACATGGTTCTCCTCGCGATGGGGGGTGGGGGATGGATGCCGAGCGCACACGTTCCGGCCGAAAGCACATGCTCCGTGCGTCCGCAGCGTACGCGCTGGGCCCGAACGTGTGTTCTCGACGCCGTGCGACGCCGCGCCCGCCGGCCCGGCGTCAGGACGTCAGGCGCTCGAGCAGCTCGGCGTAGCGGGCGCGGGTGCGCGTCACGATGTCGTCGGGCAGCGCGGGCGGCTCGCCCTGCTTGTCCCAGTTCGCGGCGAGCCAGTCGCGGACGATCTGCTTGTCGAAGCTCGCCATGCGCTCGGCGGGGGTCGTGCCGGTGCGCCAGGCCTCGGCATCCCAGTAGCGGGACGAGTCCGAGGTCAGCACCTCGTCGGCGAGCGTCAGCACCCCGGCGTCGTCGTACCCGAACTCGAACTTCGTGTCGGCGAGGATCAGCCCCCGCTCTTCGGCGATCGCGGCGGCGCGGCGGTAGATCTCGAGCGACAGGTCGCGCAGCGCGGTGGCGGTGTCGTCGCCGACGAGCTCGACGGAGCGCTCGTACGTGATGTTCTCGTCGTGCTCGCCCATCGGCGCCTTGTAGGCGGGCGTGTAAAGCGGCTCGGGGAGACGGTCGCCGTCCGTGAGTCCCTCGGGCAACGGGATGCCGCACACCGTGCGCGACGCCTGGTACTCGGCCCACCCCGACCCGGTCAGGTAGCCGCGCACGACGCACTCGATCGGCTGCATGTCGAGCGACCGGACGAGCATGGCGCGTCCGCGCACGGCATCCGGGATCAGCTCGACGGCCTCATCGCCCTCGAGCGCGTGGTCGGCGGCGAGATGATTCGGGATGCCACGCCCCCCGTCGGAGCCGACGAGACGGTCGAACCACCACAGGCTCAGCGTCGTCAGCAGCACGCCCTTGTCGGGGATGCCGGGGCTCAGCACGTGGTCGAAGGCGCTCACCCGGTCGCTCGCCACGACGAGGAGGTGTGCGGGCGAGGCTCCCTCGGCGGTGTCGGCGGGGACGTACAGGTCGCGGACCTTGCCCGAATAGACGTGGCGCCAGCCGTCGAGGGCGAGGGGGGAAGCGGGGATCACCCGCTCATTATCGCGGGTCGGCTCGACCGACGACGGCCTCGAGGCCGGGGATTTTGTCACATCGCGCCCGCGCGCGCCCGCCCCCCTGCGCCGCGGGGACACCTCGCTACCGTTGAAGGATGACCGAGGCGACCCCCGACACCGCGGCATCCATCGATCCCTCCGACGGAAGCTCCCCCCGCCACACCCTGCGCGGCTGGGTGTTCTGGCCCGCCGCCGCCATCGCGCTGGTGTTCATCGCTTTCTCGCTGATCTTCCCGGCCTCCGCCGAGACGGCGTTCAGCGCGCTGCAGACGGCGATCGTCTCGGCGTTCAACTGGTACTACGTGCTCATCGCGGCGTTCTTCGTCGTGTTCGCGCTCGTCGTCGGCTTCAGCCGTTTCGGCCGCATCAAGCTCGGTCGGGACGACGACGAGCCCGAGTTCTCGACGATGTCGTGGTTCTCGTTGCTGTTCGCCGCGGGCATGGGCATCGGTCTGGTGTTCTACGGCGTGAGCGAGCCGCTCAGCCACTTCGTCTCGCCCCGCCCCGGCGTCGAGGGGACGCCCACGCAGCTCGCGCAGCAGGCGATGTCGCAGACGTTCCTCCACTGGGGGGTGCACGCGTGGTCGATCTACGTCGTGCTCGGCCTCGCGCTGGCCTACGCCTTCCACCGTCGCCAGCGTCCCCGCACGATCCGATGGGCGCTCGAACCGATCCTCGGCGCCCGTCTCGTGCAGGGCGGGTGGGGCAACGCCATCGACGTCGCCGCCCTCGTGGGGACGCTGTTCGGTGTCGCGACGTCGCTCGGCCTCGGGGTCATCCAGATCAGCGCCGGCCTCGAGTTCTTGAACGTCGTGCCGACGTCGATCGTCAGCCAGGCGATCCTCATCGGCATCATCACCGGATTCGTCCTGTTCTCGGTGCTGTCGGGCGTGGGCCGCGGCATGAAGTGGCTGTCGAACATCAACCTCGTGCTGGCCGGGGTGCTGATGCTGTTCCTGCTCTTCGTCGGGCCCACCGAGTTCCTCCTGCGCGATGTCGTGCAGTCCCTGGGCAACTACATCCAGAACTTCGTCGGGCTGTCGTTCACGGTCAGCGCCTATTCCGGCGACGCGGGCGTGGCGTGGCAGGGCGCGTGGACGGCCTTCTACTGGGGCTGGTGGATCTCGTGGGCGCCCTTCGTCGGCATCTTCATCGCGCGTATCTCGCGCGGCCGTACGGTGCGCGAGTTCGTGACCGGGGTGATCCTCGTGCCCACGCTCGTCGGCATCCTGTGGTTCACCGTCCTCGGCGGCTCGGCGATCTACGCGCAACTCACCGATTCGGCGTCGTTCGTCGGACCGGACGGCACGGTCGATGTGTCCACCGCGCTGTTCCAGTTGCTCGAGACGGTCCCCGGGTCGGTGTTCCTCGTCGTCGGATTCCTGGTCCTCATCGGGATCTTCTTCATCACCTCCGCCGACTCCGGCGCCCTCGTGATGAGCATGATCGCCACGGGCGGCGAGGAGGAGCCCCCGCGCTGGACGCGCGTGTTCTTCGCGCTCGCGACCTCGGTGATCGCCTTCGCCCTGCTCCTCGCGGGCGGGCTCACGGCCCTGCAGGCGGCGGCCATCAGCATCGCCCTGCCCTTCAGCGTCGTTCTCCTGGCGATCTGCTGGGCCACCGTGGTCGCCTTCCGGCGCGAGCTCAAGGCGTACGACAAGGCCGATCGTGCTCGGCTGCGCGAGCAGATCGGCGAGCATTACGGCCTCGAGGTCGAAGAGGCGAACCAACGCGGCATCTTCGGCCTCCCCGCCCGCCGGCGGCGTCATCGCGCCGCGGAGCAGGACACCCCCGTCGGCTGACACCCCCGTCGGCTGACGCCCCCGTCGGGTGACGCCCCGCCGGGTGAGGCGCCGCCGGGTGCCGCCCCGCCGGGTAACGCACCCGTCGGCTGACACCCCCGTCGGGTGCCGCCCCGCGCGCTGACGCCGCCGCGCGGTGACGCCGCCGCGCGGTGACCGCGCGTCCCCGGGGGATGCCCGGGTGCCGGCATCCGGTGTCCCGCCTCCGCCCCCGCCCCCCGCTCCCGTCTCGGTGTCCAAGACACGCGGACGACCCGCGCGCGCATCCGCGTGTCCTGGACACCGAACGTTCACCCTCCGCGCGCGCCCCCGCCGGCCGTCGGTGCGATATAGTCCACGTGGACTAGTCGACACGGACCATGGAGAGTGGATGCCAGAGACCACGCGCCTCACACCGCTCGCGGTGATGTTGCTCGCGACGCTGCGCGAGGGCGACATGCACCCGTACGAGCTGCTCCGCCTCCTGCGCGACCGCCGCGACGACCGGCTCGTCCCCCTTCAGAAGGGCACGATCTACCACACGATCGCCCGCCTCGAACGCGAGGGGCTGATCGCCGAGGTGGGCGTCGACCGCGACGGCAACCGCCCCGAGCGCACGACCTACCGGCTGCTCGACGCCGGACGCGACGCCGTCGACTCGTGGGTGCGCGCGGAACTCCCGCAGATCGATCGGCCCGGCGACTTCCGCGTGGCGCTCGCCGAGGCCCACAACCTCGACCGCGACGACGTCGTCGCGCTCCTCGACCGGCGGCGGGAGCTCCTCGTCGCCTCGCGCGAAGTGCATCGCGACGGGCTCTCCCGTGCGCGCGAGCGCGCGGTGCCGCATCAATTCATGGTCGAGGTCGAACGGCAGGCCGTCCTCCTCGACGCCGAACTCGCCTGGCAGGACTCCCTGCGCCACGGCCTGGTCACCGGCACCCTGCCCTGGGGTGTCGACGGCCTTCCCTCTCACCACCAACGACTCCACGTCTCGAAGGAGACCCTCGCATGACCGACTCCCGCGCCGCCTCCGCGGCATCCCCTCGAACCGGGACGCACGGCACACCCGCGCGCAGCCCGTGGCCGGCCCTCTGGGCGCTGGTCATCGGGTTCTTCATGATCCTGGTCGACACCACGATCGTCTCGGTCGCGAATCCCGCGATCAAGGCGGCCCTCGACCCGAACACCAACAACCTCGACAACGTCGTGTGGGTCACAAGCGCCTACCTGCTCACCTACGCGGTGCCCCTGCTGATCACCGGTCGTCTCGGCGACCGCTTCGGACCGAAGAACGTCTACCTGACGGGCCTCGCGATCTTCACCCTCGCCTCGCTCGCGTGCGGTCTGGCCCCGACGCTCGAGGTGCTCATCATCGCCCGCGCGGTGCAGGGTCTGGGTGCCGCGCTCATGACCCCGCAGACGATGGCCGTCATCACGCGCACCTTCCCGCCGCAGAACCGCGGTGCGGCGATGGGCCTGTGGGGCGCCACGGCCGGCGTCGCCACCCTCGTCGGCCCGCTCGCCGGCGGACTGCTCGTCGACGGACTCGGGTGGGAGTGGATCTTCTTCATCAACATCCCCGTCGGCGTGATCGGCTTCATCGCCGCGCTGATCCTCGTTCCTCAGCTCCCGCGCACCGCCCACAAGTTCGACATCCTCGGCGTCGTCCTCAGCGCCGTCGGCCTGTTCCTCATCGTGTTCGGACTGCAGGAGGGGGAGCACTTCAGCTGGGCGCCCTGGATCTGGGCCATGGTCGCCGGAGGTGTCGTCGTCATGGCGCTGTTCGTGTGGACGCAGGCCCGGAGCACGACCGAGCCGCTCGTTCCGCTCGACCTGTTCCGCGATCGCAACTTCTCGATCGCGAACATCGCGATCGCGGCCGTCGGCTTCACCGTCACGAGCATGGCGCTGCCCCAGATGTTCTATCTGCAGCTCGCCCGCGGTCTCACGCCCACGGAGTCGGCGCTGCTGCTCATCCCGCTCGCGATCCTGTCGGGCGTGCTCGCTCCCTTCGCCGGCAAGCTGCTCGACCGCACCGACCCGCGCTTCCTCCTCGTGCCGGGCCTCCTCCTGGTCGGCGGATCGCTGGGCCTGTACACCGCGCTCATCCTGAACAACGCCCCGATCTGGGCGTTCCTCATCCCCTCCGCCCTCATGGGCGTCGGCAACGCCGGCATGTGGGGTCCGCTCGCCACGACCGCGACGCGGAACCTCCCCCCTCGGCAGGCGGGTGCCGGCGCGGGCATCTACAACACCACCCGCACCGTCGGGTCGGTCATCGGGTCGGCATCCATCGCCGCCTTCATGCAGGCCCGCCTCGAAGCGAACCTGCCCGGGGCAGCGGATGCCGGTGCGAGCTTCGGTTCCGGAACGCTGCCGCCGCAGGTCGTCGACGGCTTCTCGCAGGCGATGGGCCAGTCGCTGCTGCTGCCGATCATCGTCATCGCGGTGGGTCTGGTCGCCGTGCTGTTCATGCAGCGTCCGTCGGTGATCCGTCCGCACGGCGCCCCGCGCGACGCGGCCCCCGCCGCCCAGGCAGCACCGGCCGCCGCCGGCGAGTAGCCGCGTCAGTCGTCCGGGGGTCTCGGCGATCTCGCGCGAGGAGGCGGCAGCCTCCGCGCGCGGAGTCGGCCGCCGCGGCAGCAGCGGAGGCGACGGACTCAGGGCGTGATCTCGTCGACGAAGCGGTGCGCCTCGTCGATCAGGGCGGCCCAGGTTTCGCCGGCGTCGGGTGAGACCTCGGCCCATTCCCGGAGCGGGCGCCCCCGCATGATCATCGGGGCGGCGACGCCGTCGGCGGTGAGCTCGCCGATGCGCTGCTCCGGCAGCTTCACGACGAGAGACCCCCTATGCGCGACGAAGGCGAACACCTTGCCGCGCACGCGAACGCCCTCCGTGCCGAACATCCGACCCATGTCGACGTCGGGCAGCGCGCACAGATCCTGCACGACGGGGTCGAAGATCGCGCGCCCGCGTGCCATGGCATCCCGGTTCATGCGCACACGGTAGCCCGAACCGGATGCCAGGGCGAGGGGCCGCAGCCCCGGGACGACGCCGGTCCGCCCGGGTCAGTTCTCGACGACGCGGGCGGCGATGTCGGTGCGGTACTGGCCGCCCTCGAGTCCGATCAGGCCCAGCGCCTCGTAGGCGGCGGAGCGGGCCTCGCGGAACGTCGTGCCGAGCGCCACGACGTTGAGCACGCGACCCCCGGTCGCGTGCAGACGGCCGTCGCGCAGCGCGGTCGCGGCGTGGGCGACGTGCACGCCGTCGACCTCGTCCGCGTCGTCGAGCCCGGTGAGCGGGCGACCCGTGATCGGGGCCTCGGGGTACCCCTCGCTCGCCAGCACGACGGTCACCGCGGTCGCGCCCGCGAACGCCGGGCGAGGCTGATCCTCGAGGGTGCCCGAGGCCGCGGCCATGAGCAGGGTCGACAGCGGGTCGACGAGACGCGGCAGCACGACCTGCGTCTCGGGGTCGCCGAAGCGCGCGTTGAACTCGATGACCTTCACGCCCGACTCTGTGAGGATCAGCCCGGCGTACAGCAGTCCGATGAACGGGGTGCCCTCGGCATCCATCTGCCGGATCACCGGCTCGGCCACCTCGCGCGTGATCTGATCGACGAACTGCTCCTCGCCGCCGAAGCGCTCGAGCAGCCACGGCAGCGGCGAGTACGCGCCCATGCCGCCGGTGTTCGGGCCCTCATCGCCGTCGCGGAGGCGCTTGAAGTCCTGCGCGGGGCTGAGCGGCAGTACGCGGTCGCCGTCGCTGAGGAAGAAGAGCGAGACCTCAGGGCCGGCGAGGAACTCCTCGATGAGCACCGGGCCGGTCGGCAGATACGCCTCGGCGTGGGCCAGGGCGGCGGCGCGATCGGACGTCACGATGACGCCCTTGCCCGCGGCGAGCCCGTCGGCCTTCACCACGTGCGGAGCGCCGAGCTCGTCGAGCGCCGCCTCGACGCCGGCGAGATCGTGCGCGCGCACGGCTCGGCCGGTCGGCACGCCCGCGGCATCCATGATCCGCTTCGCGTACGTCTTCGAGCCCTCGAGCTGCGCTGCGGCCCTGCCCGGGCCGAACACCGGGATGCCGCGCTCGCGGAGCGCATCGGCGACACCGGCGACGAGAGGCGCCTCGGGACCGATCACGACGAGGTCGATGGCCTCGGTGTTCGCGAACCCGGTCACGGCGGCCGGGTCGTTCGCGTCGAGCTCGACGACGTGGGCGTCGCGGGCGATGCCGGCGTTGCCGGGGGCGGCGTAGATCGCGTGCGAGACCTCTTCGGAGCGCAGGGCGAGGATGATGGCGTGCTCGCGCGCGCCCGAACCGAGGACCAGGATTCTCACGCCGTCAGCCTACCGAGCGCCCCGGACACCGCCCGCCGCGGCTCGGACCGTCCGCTCAGTGTCCAAGACACGCCGTACGGCGGGCGCTCCATACGGCGTGTCTTGGACACTCGACCTTCGCGCCCCGTCGCAACGCTCGCGAGTACCGTGGATGCCATGCCTCCCCGCCGCATCGAGACCGGAGACGGCCGCGCGGCGCTCGCCGCGGTGGCCGCGGGTGACGCGGCCCGGACGGCGACCGCCACCGCCGTCCGATACCTGCTGCAACTGCTCGTGGAGAAGGCGCCGGGCAACTCGGTCGAGATGCGCGTCCCGCCGTTCGGCGCCGTCCAGGTGATCGAAGGACCCCGGCACACGCGCGGCACCCCGCCCAACGTCGTCGAGACCGACGCCGCCACGTGGATCGCCGTCGCCACGGGCGCGGAGGACTGGGCGGATGCCGCGGTCTCGGGGCGGATCGTCGCCTCCGGCGTCCGCGCCGACCTCAGCGCGCTGCTACCGCTGCGGCCGTGACCGTCGCGGACGCTGCGCCATGATCTCGACGTCGCGGAATCGGCGACCCGCCGATGCTGCCGCGGTGGGACAATGTGAGCATGGCTGAGCAGCCCGCCCCCGAACGCAAGCCCCTCGTGCACGAGGAGATCGTCACGCTGCGCGTGCGGCGCGCCCCGAAGTACGGCGTGTTCTTGGCCGCTGGTGCGGTGCTCGGCATCCTGGCTGCCCTCATCCTCACCTTCGCGATCGACGGCACCGACCTGAGCCCGTACACGAACGTCGTCTACTCGCAGCTGCAGGTCTTCGGGTTCACCGCCCTCATCTGCGTCGTCATCGGCGCGACGCTCGGGGCGATCGCGGCGCTCATCTTCGAGCGCGTCGTGGGTCGGAAGGTCCGCGACGTCGCCGTCGACCACGAGCGCTACCGCCACTGATCCCGGGGATCACGCCAGCTCGGCGATGATCGGGTGGATCGCGGCGTCGAAGGCGACGACGTCGCTGCGCAGTCCGTCGGTCACCGCGACGGTGAGCGAGCCGATCCACCACACCCCCCGCTGGGCCAGCGGAAGAACCTGGACGTTCAATTCGAACGAGTGCGCGCGGCGACCCACCCGGCGCTCGTGCACGGCGATCGCGCTGGCGTAGGCGCGATACGAGACGCCGGGACGCGCGGCGCCCTCGGCTCCGTACCGCGCGTGGGCGGACCGGGCGAACTCCAGAGCGCCGGCCGCGTGCGGTGCGATCGCCTCGCGCAACGCCTCGGCCCGCCCGACCGGCAGCGCCAACAGGTCGTCGAAGCCCTCGACCAGCTCGAGCGGGACGGGCGAGGGGTGCGCGAGCGGCTCGACGCTCATCGCCCAGAACTCCCGCCACTCCCGTTCGAGGAGCGCCTGATCGTCGTCGGGGCGGGCGACGCCGTCGTACCCCGGGACCCTCCGCAGCGCGGGGAGCTCCTCGGGGGAGCGGATGCCGCAGACCTGGCGGAGGTAGAGCGCGATGAGCACGGGAATCGCCGCATCCTCGCGGATCACCCACTCCGGCTGGCCGCCCGTCATGGCGCCATTGTAGGGATCGAGGCGGTCGCCGGGGACCGGCCTTGCATCCACGTCGAGCGCGGGGGCGCCTGGCGCCGGCGCAGACGGGCGCGGGGAGCGTGTCGGATCCTGCGGGTAGTCTGGTGCGGTGGCCTCTGCTCCCCACGAAAACCCCTACTCCGCTGCCGGCGTCGACACCGCCGCGGGTGATCTCGCCGTCGAACTGATGAAGTCGGCCGTCAAACGCACGCACGGCCCCGAGGTGCTCGGGGGAGTGGGTGGCTTCGCCGGCCTCTTCGACGCCTCCGCGTTGCGCGACTACGCGCGACCGCTGCTGGCGACCAGCACCGACGGCGTCGGAACGAAGGTCGCCATCGCCCAGGCGATCGACAAGCACGACACGATCGGCGAAGACCTCGTCGGCATGGTCGTCGACGACATCGTCGTGGTCGGTGCGCGGCCGCTCTTCATGACCGACTACATCGCGTGCGGCAAGGTCGTCCCCACCCGCATCGCCGACATCGTCGCCGGGATCGCGCGCGGCTGCGCGCTGACCGGCACGGCGCTCGTCGGCGGCGAGACGGCCGAGCACCCGGGCCTGCTCGGAATCGACGACTACGACGTCGCGGGCGCCGCGACCGGTGCGGTCGAGGCCGACCGCGTGCTCGGGGCCGACCGTGTCCGCGGTGGCGACGTCGTGCTCGCCCTCGCCTCCAGCGGTCTGCACTCCAACGGGTACTCCCTCGTGCGGCACATCGTCGCCGGCCGCGGCATCGCATACGGCGCGGCCTCCGCCGAGCTCGGCGGCACCTGGGGAGAGGCGCTGCTCGAGCCCACGCGCCTGTACACCTCGCCGCTGCTGCGTCTGATCGACGATGCGGCCGTGGGGGTCGGCATCCATTCGCTCAGCCACGTGACCGGCGGCGGCATCGCCGCGAACCTCGCCCGGGTGCTGCCGCAGAACACGTGGGTCGACGTCGACCGCTCGACGTGGAGCCCTTCGCCGGTGTTCCGCGTCCTGGCCGACATGGGCGGCCTCGACCTGACCGCGACCGAGGGGACGTGGAACCTCGGGATCGGCTTCCTGGCCGTCGTGGCCCCCGAAGTGGCGGATGCCGCGACCGCGGCGCTCCGGGCCGACGGCATCGACACCTGGCAGGTCGGTGTGGTGCGCGACGACGCGCGCCCCGACGGAGAGTTCGAACAGGGCGCGAAGGGCGTCGACGGAGGCGCGGTGCGCCTGGTCGGCTCGTACGCGGATGCCGGGTTCCCGGCGAACGGAGCGAAGTAACCCCCCATGTGCGGCATCGTCGGCATGGCCGGGCAGGGCCCGGTCAACCAGGAGATCTACGACGCGCTCCTTCTCCTCCAGCACCGCGGGCAGGACTCCACGGGCATGGCCACCGCCGAGTCCAGCGGCGTGTTCCACATCCACAAGGCCCGCGGGCAGGTGCGCGAGGCGTTCCGTACGCGCGACATGCGCGCGCTGCTGGGCGACATCGGTCTCGGGCACGTGCGCTACGCCACGAAGGGCACGGCCTCCAACGAAGAAGAGGCGCAGCCCTTCTACGTCAACGCCCCGTACGGCATCGTGCTGGTGCACAACGGCAACCTCACCAACACGCGCGAGCTCACGCGCGAGCTGTTCAGCAAGGACCGCCGGCACCTGAACACCAGCAGCGACACCGAGCTGCTGGTGAACATCCTCGGCTCCGAGCTGCAGTCCGAGATCTCCGGCCCCGACCTCGACCCGGCGCAGGTGTTCCGCGCGGTCGCACGGGTGCACGAGCGCGTCGAGGGCTCGTACGCGACGATCGCGCTGATCGCCGGCTACGGCCTCCTCGCGTTCCGCGACCCCTTCGGCATCCGTCCCCTCATCCTCGGCAAGCGCCCGGCGGGCGGGCGCGACGGCCGTGAGGAATGGGTCGTCGCCTCCGAGTCGCTCGTGCTCGAGAACGCCGGTTTCGAGGTCGTCCGCGATGTCGAGCCCGGGGAGGCCGTGTTCATCACCCTCGACGGCACGCTCCACGCGCAGCAGTGCGCCCGGAACCCGACGCTGGCGCCGTGCTCCTTCGAGTACGTGTACCTCGCCCGTCCCGACTCCGTGATGAACGGCATCTCGGTGTACGAGGCGCGCCTGCGCATGGGCGAGCGCCTCGCCGACACGATCGCGAAGTACACCCCGCACGGGTCGATCGACGTCGTCATGCCGATCCCCGACTCCTCGCGCCCCGCCGCGATGCAGGTCGCGCGCAAGCTCGGCATCGAGTACCGCGAGGGCTTCTACAAGAACCGCTACGTCGGGCGGACGTTCATCATGCCCGGGCAGGCGATCCGCAAGAAGAGCGTTCGCCAGAAGCTCAACGCGATGTCGACGGAGTTCCAGGGCAAGAACGTCCTGCTCATCGACGACTCGATCGTGCGGGGGACGACCAGCCGCGAGATCATCCAGATGGCTCGGGATGCCGGTGCCAAGAGCGTGACGTTCGCGTCGGCGGCCCCGCCGGTGCGCTACCCCCACGTGTACGGCATCAACATGCCGTCGCGCCAGGAGCTCGTCGCCCACGGCCGCACGATCCCGCAGATCGCCGAAGAGCTCGGCTGCGACTACCTCGTGTACCAGGAGGTCGAGGATCTCAAGGCCGCGATCATGGAGGGCACCGACCTCGTCGACCTCGACATGAGCTGCTTCGACGGCCGGTACGTCACCGGCACCGTGTCGGAGGAGTACCTCGCCTGGGTCGAGGGCAGCCAGGAGTCTTGACGCCCCGCCGCGCGGGGACGGTCGTGTGGGCGGCTGCGGCCATCGTGCTGCTCGCGTTGACGTTGCGCATCGCCGTGGCGTCCCTGTCGCCGCTGCTGACCGTCATCTCGCGTGACTTCCCTCTGCCGGCGGCGGTCGTGGGGCTCATCGGAATGGCGCCGCCCGTGGCCTTCGCGCTCTCGGCGGTCGTGACACCGGTCATCGAGCGTCGGGTCGGGCTGGAGCGCCTCGTCCTCATCGCCGCGGTGGCCGCGGCTGCGGCGCTGGGCCTGCGGGCGGTGGCGGTGGATGCCTGGACCCTCCTCGCCGCGACGGCGGGGGTGTTCGCGGCGGTCGGTGTCGCCAACGTGCTGATCCCGGCGGTGGTGAAAAAGTACTTCCCCGAGCGCGTCGGGCTGATGACCACGGTCTATACGACGACGATGGCGGTCGCCACCTTCACCCCGCCACTGGTCGCCGTGCCGCTCGCCGGAGCGATCGGGTGGCGCGGGTCGTTCGCGGTGTGGGCCTTCGTCGCGGTCGTCGCGGTCGTGCCCTGGGTGGTGACGAGCCTCCGGGCCCGGGCCGGACGCGGGGATGCCGTGGAAGAACCGCGTGCGTCGGTGCTCTCGCGTGTGGTGCGCGTGCCGCAGGCGTGGGCGCTCGTGATCACCTTCGCCGTCAACTCGTCGGTGGCGTACGGCATGTTCGCGTGGCTGCCGACGATCCTCATCGACACCGCCGGTGTCGACGCCGCCACCGCGGGGAGTCTGCTCGCGCTGTTCTCGTTCATGGGGCTGCCGGTATCGCTGGTGGTGCCGCTTCTCGCGGCACGCCTGCGGCGGACCACACCGTTCTACGTCTTCGCGGTCGCCAGCGGCCTCGCCGGGGTCGCCGGGCTGCTCTTCGCGCCGGGCGCCGCCACCGTGCTGTGGGTCGTCCTCATCGGACTCCCGCCGCTGATGTTCCCGATGGTGCTGGTGCTGTTCAGCCTGCGCACGCGGTCGCACGAGACGGCGGTCGCGCTGAGCGGGTTCGTGCAGAGCCTGGGCTACGCCCTGGCCGCGCTCGTTCCGCTCGCGATCGGAGTCACCCACGAACTGACCGGCGGATGGACCGCCGGACTGCTCGTCGTGGGCGGTGTCATCGTGCTCGTCGTCCCCGCGGCCGTCGTCGTGGCGCGCTCGGAATCGATCGAGGAGGCGTGGGAACGCCGCCACGGTCGAGCGTGGGACGCGGGCTAGGCCTTCTCGTCTTCGTACTCGTCCGCGTACTGGTCGGCCCACTTGTCGACGTACGCGTCCTCACCCGGTTCGGGTGCACCCAGTTCGCGCTCGAGAGCGGAGTAGTTCACCGAGTAGGTGTCGTACTTCAGCTCACGGGCGATCTTGGTGTTCTTCGCCTTCTGACGGCCACGCCCCATGCGAGACCCCCTCACGATCGACGTCGAGGGCCATGCTGTGGGCCCTGCGTATTGCGGTTCCGGACCGAGCCGGTAAGAGTAACAGCCAGGATATCACGGTGCTTTCCGCCCCCGCCTGCTGTGGGCCGACGGGAGTGGTGCCGCACGTTCAGAGGAGTCACCATGGCAGACGACAACCCCGCCCCGAAGCGCCCCGGTGTCGTGATCGCGGGCGTCGTTCCGGGCCAGTCGCCGCGGGTCCTGCGGGCCGCCGCACGGCAGGCCGCGCTCGCGGGAACGGACCTGATCGTGGCGCACGTCGACACGACCCGTTTCGTCGCCTTCGAGGACCCCGACGGTTACGTGAGCCCCTCCACGGTCGACGTCGCGGGAGCGGCGGCCAAGGCGGCCCTCTCCGAGGTGCAGGCCGCGGCGGACGCCGCGCTGGTCGACGCGCAGGTGACGTGGTCGGTGCGGCAGGCGATCGGCGATCCCGCGCTCGCGCTGATCCACCTCGCGGACGAGCTGGACGCGTCGCTCCTCGTCGTCGGCACCCGCAAACGCGGGCTGGGGGAGTCGCTGCGCGAGTTCCTCACCGGGTCCGTCGCCGCGCGACTCACCCACCGGCAGCGTCGACCCGTGCTGGTCGTCCCGCTGGGTGAGCCGCTCGCACCCGACGAGGAGCTCGTCTGGGAGTGACCCTCAGCCGCGCACCGCGCGGGCGACGGCCTCCGACGCCTGCTGCAGCGCGGACTCGATGGCATCCACACCGGATGCCGTGAGCTCGCCCCCGCGAGCCACGTGCGAGCGCAGCTCGGAGCGGACGCGTCCGCGGAACTCGGTGATCGCGGCATCCGCGCGATGGAGCTGTTCGCGGCTGAGCGCGCGCGGGTCGTGCGCGGGCGCCCTGTCGGCCTGCTCGCGTTCGTCGCGCGAGGCGGCGGCGAGATCGGCGCGGAGGCTGCGCATGGCATCCCGGACGCTCCCGCGGACTTCGTCGGCGATGAGGCGGACGCTGTCGGCGAGGCCCGCCTGGATGCCTTCGAGGTCTCCCTCGCGGGAGGTGACCTCGGCGCGACCGGCATCCGTGATCTCGTAGACGGTCTTGCGGCCGTCGACGGTCTTGGTGACGAGACCCTCCTCCTCGAGCTTCGCGAGGCGCGGGTAGATCGTGCCGGCCGAGGGCGAGTAGGTCCCGCCCGTGCGCTCGGTGAGCGCCTGCATGAGGTCGTAGCCGTGGCGGGGGGCCTCGGCGAGCAGGCTGAGGATGTAGAGGCGCAGATCGCCGTGGGAGAAGACGGGGCTCATCACCACTCCTCCTCTTCGGCGAGTTCGTCGGGGCGCAGACCCGAAACGCCCCGGCGGAGGACGGTGATCTCGCCCGAGACGGTGTTCGCCCGCACGTCGACGAACGACCCCGCGAGGGCGCCGGTCGAACCGGTGTAGTTGGTCGGGCCCGAGCCCGAGCGCACGCTGCCGTCGATCTGCACGCGCCCGCTCACCGACCGCGCGACGTAGTTGGCGGGGAGGCCGCGGTCGAGACGGATCGTGGCCGAACCGCTGACGGAGTTCAGGGTGATGGATTGCACGGTGCCGGTCGAGTCCACCAGCAGAGCGCCCGCGACGGTGTCGACCGAGGCCTTCGTGACGGCGCCGGTCACGGCGATGTCGCCCGAAACGCTGTTGGCGGTGAGGGCGCCCTGGAGCTCGCGCACCTGCACGTCGCCCGAGACGGCGTTGAGGCTCACGTCGCCGACGAGTCCGTCGACCATGATGTCGCCCGAGACGGTGTTGAGCTTGGCATCCGTCCGGAGTCCCGAGACGAGCGCGCTCGCGCTGACGACGCCGAGGGTGAGGGCGACGGTGCGCGGGACGGCGACGCTCACCTCGGCCTTGGGGCCGCCGGCGCCGAAGTTGCGGAACACCTCGAGGAAGTTGTCCCACCGCAGCTGCGGGTGGTCGATCTCGAGCCGGCCGTCGATCATCTCGATGCGCAGGTCTTTCACGGTGACGCCGTGCACCTCGATGCGGGCGCCCGGGTCGTCGTGCGCGATCACGTCGACCTGGCCCCCGACGAGGCCGATCTTCAGTTCCCGCAGTCCGTCGACGTCGATGACGCGCGTCTCGCCCGGGTGGACGATCCATTTCTCCATGGCGATCTCCTTACTCACGATATATCGCGTTGATTCGAGTATCGCGATATATCGCGTCCGCGTCAAGGCCCACCCTCGGGTCGTGCGCCAGACCTCCAGGGCGAGGCCCCGCGTCTCGGTCTGCGTTCGGCGTCCCGGCATCCATTCATTTCACGTGAACCGGCCGAGCGCACACGCTGCGCGCGTTCGCGGCGTGTGCGTTCGTCCAGATCACGTGAAGTGGCTCCGGCAGGAACTCAGGCGCGTGAAGTCGCTCCGCAGGAACCCGGGCGCGTGATGTGGCTCCACAGAAACCCGGGCGCGCGATGTGGCTCCGCAGGAACCAGATCACGTGAAGTGGCTCCGCAGGTACCCGTAGAAACGACGGATGCCACGTCCTGGGGGAGGACGTGGCATCCGGGGCGGGCGGACCCGCGGGGATGAGGAGGCTCGTGCACCCGAAACGCGAGCGCTCCTCTCGGGGGTTAAACCGGCTTGCGGCCGCTGATCAGGCGGAACAGCAGCACGATCAGGGCGATGAGGCCGACGATGATGGCGATCCAGAGCAGGAAGCTCGCGGCCTGACCCAGGCCGCTGAAGATCGCGATGACGATCGCGGCGACGATGATGATGATCAGGAAGATGTTCATGGGGGGCTCCTTGCTTTCTCCGCTGGGCACGGCAACCGGCGAGTGGTTGACCTCCACGTTCTCATTCCGCGCGGATCCCGGCAGGGGGTTGACGTTCCTGGAAATCGGCTGATAGCCCGCGCGGGCTCTGAGCGAGGGCGGTCGGGGTGCGGCTGTCAACCCCGCCGAAGCCGGTCGGCGCCCAGTCGTACCGTCGTGGCATCCCACGGAAGGAGGCGGCCATGCCCCAGGGGCGAGGATCGAACAGCCTGAAGGACCCGGATCTCTACGAGGAGCTGCGGAAGCAGGGCGACTCGAAGGAGAAGGCCGCGCGCATCTCGAACGCCGCCGCCGCGCAAGGACGCGGGAAGGTCGGCGCCCGCGGGGGTCGCGCGGAGGACTACGAGGACCGCACCGTGGACGAGCTGAAGAAGCGGGCGAAGGAACTGGGCATCACCGGGTACACCGGCAAGAAGAAGGCGGAGCTGATCGAGATGCTCCGCACCCACTGACGTGGCGCGCCTCGTCCGGGTGCGGCCCTACGAGGACCCCGGCTTTCGTCGTGTCCGCTCCGGGTCCGGTTTTCGTTTCGTCGACCACACCGGGGCTGCCGTCCCCGAGCGGGAGGCGGATCGCGCCCGGGGGCTCGTCATCCCGCCCGCCTGGCGCGAGGTGTGGATCGCCCGCCAGCCGAACGCCCACATTCAGGCGGTGGGCACCGACGAGGCTGGGCGACGCCAGTACACGTATCACGCGGACTGGTCGAAGCGTCAGGACAAGGGCAAGTACGCTCGCGCCCTGCAACTGGCCGAGGCGCTGCCGCGGGCTCGCGCGCGCGTCACCCAGTCGCTGCGCCGCTCGGACGTCGACCGTGAGCGGGTGCTCGCGGTCTCGTTCCGCCTGCTCGACCAGGTCGCCCCGCGCGTGGGCAACGCCCGCTACTTCGTCAGCAACGGCAGCCGCGGGCTCACGACCCTCCAGCGCCGGGATGCCACGGTCGAGGGCGACCTCATCCGCCTGTCGTTCCCCGCGAAGAGCGGCAAGCGGGCCGAGCTCTCGCTGAAGGACGCCGAGGTCGCGGCGCTCATGGCGGAGCTCGCGACCGGTCGCTCGCGCGCGGCCCTCCTCAGCTACCGTCGGGGACGCCGTCGCGTTCCGCTCACGCCGGGCGACGTGAACGCGTACGTGCGGTCGCTCACCGGCGGCCCGTTCAGCGCGAAGGACTTCCGAACCCTGCGCGGCACGATCCTCGCCGCCGAGGCGCTCGCGGAGGCGGGCGTCGCCGCGACGAAGAACGAGCGCAAGAAGGTCGAGCTCGCCGCCGTGCGCGCGGCGGCCGCCGCCCTCGGCAACACGCCCGCGGTGGCCCGCTCGAGCTACATCGACCCGCGGGTGTTCTCGCTCTACCGTCGCGGCCACACGATGGAGCTGGGCGGATCGAAGGATGCCGCGATCCGCCGCCTCATCCTGGGCGAGTAGCTCAGGCCAGGGTCAGGAACAGCTTCTCGAGGTCCTCGAGCGAGAGCCGGTCGCCCTCTCGGTCGGCGGCTTCGTCGTCGGTGAGACACGTCCGCATCGCGGTGCTCACCACCGCGAATCCCGCCCGGTCGATCGCCTTGCTGACCGCCGCGAGCTGCGTCACGACCGCGCGGCAGTCGCCGCCGGCCTCGATCGCCTCGATGACGGCGGTGAGCTGGCCGCGGGCGCGCTTCAGGCGGTTCGCGGTCTTGCGGATGGTCTCGGCGTCCGTCTCGGTCACGAGCGGGTCCCTTCGGTAACGGTGCGGCCGGCGAGCCAGGTGAGGTAGCCGCCGTCGAGATTGCGGACGTCGCGCCCCGCCCCGGCGAGGAGCCGGGCGGCCGTGTGTCCGCGCTGTCCGACCTGGCAGTGTACGACGAGCGGGCCGTCCGGAAGCGGGGTCGTGCCCGCGCGGAGGTCGTCCAGCGGGATGTTCGTGCTGCCGGGGATCGCCCCCGCCGCGACCTCGGCGGGGGAGCGCACGTCGATGAGGGTCGCTCCCTCGGCCAGGACGCCGGCGAGCTCGTGCCACTGCACGGCGCGCGTCAGGCCGGTGCGGAGGTTGTCGGCGACGTACCCCAGCTGGTTGACCGGGTCTTTGGCCGACCCGAACGGCGGCGCGTAGGCGAGTTCGAGGCGGGAAAGACGCGAAGCGCTGACGCCGGTCTGCATCGCCAGGGACAGCACGTCGATGCGTCGGTCGACGCCACGCCCGCCGACGATCTGCGCGCCCAGGATGCGGTCATCGCTCGGGCCGACGAGCAGCTTCATCGACATGCGCTCGGCCCCGGGGAAGTAGCCGGCGTGGTCGGTGGGGTGCGTGTGCAGCACCCGGTGCGGTCGCCCCTCGGCGCGCAGGCGTGCTTCTCCGGCCCCGACGGTGGCGATGACGAGGTCGAACACCCGCAGGATGGCCAGGCCGGTCGCGTCGTCGGCGGCGTCAACGGCATCCGTCCCGAGCGCGATGACGTCGGCGGCGGTGCGCCCGTGCCGATTGGCCAGTCCCGCCATGGTGACCAGCGCCGGTGCCCCCGAGACGACGTCGACCTTCTCGACCGCGTCGCCCACGGCGAAGATCCGGTGATCGGAGGTGCGCTGCCACGGGTCGACCGCGATGCCGCCGCTCGGTCCGAGCGCGAGGCCCGCCGCCGCGGCGAGGGCGGTGTCGGGACGAGTCCCCCGCGCGTCGATCACGAGGTCCGTCTCGATCTGGGCGCCGGAGGCCAGCGTCACCGCGGTCGCCGAGACGTGGGTGATCTCGTCCGCGAGGTGAAGGTCGATGTCGTGCCGCCGCAGCTCGTCGATCACGGGCCCCGCCATCTCGGCATCCAGAGGGCGGAAGGGGTGCGAACCGCGGTGCACGAGCGAGACGCGGATGCCGCGGCGCGCGAGGTTCTCGACGGCCTCGAGCCCGATGAAGCCGCCGCCGGCGACCACCGCGCGCCGGGCGCCCGCGTCGAGTCGGGCGACGATGTCGTCCACGTCGTCGATGGTGCGCAGCGTCAGGATCGGAACGGAGTCCTCGTCGGCCGGCGGAGGGGGGACCGGCACGGACCCGGGCGACAGGATCAGTTGGTCGTACGTCATCGTCCGATCCGCGCCCGTGGCGAGGTCGTGAACCCGCACCGCCCGGGCGACCCGATCGATGGCGACCACCTCGGTGCGGACGCGGACGTCGAGGCCGAAGCGGGCACCGAGGGTCTGCGGGGTCTGCAGAAGGAGGGCGGATCGATCCTCGATCTCGCCGCCGACGTAGTACGGCAGTCCGCAGTTCGCGAAGCTCACGTGCGGTCCGCGCTCGATGACGATGATCTCGCGGGCGTCGTCGAGTCGACGCAGGCGGGTGGCGGCGGACATGCCTCCGGCCACGCCGCCGACGATGATCGTGCGGGCGGCCGTCATCGTCCGAACAGTCGCGACCAGAGCCCGCCGGACTCCGAGCGCTCGTGCCCGGGGCAGCGGTCGGCCCGGGGGACCCCGGCCATGACCATGTCCACGTGCTGGCCGCAACCGGCCCACGTGGTCTTCCCGCAGGTGCGGCAGGTGACGGCTCGACACATATCTGTCTCCTTCTCGGTCGTGGGCTCAGCGTAGCAATACCCCCGGGGGTATGCAAAACGGCCGCCTGAGACCCGGGGCGCATAAGGTGATCGCGTGGTGTCCTGGCGCGATCTGGTCTCGGTCTTCTTCGGCGGTGCGCTCGGGACCGCGGCGCGCGCCGGCCTGACCCTCGCCCTCGCCGATGATCTCGGCCCCGCGCTCGTTCCGCTCATCAACGTCGTCGGCGCGTTCGCCATCGGCATCCTGTTCGGGATCCGGGCGCGGATGCCGATGTCCACGCGCGCCCAGCGGGCGCAGCTGTTCTTCGGCACCGGCGTCCTCGGCGGATTCACGACGTACAGCGCGCTGGCGGTCGAGTCCGCCGACCTGTCGCTGCTGTGGTGGGGGGCGGCGACCGTCGTGGTCGGGACGCTCGCCGCGTGGCTCGGCGTTCTGATCGGGCGCGGAGGGCGCGTCGCGTGACGCCCCTGGTCTTCCTCGCGGTGCTCGTGGCCGGTGGAGTCGGCGCGGCGCTCCGCTTCACGCTCGACACCGCCGTGCGCGGGCGCACCGGTGAACGGTTCCCCTGGGGGATCCTCGTGGTGAATCTGACCGGCGCTTTCGTGCTCGGGCTCGTCACCCCGCTCGTCGTGGACGAGGCGTGGCGGTGGATCGTCGGGACCGGGTTGCTCGGCGGGTACACGACCTTCAGCGCGGTCGCGGTGACGACCGCCCTGCTCGCCGAAGAGGGGCGTGCCCGCGCCGCCACGACGTACGCGGTCGCCTCGTTCGCGGGATCCGTCCTCGCGGCGGCGGCGGGTCTCGCCCTCGGTCACGCCCTCTGAGCGCGCTCCCACCGCCGCGGCCGTGGGATACTGGCCCTCGATACAGTCCTGTATCGAGTCGGTCGACCCGAAGGGCCCCGCGTGTCGTATCTGGCCGTCCTGAGCCTCCGCAACAGGGCGCTCATCGCGCTCGTCACGATCGTCGCCGCCGTCTTCGGCGGGCTCGCGCTGACGAACCTCAAGCAGGAGCTGATCCCGTCGATCGAGTTCCCCCAGCTCGCGGTCGTCACGACCTACCCGGGTGCCTCGCCCGAGGTCGTCGAAGCCGACGTGTCGACCCCCATCGAGGGCGCGATCCGCGGCGTCGAGGGACTGGAATCCACGACGGCCACGAGCACGACGAACTCCTCGATCGTTTCGGCGTCCTTCACCTACGGCACCGACCTGGCCGCCGCGCAGCAGAAGATCCTCGCCGCGATCGCTCGCATCAAGGACCAGCTTCCCGAATCGGCCGATACGACCGTGGCATCCGCGAGCATCGACGACTTCCCCGTCATCCAGCTCGCCGTCACCGGCTACTCCGACGCGCAGACCATCCAGTCCACGCTCGAGTCGGTCGTCGTCCCGGCGCTCGAGGACGTCACGGGGGTCAATGCCGCCCAGGTGGTCGGCGGCACCGGACAGCGCGTCACGATCACGCCCGACCCGACGCGCCTGGGCGAACGCGGGTTCGGCCAGCAGGCCATCTCCGACGCCCTCGAGGCCAACGGCGTGCTCTTCCCCGGCGGATCGATCACCGAGGGCGACCAGACCCTGACGGTGCAGACGGGCGCCAAGCTCACCAGCGTCGACGAGATCACGGCGCTCCCGCTCGTCCCCACCGACGCCGCGCAGGCATCCGCCGGGCCCACGACGATCGGCGACGTCGCGACCGTGGCGCAGCAGTCCGACCCGGTCACGACCCTGTCGCGGGTCAACGGCGAGCCCGCGCTCACGATCGCGGTCACGAAGCTCCCCGCGGCCAACACCGTCGACGTCTCGCGCGCCGTGCTGGCGGCGATCCCCGACCTCGAGTCCTCGCTCAACGGCGCGACTTTCACGGTCGTGTTCGATCAGGCGCCGTTCGTGGAGCAGTCGATCGAGGCGCTCGCGCAGGAAGGTCTCCTCGGACTCGCGTTCGCCGTCGTCGTCATCCTGATCTTCCTGATGTCCGTGCGCTCGACGCTCGTGACGGCGATCTCGATCCCCACGAGCGTCCTCGTGACCTTCGTCGGGCTGCAGGCGTTCGGCTACTCGCTCAACGTCCTGACCCTCGGCGCCCTCACGATCGCCATCGGGCGCGTGGTCGACGACTCCATCGTCGTCATCGAGAACATCAAGCGCCACTACGTCGGCGACGCCGACAAGATCCCCACGATCATCCGCGCCGTGCGGGAGGTGGCCGCCGCCATCACGGCATCCACGATCACCTCGGTCGCGGTGTTCCTCCCCATCGCCTTCGTCGGCGACGTGACCGGCGAGCTGTTCCGGCCGTTCGCGCTCACGGTCACCATCGCCATGGCGGCGTCACTGCTCGTGTCGCTGACGATCGTGCCCGTCCTGGCCTCGTGGTTCCTCAAGCCCGGGAAGGTGGTCCGGGATGCCGAGGGCAACCCGGTCGATCCCGAATCGCCGACCGCGCCGCCCTCGCGCCTGCAGAAGGCCTACGTCCCGATCCTCAGCTGGACCCTCCGGCACTCCTGGGTGACCCTCGGCCTCGCCCTCCTCGTGCTCGCCGGGACCGTGGCATCCGTCCCCCTCCTCAAGACCGACTTCCTGGGCGACTCGGGCCAGAACACGTTCACCGTGACGCAGAAGATCGGTTCGGCACCCAGCCTCACCGCCGAGGATGCCGCCGCTCAGAAGGTCGAGGCGGTGCTGCGCGACATCCCCGGTGTCGAGACCGTGCAGACCTCCATCGGGTCCAGCGGCTCCGCCCTTCGCGATGCCTTCTCCGGTGGGGGCTCGGGTATCACGTACTCGATCACGTCGGAGGCCGGGGTCGATCAGGTCGACCTGCGTGAGCGCGTCCGCACCGCCGTGTCCGACATCGCCGACGCCGGCGACATCGAGGTCAGCGCCCAGGGCAGCGGATTCGGCTCGACCGACATCACCATCGACGTGACCGCCGCCGACGCCGACGGCCTGCAGCAGGCCACCGACGCGGTGGTCGGGGGGCTCGAGGGCCGCGACGGCATCGGACAGGTCTCCAGCAGCCTGTCGGCCTCGTTGCCCTTCGTCTCGGTGCGGGTGGACCGGGATGCCGCCGCCGAGCGCGGACTCTCGGAGCGGACCGTGGGAGCGCTCGTGTCGGGGGCGATGCAGCCGCGCCAGGCGGGCACCGTCGAGATCGACGGGCGCGGCGTGAGCGTCTACATCGCGTCGGACGACCCGCCCACCACGGTCGACACGCTCAAGGCGCTCGAGATCCCCACGGCCGGCGGTGCCGTGCGGCTCGACGAGATCGCCACGGTGGAGACGAGTCAGACGCCGCCGAGCATCACCACGTCGCGCGGCCTGCGCACCGCCACCGTGACCGTCACCCCGACGACCGACGACCTCAGCAGTTCTTCGGCCAGCGTCCGCGACGCGCTCGCGGACGTGGCGCTGCCGGACGGGGCCACCGCGAAGCTCGGCGGCGTCGTGACGAACCAGCAGGACGCCTTCGGGCAGCTCGGCCTCGCGCTGCTCGCGGCGATCCTCATCGTCTACGTCGTGATGGTCGCGACGTTCAAGTCGCTGCGGCAGCCGCTCGAGCTGCTCGTCTCCGTGCCGTTCGCCGCGACCGGTGCCATCCTCATGCTGGCGATCACGGGCGTCCCGCTCGGTGTGGCCGGCATGATCGGCGCGTTGATGCTCGTGGGCATCGTCGTCACGAACGCCATCGTCCTGATCGACCTGGTGAATCAGTATCGCGCGCGCGGACTCAGCGTCTTCGACGCCACCGTCGTCGGCGGCTCACGCCGACTGCGTCCGATCCTCATGACCGCGCTCGCGGCGATCTTCGCGCTCGTGCCCATGGCGCTGGGGATCACGGGACACGGGGGGTTCATCTCGCAGCCGCTGGCCGTCGTGGTGATCGGCGGACTCGTGTCGTCGACGTTCCTGACGCTGCTCGTGCTGCCGACGCTGTACAACCTCGTCGAGGGAGCGCGGGAGCGGCGGGCCGCCCGCCGCGCGGCGACATCGACGCCGGACGCAGGCGCGGCGGAGCCGACGACGGGCGAGCACCCGGTGAGCCGGCGACAGCTGCGCGAGGGCCACTGACGATCACCGGGCGGCGCCGGGCCAGGCTCGAACGGGCTCGGCCGGTGCCGACGAGCGCGCCGCGCATGCGCAGCGTCGAGCGCGACGAGAGGGCCGCCACGGCGACGTCGGTTCCCCGGGGCAGGATGCGGGGCGCGACGACGGTCGCGGGTGCGTCGACGGGCTCCACCGCGGAACGAATCCCGACGCCCGTCAGGCAGTGGGTGAACACGCCCGACCAGGCGAACATGGCGCTGAACGCGATGACCTCGAACAGGGCGAGGTTGATCGTCGCCGTCACGAACATCCAGGCGCCGGCGAAGAGGAACACGAACACGAGCGACGTGGAGATGACCAGGCGCTTCGGCAGGCGGTGCAGCAGGAAGGGTGACGTGAACAGCAGTGCCGCGAAACCGAGGACCATCATTCCGGCGACCTTGTCGTGCAGGTCTTTGTTGGTGTTGAGCGGAACGCATCCGACGAGTGCGAGGTTCACACCGATCACGGTCAGGAAGAACGCCGCCGAGGTGGGCGCGCCGCGGCGTCCGGCGCGACGACCGAGCCGACGGAGATCCCGCCGCACGCGGACCGCGTAGACGACGACCAACGACCCGCCGATCTTGAGCGTGTTGTTGAAGAATGCGGCCGACAGGTCGTGGAACGTGCCGAGCTGGCTGAAGTGCAGCTGCCACCAGAGCGGGTCGCTGGTGGTGAGGATCGATGCCAGGATGCCGCCCACGAGCACGACGAGCACGAGCCCGGCGAGGTGCATGGTGGGGATGTCGTCGAAGCGACGGGCCAGCCGGCGCGCCAGGACGGGAAGGGAGGCGGAAGGGACGGCGGGGCGGACCGCAATGCTCATGTCGGGCACTTTCGTCGTGGACGGAACGGGTGTCCCCCCACACCGCGAGACCCCCGGCCCCCGTCGGCTCATTCGGGTTGTGAACCGAGGGAACGATGGTCCTCGGTCTCCCCGGTGGCGACGGAATCCGTCAAGGGAATGGTAACTTTCCCCGAGCCCTCATAGGAAAGGTCTTGTCTGCGAATTCCCCAGATCGTCGGCGGAATTTCTTGTCCCCCATTTGGGGGACAAGGGCCTTATTCAGGGGGACGAGAACCTCATCCGCGGTAGGAAATACCCCATTCGCGACGCAATTCTCCACCCGGCTCGAGCGACAGCAGATCCGTCCCCGTCGCGAAAGCGTTCGACGGCGCCGTCATCGGTTCGACGGCCACGGCCAGCGGGTTCCCCGGGTACCGGTCGGTGGTGAAGACCTGCACCCACTCGAAGCCGGCATCCTGCCAGAGCTCCACGACGCGACCGTCGGGGGCCGTGAGGGTGTGACGCGCGCGGCCATCGGCATCCCGCTCGAGCCCGCGATAGGCGTTGTCGAGCGACACGTCTCCGAGGCGACGACCCGCGCGGAGGTCGGTGGCCTCGTCGACCGGGACCTCGTCGACCGGGAGCTTCCGGTCGTCCAGGACGAGCGTCGTCGTGCCCGTCGAGTGCACGACGAGATCCTCGGTGGCGACCCCGCCGATCTGCAGATACGGGTGGATGCCGAGCGCCACCGGCGCCGTGTCGGCGCCGACGTTCTCGATGCGGTGCTCCACGTGCAGACCGTCCGGGAGCAGGGTGAAGGTCACGTGCGTGCGCAGGTGGAACGGGTACCCGGTCTGGGGGACGACGTCCGCCGTCAGCACGAGCCGCTCGTCGGCGACCTCTTCGGCCGTGTACGAGCCGAAGCGCAGCAGTCCGTGGCTGGCGTTGCCGAACGCCGGCTCGCTGATCGCGAGCTGACGGTCCACTCCGCCGAAGGAGTACTTGCCGTCGCGGATGCGGTTCGGCCAGGGCACCAGGACGACGCCGGATGCCGCGGGCGTGGGCACGTCGTCGGCGTAGCGCGGGACGAGATCGACGCCGTCGACGGTGAGGGCGCGCAGGGCCGCGCCCACCTGAGCGATCTCGGCCGAGGAACGGGGTCCGTTCAAGCGGAACCGGTAGCCGGTGGGGTCGGCGGTCATGAGGACACCTTTCGAGGACGCGGCGGGCGTTGCAACCAGGGTCGCAGCAGGCGGGTCACGCAGGGAAGAACCGCGTAGGTCATCACAGGGGTGAGCAGCAACGTCGTGCCGAGGACGCGCAGCGGCAGCGGCACCTCGGCGAAGCCCGGGATGAACCCGAGCAGCCAGCTGGCGAGCAGGTTCGTGGGGAAGAAACCGATCCAGATCGTCACCGCCTGCTTCCATCGGGGCGGTGCGGGCGGGACCGGCTGCTGCACGGCCTGGGTCGTGGCATCCGTCCCGGTCAGCACCGATCCGAGCGAGGCGTCGAACCAGCCCTCGATGCCGGTGCGCCGTTCCACGCGCTCCTCGCGGGCGAACGGGCGGCCGGAATCCAGCCACCACTGCCGCTGCGACGAGGTCTCCCACTGCTCGAGCGTGGTGATGTCGCGGAAGCGGTACAGCATGTACCAGAGGTCGCTGTCTTCCCCCGCGCGTACCCAGCCCGAGCCGAGGAATCCGGGGAAGGCGGTCGCGAGGTCGGTGCCGGCCTGCATCCAGGAGGTCGCTTCGGCGGTGCGCGTCGGGTCGATGCGCCGCTCGATCGCCACCGTGATGGGGTGGGCGTCGGTGTCTGCCATGGTTCCATCTTCGGCTACCCTCCACGTCCCGGTTCTCCCGGCCCTCGTCCCGCTCATGGCGCCGCGTGTCCCGGAAGTGGTCAGTCCGGGCGCGTGAGAACCGCAGAAGGTGGGACGAGGTCCGACTCGGCAAGGACATGGATGCCATTCCCAGGCGCGGGCTGTAACGTGGTGCGGTCGGCTCTGGACGCCGCGTGTGATGCGCGGATGGGTTTGTGAGTCCAAGGGGCCGATGGACAGGACGCGATCGCGGCCTCGACCATCATCAGTGAATGGCCCCCGGCCGACGACAGTCCGGGTTTCGCACCGCCCCGAGCGGTGTCGCTGTTTCGCGCGAACAGAACCCAGGAAGTCCCCATGCCCAAGAACAAGAAGCCCGCCGGCGGTCGCGCCGCGAAGAACTTCGAGCCCCGCTACGGCGCTCAGACCTCGTTCCAGGATCGCAAGCGTCGCCCCGGTGCCGACGCGCCCGCCAAGCCCGGCAGCAAGAGCCCCACCCACCGCGGCTACCGCGCCCCCGAGGCCGACACCGCCCCCGCCAAGCGCCGCTGGAGCGCGTCGGACCGTGCCGGTCGCGACGAGGCCCGCGGCATCCGCAGCAACGCGCGCGCCGATGAGCGTCCGGCCCGGTCGTTCGACGACCGTCCCGCGCGGTCGTTCGACCGCAACGACCGTCCGGCTCGGTCGTTTGACCGCAATGACCGTCCGGCTCGTTCGTTCGAGCGCCGCGACGACCGTCCGGCCCGCGATGACCGTCCGGCCCGGTCCTTCGACCGCAGCGACCGTCCGGCCCGCGATGACCGTCCCGCTCGTTCGTTCGACCGCAATGACCGTCCGGCTCGTTCGTTCGACCGTAACGATCGTCCGGCTCGTTCGTTCGACCGTAACGATCGTCCGGCTCGGTCCTTCGAGCGCCGCGACGACCGTCCGGCCCGCGATGACCGTCCTGCCCGGTCCTTCGACCGCAGCGACCGTCCTGCCCGGGATGACCGTCCCGCTCGTTCGTTCGACCGCAGCGATCGTCCGGCTCGTTCCTTCGACCGCAGCGACCGTCCGGCTCGTTCGTTCGACCGCAGCGATCGTCCGGCTCGTTCCTTCGACCGTGACGACCGCCCCGCTCGTTCGTTCGACCGTAACGACCGTCCGGCTCGGTCCTTCGAGCGCCGCGACGACCGTCCGGCCCGCGATGACCGTCTCGCCCGTTCGTTCGACCGCAGCGACCGTCCTGCCCGCGATGACCGCCCCGCTCGTTCGTTCGACCGTAACGATCGTCCCGCCCGCGATGACCGTCCCGCGCGGTCTTTCGAGCGTCGTGACGACCGTCCCCGCCGCACGGACGGCCCCAACCGTTCGGACTGGAACGCGTCGCCGAAGCGCTCGACCGAGCACGAGCAGCGGGTCGACGTCGTGCACGAGCGCCTCCAGGCCGAGGCCGTCGATGCGGCGACCGTGACCGGTGCCGGCTTCGCCGACCTGGGTCTGGGCGACAACATCGTCCGCGCGCTCGCCGGCCTCGGGGCCGAGAAGCCCTTCCCGATCCAGGCGGCCACGGTCGCGCCCATCCTCGAGGGTCGCGACGTCCTCGCCCGGGGCCGCACCGGCTCCGGCAAGACGATCGCCTTCGGCGCGCCGCTCGTCGAGCGCATCCTCCGCGCCCAGGCCGGTCAGCGTCGCGAGTTCGCCCGTGCGCCCAAGGCGCTCATCATGGCCCCGACGCGCGAGCTGGCCCTGCAGATCGACCGCACGGTGCAGGCCATCGCGCGCAGCGTCGGCCTGTTCACCACGCAGATCTACGGCGGTGTGCCCCAGGCGCGCCAGGTCGGTGCGCTGAGGAAGGGCGTCGACATCGTCATCGGCACCCCCGGTCGCATCGAAGATCTGCTGAACCAGGGCAAGCTCGACCTCTCGCAGGTGCAGGTGGCCGTGCTCGACGAGGCCGATCACATGTGCGAGCTCGGGTTCCTCGAGCCGGTCCAGCGCATCCTGCGCGCGACCGCCGAGGGTAGCCAGAAGCTGCTCTTCTCGGCCACGCTCGACCGCGAGGTCGCGGCCCTGGTCGACGAGTTCCTCGTCGAGCCGGCCGTCTACGAGGTCGCCGGCGAAGACCAGGACTCGAGCACCATCGAGCACCGCGTCCTCGTGATCGAGCACCGCGACAAGGCGCAGATCCTCGACTCGCTCGTCGACCGCGAGGGCAAGACGCTCGTCTTCGCCCGCACGCGCGCCTACGCCGAGATGCTCGCCGAGCAGTTCGACGAGGCGGGCATCGCCGCGGTCGCCCTGCACGGTGACCTCAACCAGCAGAAGCGCACCCGCAACCTGGAGAAGCTCACCTCGGGTCGCGTGAACGTGCTCGTCGCCACGGACGTCGCCGCGCGCGGCATCCATGTCGACGACATCGATCTGGTCATCCAGGCCGACGCCCCCGACGAGTACAAGACCTACCTGCACCGCTCCGGTCGTACCGGTCGCGCCGGTCGCCGCGGCACCGTCGTGACGCTCATCACGCGTCAGCGTCAGCGCCGTATGACCGAGCTGCTCGATCGTGCCGAGATCGAGGCGCCGTTCGAGCCGACGCAGCTGGGTGACGACGTGCTCGAGGAGCTCGCGGGTCGTCAGCTCTCCGACGTCACGTCCTGAGTCGATCTCGAAAGCCCCGTCCGCCGTGTGCGGGCGGGGCTTTCGCCGTTTCAGAACAGGGTGGGTTCGCTCGCGGGGGCGACGGACGGGCGGGCGGATGCCGCCGACCCGGTGGTGCGGACGGGCCCGAGTCGCGGTGTGGTCGCCGTGCGCGCGGCGAGCCCCGGCTGCGGCCGGCCGCGCGGGTGGTCATCCTCGTCCCATCCGTCGAGGCGATGCATCCGCAGCAGCGGCTGCACGCGCTTACCGAGCCAGCGCCGGTAGGCCTGCGGTGCCTGCGCCGACACCCCCGGGTACAGACCACGGTAGGAGGAGACGAGTTCCGGGTGCTCGCGCTCGAGCCACTGCAGGAACCACTCCTTCGCCCCGGGCCGAAGGTGAAGTGCCCCGTAAACGACCCTCGTCGCGCCGGCGGCACGGATGCGCCCGAGAGCGTGGTCGAGGGCGGCGACCGAGTCGGTGAGGTGCGGGAGGATCGGCATGAGGAAGACCGTCACGCGGAACCCGGCCGCGGTCGCCGCCCGAACGGTGTCGAGCCGCGCCTCCGCGGTGGGGGTGCCGGGCTCGAGCGATCGTTGCAGCGCATCGTCGAACACCGCGATCGACATCGCGAGCGTCACCCGCACCTCTTTCGCCGCATCGGTGAGGAGCGGAAGGTCACGCCGGAGCAGCGTGCCCTTGGTGAGGATCGAGAACGGCGTGCGGTTCTCGGCGAGCGCATCGATGATGTCGGGCATCAGGCGGTAGCGACCCTCGGCCCGCTGATACGGATCGGTGTTCGTGCCGAGCATCACGGGTTCCCGCGCCCACGACCCGCGCCGCAGCTCGCTGCGCAGCACGTCGGCGACGTTGATCTTCACCACGATCTGGGAGTCGAAGTCGGCCCCCGAGTCGAGGTCCAGGTACTCGTGCGTCTTGCGGGCGAAGCAGTTGTGGCTGACGACGCCGTTGGCGATGAAGTCACCCGTGCCGGTGCTGATATCGATCATGTCGATCTCGTACCCGAGGTCTTCCACAGCGATGACGCGAAGGTCGGAGCTGGTCTTCACGGCGGTCCCCACGACGTCGAGTATCCGCGGCAGGGCAGGGCGCGCGATACGGAAGAAGCGCTGTCGCGCAGCCAGCCCGCCGCGAAGTCGAACGGAGCACACGTCGGTGGTCGTCTTGCTCTCGCGCACGGCATCGAAGCCGAAGTGTGCGAAGCCCTCCTCGATCAGATCGAGCAGTTCGATGTTCGCGTTCGAGATTCTCAGGATGCCGCGGGAGCAGGACCCCTCTGCGTCGAAGATCCCACCCAGGAATCCCGCGAGCCACTCCGAGGATCGGTGTTGCGGGACCCTGATGTGATCCTCGAGGCGGGCGATGTCCGCTGAACGCGCGGTGTGCAGAGCCGTCATCGGCCGGTATCCCTCAGGCACCGTGAATGGGCGTTGCGTCGTCTGGATATCGAGGTCATCCATGTAGGCGCGAGTCAGCGCCAGCGGCTCCGGGTCTGCCAGCGCGAGGCGGAATCGGTGAATGTCGCGGACCCGATGTCCGTCGTCGTATTTTCGGTGAAAGATCATGCCGTCGCCGCGGATCATGCCGGTGACATACCCCTGCTTGCGGTCTTCGCTCTCGATGGGATGAGCGATCGGGGTGCCCAGACCGAACCCCTGCAGGCGGTTCGACGTCGTCAGATAGGGGCGCTGATTCGCCCCCTGCATCGCGCCGGAGACGAACTTCCACCCTCGCTCGGTGAGGAAGCGGTGGTCAGCGCTGGCGACGATCTCCGTTCCGTCGGCCAACGTCACCCGAAAGGCGCGCTTTCTCGTGGGCCACTTGGCTGTGACCGTCGTGCGCACGAATCGGCGGTAGGCGCCCTGCTTCTGCGTGCCGATGATCTCGTCGTCGATCTTGACCTCGCGGAGAGGCACATGTCTCCCGTCGGCGGTCATGATGAGCGTGTCGGGGGACAGGCAGTAGGCACAAGCATGACTGCATCCTCGGTAGGGGTTCACCGTCCAGTCGAAAGGCATGGCCGAGGCGCCCGGGACGCGGTTGAGCGCCGTCTTGGCGAGCACTTCGTGGAAGGTCATCCCGGCGAACTCGGGAGTCGTCACCGAACGGACGAGACCGTCCATGCGCTCCATGCCGGGAAGCGCCGCCGTGTCGTCGACGCCGAGCTTCTGTCCCTGCCACCTCATCCCCTAATGGGAACATGTGTTCTATGAATTGGCAAGCGCCTGCGTCACTGACTAGAAGAAAGAGACTCCCGTCCGCCGAGCAACAGCCGGGTCAGCGCTGCGCCGGACGACAGCAGGTCGTCGAGCGCGGCCGCGAGGTCGTCGTCGGTAGGCAGCTCGTCACCGCGGAGCGCCGCCCGCAGAACCGCGCGGCGCACCAGCTCTTTCGCGAACGAGCCGGTCGTGCCCTCGGCGCGCTCGGCGGCGGCGTGCAGCGCCTCGGCGGAGAAGGGGAGGCTGCCCGCGTAATGCTGGAACAGGCGGCGCCGGGCGGTGACATCGGGCAGGGCGATCTCGACGCCGAGGTCGACGCGGCCGGGGCGGGCCGCGAGGGCTTCCTCGAGGATCTGCACGTGGTTCGTGGTCATCACGAATGCAATGTCGGCATCCGGTTCCAGGCCGTCCAACGCGTCGAGCACGTCGAAGAGGACCGGCTCGGGGGAGTACGCGCGGTCGGCGGCGACGAGGTCGATGTCCTCGAGCACGACGAGCGCGGGCGCGAACGTGCGCGCGATCTCCGCGGCCGCGGACACGAAGCGGATGCTCGACCCGGTGAGCACGACTGCGGTGGTGCCCGGTGTGCGCGACAGCAGATGGCGCACCGTCAGTGTCTTGCCGGTGCCGGGCGGTCCGTACAGCAGGACACCGCGCTTGAGGTGCTGCCCCGCGGCGCGCAGCACATCGCGCTGGTCGCCGATGCCCACGACGTGGTCGACGATCCTCTGCAGGACTCCGTCCGCGAGTACGACGTCGTCGGCCTCGACGGAGGGGCGGGGGAGGAACGTCGCTCCCGCGTGCGACCCGTACTCGGTCGGCGCGAACGACAGCACCTGGCCGCGCAGCACGCTCCGCTCGACCATGAGGCGGCGGATCTCGGCGAGCGCGGCGCTCGTGGCATCCGGGTCGGATCCGAACACTTCCAGCCGTGCGGCCGGCGGCATGACGTTCGGCGAACTCGAACGCTGCACCACCGCCAGGGGGTGCCCGTCGAACGTCAGGAGCCGAACGCCGAACGCGACGACGCGTCGCTCGACGCCCGGACCGATCGCCCGCGTCTCGTACGAGATGGGGCCGGGTGCGAACCGCGCGTAGGAGGACGCCAGGAGCTCGGATGCCGAGACGTGCCACCGCTGGTCGCCGCCCGTGACGCCGATGACGCGGCCCCCGCCGACGGCCGTCAGCTCGTCGAGGGCGATGTCCGCATCCACGTACCGGTGCAGCGACAGCGACTCCGTCGTGACGGGGACGGTCGCGGCATCCACCCCCAGATGGTCGGAGATGACGTCGGCCAACGCGCTGCGTCCGTCCGCGTGGTCGTCTGCGGCGACCCTCTGCACGTGCTCCAGGTAGCGGGCAACCGTACGCAGCGCTTCGCGGTCGTGGTCGTCGATCATCGTTGCCCCCCGGTCGGATTCCACCTCTCCCACCCTGCCCGGGCGGGCGCTTCCGGGCAACGGGGGATTCCGTGCCCGTCCGTGCGCCCCCTCGACCGGCCCGGAGCGGCGGGAGAGAATGGGTCGAGTGACTTCCTTCGATCCCGAGCTCTCGCCCCGCCGCGCCGCGCGCGCCGAGGCCGAACGGCGGGCGACGGAAGCGATCGAGGTGGTCACGCCTCCGGGAGAGCCGGTCGCGCCGATGACGCGGCGCCTGCGCCGCGATGCGCCCTCGGCCGCGGGTCTCGGCGTGCGGTGGGCTTCGCGCCCACGGCGGGTCCGTCGACGGGTGGCGGTGCTGGCGCTCGGGCTGATGGCCGTGGCCGCGGGACTCATCGCCGCGGGCATTGCGACGGCGGGAAACGTGTCCACCCCGGTGGCCGCGCCCGAGGCGGCGGCGATGGTCGGTCCACCGGCGGTGCCGGCGGAGGGCCTGCCCGTCCCGGTGATCGCCGAGGCGCCCGCACCGACGAGCCCGTGCGACGACCCGGCGTTCACCGCCGTCCTCGCAACGGGCGACGACACCGCGACGATCGCCGCGATCGGCGGGGCGGGGGCGTTCCGGTCCGCCGTGGCATCCGGGATCGCTCCGTGCATCTCGCTGTCGGACCCGAACCGCGAATGGGTCGTGGTGAACAAGAAGCGTCCGTTCGACCCCGCCGACTACCGGCCCGGCGACCTCGTGATGCCCGACGATGTGCGCGCCCTCAAGGAATCGGGTCTGCGCCGGACCGCGGCCGACGCGTTGACGACGCTCGTGGGCGCGGCCGCGGATGCCGGGGTGGGCGAGATCGGGTATCTCAGCGCCTTCCGCTCCTACGAGAACCAGCAGGCGACGTACGCGGATCGCGTCGCGGTCGGCGGGGTGGAAGAAGCCGACCGCGAGAGCGCGCGCGCCGGGTTCAGCGAGCACCAGTCGGGGCTGGCGGTCGACATCGTGCCGTGCAACCGGTCCTGCGGCACCCTCGATGACGTCGCCGGGTCGAGTCAGGGCGCGTGGGTGCGCGACCACGCCTGGGAGTACGGCTTCATCACCCGGTACGACGTCGGCCGCATCGACGTCACCGGGTACGAGCCCGAGGCGTGGCACCTCCGTTACATCGGGCCCGAACTCGCGAAGGCCTATCACGACGGGGGTTTCACGACGCTCGAGGAGTTCTTCGGTCTCCCGGCCGCGCCGACGTACTGAGCGAGTGGATGCCGGAGTGAGCGGCCGGTCGGCGGGGCGCCGCTTCACGGGTGCCCGGCCGAGACGTCAGTGGTTCGCCGACACCGTGCGCGGTGGACTCGCGCTGCTCTCCCGGATGACGAGGGACGGTGTGACGGCGGAGTCCTGCGCACGCTCGCCCGAGGCGAGCCACTGTTCGAGAAGCCCGAAGGTGCGGCGCCCCAGGTCGACGAAGTCCTGCTGGACGGTCGTCAGCGACGGATTCCACATGCGCGCGAAGGGCTGATCGTCGAAGCCGACGATGCTGATGTCGTCGGGGATCCGCCGTCCGCCCTCCTGGAACGCCCGCGCCGCGCCGATGGCGAGTTCGTCGTTTCCGCAGAGGAGAGCGGTGAGTCCCGGTACCCCGAGCAGTCCGCGCGCCGTGTCGTAGCCCGAGGTGGGGGAGTAGTCGGCCTGCACCAGCGCGGGCACCGCCGCGCCGGCATCCTCGAGCGCCTTCCGCCACCCCCAGGCGCGGCCGCTGCGGGGCCGTGTCGCGGGGATGGCCAGATGATGGACGGTCTCGTGGCCGAGGGACAGGAGGTAACGCGTCGCTTCGTAGCCGCCGGCGTAGTCGTCGAGGAACGCGTGCGGCGTCGTGCCGCGCGCACGACGCGCGCCCGCGGCGGCGACCACGGGCAGGCTCGTCGGCATCGCGGCCAGGGTCTTGACCCCGACCTCGTCGAACTCGATGACGATCGCGCCGGCGAGGGTCTGCGAGAGGGTGCCGTCGACGGCCCGGGCGAGCTCGGCCGGATCGCCCGACTCGACGACCGCGATCATGATGACGTATCCCGCGGCGCGTGCCGCCTCCTCGATTCCCTGCAGCGTCGCGGCGTAGCCGTAACGGATGGTGTTGCGGGCGAAGACGGCGATCGTGGAGCTGCGACCGCGCACCAGGGACTGGGCGGCCGCATTGGGCCGGTACCCCAGCTCCTGGACGGCGGCCTCGACCTTGGAGCGGAGGCGGTCGCTCACGCGCGTGCGGCCCGAGAGGACGCGCGAGACCGTGGACACGCTGACGTCGGCTTTGGCGGCGACGTCGACGATCCCCGGGACGTCGCGTTCGATCGGCATTCGCACAGCCTATGACCAACGTTGGTCCACGGTCGCGAGGACTTTCCCTTCGGCGGCTGCGAAAACTTTGACCAACGTTTGCAGAGCGGCGGAGGCCATGCTAATTTGACCAACGTTTGCAGGACGATCCGACGATGGATCAAGGAAGGCGAAGAGGCTGTGACGACGCAAGCGATCTCCGAAGTGCAGGGCGACCTCCCGGAACCCTGGCCCTCGGTCGTGACGCTGCGTGCAGCCGGAGCGGCGCTCATCCTGGCCGTCCCGCAGAGCGCGCTCCCCCACGTCGTCCACTGGGGCGCCGACCTCCCCGACGCGGGTACGGACACCGCCCGCGAGATCGCGCTGCACGCGCAGGCGCCCCTGGCGACCAACGGGGTGGACGGCGCGGTGGTCGTCTCCGTCCTCCCCGAGAACTCCACCGGATGGACCGGGACGCCGGGTCTGTCCGGGCACCGGTCCGGGGGCTCGTGGTCGACGAAGTTCGTCCCCGACGCGGTGCGCGTCCTCATCGACGACGACCGGGGAGGCCGCGTCGAGGTGGACGCCCGTGACCTCGACGCCCGACTCCGGCTCCTGATGGTCATCGAGATGCTTCCCAGCGGCCTGGTGCGATTCGACGCCGAGGTGACCAACGAAGCGGACGGCTACTACACCGTCAACGACCTGCAGCTGGCTCTGCTCGTACCGCATCGCGCCGAGGTCCTGTTCGATCTGGCCGGACGGTGGGCGAAGGAGAAGATGCCGCAGTGGCGCGACTTCACCGTCGGCACGCACCTGCGCGAGGGACGCCACGGACGCACCGGGGCGGACGCCGCGACCCTCCTCATCGCCGGGTCGGCGGACCTCGACTTCGACCGCGGAGAGGCCTGGGGCCTGCACGTGGCGTTCAGCGGGAACCACCGCCTCCTCGCGGAGCGCGCGTTCTCGGGGGAACGGGTCCTCATGGGCGGAGAGCTGCTGCTTCCGGGGGAGATCCGCCTCGGTCGCGGCGAGACGTACCGCACGCCCTCGGTCTTCGCCGCCTACGGGCGGGGGCTGGATGACGTGGCCGGCCGGTTCCACCGCCACCTCCGCGCCCGGGCCGCCCACCCGCGGTCGGTTCGACCGGTCGTGATGAACGTGTGGGAGGCCGTCTACTTCGACCACGACCTCCCGCGCATCCTGGAGCTCGCGGACGCCGCGCAGCGTGTGGGGGTGGAGCGGTTCGTCCTGGACGACGGCTGGTTCGGTTCCCGACGCGACGACACCTCCGGGCTGGGCGACTGGGTGGTCGCCGAGGACGTCTGGGGCGGGGGACGCTTCCGCGCCCTGGTCGACGGCGTGAAGCAGCGCGGCATGGAGTTCGGACTCTGGTTCGAGCCCGAGATGGTCAACGTGCGCTCCGAGCTCGCCCAGGCGCACCCCGAGTGGCTGCTCCAGGTGCCGGGGCGCCTGCCGGTCGACTTCCGTCACCAGCAGGTGCTGGACCTCTCGCACCCGGGCGCCTTCGAGCACGTGCGCCGGCAGATCGTCTCGCTCGTCCGCGAGTACGGCATCGACTACATCAAGTGGGACCACAACCGCGACCTCATCGAGGCGGGCTCCACGCGGACCGGCCGCGCGGGCGTCCACGAGCAGACGTACGCGACGTACCGGCTCCTCGATGCCGTGCGCGCCGACTGCCCCGGGCTGGAGATCGAGTCGTGCTCCTCCGGCGGGGCGCGGGTCGACCTGGAGATCCTCGACCACACCGATCGGGTTTGGGCGTCGGACTGCATCGACGCGCGGGAACGCCAGCAGATCCAGCGATGGACCGCTCAGCTCCTCCCGCCCGAGCTCGTCGGCAGCCACATCGGCGCGGACCGCGCGCACACCACCCGGCGCCGCCTCGACCTCGACTTCCGCGCCGCGACCGCCCTCTTCGGCCACTTCGGCATCGAGTGGGATCTCACGTCCGCCTCGGAGGGCGAGATCGCGCGGCTGGCGGAGTGGGTCGCGTACTACAAGGACGTCCGCGGCCTCATCCACTCGGGGACCGTCGTGCGGCGCACGCTCGAAGGCGGGGATCTCTGGCTCCACGGCGCCGTCGCCGAAGACCGGACCCGCGCGCTCTACGAGGTGACGCTGCGTGAGCGCCCCGTGACCTGGCCGGTCGATCGGGTGCGCCTGCCCGGATTGGACCCGCAGAGCGAGTACCGGGTGACCGTCGGCGGGCCCGCGGACCCGCGGCCCTTCGATCCCCGGATCCACCCGTCGTGGTTCCGCGAGGGCACGGTGCTCAGCGGCGCCGCCCTGGGGGAGATCGGCATCCACATCCCCGCTCTGGATCCCGATACCTGTGTCGTCGTGAATGTGGAGGCCCTGCAGTGAGCACCCGAACGAGTCCCCTGAACACCCGGGCGATCGTCGCCCCCACGGGCAAGCGCCGACGCCGCGGCGACGCGAAGGTCGCCCTCTTCTTCATCGCTCCGGCCGCGCTCGGCTTCCTCGCGTTCTACCTGATCCCTTCCCTCCGGGGGATCTGGTTCAGCTTCACCGACCAGAACCTGATCGGGGCGGGCGAGTTCGTCGGAGTCGCCAACTACACCCGAATGTTCGGTGACCCGCTGTTCTGGAACGCCCTCGGCGTCACCGTCGAGTACGTCGTCATCAACATCGGTGTGCAGACCGTCCTCGCCGTCGCGATCGCCGTGCTCATGCACCGCCTCACGCGGTCCGCGGTCATCCGCGGCATCATCCTGCTGCCCTACCTGGTCGCGAACGTCGTCGTCGCGCTCGTGTGGTTCTGGATGATGGACTACTCCACCGGCATCATCAACGTCTTCCTCGACGCGATCGGCGGCGACCGGATGGCGTTCTTCGGAAACGAGACGCTGGCCATCCCGACCATCGCGCTGATCAACGTCTGGCGCTACGTCGGCTACACGGCGCTCCTGGTGTTCGCCGGGCTGCAGACCATCCCCACCCAGCTCTACGAGGCGGCGGCCCTGGACGGCGCCTCCGAGGTGCGGATGTTCCGCTCGATCACCCTCCCGCTGCTGCGGCCCGTCCTGGCGCTCGTCCTCGTCATCACGCTCGTCGGATCGTTCCAGATCTTCGACACCGTGGCCGTCACCACCCAGGGAGGCCCGATCAACTCGACGCGGGTCATCTACTACTACATCTACCAACAGGCCTTCGAGAAGTTCGATCTCGGATACGCGTCGGCCATGTCGGTGTTCCTGCTGGTCGTCCTGGCCCTGGTCGCCTACTTCCAGCTCAAGATCATGCGCTCGAACTCCTCGGACCTGGCTTAGGAGCCCCTCATGACCGCTGTCATCACACCGCCCCGGGCCACCGAGGCCGCCGCGGGCGAGTCCGCCGCCCCGCCGGCATCCCGTCGCCGGATCAACATCGGCCGCATCGTCGCGTGGGCGTGCCTCGTCGTCATCCTGATCGTCACGCTGTTCCCCTTCTACTGGATGCTGCGCACCGCCCTCTCCACGAATACCGCGCTCTACACCAACGCGGGGAGCCTGCTCCCCGTCGACTTCAGCTGGGGCGGCTTCGCCCGCGTGCTCGGCCTGTCGTCGCCGGAGCAGGCGGTGGCCGAGGGCGGCACGACGGGATCGATCAACTTCTGGCTCTACCTGCGCAACACCGTGATCGTGGCCACCGTCATCACGATCGGACAGGTGCTGTTCTCCTCCATGGCCGCCTACGCCTTCGCCCGCCTGGAGTGGAAGGGACGGGACGTCGTCTTCTTCCTCTTCCTCACGGCGCTGATGATCCCGCCGATCTTCGTGCAGCTGCCCAACTTCATCCTCATCCGCGACCTGGGGCTGCTGAACACGCTGGCCGGCATCATCCTGCCGTTCTTCTTCATGACCCCCTTCGCGATCTTCTTCATGCGGCAGTTCTTCCTCGGCATCAGCCGCGAGGTCGAAGAGTCGGCGAAGATCGACGGCGCGGGGCACCTGCGGATCTTCTTCCGGATCGTGCTCCCGATGTCGTCGACGCCGGTCTTCACGCTGGCGCTCCTGACCTACATCACCGCGTGGGGCGAGTACTTCTGGCCCCTCCTCGTCGGTCGAGCCGACGACGCGCGCGTGCTCACCGTCGCGCTGGGGATCTTCCGCTCCCAGACCCCGCAGACGGGCCCGGACTGGGCCGGCCTCATGGCCGGAACCCTCGTCGCGGCCCTGCCCATCTTCGTCCTCTTCGTCCTCTTCGGCCGGAAGCTCGTCGACAACCTCGGCTACTCCGGAATCAAATGACCCCCCGCCCCACAGCCCCTTCCGGCGACCCGCGCCGCCGGGGGGAATCCCGACGCACGTCCACACAATGAAAGGCAATCCCATGCGCTTCACCTCACGCGCGCGCCGCACCGTCGCGGTCGTCGCCGTCGCCGCGGCCGTCCCCGCGCTCCTCGCCGGTTGCTCCTCGACCGGGGGCGGCGACGCCTCCGGGGAGAAATCCATCACCTATTGGCTCTGGGACAGCAACCAGCAGCCCGCCTACCAGCAGTGCGCGGACGACTTCCAGAAGTCGTCGGGCATCACGGTGAAGATCGAGCAGTTCGGCTGGTCGGACTACTGGCAGGGCCTGACGACGGGCTTCGCCTCGGGCACCGCCCCGGACGTCTTCGCCGACCACCTGTCGTACTACCCGCAGTTCGTCTCGCAGGGCCAGCTGCTCGACATCTCGGACCGCGTCGAGAAGGACGGCCTGGACCTCGGCATCTACCAGGACGGCCTTGCCGACCTGTGGACCAACCAGGACGGCGGCCGGTACGGCCTGCCCAAGGACTTCGACACCGTCGCGACGTTCTACAACGAGAAGATGGTCACGGATGCCGGTTACACGGCCGACCAGCTCGCCGACCTCGCGTGGAACACGACCGACGGCGGATCCTTCGAGAAGCTCGTCGCCCACCTGACCGTCGACCAGAACGGCGTCCGCGGCGACGAGGCCGGCTTCGACAAGAGCAAGGTCGCCGTCTACGGCCTCGCGCTCAGCGGCAACGGCCTGAACGCGAGCGGCCAGCAGACGTGGTCGCCGTACGCCCTGAGCAACGACTGGTACTACGGCGACAAGACGCCCTGGACCAGCTCGTGGAACTTCGGGGACACGTCCTTCGCCGACACCCTCGCCTGGTACAAGGGTCTGATCGACAAGGGCTACATGCCCAGCGTCGACATCGCCCTCTCCGAGCAGGACCCGCTGAACGGGTACCTCGCCGGACGCTACGCGCTCGTCACGGACGGCAGCTGGATGAACGGTTCGTACCTCGGCCAGGACGAGGTCGCGACCAAGGTCGCTCCCACCCCGGTGGGTCCGAGCGGCGAGCGCGCCAGCCTGTTCAACGGCCTCTCCGACGGCATCTGGGCCGGAAGCAAGAACCAGGATGCCGCGTGGGAGTGGGTCAAGTACCTCGCGTCCGCCGACTGCCAGGACGTCATCGGCGACGCCGCCGTCGTCTTCCCCGCCGTCAAGACGTCGACCGCGAAGGCCGAAGCCGCCTTCGCGGCGAAGGGCTGGGATGTCACCGGGTTCACCGAGCAGGTGACCGACGGCACCACGAAGCTCCTGCCCATCGCCGACCACTGGTCCGACGTCAACGACACGATGACGGCCGCGATCGAGTCGTACCTGAAGGGCGCCTCCGACGCGAGCGCGCTCCAGGCGGCGAACGAGCAGGTCAACGCCCTGTTCAAGTAAGTCACCGAACCCCGGGGCGTCCGGTACCCGCCGGACGCCCCGGTCCCCCCCGCATCCCTCGTTCTCCCCCTCGATTCACCACCCGCACCACGTACGAAGGAGTACACGTGACCAGCCCCCACCTGCCCGCACGCTGGGGTCGCCGAGCGACCGCCTGCGCGGCATTGTCCGCCCTGGTGTTGTCCGGTCTGGCGGTCGGCGCCGCCGCACCGGCCAGCGCCGCGACCGTCGACGTCATCGGCGTCGACTTCAGCAAGACCGACGGCGCCGTCCAGGGCGGCGCTTCGGGGATGCTCTACGGACTGTCGGATGACGGCGTCCCCACGGACGCCATCATCGCGGGCGCTCGGCCCACCAACCTCACGCAGAAGGCGCCGCACGGAGCCCAGCACCCCAACGGCGATCCGCTGCAGGTCGAGCGCGCGTTCTTCGAGAACGGCGGGCAGTACCTGATGACGAACATCCAGGACTACTACCCCGACTGGGCCTACAACGGCGGCAAGCGCCCCTCCGACTTCAGCACCTACCTCGACATCGTCCGCAAGGTCGTCAAGAGCGTGGTCGACGAGTCCGACCACCCCGAGAAGTACGTCTTCACCCCCTTCAACGAGCCCGACGGCGGCAACTGGTACGCCGACTGGGGGACGATGAAGGACACCTACTTCCAGGACTGGAAGGCCGTCTATCAGGCCATCAAGGAGGTCTACCCGCAGGCGAAGATCGCCGGCAACGGTGACACGCGCTGGCAGTCGGCCCGCACGCGGGACTTCCTCACGTTCGCCAAGGCGAACAACGTCCTGCCGGACATCTTCACGTGGCACGAACTGGGGCGCGGCAGTCTGCAGTACTTCCGGCAGCACCTGGCGGAGTACCGCAAGATCGAGAGCGACCTCGGGATGACGGCCCTCCCCGTGAACATCACCGAATACGCCATGCGGCGCGACATGTCCGTGCCCGGAAACCTCGTCCAGTGGCTGGCCATGTTCGAGGACGAGAAGGTCGACGCGGAGACCGCGTACTGGACGTACGCGGGCAACCTCAACGACAACATGGCGAAGAACAACAGCGCCAACGGCGCGTGGTGGCTGCTGAAGTGGTACGGCGACCTCACCGGTCAGACGGTCGCGGTCACGCCGCCGTCGCTGAACGCGCCGGACACCCTGCAGGGCCTCGGTGCGATCGACACCGCGAAGAAGCAGGCCACGGTGCTCTTCGGAGGCACGAACAACACCACGCGGCTGGACCTGTCCGGCCTCGACCCGGCCGTGTTCGGCACCACCGTCGACATCCAGATCCGCGAGGCCGAGTGGTCCGGCCAGGAAGGCGAGGCACAGGCCCCGCCGGTCGTGGTCGCCAAGCGCGTCGCCGTGGGCGGCACGATCCAGGTGGAGGTGCCCAGCACCAACCGACTGGACGCCTACCAGGCTGTCATCACGCCGGCCCTCCCCGCCGCCCCGGTGGTCGATTCGACCTGGTCCACCTCGATCGAGGCGGAGAACACCACGCTGCGCGACGTGACGGCGTACAACCAGGACCCGGCCGCGGACTGGACCTTCTCGGCATCCGGGGGTCGTGACGTCGGGTCGACGAACAAGGTCACGTCGTCGCTCACGTGGACGGTCGACGTCCCGACGACGGGGACGTACCGATTCGGCGCGATCGCCGGTGTCAACGGTTCCAAGATCGGACCGGGGAAGCACGCACTGTTCGTCGACGGGCAGAACGCCGCGACGATCGAGTACGAAGCGGGCTTCGACTGGAGCTACCGGGGCCGGGGCGAGACCACCATCCAGCTGACGCAGGGACGGCATGAGCTGTCGGTGCGGATGAGCGCGGACGGATCGACGCTCCTGCCCGGTTCGGACATCTCGCTCGACCGCTTCGACCTCACCCGCATCGACGGCCCGGAGACGACGACCTACCCCGCCGTCCTCGCACGGACCTCCGCGTCGCTCGACTACACGAAGGGAGCCGTCGCCCTCACCGGTGACAAGACGGCGACCTTCTTCCCGTCGGCGCGCGAGACCGGGTACTACGACGTCGCGATCCGCTACACCACCACCGGTGCGGCCGGGCTGGCCGTCACGCTGAACGACCGCAGCATCGGCGGATTGGGAGCGGACAAGGCGGGGACCTGGACCTCGACGGCCCGGGTGCACCTCGCCGAAGGCATCACCGAGCTGAAGGTCGGCTCGGCCCAGGGGGCCGCGGTGCAGTCCGTCACCGTCACCCGCGCGGCCGACGGCGACACCGCCACCGTGCGCGTCGAGGGCGAGGACGCCGCGAAGATCGCGCTGCACGGAGCGGCACGTCTGGAGACGCCCGGCCAGCCCACGAACGTGTCCGGCAAGCAGCTGGGATGGCTCGGCGGCAACGCCGACAACTACGCCACGCTCAGCCGGCCGGCGGGCCTCGGTGCGGGTCAGTACGACCTGACGGTGCGCTACTCCAACGCGGAGAAGAACACCGGCCACGCCTACAACACCGACGTCATCACCCGTTTCCTCGACGTGACCGAGGAGGGCGGGGCGACGACGCGGGGAGCCTTCCGCAACAACTACTCGTGGAACGGCTTCTGGACCCACACCGTGCCGCTGGACCTGACGACCGCGAGCGGCTCGCTGCGCCTGGGCAACACCACGGGCAACGCCCCCAACATCGACTGGCTCGCCCTGTCGCCGCTGGTGGCCAAGACGACGAACACCGCGGATGCCGCCCTCACGGCGAACGTCGCGGCCTCGACGCGCAAGCTCGCGGGCAAGGTCTACGTCACGGTGGAGGTCACCAACACCTCGGCGGTCGCCGTGGACGTGGCCATCGCCACGAGCTACGGCAAGAAGACCTTCACCGGCGTCCAGCCCGGCAAGAAGGTCAGCACGTCGATCAACACGACGAAGAGCTCTGTCCCCGCGGGGCAGGCGACCGTCACCCTCACCGGGTCCGTGAACGGGGCGACCGTGAACCAGACCCTCACGGCGTCCTACAACGCCCAGAACTGAACGCGCGGCGGGGGCGGGCCGAGTCCGCCCCCGCCGCCCACCCGAAGGGATCACGCATGCACAAATACCTCTCGATCAGCGCCGCGGCGCTGACAGCGCTCCTCCTGGCGTCCGGGGGCGCGGCCGTCGCCGCGGCCGCCGAGCCGGGGGACAGCGTCGACGTCGGTGTCGATGTCGACATCGTCGCCCCCACGACCCCCGGTGCCCTGACGATGACCGTCGCCCCCGGGCGGGTGGCGCTCGCCGAGGACGGCTCGACCGACACCGTGCGTCGGTTCACGGGCTCGCTTCCCCAGGTGACGGTCACGGACACTCGCACCCCGGACCAGATCCCGGAGGGCAGCAGCTGGTACGTCCTCGGCAGTGCCGGCGACTTCCAGGCCGAGGGCGGGGCCAGCATCGGAGCCGACCATCTGGGCTGGAGCCCGCGTCTGGTCTCGGGGGACGACAGCGTCGTCTCGATCGGCGGTGACGTCGACACGTCCCTCGACTCGGACTCGCCGGCCGGTCGCGGGCTCGTCGACCAGGAACTGCTCTATCTCGGGGATGCCGCCTCGGTTCCCGAAGGCGGGGTGTCCTCGACCGCCACGGCGGACCTGACCCTCAAGGTCGAGCCGACCGTCCAGGCCGGGAAGTACTCGTCCGTCATCACCCTGTCGCTCTTCGAGTAAGGACACAGGATGCGGCGCGCCCGACCACCACGGTCGCGCGCCGCATCCCCACATCACCATGCGCTTCACGATCCTCCGTCTCCTCTCCGTCCTTCTCATGGCGGCCGCGGCCGTCCTCGTCGTCCCCGGCGCCGCGCGGGCGGCATCCGATTCCGTCACCTGGTCGGTGCAGCCGGCCTCCGCGGACGGGCAGGTGGAGCCCGGAGCGTGGGAGGAACTCACGCTCGACGCGGGGACGGCCGTTCAGCGGACGATGAAGGTCACCAACCACAGCGACCAGGGCGTCCGCTTCTCGTTGTCGGCCGCCGACGGGTACTTCACCGAGACCGGGCGATTCAACATGCTCCCCGCGGACCGGCCGTCCGTCGACGCGGGCACGTGGATCGCCCTCCCCGACTCGGTGGAGGTCGCTGCGGGCGCGAGCGCCCTCGTTCCCTATACGGTGACCGTCCCCGCCAACGCCACCCCCGGGGACCACCCGGCGGGAGTGGCGGCGGGGATCGTCTCCGAGCAGGCGAGCGTCGGCGTCGAATCCCGCATCGGCTTCCGGGTGATGGTCCGGGTGGCGGGGGCGCTCGCACCGGCCCTGCAGTCCACCGTGACCTCGTCCTACGTCCCGTCCTGGAACCCGTTCCTCCCGGGGGCGCTCGAGATCCGCGTCTCCACGGCCAACACGGGCAACGTCCGGCTCGCGGGCGAACGAACGCTCACCGTCTCGGGGATCGCCGGACTCGATGCCCACGTGACCGGGCTCGAGTCGCTGGCGGAGTTGGCGCCCGGGGAGAGCCGCGAGACGTCGCGCACCATCGAGGGCGTGTGGCCGTTGTTCTCGACGACGGCGACGGTCGTCACGGATGCGTCCAGCGTCGTGGAGGGGACACCGGCGTTCCAGGACTCCGCCACGACCTCCGTCGCCACCGTCCCCTGGACGCAGGCGGCCGTGGTCGTCGCGGCGGCCGCCATCGTCCTGCTCATGCTCCGCGACCGGCGTCGGCGGCAGCGTCGCCATGCCCGCGAGATCGAGGACGCGCGGGAGGAAGGGCGACGCAGTGCGGTGGCGTCCGCGCTCGCCGTGGTCGCGATCATCGTCGCGGGCGTCATCGCGTCCGTCGGCGCCGCGGCGCCGGCCGTCGCGGCGACCCCGGTGGAGATCTCCGTCGAGGTGACGCCGGCACCCGGCGGCACGCTCGCACCGACGCCGCCCGGCGAGGTCGAGGAGCCACCCGGCGAGGTCGAGGAGGAGGGTGCCGGTACCGACCGGCATCTCGCCCGCACCGGCGGTGCGGTCGACCCGATCCTCGTGGCCGGCGGCATCCTGATCATGGGCGCGGGAGCGATCGTGTGCGGCGTGTCCGCCTTCCGCCGCTCGCCCGGCGGTCGGCGCTCTGCCCGAGGGTGAGGGCCCGGCGCGGAACGGCGCGGATCACACGGCGAGGAACACCGCCGCCGACACCGCCCAGAACGCCAGCACGAACGCGGTGTCGCGTCGTCGCCACAGGACGAGGTGCCTCTCCGTGCGATCGGGGTGGGCGCCGAAGGCGCGGGCGTCCATGGCCAGGGCCACCCGCTCCGCGTGGCGAATCGCCCCGGCGAGAAGGGGCACCACGGTGCGGATCCACCGGGTCGGTGCGAACCCCCCGACCCCTCGGACACGCTGCGCCTGGCGGATGGTCTCGAGCTCGCGACCGAAGCGCGGGACGAAGCGAATCGCCGCGAGGGCCGCGTAGCCGACCCGGTACGGCACGCGCAGCTGCTGCACGAGGGCGCGGACGAGGTCGGTGCCGGCGGTCGTGAGTCCTCCGAGGAAGGCGAGCGTCATGATCGCGGCCAGGCGCAGTCCGGTCGAGAAGCCCACGGCGAGGGCGCCGTCGGTGAGGGTCCAGCCGCCGACACGCAGTACCGCGACGCCGCCGATCGAGGGATCCACCCAGACGGCGAAGCCCAGGCCGACCACGATCACCGCGAGCGGCACGACCGCTCCGAGCATCGTGAACAGCCGCGCAGACCACCGGGCGCCGCACAGGAGCAGGACGTACGACAGGACGAGGAAGGTCGCGGGGGTCGCGAGATCGCGCGCGAAGACGAGCGCCAGCATCGCGGGGAGCGCCGCGGCGATCTTCGCGAGCGGGTTCAGGCCGACGAGGAACGCCGTCGGGGCCGGCGCGAGCGCGACGGCGGTCACGATCCACCGCCGGGGACGTCGCGGAGGCGCGTGATCGCCGCCAGCTCCGGATGCCGCTGCAGCCCGGTGAACGCGCGGCGCAGGGGCGGGACGCCCAGGCCCGTGCGCTCGAGCAGCGGCGCGTCGGCGAACACGGCATCGGCGGGGGCGTCGGCGGCGAGGCGCCCGGCATCCATCACGACCACCCGGTCGGCGTGCTCGGCGACGAGCTGCAGATCGTGCGTGACCACGATGATCGTCGTGCCCCCGTCGCGGAGGTCGTCGAGCATCGCCATCATCTCGTCGGCGCGGGCGCGATCCTGTCCGTAGGTCGGCTCGTCGAGCACGAGCAGCCGGGCCCCGCCGACGAGCGCCGTCCCCACCGACAGTCGTCGTTTCTGCCCGCCCGAGAGCAGGAACGGGTGGGTGTCCGCGAGATCGGCGAGGCCGAACCGCCCGAGCATCTCGTCGACGCAGCTGCGCACCTCCGCCTCGGGGAATCGCATCCGACGGAGGCCGTGGGCGAGCTCGTCGTACACGGTCGTCGCGATGAACTGGTGCTCGGGGTTCTGGAACACGAACCCGACGTGGCGCGACAACCGTCGAGGAGGCAGACGTCGCACGTCGCGCCCGTCGATGCGGACGGCACCGCGCGGAGGCCGGCGGACGCCGGCGATCGCCTGGACCAGGGTCGTCTTCCCGGCACCGTTGGGGCCGACGACGGCGACGAACTCGCCCTCCCGCACCTCGAGGTCGACGGCGTGCAGCACGGTGGCGCGGCCCCGCGTCACCCTCAGACCGCGCACGCGGATGATCGGCGCACCCCCGACCCGCACCGGGGTCGGACCCGGAACGGATGCCACAGCGGGGGGCGCCGCATCCTCGAGCGCCGCCCGAAGCTCCTCGGGCGTGAGCGGCAGTCGCGGCAGGGCATAGCCCGCGCGGCGGAGCCGCAGCGCCGCGAGCGTCGCGGTCGGCAGCCAGACCCCGAGTCCGTGCAGCTCGATCGCCCGCCCGCGCAGGACCTCGTCGACGTCGCCGTCGGCGATCACGCGCCCCGCGCCGTCGAGCGCGACGACCCGATCGACGAGCTCCACCGCGGCATCCAGGTCGTGCTCGATCAGCACGATCGCCCGATCCCCGGTCGCGACGACCTCGCGCAGCGCCGCGTAGACCTCCGCGACGCCTGCCGGATCGAGGCTCGCCGTGGGCTCGTCGAGCACCAGGAGAGGGGATGCCATGGCCAGCGCGCACGCGATCGCGAGACGCTGCCGACCCCCGCCGGAGAGGACGTCGGGGGAGTCGTCGCGCCGGGCCCAGAGCCCCACGCGGCGGAGGGCCTCCTCGGCTCGCGCGAGCACCTCGGCGACGGGGAGGCGGAGGTTCTCCGGACCGAAGCACACCTCGTCGAGCACGGTGCCGGTGATGAGCTGGGCGTCGGGGTCCTGGAAGACCATCGCGACGGTCTGCGCGAGCTCGGCGACCGGGGTGGTCGCGGCATCCGTCCCGCTCACGATCACCGTGCCGGTGACCTCACCCGGGACGGCGTGGGGGAGCAGCCCGTTCATCGTGAGAGCCAGGGTCGACTTGCCCGACCCGCTCGGTCCGAGCACGAGCACCACCTCGCCGGGGCGCACCTCGAAGCTCACATCGGCGGGGGTCGCACGGTCGGCCTCGAAGTGCGTGACGGCGACGTTCCGCAGGCGCAGGAGGGCGTCGACGCCCGCGCGGGGCGCCGCGGCGGTCGGGTGCGGGTGGGCGGTCACGGGTGTCCTTCGGCGAGGTATCCAGTCTATTTAGGTACGCCTTACCCGTGTGGGGAGGCATCTCGACGTCGAGGCGACGCGCTCGGTCGGGGGCTCCCGCCGCCGCGACACGGAGGCACGGCATCCTGCGCTCTGGACGCCTGAAATGCGCGAACGGTACATTCGAGATTCCTCCGCCCGAACGGACGATCTCGTGACCGGTCTCTCCCGCCGTCAGTTCCTGCACGCCACCGCCGCCGCTGCCGCCGCGACGGGGCTCGGGTTCGACATCCTCGCACCGCAGCTGGCGCGGGCGGCGACGCCGTCTGCGGACGTCCCGTCGACCCTGCTGCAGACGATCCGCCAGGGCTCGGTGCTCTCGGGCAAGTACCGCACGCTCACCACCGGGCCGGGGGAGCCGTACCTCCCGCGCATCGACGTTCTCCGGCGCACCCCGTCGCCGACGCGCACCACGGCGCGCCGTTCGCTGCTGTACCTCGGCCACCTGTCCGACCTCCACGTCATCGAGGCGCAGTCCCCGGGACGCATCGAGCCGATGATCGTGCAGGACCACTCCGCGTGGGGCTCGGCCTTCCACCCGCAGGATCCGCTGAGTCCCCACGCGACCGCGGCGATGGTGCAGGCCTTCTCGGACGCGCGGTACAGCCCGCTCACGGGCGCACCGATGAGCGCGGCGATCGTCACCGGCGACAGCGCCGACATGCACTCGCACCTCGAGCTGCGCTGGTACATCGACCTCATGGACGGCCTCGCGGTCGACCCGGCCACCGGCGGGCCGACGTGGCAGGGTGTGCAGGCGTGGAGCGAGGCGACGTGGGCGTACCGTCCCGGCGATCCGAGCGGCGGCGACTTCGGCGACTACGGATTCCCGCGCCTCCCCGACCTCCTCGCGCAGGCGATCGCCCAGCCCGTGCAGTCCGTCGGCCTCCCGGCGCCCTGGTACGCCGTGTACGGCAACCACGACACCCTGCTCCTCGGAACCTTCGACATCAGCCCGCAGCTGCGCGCACTCGCCGTCGGCGCGCGGAAGTCGTACACCCTGGATGCCACGGCCTCCACGGCCCTCGAGGGATGGGCCGCGGGGACGAGCGTCCTCGCGCAGGTGCTGGCGGCGCTGGGGCTGGCATCCGGGGGTCCGGGGTTCAAGGAGGTCACGGCCAACCCCGAGCGTTACCTGTTCGAGCAGCGGGACTTCATGGCCGAGCACTTCCGGACCGAGCCCACGCCCGGACCCGTCGGCCACGGCTTCACCGCCCACAACCTCGCCTCGGGCGAGACGTGGTGGCAGGCCGACCTGAGCCCGCGCGTCCGGGCGTTCGGGCTCGACACGTGCAATGCCGTCGCCGGCCCCGACGGTGCGGTGCCCGAATCGCAGATGCAGTGGCTGCGTGCGCAGCTCGAGATCGCGCAGCGCGACCAGGTGCTCGCGCTGATCTTCAGCCACCACAACAGCCTCACGCTCGAGAACCGCGCGACCCGCCCAGGGGTCGACGAGAAGCTGTACGGCGCGGACGAGTTCGTCGCGATGCTGCTGGAGTTCCCCGTCGTCGTGGGGTGGCTGAACGGCCACACGCACCTCAACCAGATCCTGGCGCACACCAACGCGGGCGGCGGGTTCTGGGAGATCACGACCGCTTCGTGCATCGACTTCCCGCAGCAGCAACAGGTCGTGGAGATCGTCGACAACCGCGACGGCACCCTGTCGCTGTTCACCACGGTGCTCGACCACGCCTCGCCCGCCGTGCCCGGGAACTCCGGCTCGGTCGTCGACCTCGCTTCGCGCAGCCGCGAGCTCGCCGCCAACGACTGGGCCGAGACGCCGCTCATGCGGCGCGGATCTCCGCTCGACCGCAACACCGAACTGCTCCTGCCGGCGCCGTTCGATCTGTCGGTGATCACCGACGCGCAGCTCGAGGCGCAGCACGTGACCGAGCGGGCACGCATCCTCGCGTACGAGAAGGAGCGGGGACTGTGAGGCGGTTGTTCGGGGTGTGCGCGCTGGCGGCGACCCTCGCGCTGACCGGCTGCTCGCAGGTCGCCGCGATCGCGCCCGTGGGCGGGAACCACCTGACCGAGGTGCGCTTCGCCTCGATTGACGTGCTGCAGCAGAAGGGCATCGCGCTCGAGGCCGTGCCGACGTGCACGCGGGCGTCCGACGGCGCGATCTCGTGCACCGGGACGACGGCGGACGGCGCCGCGGTCACGGCAGCCTCACCCGCGGCCGACCCCGACAGCTTCACCGTGACGGTGGGCTCCGACACGGTGTTCACCGGCAGCGTCAGCGCCGTGATCGACCAGGCCGCGGGGGTGACCCCGTGAGGCGCGTCCTGCTCGTCGCGGCCGTCGTGCTGGGAAACGCCGTCGTGCAGGCGCTGTGCGTCCTGCCGGGAGCGACGCCCGCCATCGACCCGCTGTTCCTCGCGATGCTCTCGGCATCCGTCCTCTCGCTCGTCGCCGCGGCGACGGCGGTGGTCGCTCTCTCGGGCGGTTCGGGTGCGCGGTGGCTGCGCGCGCTCGCCGCCGTGGTTCTGGCGCTGGTGATCGTCGGCGCGCTCGCCGTGGCATCCCTCGCCACTCTCGTCCCCGCGCTCGTCGTGGCCCTCGTGGTCGTCTCACCGGCAGGGAACCCGGATGCCACGGCCTGGAGCGGTCCGCGCGCGTTCGCGTGGCATCCGGTCCGGGCGATCCTGCTCGCGGTCGTGACCCTGGTCACGTTGGTCGTGCTCGCCGTCGGCGCGCTGCTCTTCGGATTCTTCCTGACCGGGTGGCTCGGGTCGTTCGGGACGTGGGTGGTCGTGGGGGCGGTGGCCGCCGTGCTCGCCCGGGCCTGGGCGCGGCTCGCCGTGCGCGGAGTCAACTTATCCACAGTCCGTCCCGCCGTGCGCACTGCTCGCACAGACTGATGCGGTGACCCCCGAACCCGCCGCCTCCGCGCTGCCGCCACAGTCTCCTCCGCGGCGATCGGTCGCTGTTGTGGCGGGCGCTCTTGTTGTCGGGATCGGGTTGGGGCGAGTGATCCCGCCGCCCGTACCGGACGGCCAATGGTGGGCGGGTTACCTGCTCTCTCCTGGATTCGGTGGCACCGCCGCATTGGCCGCCGCGCTCTTCGCCGCCGGTGTGGCGTTGCGGAACTCGGCGATGGACCGTGCGCAACGCCACCTCGCAGACCTTCGGTCGCAGTGGTGGAACCGTTTCACCTGGGCGACCGAGAAGGCGATCGATCCGGTGACTTCCGTGGTGGGCTCGCGAGTTCTCGCAGCGCTCGTGATTCCTGGACTGGCCACGGTCGAGGATGCGAGAATGGCGATCGCCGTATCCGAGATGGTCGGCCCACCTCGGACGATCGCAGGGAAGGGGCGTGACGATGGATCGCGAGTACAGTGACGAAGCTCGCGCCGCCGCCCTCGAGCTGCGCACTCGACTGGAGCGCGACATCGCTGAGGGCCGGTTCGAGTCGTCCGTCGCCGACGCCCGCTCTTCCAGATCGTCGTGGTTCCGGCGGCGCAATGTGTCCCCGGGAGCCGCGCGGGGAGCGTGATCAGCCCCGGGTCAGACCCGGCGGCATCCCCACCGCTCTTGTCCCCGCCCTGCTCCTCGCGACACCGGTGGGTCGGCTGAGCCCGCCGGCTCTGCGCCCTAGGCGTGGACGGTCGACGCGCCTCGTTCGAGAGCGTCGGCGCCGATGCCCTGCATGATTGAGCGCGCCAGACCGGGCGCGTATCGCGCCATGGCCTGCATGCTGCGGTTGGACGCCCCGAGAAGGTACTCGGAGCGGTGACCCGCCGCCTCGCGCGCGAACCGCGGGGCGGCCCACGACATCGGGTAGCGCTGAGGGCCGACGAGATCCGCGCCGTTCTCCATGTGCGGCGGCGAGACGATGGCGATCTCGATGCCCCGGGTGCCGAGCTCGTGGCGCGCGGAGCGTGCGAACGAGAGGAGAGCGGCTTTCGCGGCACTGAAGTTGTCGAGCGACGGCGTGCCGATGTACCCGAGCGTCGATGCCGTCGCGACGAGACGGACGGGCTTGTCCGCATCCTTGTGGCGGGCGAGCGCGCGTGCCACTCGCACGAACCCGAGGTAGGTGATGTCGACCTCGCGGACGAGGTCGCCCTCTGCGCGCGTGAGGATGCTGCCCTGGTAGAGCTGCGACGCCAGGTAGACCACGAGCGCCGGCGTACCCCGCTCGCGGATCGTGCGATCGACGGTCGCGTCGACCGCGACGTCGTCGCCGACATCGAGGGCCGCGACGTGACGGAAGGGTGCGGCGTCGGCGATCTCGGACCGTGCGAAGCCGACGACGGACCGGCCGACGTCCGCGTAGCGCCGCGCGATCTCGAGGCCGAGGCCGCGAGACGCACCGATGATCCAGACGTCGCGGGCGGGAGGGATGCTCTCGCTCATGTGATCCTCCTCTAGGATGTTGGCAGTGCCCACATGATAGGGAAGGGATGTTGGCAGTGTCAACTTCTGCGCGCTCGTACCACCACGGCGACCTGAGGACCCGGCTCCTCGACGTCGCCGAGGAGCTCCTCGAGGAGGGTGGTGTCGGTGCACTGAGCCTTCGCGAGGTGGCCCGGCGCGCGGACGTGTCCCACAACGCGCCCTATCGCCATTTCGCCAGCAAGGATGAGCTGCTCGCGGCTCTGGCCGCCTCCGGGTTCGACGGGCTCGCGGCATCCCGCGCCGACATCTCGGACCCGCGGAACGCTCTCGTCGAGAGCGGCCTCGCCTACGTGCGGTTCGCGCTCGAGCACCGCGCGCTCTTCCGCCTCATGTTCTCCGGGGCGGCCGGCGGTGAGAGCGGCGAGTCCGTCGCGAGCGAGGCCTCAGCCGCCGCGATGATGCGCGGTGCCTTCGGTGACGACACACCGGGTGACGCGCTCATCAGTTCGTGGTCGTTCGTACACGGCCTGGCAGGGCTCCTCCTCGACGATCAGGTGCCCGCCGGCTTGAGAGTCGGACGCGACGACGAGACGCTCGCCCGCGACGTCCTGACGCTCACCGCGCGCGCGCTCGACGCCGGCCTCGCCGACACGCCCTAGCGTCGCGACAGCCCGCGCGCGACGCCGGCTCCGCGCAGTCCCGACCCGATCGCGAGACCGACGGCCGTCCAGACGACCGGACCGAGCACGCCGATCACGAGATAGGTGATCCGGGCCCACGGGGCCAGCGCGCCGATGTCGGCGGCGAACCACACCGCCGCGGCCACGAGCACCCCGATGATCACGGCCGACACGAAGAAGCGGGCCGCGGCCCACACGCGGTAGCGGGTGAGGGCGGCGACGGCCTCCTGGATGCCGCCGAAGAGGATCGCGGTCCCGAGGAAGCGGAAGGTCCACTGCGGAGCCATGGCGCTCGCCACCAGCGCCGCGAGCACGTGGGTCAGCAGCGCCACCCACGCCCGGCGGACGACCTGCTGGGCGATGATCCCCGGCAGGACGTGCGACCCGAGCACGAGACCGTACGCCCAGGGCGCGGCGGCCAGCACGACGAGCGTCAGCCAGCCCGCGGCACCGCCCAGGATCCCCGTGCCCACGCCGATCGCCGCGCAGACGAGGAGGACGCGGGTGGACAGACGGGATGCCGACGACACGGGGTCAGCGTATCGGGACCGCGGCATCCGGTTACCGGACGGAGTCCAAAAGAAACCGTTGGTGATGAATTCGCCGTGAGTTATGTTTGTGCGACGCGCGCCGAAGAAGTCGCGCACATCGCTCAATTCATCCCCCCGTTTGGAGCGCACTATGGGTCGTACCCTGCGTTCGGCCGCGGCCATCGCATTGGCCGGGCTTTTCACCGCTGCCGGAGTCACCTCCGCGCAGGCCGCCGTCGTGGGCGAGGGGGTGACCCCTCCCACACCCATCGAATCCGCCACCGGGCGGTACATCGTCGTCCTCGACGAAGCGCCCGTCGCCACCTATGACGGCGGCGAAGCGGGCTTGCGCGCGACGAAGTCCGACGATGCCCGCCTCGACACCGGTTCGGATGCCGTCCGCGAGTACTCGGCCTTCCTCGAGCAGCGCCAGCAGGACGTCGCTGACGAAGCCGGGGTGGATGCCGACTACTCGTACACGCTCGCCGTCAACGGCTTCAGCGCGGCGATGGACCCGAACCAGGCCGCGAAGCTCGCCGCCACGAAGGGCGTGCAGAAGGTCGTCCCCGACGAGATCCGCCACCCGGCGGCCGTCCCCTCGACCGAGTTCCTCGGGCTCGAGGGCGACGGCGGCGTGTGGCAGCAGGTCGGCGGAGTCGACGCGGCGGGCGAGGGTGTCGTGGTCGGTGTCGTCGACACCGGCATCGCGCCCGAGAACCCGTCGTTCGCGGGCGACCCGCTCGGCACGACGCCCGGCGATCAGCCGTACCTCGACGGCAACGACGTCGTCTACCGCAAGGCCGACGGCACCGACTTCCGGTCGCCGCGCGTCGCCACGGGCGACGGCTGGTCGGTCGACGACTACTCCACGAAGCTCGTCGGCGCGCGCTACTTCGACCAGGGTGCCGCCGCGACCGGCTTCACCTTCGAGGCCGACTACCGCTCCCCGCGCGACGGCGACGCGCACGGCTCGCACACCGCGAGCACGGCCGCCGGCAACAACGGCGTCGAGGCCAGCGTCGAGGGCATCGACTTCGGTGCCATCTCGGGCGTGGCCCCGGCCGCGAAGGTCGCCGCGTACAAGGCCTGCTACTCCGGTCCCGACCCGCTCGTCACCACCGACGACGTCTGCGCGCTGAGCGACCTGCTCGGCGCCATCAACGCCGCGGTCGCCGACGGCGTCGACGTGATCAACTACTCCATCGGCGGCGGGGCGGCCACCACCACCCTCGCCCTCGAGGACGCGGCGTTCTTCAACGCCGCCGCCGCGGGCATCTTCGTCGCCGTCTCGGCCGGCAACTCCGGCCCCGACGCCTCGACCGCCGACCACGCCTCGCCCTGGTACACCACGGTCGCGGCTTCCACGATCCCGACCTACGAGGGCACCGTGAAGCTCCCGAACGGCTTCCAGGCCGCGGGTGCCTCGGTCTCCGTCCGGGCGGGTGAGGACGTGACGGGACCGGTGGTCTACGCCGGCGACATCGCGGCATCCGGAGCGGATCCGGCGAACGCCGCCCTGTGCCTCCTCGGATCGCTCGACGCGGCGCAGGCCGCCGGCAAGATCGTCGTGTGCGACCGCGGGCAGAACGCGCGCATCGAGAAGTCGCAGGCCGTGAAGGAGGCGGGCGGGATCGGCATGATCCTCGTCAACGTCACCCCCGCGTCGGTCGACAACGACTTCCACTCCGTGCCGACCGTGCACATCGACGCGCGCTACCGCGACGACCTCCTCGCCTACGTGCGGGGGAACGCGGATGCCACGGCGACCCTCGTGGGCGAGAACGTCACGGGAGTCGAGACGCCGACGCCGCAGGTCGCCGGCTTCTCCAGCCGCGGACCGATGCTCGCCGACGGCAGCGACGTGCTCAAGCCCGACATCTCGGCGCCCGGCGTGGCGATCCTCGCCGCCGCCGCGAACGCCGAGGGTGCGGCTCCCACGTTCGAGTTCCTCTCGGGCACGTCCATGTCCTCGCCGCACATCGCCGGTCTCGCCGCCCTGTACCTGGGTGAGCGGCCGCTGGCCACGCCCGCCGAGGTGAAGTCCGCCATGATGACCACGGCGTACGACACCGTCGACGTCGAGGGCGCTCCCGCGCAGGATCCGTTCGCGCAGGGTGCGGGTCACGTCGACCCGACGAAGTACTTCGACCCGGGTCTGCTGTACCTCAACGGTCCCGCCGACTGGGCGGCGTTCCTGCAGGGCAAGGGCCTCGAGGACTTCGGCGTCGAGCCGATCGACGGCAGCGACCTGAACCTGGCATCCATCTCCATCGGATCCCTGGCCAAGCCGCAGACCGTCACGCGCACCGTGACCTCCACGCAGGCGGGCACGTTCGAGGCATCCATCGACGTCCCCGGACTGGATGCCACGGTCGAGCCGTCCACGCTGACCTTCGGCGCGGCGGGCGAGACGCAGACCTTCACGGTCACGTTCTCCCGCACCACCGCGGCAGCCGAGCAGTGGACGACGGGCTTCCTCACGTGGACCAGCGGCGACACCCAGGTGCGCTCGCCGATCGCGGTGCGGCCGACGACCGCCGAGGCTCCGGCCGAGGTCGCGGGCACCGGGCTGTCGGGTTCGACGGGCGTGGAGATCCTCCCCGGCGTGAGCGGCGACCTGCCGCTGACGGTGTCGGGTCTCTCGGCCGTCACCCTGCTGACCGATCCCGACAACCCGGTCGACGGACACTCCGGCGACCAGGACTCGGGTGACGCGGACGGCTACGTCCGGTGGATCGTGGACGTGCCCGAGGGGACGACCCTCTCGCGCTTCGACCTCGACTCCTCCGACGACACCGGCAGCGACCTCGACCTGTTCGTGTCGCGCGTGGTGAGCCCGGACGACCTCCGGTACTACGAGCGGTTCACCTCGGCGACCGGCTCGGCGGACGAGCGGGTCTCGCTGCCGAACCCGACCCCCGGCACCTACCTCGTCGAGGCGAACATCTACTCGTTCACGGCGCCGTTCACGTGGGACATGACCTACGCGAACGTCCAGCCCGGCGGCGAGGGGCAGCTCACGGCCACGCCGAATCCGATCCCCGCCGAGCAGGGAGTGGCGACGACCTACGACCTGTCGTGGCAGGGACTGCAGCCGCAGACCCGGTACCTCGGGGTCGTGCAGTACGGCGAATCCAACGTGCAGACGGTGCTGACGGTCGACTCGGGTCAGGCGGCCCCCGTCAACGTCGACGCTCCGACGATCTCGGGCACGCCGAAGCTCGGCCGCACCCTGACGGCGACCGCCGGCACCTGGGACCCGGCCGAGGTCACCACGACGTTCCAGTGGCTGCGCGGCGGCGAGCCGATCGAGGGCGCGACCTTGTCGACGTACCGCGTGAAGCGCGACGACGTCGGTGCGGTGCTCTCGGTGCGGGTGACCGCGACCGACGCCGGTACCGGGCTCACCGGCACCGCGGACAGCGCGGGCGTGCCCGTCGTGGCCTCGTCGCGGACGACCGTGACGGTGAGCCCGTGGGTCGGCCGCACGAGCGACACCTACACCCTGACCGTCAAGGTCCGCCCCTCGGGTGGTCCTGCGGCGACCGGTGAGGTGACGGTGACCGTCGCCGGGAAGCCGTACACGGCGACCCTCGAGGACGGCCGTGCCACGATCACGCTCGACCCGCAGACGCGGGGCCTGCGCATCGTGACCGCGGAGTACGAGGGCAGTGACACCGTCTCGGCCTCGGAGGCGTACAGCGCGTTCATCGTGCTGCGCTGATCCTCACGCCGACGCGGCGTCCGGGCTCCGGCTCGGGCGCCGCGTCCGCGTTCGCGTTCGGGGTGTGCGTTCGCGTCCGGGCCGGGTGTTCGCCCCCGCCCCAGGTTGAGTGTCCAAGACACGCGGATGCCGGGCCGGGCCGTCCGCGTGTCCTGGACAGTGAAGCCCCGCCCGACGCGCGCTACACCCGGCGGCGGCGCGGCGTGAGCCGCACGGCGGGGAGCGGCGGGGCGGGGATGCGCTCGGGACCGTGGTCGACGACGGTGCCGAAGCGCGGAGCACCGGCCTCCCAGGCCTCGCGGGCCGCGGCGATCTCGTCGTGCGAACGACCCACGAAGTTCCACCACATCACGATGTCCGCTTCGAACGGCTCACCGCCGAGCAGAAAGACGCGGGCGCCCTCGGCGGACACCAGTTCCACGTGGTCGCGGCCCGTGCCGAGGTAGAGCAGACGCGATCCGTCGACGGATGCCGTGGCCTCCGCGGTCGCGAGAGGAGTGGTGCGGCGTGCGGCGTCCGCGTCGACGGCATCCACCCCCGTCTGCGCCTCGGCGGAACCGATCATGCCGTAGAGGGCATATTCCCATCGGGTGTCGAGGGGCACGCGGACCGGGATGCCGGCGGGCAGCCGGAGCTCCGCTCCCACGATGGCGGTGTGGACGGTGGCGGGGGACGAGACTCCCCCGAGCGAGCCCATCACGACGATGGCGTCCGCACCCTCGCCGAGATCCAGGACCGGGAGGTTCTCGTGCCGCTCGAACGCCGGTCCGCCGTGACGGCGGGACTCCGGCAGAGCCACCCAGAGCTGGAGTGCGTCGAGGGGAATGGGGTCGTCGCCGACCGAGTATTCCGAGTGCGCGATGCCGTCGCCGCTGGTCATCAGGTTCAGAGCGCCGGGGCGGACGACGACGTCGCTGCCCACGGCATCCCGGTGGCGCACCTCGCCGACGATCGGCCAGGTCACGGTCTGGAGGCCGATGTGGGGGTGCGGCTCGACCCGCATCAGGGTCTCCTGCGGTCCGAACCGGTCGAGGAAGCACCACGCCCCCACCATCGGCAGCGCACGATGCGGAAGGGTGCGGTGCACCTCCATGTTGCGGACGCCCCCGAGCGGGACCTCCCGGGCCTCGACCACGAGGGCGCGCGGTCCGTCGCAGTCGACCGGGCCCTCGGATGCCGGTGGCGCGACGTCGAGTCGGGTCATGCCGGCTCGCCGGGATCCGCCGAGTCGGCCGCGTCTTCCTCGCGGGGCCACTCGATGACGAGGCCGGGGACGTCGTGCTCGCGAAGGTAGTGCGCGACGAACGGGCACGTGGGCACGATCGTGTCGCCGCGACGGGCGAGATCCGCCAGCGCTTCGCTGGCGAGCGTCGAACCCAGGCCCTTGCCCTTGAACGAGGAGTCGATCTCGGTGTGGGGGAGGACCACGCGTCCCTCACCGGCCGGACGGAACTGCAGCACCCCGCCCAGTTCGCCGTCCACGTGCACTTCGTATCGGCGCGCCTCGTCGTTGCGGGTCACGGTCACTGCGTCGGTCATGTCGCCTCCGGTCGTCGGTACTGCCCTCAACGTTCGCAGGGCGAGCCCTGTTCCGCCATCCCCGGTGCCGCGCGGCACGCTGTGCAAGCGCCGGTGGGCGTTCGTGGTTCGGGGTTGGTGGTTCAGCCGCGCGCGCGGTGCCGGCGCACGGCGGCGCGGTTCGCGCAGCGCACCGAGCAGTAGCGCTGACGGCCGTTGCGGGTGACGTCGACGACGACGCGGTCGCAGGGGGCGGCGCCGCATCGGCCCAGGCGGTGGGTGCCGCGGGTGACGAGGTGCAGCGCGGTGCCCACCGAGATCACCGCCGCCAGCACTCGGGGGAGCGAGTCGTCGGTGTCGCGGTAGTGGAGGTGCCAGCCCTCGCCGTCGTGGTCGGTGAGCCGCGGATACGCCGCCGCCCCGGCCATCTCGAGGTTGAGCAGCGCCGCGCGCGCCGCGGGGTCGGGCTCATCGACGACCCGCAGCCACCGGTCGATCACGTCGCGCGTGCGCGGGTGGTCGTCGGATGCCACCGGGAACGCCATCGTCATGCCGAGCTCGCGCGTGCGCTCCTCGATGCCCGCGCGGTCGGCGGGCCAGTCGTTCGCGAGCGACGCCGCGAGCAGCACGGCGTACTCCCCGTAAGGGTTGAGATGCATAACTGCATTACAGCACGCTGGCCTCATGACCGCCGTCGACACCCTCGCCCCGCCCGTCGCCCCCGTCCACGAACACGCGTGGATCACCGACTCGGTGCACGCGACGAGCGAAGGGCGGGTGCGGTACGTCCGCTGCGTCGGCTGCTCCGCGCGACGTGTCGAGCTCGAGGCATCCGACCTCCCGCCGACGCCGCTGACCCGCGCGTTGCAGTGATCCTCCACACCCCCGATTCCTCACGATTCCTCCCCCGAACAGAGCGCTCGCCGGATGCGTGTCCGTGCCCGGGGTTACCGTGGTGGAGTGACTTTCCCCGGCGCCGCCCCCGAGCCGTACGCCGATGCGCCTCCCGAGGCGTTCGACGGATACGACGATCCGTACGCGGCGGCGGACTGGGATCCCGATCTGTTCGCCCCGCCCGACGACCCCGACGCTCCGCCCCCGCCGATGGATGCCACGACCTCCCGGTTCGCGCGAGCCGCGGTGGTGACCGGAACCGCTCGCCAACTGCCCGACGTGCGCGATTTCACCGGGCGCGATCCGCGCGAGGTGCTGCACGAGGTCTACGGCTACGACGCCTTCCGCGGCGATCAGGCCGACATCGTCCAGCAGGTCATCGACGGCGGCGACGCCGTCGTGCTTATGCCGACCGGCGGCGGCAAGAGCGTCACGTACCAGGTGCCGGCCCTGGTGCGTCCGGGCACGGGTCTGGTGGTGAGCCCGCTCATCGCGCTCATGCACGACCAGGTCGACGCCCTCGTCGCCAACGGCGTGCGGGCGGCGTACCTGAACTCGACGCAGGCCCCGGCCGAGCGGCAGGCGGTCGAGCAGGCGTATCTCGCTGGCGACCTCGATCTCCTCTACGTCGCTCCGGAGCGACTGAACGGAGCCCAGACGCTCGGATTGCTCTCGCGCGGTCGACTGAGCGTCATCGCGATCGACGAGGCCCATTGCGTGTCGCAGTGGGGCCACGACTTCCGGCCGGACTACCTCGCCCTGGGTGACCTCGCCGAGCGGTTCCCCGGTGTCCCGCGCATGGCTCTCACGGCGACCGCCACCCCCGAGACCGCCCGCGAGATCGTCGAGCGCCTGCGCCTCCGCGACGCCCGCACGTTCGTCGCGAGCTTCGACCGGCCCAACATTCAGTACCGCGTCGACGCGAAGGTCGACCCCCGCCGCCAGCTCGTGTCGTTCATCCGCTCCCAGCCCGAGGGGTCGGCGGGCATCGTGTATGCCCTGAGCCGCAAGAGCGTCGAGCAGACCGCGGCGTACCTCGCCGCGCAGGGCCTCGACGCCCTGCCGTACCACGCGGGCCTCGACGCCTCGGTGCGCGCGGCGAACCAGTCGCGCTTCCTCCGCGACGACGGGGTGATCATGGTCGCCACGATCGCCTTCGGCATGGGCATCGACAAGCCCGATGTCCGCTTCGTCGCCCACATCGACCTGCCCAAGTCGGTCGAGGGCTACTACCAGGAGACGGGTCGCGCGGGCCGCGACGGCGATCCCTCGGTGGTGTGGATGGCGTACGGCCTCGGCGACGTCGTGCAGCAGCGCCGCATGATCGACCAGTCTCCCGGCGACCGTTCCTACAAGATGCGTCTCGGCCAGCACCTCGACGCCATGCTCGCCCTGTGCGAGACGGTCGGATGCCGCCGCCAGAACCTGCTGTCGTACTTCGGTGAACCGTCCGAGCCGTGCGGCAACTGCGACACGTGCCTGACGCCGCCCGACACGTGGGACGGCCTGGTGGCGGCGCAAAAGCTGCTGTCCACGATCGTCCGGTTGCAGCGCGAGCGCGGGCAGGCCTTCGGCGCCGGCCACCTGATCGACATCCTGCGCGGCGCCAAGACCGAGCGCATCGCTCAGCAGGGCCACGATCGCCTCTCCACGTACGGGCTCGGCGCCGACCTGTCCGATCAGGACTGGCGCAGTGTCATCCGTCAGCTCCTCGCGCGCGGCATCATCGTCGCCCAGGGTGACTACGGCACCCTCGCGCTCAGCGAGGCGTCGGGTGGCGTGCTGCGCGGAGAGACGCCGGTACCTCTGCGCCGCGATGCCCTCGGTCGCGCCGGTGGGGGTGGCGGATCGCGCCCGCGCAAGTCCAGTGCCGACGACGTCGCTGCCGGCGACCGCGATCTGTTCGAGGCGCTGCGCGCGTGGCGCGCCGAGCAGGCGCGCGAGCAGGGCGTGCCGGCATACATCGTGTTCGGTGATGCGACGCTCCGCGCGATCGCGGCCGCGCGGCCGTCGTCGATGGGCGACCTCGACGGCATCACCGGCATCGGCGCCAAGAAGCGGGAGGCCTACGGCGACGGCATCCTCGCGGTCGTCGCCCAGCACTGACGCGCTCGGCACGCTCCCAGGATGTTGACGCCCCACAACCAACCGACCCGGCGTCGCGCGAGCGCATTGTGGCCACCTCACACAATGTTTGATCGGCTGTTGTGGGACTCCTACCGTGGAGGCATCCCTTTGCAACGTCGAAAGGTGCCGAAATGACCGACGCCGCCGTCCGTCCCACCACGCCCGCCACAAGCACGCGTACCCCCGTCGGGGGTGCGCCGACAGCCGCGCATTCCGCCGCCGAGGCCGCCGAGAACCGCATCGACATCGAGCAGGTCACCGACCTCCTGCTCGGAACGTGGGCGGACACGCGCCGGGAGGCGCGCGCGATGCTGAAGGATCCGATCTTCTGGCGCGACGACAGCCTCGCCATGGACGCGCACCGCGAGCGGACCCTCGGCCAGCTGCACGAGCTCGTCGCGCGCAAGGCCGTGCACCGCGCGTTCCCGAAGCGGTTCGGGGGCGAGGAGAACAACGGCGCGAACATCGCCGGGTTCGAGGAGCTGGTGGCCGCCGACCCCAGCCTGCAGATCAAGTCGGGCGTGCAGTGGGGCCTGTTCGGCTCGGCCGTGCTGCAGCTCGGAACCCAGAAGCACCACGAGAAGTGGCTGCCCGGCATCATGAGCCTCGACATCCCCGGGGCCTTCGCGATGACCGAGACCGGCCACGGATCCGACGTCGCCGCCATCGGCACGACGGCCACCTACGACGCCGACACCGAGGAGTTCGTCATCCACACGCCGTTCCGCGGTGCGTGGAAGGACTACCTCGGTAACGCCGCCTTGCACGGCAAGGCCGCGACCGTGTTCGCCCAGCTCATCACCAACGGCGTGAACCACGGCGTGCACTGCTTCTACGTTCCGCTCCGCGATGACGAGGGGGCCTTCCTCCCCGGCATCGGCGGCGAGGACGACGGCCTCAAGGGTGGCCTCAACGGCATCGACAACGGACGCCTCCACTTCGACCACGTGCGCGTCCCCCGTGAGAACCTGTTGAACCGCTACGGCGACGTCGCCGCCGACGGCAGCTACTCGAGCGACATCGCCAGCCCCGGTCGTCGCTTCTTCACGATGCTCGGCACCCTCGTCCAGGGACGCGTCTCGCTCGACGGTGCGGCCGCGTGGGCGTCCGCGATCGGCCTCACGATCGCGATCACCTACGGCAACCAGCGTCGACAGTTCGATTCGGGCAGCGGGACGCCCGAGGTCACCCTGCTCGACTACGGCAAGCACCAGCGCCGCCTCCTGCCGCGCCTGGCGACGACGTACGCGCAGATCTTCGCGCACGACGAGTTCCTTCAGAAGTTCGACGGCGTCTTCAGCGGACGCCTCGACACGGATGCCGATCGCGAAGACCTCGAGACGCTCGCCGCCGCGCTGAAGCCCCTGTCGACGTGGCACGCGCTGGACACCCTGCAGGAGTCGCGCGAAGCGTGCGGCGGTCAGGGCTTCCTCTTCGAGAACCGTCTCGTGGGGCTCCGCGCCGACCTCGACATCTACGTCACTTTCGAGGGCGACAACAACGTCCTCCTGCAGCTCGTCGGCAAGCGCCTGCTCGCCGACTACGCCCGTCAGTTCAAGGGCAAGGATGCCAAGGCCCTCGCCGCGTTCGCGGTGGGGCAGACCGCGGGCAAGCTCTTCCACGGTGCGGGTCTGCGTCAGCTGGGTCAGGCCGTGACCGACCGCGGCTCGACGGCCCGCTCGGTGGAGAAGGGACTCCGCGCTCAGCAGCAGCACGAGCTACTCGCCGACCGCGTGCAGCAGATGGTGGCCGACATCGCGGGGCGGCTGCGCCCGGCATCCAAGCTCTCCCGCGAGGAGGCGGCGGCACTCTTCAACGAGAACCAGGCCGAGCTGATCGAAGCCGCCCGGGCCCACGGTGAGCTCCTGCAGTGGGAGGCGTTCACCGACGCCGTCAACCGTCTCGGCGACGACGGCTCCCGCCAGGTGCTGACGTGGCTGCGCGACCTCTTCGGCCTGCAGCTCATCGAGAAGCACCTGGCCTGGTACCTGATCAACGGCCGCCTCTCGACGCAGCGCGCGGCGGCGGTGTCGAGCTACATCGACCGGCTCTGCGTCCGACTGCGACCGCACGCGCAGGACCTCGTGGACGCGTTCGGTTACGGCCCCGAGCACATCCGCGCCTCGATCGCCACGGGCGTCGAGGACGACCGGCAGAACGAGGCGGCGTCGTACTACGCGGCGCTGCGTGCCTCGGGCAACGCCCCGGTGCCGGAGAAGAAGCCCGGCAAGTAGGCGCACGGACGGAGGGCGGTGGTCGCGAGGACCGCCGCCCTCCGTCGTGTCAGCTGCGGCGCAGCAGCACCAGTCGCACGAGGGCGAGCGCGGCGATGAGCGCGCCCGCGACGAGCAGGACGATCGCGAACCAGAGCGGTCCGTTCACGCCGATGGTGACGATGCCGATCACGATCATGACGAGCGCAAGGACCAGGCCGAGGACGAGCGAAACGCGTGTCCGGCGGGGACCGAGGGGAACGGTGTGCATGCCCGGGAAGGTAGCGGTCAGCTGACCGCGGGGCCAGGGCTTGCGCCCGGCCCGTGTCCGACCCCCGGCCTACGCTGAGAGCATGAGCGACCTCATCATCGACGCCGACGGCGTCGCCCGGTGCGCGTGGGCCGGCGACGACACCGAGTACCGGCGCTACCACGACGAGGAGTGGGGCACCGAGTTGCGGGGCGACCGGCCGCTGTTCGAGAAGATGAGCCTCGAGGGCTTCCAGGCGGGTCTGTCGTGGATCACGATCCTGCGCAAGCGGCCGCGCTTCCGCGAGGTGTTCCACGGGTTCGAGCCGTCGATCGTCGCCGCGTTCGGGCCCGACGACGTCGATCGCCTGCTTCAGGATGCCGGGATCATCCGCCACCGCGGCAAGATCGAGGCCGTGATCGGCAACGCCGCCCTCGTCGCGGGCATGGACACCGGCGAGCTCGACGCCCTGCTGTGGTCGTTCGCTCCCGCCGCGCACACGCCTCCGTCATCGTTCGCCGAGGTTCCAGCCGTGACGCCTGAGTCCGAGGCGATGAGCAAAGAGCTGCGGCGCCGCGGGTTCCGCTTCGTCGGACCCACCACCATGTACGCGTTGATGCAGTCCTCGGGAATGGTCGACGATCACGTCGCGGGCTGCTGGCGAGCGGCGGCTTGACCGCACCCGCTAGACTGGATCCCGGAGCTCTCGCTCCCAGCGTCGTCGAACGCACCGGCCCCCTTCCCGCGGGCCTTTGACCTTCACGGCGAACGGATGCGCCACCCGGCGCCTTCGCCCATTGCAGCCGCAGCATCGCGGCATCCCGAACCGCCGTGCGTGCGTGCGCGCCGGCAGGAGACTTCATGACGTCCCAGAACTTCACCGACCTCGGCGTGCCCGCGCCGCTCATCGCCGTGCTCGCCGAGCAGGGCAAGAACGAGCCCTTCCCGATCCAGGCCGACACCCTGCCCGACACCCTCGCCGGGCGCGACGTGCTCGGCCGCGGCAAGACCGGCTCCGGCAAGACCCTCGCGTTCTCCCTGCCCCTCGTGGCGCGTCTGGCCGCGAAGAGCGACCGCCGCCGCGGTCGCAAGCCCCGCGCTCTCGTGCTCGCCCCCACCCGTGAGCTCGCCAACCAGATCGACGAGGTCATCAAGCCCCTCGCCGCGGCCTACGACCTCGTCACCACCACCGTCTACGGCGGCGTGAACCAGAAGCGTCAGGTCGACGCCCTGCGCGCCGGTGTCGACATCCTCGTCGCGTGCCCCGGCCGCCTCGAAGACCTCATCGGGCAGGGCTTCGCCGACCTCGGCGACGTCGAGATCACCGTCCTCGACGAGGCCGACCACATGGCCGACCTCGGCTTCCTCCCCGGCGTCACGCGTCTGCTGGCGCGCACGCCCGCCGACGGCCAGCGCCTGCTGTTCTCGGCGACTCTCGACAACGGCGTGGACAAGCTCGTCAAGCGCTTCCTCCGCAACGAGGTCCTGCACTCCGTCGACGAGGCCCACTCGCACGTCGCCGCGATGACCCACCACGTGTTCGTCCCGGCCGACGCGGATGCCAAGAAGAAGCTCGTCGAGACCCTCGCCTCCGGCACGGCTCGCCGCATCCTCTTCATGCGCACCAAGCACCAGGCCAAGAAGCTCGCGAAGGCGCTCACCGCCGCCGGCATCCCGACGGTGGACCTGCACGGCAACCTGTCGCAGCCCGCCCGCGACCGCAACCTCGCGGCCTTCGGCGAAGGCCGGGCGAAGGTCCTCGTCGCGACCGACGTCGCCGCTCGCGGTGTGCACGTCGACGGCGTCGAGCTCGTCGTCCACGTCGACCCGCCCGTCGAGCACAAGGCGTACCTGCACCGCTCCGGTCGCACCGCCCGCGCCGGTTCGGCCGGCGACGTCGTGACGATCATGCTGCCCGAGCAGCGTCGCGACACCCTCGACATCCTGCGCAAGGCCAAGATCGACGTCACCCCGCAGCCGGTCACCTCGGCCTCGCCCGAGGTCGTCGCGCTCGTCGGCGAGGTCGCGCCGTACGTCAAGCCCGAGCCGATCGTCGCGCAGCCCCAGGGCGGCGGACGTTCGCAGGGCGCCAACGCCCAGCGCAAGCGCGCGGCCCGCGGTCAGGGGTCCTCGGACGCCGCTCCCCGCGTGTCCGCCCCGGGCGAGGGCCGTCGTCGTCGCGGTCGCGGTGCGGGTCAGGCGGCCCCCGCGGCCGACGCGGCGCAGCCCGCTCGTCAGGGCCAGCGTTCGGGTGCCGGCCGCGGCCAGGGTGCCGGCGGCAACGCCCGCACGGGTGGCAACGCCGGTCGTCCGCAGAGCGCCGGGCGGTCGGCATCCGGCGCCCCCACGACGGGCATGGTCGTCGGGCGCAGCGCCCGCACCAACCGTCGCGCCCAGGGCTGACCCGCTCTTCTCGTCGCCCCCGCGGATCCGTCCGCGGGGGCGACGTCGTTCTTGGGGCGCGGGCGCGGTCGCGCATGTCGGAGGCCTCGGGCACACTGAGGGGCGACCCAGCCGAGGAGGCCGCCATGCCCGATGCCCCCGCCGACGCTCACGGCGTCATCCGCGTGCGCGGTGCGCGCGAGAACAACCTGAAGAACATCGACGTCGATGTGCCGAAGCGGCGCCTGACGGTGTTCACGGGCGTGAGCGGTTCGGGCAAGTCGTCGCTGGTGTTCGGCACGATCGCCGCCGAGTCGCAGCGGTTGATCAACGACACCTACCCGACGTTCGTCCAGCAGTTCATGGGGCAGCCCGCGCGGCCCGAGGTCGATGCGCTCGAGAACCTCAGCGCGACGATCCGCGTCGACCAGGAGCGCATGGCGCCCAATTCCCGCTCGACCGTCGGCACGGCGACCGACGTGCACGCGATGCTGCGCGTGCTCTTCAGCCGGCTCGGGCAGCCCCACGTCGGGTCGTCGCAGGCGTTCTCCTTCAACGTCCCGTCCCTCTCCGGCGCGGGAGCAGTAACGATCGCGACCGGAGCCCGCAAGGGGCAGAGGGAGCGGCGGTCGTTCGAGATCACCGGCGGCATGTGTCCGGACTGCGAGGGACTCGGGCAGGTGAGCGACATCGACGTCTCGCAGCTCGTCGACGAGTCGCTCTCGCTCAACGACGGCGCGATCCTCGTGCCCGGCTACACCGCCGACGGCTGGATGGTGCGGATCTTCGCCGAGGCGGGCTTCTTCGACGGTGACACCCCCGTGCGCGACTTCACCCCGGAGCAGCGGCAGACCTTCCTCTACGGCGAGCAGCGGAAGGTGCGGATCGCCAGCTCGAACATGACCTACGAGGGTCTCGTCCCGAAGATCACGAAGAGCATGCTGCAGAAGGACCGCGACGGGCTGCAGCCGCACATCCGCGCCTTCGTCGACCGAGCGGTGACCTTCGTGCCGTGCCCGGCATGCGACGGGACGCGCCTCAACGAGGGCGCCCGCTCGTCGCGCATCGACGGGATCAACATCGCGGATGCCGCGGCGATGCAGATCACCGACCTCGCCGCCTGGGTGCGCACCATCGACGACCCGTCCGTCGCGCCCATCGTGGACGGACTCCGCGACACGCTCGACGCCTTCGTCCACATCGGGCTCGGATACCTCTCCCTCGACCGCGCCAGCGGCACGCTCTCGGGGGGCGAGGCGCAGCGCACGAAGATGATCCGTCACCTCGGCTCGAGCCTGACCGACATCACGTACGTGTTCGACGAGCCGACCGCGGGCCTGCACCCGCACGACATCCAGCGGATGAACGACACCCTGCGCCAGCTGCGCGACAAGGGCAACACCGTGCTCGTCGTCGAGCACAAGCCCGAGGTCATCGAGATCGCCGACCATGTCGTCGACCTCGGGCCCCGCGCCGGTCGCGACGGCGGGACGATCCAGTACGAGGGCGATGTCGCCGGACTGCGCGGTTCCGACACGCTGACCGGCCGCTTCCTCGATCACCGCGCGCGACTGAGGCCTTCGGTCCGGGAGCGCACCGGCGCGCTGCCGATCCGCGGGGCGACCCAGCACAACCTCAAGAACGTCGACGTCGACGTCCCGCTCGGCATCCTGACCGTCGTGACCGGGGTCGCCGGTTCGGGCAAGTCGTCTCTCATCCACGGCAACCTTCCGGCCTTCGACGACGTCGTCGTCGTCGACCAGTCGCCCATCAAGGGATCCCGGCGAAGCAGCCCCGCGACCTACACCGGCATCCTCGATGCCGTGCGCACGGCCTTCGCGAAGGCGAACGGCGTCAAGCCAGCGCTGTTCAGCGCGAACTCCGAGGGTGCGTGTCCCGCGTGCAACGGGCTGGGCGTGATCGTCACGCAACTCGGCTTCCAGTCCACGGTCGAGACGGCCTGCGAACTCTGCGGGGGCACGGGCTTCGCGGACGAGGTGCTCGAGTACACCCTCGACGGCAGGAACATCGCCGAGGTGCTGCAGATGTCGATCGCCGAGGCGTCCGCGTTCCTCACGACGGGGCCCGCGGTCGCGGTGCTGGGTCGGCTGGTCGACGTGGGCCTCGGGTACATCACGCTCGGACAGTCGCTCAACACCCTGTCCGGCGGTGAGCGCCAGCGCCTGAAGCTGGCGATCTCGATGGCCAAGAAGGGGGCCGTGTACGTGCTCGACGAACCGACGACGGGCCTGCACCTCGCCGACGTCGACACCCTGCTGGCCCTCCTGGATTCCCTCGTGGATGCCGGCAACACCGTCGTCGTGATCGAGCATCACCAGGCGGTCATGGCGCACGCCGATTGGATCATCGACATCGGCCCGGGCGCGGGACGTGACGGCGGATCGATCGTGTTCGAGGGGGTTCCCGCCGACCTCGTGGCCGGCCGGTCCACCCTCACGGGCGAGCACCTCGCGCGCTACGTCGGATCCTGACCGACGCCCTCGAACGGTGGGGGGGCCGCGGGACGGGGCGCTCCGGCGGCGACGCTCAGGCCGGGGGAGTCACCGTCGCGGTGTGCAGGTGGCGGTCACCGTGGGCGAGCACCTTCACGATGACCCCGCGCTGGCGCAGCTCGGCCACGGCGCGCGAGGCGTCGGCGCGCGACACCCCGAGGGCTTCGAGGGTCGTGACGACCAGGACGTCGCCGCGCGTCAGGGTGCCGAAGAAGCGATCGAGACGGGCCGCCCAGTCCTCGAGGGTCTCGGGCGCCGGGTGGCGGAACCCCTCGATGGGCACGCCGAACCGGGTCAGATCGTCGCGCTGCTGCACGACGGAGGGAAGGCCGTCGCGCGAGACGACGAGTCCGACCAGGCGCGACCCGGCGGGACGAGCCCGCCACCACGCGCCGTCGCCCTGCATCTCGGTGAAGCACTGCGGGCAGTCGGCTGCGGTGTGCGCGACGGGGACGGCGGCGCTCGTGGCGTCCGCCGATGACGTCGGCGTCGGGATCGGATCGCTCATGGGCACCTCCACGTCCATTGTGCCGCACGCCGCGGCTCGCGACCGTCTCGTCCCGCGACCGTCTCGGCGGGACGGCGGGACGGCGGGACGCCTAGTCGTCGCCGTCGATGCGCAGCTCGAGGCTCAACTGGTCGGCGTCGAGTTCGGCCAGCGCATGACGGAGCGCCGCGGTGCTGTACCGCCCGTCGTGGCTGATGCGGTTCAGCTCCTGGCGCATCGCGTCGATCGAGGCGAGTCGCAGCTCCAGCAGGTCGCGCGCCCGCGTGGTGACGTCGTCGTCCGGCGGGCGGGTCAGCCGCGCCCCGGCCTGCTCGATGAGATCCGCGGGGAACGCCTCGCCGTTGCGGCGGGCGAGGGTACCCGACGTGACCGCGGCGACCGCGGCCTGTCGCAGCTCGGCATCCAGGGCGTGCTGTTCTTCGCGCGTGGGTCCTTCTCCGCCGCCCTCCGACAGTCCGACCGCGCGGACGACGGCCGTCAGCGTCAGCCCCTGCAGCAGCAGGCTGAACAGGGCCACGAGGAACGCGACGAAGATGAGCAGCGGGCGGTCCGACACGCCCTCGCTGGGCAGGGTCTGCGCGGCGGCGAGGGTGACGACGCCGCGCATCCCCGCCCACACGACGATGACGCCGTGGCGCCAACCGAGGGGGCTGTCGCGGTAGTAGTCGAGGTCGGCCGTGGTGCGGGCGAGCCGTCGGCGCATCCACGAGAATCGGCGTTCGGCGCGCTCGGGATCGGTTCCGCGGCGGCCGAACGTCTCGGGGTCGGAGCGATAGGCCTCTTGAAGCTGGTCGACCCGCTCCCCGATGCGTTCGGCGCGCTCGCGGTACCGGGAGTGCCCGCGGCTGCGTCGACCCTGCAGCCAGATCAGACCGGCGACGTACAGCGCTCGCACGCCGAGGGCGATACCGAGCGCCGAGAGCGCGAGCCACGTGCCGTACCAGAGCCCCTCGTGCTCCCGGAGGTTCGCGCCGACGATGTCCTTCAGCTCCAGGCCGAAGACGAGGAAGACGCCGCCCTCGAGGATGAGCTCGATGGTGCGCCAGTTGACGCGGTCGCTGACACGCTGCTCCGGGGTGAAGCGCCGGGCGGCGCCCTGACCCGTGACGATGCCCGCGACCACGGCGGCGACGAGTCCCGAGCCGCCGAGGTGCTCGGTCGGGAGGTACGCGATGAACGGAACGGTGAAGCTCAGCGCCGTGTTGGCCGCCGGATTGGTCACCCGCTCACGGATCCGCAGATTGCCCCACCCGACGAGCGCCCCCAGCGCGAGCGCCAGCAGCACGCCCCAGGCGAAGTTCGCGACGGCGTCGGCGAACGCGAATCCGGATGCCACGGCCGCCACCGCCGTGCGCAGGAGCACGAGCGCGGTCGCGTCGTTCAGCAGGCTCTCGCCCTCGAGCAGCGTGACCACGCGCGGAGCGATGCCCAGGCGCTTGGCGATGGAGGTGGCCACGGCATCCGTCGGGCTCAGGATCGCGCCCAACGCCACGCCGAGCGCGAGCCCCATGCCGGGGATGACCGCCCAGAAGAACAGGCCGAGTCCGAGCGCGCTCAGCACGACCAGCAGCACCGACAGCCCGGCGATGGGTGCGAAATCGCGGCGGAACTCGATCGCCGGGAGCTGCACGGCCGCCGAATAGAGCAGCGGGGGGAGCACGCCGATGAGGATCACCTCGGGCGGGACGGCGAACGCCGGCACGAACGGCAGCAGGCTCACCCCGAGCCCGATGGCCATGAGGACCAGGGGACCGGCGACGTTGAATCGCGGCGCGATCACGGTGACGAGGGAGATCACCACGATCCCGCCGACGATGATGAGGAGGGGGTCGACCACGCTCCGAGGCTAGCGCCGCCACCTTGTCGGTGACGACGTCACGCCTCAGCTCTCGGTGCGGACCGCCTCGGCGACGGCCATGAGTCCCGTGAGGGTTTCGGTGAAGCTCGTCGAGAGCGGGGCCAGTCCGATCCGCAGTCCGTGCGGGTCGCGGTAGTCGGGGATGACGTCCTGCTGCCACAGTCGCGCCGTGACCGCCCGCATCGCCGGGTGCGACAGCGTCACGTGCCCGCCGCGTTCCGAGGGGTCGCGCGGCGAGGCCAGCGTCACTCCGAGCGGGCTCAGGATGCCATCGCCCACCCGCAATGCGAACTCGGTCAGGGCCACGGATTTCGCGCGGATCGCCTCGATGCCGGCGTCGTCGATGAGATCCAGCGTGTCCTGCATCGCCAGCATCGCGAGGACCGGCGGGGTGCCCGACAGGAACCGCCGCATGCCGTCCGCCGGGCGGTATTCCGGTCCCATCGCGAAGACGTCGGCCGCGCCCATCCACCCCTGGATCGGCTGGGTGAGCGTCCCCTGATGCCGAGCCGCGACGTAGGCGAAGGCGGGTGCTCCGGGGCCGCCGTTCAGGTACTTGTAGGTGCAGCCGACCGCGAGGTCGACGCCCCACGCGTCGAGCGCGACGGGGACGGAACCCGCGGAATGGCAGAGGTCCCACAGCACGAGCGCGCCGGCGTCGTGGGCGATGCGGGTGAGATTCTCGGCATCCGCGAGATACCCGGAGCGGTAGGAGACGTGGCTGAGCAGGACGACGGCGGTCCGCGGGCCGACCGCGGCGCGGAGCAGGTCGGCATCCACCCCGCGGGCGGTGTCGACCTCGATCCACACGACCCGCGCGCCGCGCTCGGCTGCGATCCCCTCGACGAGGTACCGGTCGGTGGGGAAGTCGTCCCGCCCGACGACGATCTCGACGCGTTCCGGGTCGCTCGCCGAACGCTCGGAGAGCGCGGCCCGCAGCAGCTTGTAGAGCAGGACCGTCGTGGAGTCGCCGATGATCGTCTGCCCCGCCGCCGCGCCGAGGGTCAGGCGCCCGAGCCTGTCGCCGATCCGGAAGGGCAGGTCCATCCACGATTCGTCCCATCCTCGGATGAGGCGACCGCCCCACTCGGCCGTCACGAAATCGGCGAGTCGCCTCGCGGTGGCGCGCGGCGGCCTCCCGAGGGAGTTGCCGTCGAAGTAGACCAGGGACGTCTCGGCTCCGACGAAGGCGTCGCGGTGCGCCGCCAGCGGATCGGCCGCGTCCAGGGCTTCGGCCTCGGCGGCGAACGGTTCAGTCGACACGGCTGAGCTCCTCGGTCGGGACGACGATCGCGTGCGACAACCACGTCGCGATGTCGTCGGGGTCGGCGGGGGCGGGTCCGGCGACGAACGTGCGGACGCCGTCGGGGCCGGAGCGGGCGGGCCAGGGATCGCTGAGGGATGCCACGAGGGCGTCACCGCGCACGCCCGCGTCCTGCAGCGCGAGGAGCTCGCGGCGGTTGACGCCGAGGGGGAGCGGGCCGTTGCCGAGGTCGGTGCCGTAGAGGACGCGGCCGCCGCGCGCGGCGAACGCGCGCAGGTGGTGCACCGCTCGGGTGCGTGCGTCGCCGCGGTGGATGTCGAGGGTCGAGATCCACACCTGGCCGCTGTCCGCGGCGCGCGCGAGCAGCCGTCGGGACGGCGCGCCGTCGAAGGGTGCGTGGGCGAGGGCCTCGACGCCGAGGTCGATCGCCCGCTCGACCTGGCCGGCGCCCTGCGCGTGCGCGACGACCGGCAGGCCGCGTTCCCGCGCGGCGACGAGGATCGCGGCGAGGATCTCGTCCGACGGCACCGGGCCCGCGTCGGCGTTCAGAGCCACCTTGACGACCGAGGCGCCGGCGTCGGCCTGCGCGTCCACGGCGGTGCGGGCACCGCCGGGCTGGCCGGGATGCGGCGAGCCGTTCGAGACGGTGTGCACGATGGCGTCCGGTGCCCAGGACCGTCCGCCGGGGTATCCGCCCGGGACGGTGAGGAAGGCACCCGCGAAGGCGACGTGCGGAAGACCCCGAGCGATCCGCGCGAGGGCGACCGGGTCGCCACCGAGGTCGAGGACTCCGGCGATACCGCGCGCCGGCAACGCGTGCAGATCGACCAGGTGCGCGTGCACGTGGTGGTCGACGAACGCGGGAAGGGCCGTTCCGGTCTCACCGGTCGCGTGTCGGCGAACCGGCCACGCGGCGGTGAGCATCGGGCGGGGTCAGATCAGCGACAGCTCGCGGAGCTTGGCCTCGACGTCGGCGTTGGTGGGCTCGACGTGGTGCGAGGCGTCGGGGTAGACCACGACGGGGATGTTCGTGCGGCCCGAGATCTCCTTGGCCACGTCGGCCGCCGAGGGGTCGGCCACGAGGTCGACGTACTCGTAGGCGACGCCGAGGTCGTCGAGCTGCTTCTTCGTGCGGATGCAGTCACGGCACCAGTCGGCGCCGAACATGCGGATGGATGCGTCGGACATGCTTCCAGCGTACGCCGACCGGGGGTTGCCTGGTCGCGGGTGGGGTCAGGCGGCGAGTTCGTCTTCGAGGGTCTCGGGGAGGGGCATCTGCGCGAGGCGGCTGCGCTTGGGGGCGTAGACGACCAGCGCGTGGTACACGAACCGGACCACGAACGCCGCGATCAGCGTGAGGGCGGTGGCGATCACGACGTGCAGGTGCGCGGCGCTGACCAGCAGCCACAGCAGCGGGATCCGCACGAGCGCTTCGATGCCGTTGAAGGTGAACGACTTCAGGAACCGGTGGCGCATCAGCCCGGACTCGGCGCGCATGTCGGCGAACACCAGGTATTCCAGGGCGAGGAAGTTGCCCACGATGGTGAGCACGCTCGCGATGACCGACGCGATCAGGTACTGCACCCCCAGGCCTGTCAGCGCCCACGTGATGAGGAGGTTCGCGACCGCACCGATCCCGCCCACGACCGCGAACGCGGACATCCGCCCGAACCGCAGCATCGTGAGCTGGGTCAGGAACCGCAGGCCCTGACTGAACGACGCCTTCGACTCCCCCGCGAAGCGAGCCGCGAACGAGAACGGCACCTCGGCCACCCGCATCTGCTTACGGGCGAGGATCTCCAGAAGGATCTTGAACCCGCGCGGGCGCAGCCCCTCGACATCCAACGCGCGACGATCCACGAGGAAGAACCCCGTCATCGGGTCGGAGCAGTTGTGCAGCTTCCGCGGGAACATCGCCTTGGTCAGCATCGTCGATCCCCGCGAGACCAGCGTGCGCACCGCGTTGGCCAGCCCCTCGGACGTCCCACCCGCGATGTACCGGGACGCCACGACGACATCGGCGTCGCCGACCTCGGCACGGGCGAGGAGCTCGGCGATGACCTCCGGCGGGTGCTGCAGGTCACCATCCATCACGACACAGAAATCGGACTGCGCGGCCCGGATGCCATCGACCACCGCACCCCCGAGACCCCCCACGGGCTCGTCGCGGTGCAGCAACCGCACCGGAACCGAAGCCTCACCGGCCACGGCACGGATCACATCCGGGGTGTCATCGGTCGAATCGTCCACGAAGATGATCTCGACCGAACGACCCGGAACCGCAGCCGTCGTTCGACGGACAAGTTCGGCGACGTTCGGACCCTCGTTGAAGGTCGGAACGATGACGGAAAGGTCCATGAATGCTCGCGTTTCGGTGAAGCCGGAAGTACACAGCGTAGAACGGCCGACGCGTGCCCAAATGAGGATTGTGGATCATTTAGCTGGGAGGTAGCGGGGCGTGCATCCCCGGGAGCGGTGCCACGAGGCGCCGCGTCAGCCGATGGCATCCCTCAGATCGTCCACCGTCATGCCGTAGTTCATCCGGATGACGGGGAGCGCGAGCTTGTCCGTCCCGACGTGCACGTACCCGTGCTCGATGGTGCGGCCGAGCTCGAATCCGGCACGGCGGACGCCTTCCTTGGTCGTCTCGTCGTAATGCCCGAAGGGGTAGGCCACGACCTCCTTCGCGCCGAGGATCGCGGCGGACTGCTCCAGATCGGCGGCGATGGTGTCGGCGTCGTCGTTCACCATGCGACCCTTGCCGTTCGCGCCGGCGCGGTGCATGTCGTGCGTGTGCGAGCGCTGCAGGACGAAGCGGTTGGGCGTCCCCTCGGTGCGTGCCGAGGTGATGACGAACGACGTGGTGAGCAGGTTGCGCCCGTCGACGACCGGGGCCGCCTGTTCGAGCCACGTGCTGTCGGCGTCGTCGTCGGTGATGATGACCGAGTGCTTCGGCAGGAACAGGGCTCCGTCGATGAAGGCGCTCAGCTCGTCCCACGTCGGCAAGTAGAAACCGGACTGCTGGATGTAGGCCATCTGCGCGTCGAAGTCGCCGATGTAGGTGTAGTTCGCGCGCAGCCAGTTGTCCTCGCCCTCGGGATTCCGCGTGAACTGGTGGTACATCAGGATCGGGATGCCGGCATCCTCCGCCGTATTCGCCTCGGGCGTCGTCCACGCGGCGTACAACGTCTTCTCGCGGCCGGTGCACGCGACGAGGTCGGCCCCGTTCACCCGCGCCGGGAGCGTCAGGGCGGCCGCGTCGGCGGCGCTGGCGTACCAGCCGGCGAAGACGCGACCCTCGGCCCGGGGGATCGGGAGCTGGTCGAAGCGCACGTCCTGCGTCTGCAGTTGCGGGTCGAGAGCGATGCCCTCGCCCGCGAACGACACGGCGCACGCGCGAGGGTCGGTGGCCGTGGACAGGAGCTGCTGCGCGGCCGTGAGCGGCGTCGGGGTGGGGGTGGGCGTCGGAGTGGACGTCGGGCTCGGCGTCGGCGGGGTCTCCGCCACGGGCAGGCCGGTCGACCCGCGCAGCACCGCGAACAGGGACACGCCGCCCGCGATGAGGGCGACGGCCACGACCGCGACGATCGTGCGGCGCAGGCGGACCCGCCGCGAAGTGAGGCGGCGTCGTTGCGCGCGCGTGACCATCGAATCTTCCCCCGGGTTGCGACGATCGTCCCCACGATCAGGGCGATCCTAGCGGGACGGATTGCGCAATCCCCGGACGCCCGCGCGGGTGAGGACACGGGATGATGAGGGGATGATCCGCATCGGCATCGTCGGCACGAGTTCCATCTCCGAGCAGCTGGCGCGGGCCGTGCACGCCGTCGACGGCGTCGAGCTCGGACGGGTGGCCTCCCGCGACCTCCCCCGGGGGCGGGATTTCGCCGAACGGGTCGGGGCGCCGGGCGTCGCCGACGGCCTCGCGGGGCTGCTCGACGCCGGTGACAGCGACGCCGTGTACATCGCGAGCCCCAACTCCGTGCACGCCGAGCAGGTGCGGGCGGCGGTGGATGCCGGCATCCCGGTGCTCGTCGAGAAGCCGGCGACCCTCACGGCGGAGGAGTGGGAAGAGCTGGTCGAGCTCGCCCGCGAACGGGAGGTCGTGCTGCTCGAGGCGATGCGCACGGCCTACGACCCCGGCATCCAAACGATCCAGGAGCTCCTGCCGCGGCTCGGCCGGATCCGCCGGGTCTCGTTCCGGTACGAGAAGCGCTCCGCGCGGTACGACCACGTGCTGGCCGGCGAGCCGACGAACATCTTCGACCCCGCGCTCGGGGGCAGCGCCCTGCGCGATCTGGGCGTCTACCCCCTGCACGCGCTCGTGCTCCTCTTCGGCGATCCCCGCGACATCGTGGGAGCGCGCGTGGGGATCGCCTCGGGTACGGACGGGCTCGGCAGCGCGATCGCCGAGTACGACGGATTCCTCGCCGACGTGGCCTGGTCGAAGATCACCGACACGTCCCTGCCGAGCGAGATCCAGGGCGAGGAGGCCTCTCTCTCCATCGACGCCATCGATGCGCCGCGACGGCTGGTCCTCACGCCGCGCGGAGGAGAACCCGAGACCCGCGACGTCGCCGCCCCCGGGAACCCGATGATCGGCGAGGTCGAGCGCCTCCGTGACGCCGTACGCGGGGCCGACGTCTCCATCGACCAGGACCGCACCACCCGCACGCTGCGCCTGGTCGACGCGCTCCTGCGCCGGCCGCTCCGCTGAGCGGATTCACCCGCCGTTTCCCCGGGCGCGTTAGGAACGACGGATGACACGAGCCGGAACAGTTCCCGAGGTCTTCCTCGCGTTCCTGCGACTAGGAGTGACGTCGTTCGGCGGACCGATCGCGCACCTCGGGTACTTCCGCGACGATCTCGTCACCCGGCGGCGGTGGATGGACGACCGTGCGTACGCCGACCTCGTCGCGCTGTGCCAGTTCCTGCCGGGCCCCGCGTCCAGCCAGGTCGGCTTCGCGATGGGCCTGCAGCGCGCCGGGTTCTGGGGCGCGATCGTGGCGTTCCTGGGCTTCACCCTGCCGTCCGCCGTGCTGCTCGTCGCGTTCGCCGCGGGCGCCTCGCTCTTCGGCGGACCGGTGGGCGGCGGCATACTCGACGGCTTGAAGATCGTCGCGGTCGCGATCGTCGCCCAGGCCGTGTGGGGGATGGCCCGCTCTCTCACGCCCGACGCTCCCCGCGCCGGGATCGCGGTAGTCGCCGCGGCGCTCGCTCTGTTCGCCCCGGGCGCGGTCGGACAGCTGGGGGCGCTGGCGATCGGCGTCGTGGCGGGTCTCGTCCTGCTGCGCGAGGCTGCGGAGGAGCCGGGGGAGACCCTGCCCTCGTTCGGCGTGCACCGTGCCGTCGCGATCGGAAGCCTCGTGGTCGCCGCCGCCGCACTCATCGGACTCCCGCTCCTCGCGGCGACCACGGGATCGGGGCTCGTCGCGCTCGCCGACGCCTTCTTCCGATCCGGCGCGCTCGTGTTCGGCGGAGGCCACGTGGTCCTCCCGCTGCTGCAGGCCGAGGTCGTGCAGACCGGGTGGGTGTCGCCCGACGTGTTCCTGGCGGGCTACGGCGCTGCCCAGGCCGTCCCGGGGCCGCTGTTCACGTTCGCCGCCTACCTCGGAGCCGTCTCCTCGGTCGGGCCCGGGGGCGTCGCGGGGGCGGCGGTCGCTCTCGCGGCGATCTTCCTCCCCGGCTTCCTCGTGCTCGTCGGGGTTCTGCCGTTCTGGGACGCGTTGCGCGGTCGCCCCCGCGTCCGCGCGGCGATGCGGGGGGCGAACGCGGCCGTCGTCGGCATCCTCGGGGCGGCGCTGTACACCCCCGTGTTCACCACGGCGGTCACCGGCCCCGGGCCGTTCGTGCTCGCGCTCATCGGCTTCGTGCTGCTGACGAGGTTCCGCGCGCCGGCGTGGGTCGTCGTGATCGTCGGGGCGATCGGCGGGGTGATCGCCGCTCTCCTCTGACGTAGCGGCCCGTCCCCGAGGCGAGGATGGTCGGGTGACGGAGGAACGTGCGACCCGGCGGCTGGTCATCGCACTCATCGTCGGCGGGATCATGCCCGTCGTGGACACCACGATCGTCGCGATCGGACTGCACCGGATCGGCGAAGACCTCGGCGCCGATGTCGCGACGCTGCAGTGGGTGTCGACGGTCTATCTGCTAGCACTGGCCGTGGTCATCCCCGTCGCCGGATGGGTGCAGGCCCGCCTCGGGGACCGGAACGCCTGGATCCTGGCATCCGGGATCTTCCTCGCGGCATCCGTCCTGTGCGCGGCGGCGAGCGGCATCGGCGAGCTCATCGCGTTCCGGGCTCTCCAGGGCGCGGGCGCGGGGCTCCTGCTCCCGCTCATGCAGACACTGCCGATGCAGCGCACGCCGCGCGCGGCGATGGCGCGCACCATGGCGGTGATGAGCGTGCCGATCTCGCTCGGCCCCGTGATCGGCCCGGTGCTCGGCGGTCTCGTCCTCAGCACCCTGGACTGGCGGTGGCTCTTCCTCATCAACCTGCCGCTGGGGGCGGTCGGTCTCGTCCTCGCCGTCCTGTGGCTGCCGGGCGGTCGGTCGGGTGCCCGGACGACTCTGGATGCCATCGGCCTCCTGCTCCTGGCCCCCGGTCTCGTCGGCGTGCTGCTGGCGCTGTCGAATCTTGCCGGCGGAACCGGTGCGGGGGAGGTCGCCGTGTGGCTGCCGGCGGTGGTCGGGCTGGTGCTGCTCGTGGCGTTCGTACCGTGGACCCTCGGTCGGCGCGATCCGCTGGTCGACCTCCGCCTCCTCGGCGTCCGGACTCTGCGCGCTTCGACCGTCGCCATGGCGTTCTTGGGCGCGAACCTCTACGCGGCGACCTTCCTGCTCCCGCTCGCGCTCCAGGCCGATCGCGGGGTGTCGGTGCTGGAGGCGGCTCTCCTGCTGATCCCGCAGGGCGTCGGCTCGCTGCTCGCCCGTGCCGGTGCCGGACGCCTGGTCGCGCGCTGGGGTCCGCGTGCGGTCGCGATCTCGGGTTTCGCCCTGGTCGCGGTGATGACCGTGCCCTTCGCCCTCGACGACGGCACGCTCGCGCTCGCGGTGTGGGCCGTGGTGCTGTTCGTCCGGGGCCTGGGGCTGGGAGTCGTGCTGGTCCCCATCATGGCGTCGGGGTACCTCGACGTGGCCCCCGACCGGATGCCGCACGCCTCCGCCTTCTCCCGCATGGCGCAGCAGCTCGGCGGCGCCTTCGGCACGGCCACGGCGGCTCTCGTGCTCGCCGCGGTGACGACGGCATCCGGGACCCGTGTCGGATTCGACGCGGCGTTCGTCGTGGTGATCGGGATCTGCGCGGCCGCGATGGCCGCCTCCCTGGCGCTCCCGGGTCGCCGGGGCGTCGTGCGCTGAGAGTCGCCTGAGCCTGCGTATCAAGGCGCGTGACACCGGGTTCCGCCTTTGGCAGGATGAGCGCACGGCGGCGTCGCCGCGTCGGTATCGAAGGAGATCCCGTGTTCCAGAGCCCTTACCCGCGCATCGACGTTCCGTCGCACAGCGTCTACGACCACCTCTTCGGCTCGCTCGACGAGGACGACCTCGACCGCGTCGCACTGATCGACCCCGCGTCGGGCGACGAGACGACCTACGGCCGCCTGCGGGCCCAGGTCGACGCGTTCGCCGGCGCATTGGCCCACCGGGGCGTCGGCGCCGACACGGTCGTCGCGCTGCTGTGCCCCAACATCCCCGCGTTCGCGACGGTCTTCCACGGCATCCTTCGTCTAGGCGCCGCCGTGACGACGGTCAACTCCCTCTACACCGCGCACGAGATCGAGACGCAGCTGACGGATGCCGGGGCCACCTGGCTCGTCACCGTGTCGCCGCTGCTTGGACCCGCTGCGGAAGCGGCCGCCGCGGCCGGTATCCCCGACGACCGTGTGATCGTGCTGGACGGCGCTCCGGGCCACCCCGACCTGCGGTCGCTGCTCGCCGAGCAGCGCACCCCGCCCGCCGTCGACTTCGATCCCGAGACGCACGTGGCCGTGCTGCCGTACTCGTCGGGGACGACGGGGGTGCCGAAGGGGGTGATGCTCTCGCACCGGAACCTCGTGGCGAACGTGGATCAGTGCCGCGTGAGCATCCGGCTCGGGAGCGACGACCGCGTCCTCGCGGTGCTGCCGTTCTTCCACATCTACGGGATGACGGTGCTGCTGAACCTGGCTCTCCGGCAGCGCGCGACCCTCGTCACGATGCCGAAGTTCGATCTGCTCGCCTTCCTCCGGTGTATCCAGGCGCACCGCTGCACCTTTCTCTTCATCGCGCCGCCGATCGCGGTGGCCCTCGCGAAGCACCCCGTCGTCGACGACTTCGACATCTCGAGCGTCCACACCGTGTTCTCGGGCGCGGCGCCCCTGGACGGCGAGACGGCCGAGACCGCCGGTCGTCGCATCCACGCGCGGTTCTTCCAGGGTTACGGGATGAGTGAGCTCAGCCCGGTGTCGCACGCGATCCCGCCGGAGCGCGACGACATGCCCGTGAGCTCGGTGGGCGTGCTCATCCCCAACGTCGAGGCGAAGCTCGTCGACACCGAGACCGGTGCCGAGATCGAGGAGCACGGCGCCGACGGACTGACCGCTCCCGGCGAGCTGTGGGTGCGCGGGCCGAACGTGATGCTCGGCTACCTCAATCGTCCGGATGCCACCGCCGACACGATCGACGCCGACGGCTTGCTCCACACCGGTGACATCGCCACGCACCACGTCGACGGGTACTTCACGATCGTGGACCGACTGAAGGAGCTCATCAAGTACAAGGGCTATCAGATCGCCCCCGCCGAGCTCGAGGCGCTGCTGCTGTCGCATCCGAGAATCCAGGATGCCGCTGTCATCGGCGTCCTCGACGAGGACAAGCAGGAGATCCCGAAGGCGTTCGTGGTCGTCGCGCCGGGTGCGGAGCTGACAGCGGAGGACGTCATGGAGTTCGTCGCCGGGGAGGTCGCGCCGCACAAGAAGGTGCGGCGGGTGGAGTTCATCGACGCCATCCCCAAGTCCGCGTCGGGGAAGATCCTGCGGAAGGACCTGCGCGCCCGGGAGGGATGACGCAGGTCTCACACGCGGCGAAGGGCCCAGACCATCGCGAGGCCGGCCACGACGAGGAGCCCCGCGGAGGTCGCGACGGCGGCATGGAAGCCGCCCGCGATCGAGGGGGCGGAGACGGCGACGGCGCCGAGGACGGCCGTGCCGAAGCCGCCGCCGAGGTCGTAGGAGATCTCCTCCAGCGCGGCCGCGCCCCCGACTTCGTGCACCCCCGCGGACGACACGATGAGATCGTTCGCGCTGACCGCGGCGATCTCGACGGCGAGCCCCGCCAGCGCCGTCGTGGCGGCGAACACCGCGAGGTTCACGGGCTCACCCGCGAGCGTGAGGCCGGCCAGCGCGAGCCCCGCGACGGTCAGCGTCGACGCGATCGTCGCGCGGTGCCGCAGGAGTCGCAGCACCCACGGCGACAGCAGCGCGCCGACCACCGTGGCCAGAGCGAGCGGGACGAGGGCGATCGCGGCATCCAGCGGAGCGAAGCCGCGCTCGAGTTGGAGGTAGCGCGCGAACTGCAGCTCGAGGCCGACGATCGCGAACATCGCCAACGCCACCGCGATGAGCGCGCTCGAGAACGCGGCGTTGCGGAAGAGCGCCATGTCCAGCGTGGGCTGCTCACCCCGGCGGCCCAGCCCGAACTGCCGCCGGACGAACGCCCACCCGAGGCCGAGCGAGAGCACCGTGCCCCCGATGAACACCTCGACGTGGTGCTCGGCGAGACTGTTCGCCGCGACGGCGGCCGCGAGCACCGCTCCGATCGCGAGGCCCTGACTGGCCAGGTCGGTGCTGCCGGGGCGATCCGAGCGCGATTCCGGCACCCACCGCAGCGCCGTGGCGATCACGAGCGCCGCGAGCGGCACGTTCACGAGGAACACCCCGCCCCACCAGCTGTGCGCGACGATGACCCCGCCGATGACCGGGCCCGCCGCCGCCGCGGCCGCCGACGACATCGACCAGATCGCGACCGCCCGGACCCGCCTCTGCCGATCCGGGTAGGCAACGCGCAGCAGCGACATCGTCGGGGGCAGGATGCCGGCGGCCCCCACCGCCATCGCGGCACGGGCGGCGATGAGCCAGACGGGTCCGGGGGCGAAGGCCGCCGCGGCCGAGGCCGCCGCGAACAGCGCCATCCCGACGACGAGGAACAGCCGCCGGCCGTAGCGGTCGCTCAGGACGCCCGCCGACAGCAGGAGCGGCGCGATCACGAACGGGAACGCGTCGATGATCCAGAGCAGCTCGGCGTCGGTGGCGGGGAGCTCTCGCGCGATCGTGGGGGCGACCACGTGGAGCACGGTGACGTCGATGGAGACGAGGGCGAGCGCGCCGCAGACGGTCGCGAGGACGAGGCCGGGTCGGGTGCGGCGCCGGCCATCCACCTCGAGCGGCACCGATTCGTTCACCGGTTCATCGTGCCCGTTCGAACGCCCGGTGGGGAGAGCCTCACCCGGACGGGTGACGCGGGGCGCGGGCACGTGGCGCGAGGGCGCCGGAAAAAGACGAAACCCCCGCGATGTAGAAGCTACGCGAGGGTTCCTGGGGTGACTGTAACGGTCACCCGTGTGGCTCCGACCGGCATCGATCCGGTGACCTTTCGATTTTCAGTCGAACGCTCTACCAACTGAGCTACAGAGCCGAGCGGCATGTCTGCCGCTTCCTAAACGAAAGGCCTCCTCGAAAGAAGGCCCGTCGCTGTGGAGCGACCCTGACGGGACTTGAACCCGCGACCTCCGCCGTGACAGGGCGGCACGCTAACCAACTGCGCTACAGGGCCATGCTTGTTCAATTATGTTCGGCGAGTGACCCCAACGGGATTCGAACCCGTGCTACCGCCGTGAAAGGGCGGCGTCCTAGGCCGCTAAACGATGGGGCCGGATGAACCCCGAAATCCTGCGATTCCGTGCTCACTTGCCGACGACCGAGCCTACTTCATGATTCTCGAGATTGCCAATCGGGGGCGTGGCGGTCCTCGTCCCCGGCGTGTCGAGGGGCCAGACTGGGCCGCGGCAGCGGGAACTCGCCCTGTTGTTCGTGTGATTCGTGTTGCTACTGTGGTGCGAGTTGCGAACCGGTGAGATGAGGTATTCCCGTGACGCCTGAACCCCCCGAAGGCGCGGACGACTGCGGTTGCGCGCCCAGCCCCAGCGAGCGCGCACGTCTGTGGCCCTCGCTCGACCGCCGCGGAGCGTTGCGACTGGGTGCCTTCGGCGCCGTCGCCCTCGGCGCGATCGGCGCCACGGTGCCCTCCTTCATCTCGTCGTCCCCCGCCTTCGCCGCCGACTACCCGTCCTGGGCCGATGTCGAGGCCGCGCGAGCCAATGAAGCTGCCAAGGGCGCCGAGATCACCCGCATCCAGGGTCTGATCGCCGGCCTGCAGTCCGAGGTCGAGCGCACGCAGGCCGAGGTGGTCGCCCGGTCCGACGAGTACTACACCGCGCAGCAGGCCTTCTTCGACGCCGACTACCGCGCGCAGCAGCTGCGCTCGCAAGCCGACGCCGAGGCCGCCAAGGCGACGGATGCCGCGACCAAGGCCGGCAAGGTGGCCGCGCAGCTCTACCGCTCCGGCGGCGACGATACCTCCCTCGACCTCTTCTTCTCGGGCTCGGCAGCCAGCGCCGACGATCTCCTCGCGAAGCTCGGCACGATGGACAAGCTGCTCGACCGCAACCGTTCGGTGTACGCGGCCGCGGTCGCCGCCCGTGACAGCGCGAAGAACCTCAGCGGCCAGGCCGACGACGCCAAGGCCGAGCGCGACCGCCTGCAGAAGATCGCCGAAGACAAGATGGTCGCCGCGCAGCAGGCGGCCGCCGCCGCGCAGGCCGCTCTGGCCGAGCAGCAGGCGAATCAGGTCGTTCTGCAGGCGCAGCTCGCCGCCCTGCAGGACACGACCGCAAAGACGGTCGCCGACTACCAGGCTGGTGTCGAGGCCGAGCGCAAGGCCCGCGAGGAGCGTGAGCGCAAAGCCCGCGAAGAGGCCGAGGCGCGAGACCGTGCCGCCCGAGAGGCCGCCGCGGCTGCGGCGGCCGCGGCCGCTGCGAACAACAACAACAGCGGCGGTGGAGGCGGCAGCAGCGGCGGCGGCGGCGGGAGCAGCGGTGGTGGTGGCGGCGGAGAGGTCGTCAGCTCGGGTTGGGCGCGACCGTCCTGGGCGGGAACGACGTCGGGCTATGGACCCCGCACCGGGCAGTGCGGGGCGAGCTACTGCGCGAGCACCTGGCACCTCGGACTCGACTTCGGTGCGAGCTGCTGGTCGCCGATCTACGCCGCGGCGAGCGGGCGCGTCACGTACGCCGGCCCGAACAGCGGGTACGGCAACTACATCCGCATCCAGCACGACGACGGCTCGGGCACCGGGTACGCCCACATCGTCGCCGGTGGCATCTACGTCTCCTACGGCCAGCGCGTGTCCGCCGGTCAGCAGATCGCCGCGACCGGGCAGACGGGCAACTCCTTCGGATGCCACCTCCACTTCGAGGTCTACCCGCCGTGGGGCGGGACGACCGACCCCGCGCCGTGGCTGCGCGATCGCGGCGTCTGGGTCTGAGCCAACGCGAAAGCCCCCGGTCGATGACCGGGGGCTTCGTCGTGACCGGGGGGTCAGAGGGTGCTCGGGGACTCGCCCTCGCCCTGCGTCTTGGTCTGACCCTCGTGCTCCTCGAAGCGCGCGAACGCCTCGTCGACCAGGCGCTCGGCCTCGGCGGCATCCGCCCACTCGTCGACCTTGACCCACTTGTTGGGCTCGAGGTCCTTGTAGTGCTCGAAGAAGTGCGAGATCTCCTTCTTCGTCCAGTCGTCGATGTCGTCGACGTCCTGGATGTGGTCCCAGCGCGGATCCTTCGCGAGGACCGCGACGACCTTGTCGTCACCGCCGGCCTCGTCGCTCATCTTCAGCACGCCGACGGGGCGCACCTTCGCCAGGATGCCGGGGTAGAGATCGCGGTCGAGCAGCACGAGCACGTCGAGCGGGTCGCCGTCTTCGCCGAGGGTGTTCTCGAAGAAGCCGTAGTTGGCCGGGTAGCCGAACACCGTGTACAGGATGCGGTCGAGGAAGACCCGGCCGGTGCCGTGGTCGACTTCGTACTTCACGCGGCTGCCGCGCGGGATCTCGATGACGGCGTCGTACGCGCCCATACGTGTGCTCCTTAGATCGGTGGAATTCCGCGCCCAGCCTAGTCGGGGCGCCCTCGCCGCCGTCGGCTCCGGTACTCACGGCGACACGACGGATAGCGTGGATGCCATGCACGAACGGCGACCCGGACTCGATCCCGCCGTCGCCGAGGTGCGTCGAGCGGTCCGTGCCGCGCTCGACGGGCGCGACGGCGCCGTCGTCGTGGCACTCTCCGGTGGTGCCGACTCCCTCGCGCTCGCGGCAGCCACCGCGTTCGAGGCGCCGCGGCTCGGCATCCGGGCGGAAGCCGTCGTCATCGATCACCGCCTACAGGAGGGGTCCGCCGCGATCGCCTCCCGCGCCGCCGACCTCGCCCGTGGCCTCGGGCTCGCCGCCCGTGTCGTGGCGGTCGACGTGCGGCCCGGGAGCGGCCCGGAGGCCGCCGCGCGCGACGCGCGGTACGCCGGTCTCGCCGGCGCCGCCGCCGAGACGGGAGCCGACGCGGTGCTGGTGGGGCACACCCTCGACGACCAGGCCGAGACGGTGCTCCTGGGTCTCGCCCGCGGTTCCGGCGCCACGAGCCTGTCCGGGATGTCGCCGGAGCGGAGGGATCCCACGGGCCCGGTGTGGCTGCGCCCGCTCCTCGGCATCCGACGTGAGACGACCGCGGCGGCGTGCGTCGCGGAAGGCCTCGACCCGTGGCGCGACCCGCACAACCTCGACCCCGCGTACGCGCGCGTGCGAGTCCGTGAGACGGTGCTGCCGACGCTCGAGCGCGAACTCGGTCCCGGTGTCGCCGAGGCCCTCGCCCGCACCGCGGAGCAGCTGCGCGAGGACGCGGCGGCGTTCCAGGACATGATCGACGAGACCATCGAGGACATCGTCGAGCACGCCGAAGCGGGCATCTCGGTGTCGGTCGCGGCGCTGGCGGCCAACCCCGCGGCGCTGCGCAACCGGATCGTGCGCTACGTCGTCGACAGCGAGTTCGGTGTGTCGCTCACGCGGGCGCAGACCCTCGAGGTCGCGCGGCTGGCGACCGATTGGCGCGGCCAGGGGCCGATCGACCTGCCCGGATGCCTCGCCCGCCGTGTCGGAGGCCGGATCGAGATCGTCGCGCGGGCGGCATCCTGAGTCGTCCCGCGTAGGATTCAGGGATGCGCGCGGCCGACATTCCCGACGACATCAGCGAAGTCCTCCTCACCGAGGAGCAGATCCACGAGAAGCTCGCCGAACTGGCGCAGCTGGTCGTCGCCGACTACGCCGGCAAAGAGGTCGTGCTCGTCGGCGTCCTCAAGGGCGCGGTCATGGTCATGGCCGACTTCGCCCGTCACCTTCCCCGGCACATCACGATGGACTGGATGGCGGTGTCGTCGTACGGGGCGAGCACCCGCTCGAGCGGTGTCGTCCAGATCCGGAAGGACCTCGACACCGACATCACCGGCAAGCACGTGCTGATCGTCGAGGACATCATCGACTCGGGTCTGACCCTCAGCTGGCTGCTGGAGAACTTCGCCTCGCGCGGCGCGGAGTCCGTCGAGGTCCTGGCGCTCCTGCGCAAGCCCGACGCGATGAAGGTCGAGGTCGACTGCCGCTACGTCGGGTTCGACATCCCCAACGACTTCGTCATCGGCTACGGCCTCGACTACGCGGAGAAGTACCGGAACCTCCGCGACGTCGCCGTCCTCGCACCGCACGTCTACTCCTGACCGCGGACCGGATGCCGGGCGCGCCTCGGCGCGGCATCCGTCGCACGGGGTACGCCCACGACGAACGCACAGTCCCGGCATAGCCGGCGGGCGTTACCCTGATCCCACCGCTTTTTCCGAAGCGGATCACGAAAGGGCTGGGCTCGCCCACCATGGATTTCAAGAAGATCACGCGCAATCCGATCATCTACGTTCTGCTGGTCGGTCTGCTTCTGGTCATCGGTTTCTCGCTGATCTCGAACCTCAGCGGAGCCAAGCAGATCTCCACCCAGGAGGGTCTGCAGCTGCTCAAGGGGACCACGGTCACCTCGGCGACGACCAATGACACCGATCAGCGCGTCGATCTGAAGCTCTCCCAGCCCTTCGAGGGCGCCGACTCCGTGCAGTTCTACTACGGCAGCGCGCGCGCGTCCGAGGTGGCCACGGCCATCGACGCGGCCGCCCCCACGGACGGGTTCAACGACGTCGTGCCGCGTCCGGGCTTCCTCGACGGATTCATCTCCCTGATGCTGCCGCTCGTGCTGCTCGGCCTTCTCTTCTGGTGGCTGCTCTCCAGCGCGCAGGGCGGCGGCAGCAAAGTGATGCAGTTCGGCAAGTCGCGGGCGAAGCTCGTGACGAAGGAGACCCCGACCGTGACGTTCCAGGACGTCGCCGGCTCCGACGAAGCCATCGAGGAGCTCGAGGAGATCAAGGACTTCCTGAAGGACCCGAAGAAGTTCGAGGAGGTCGGTGCGCGCATCCCCAAGGGCGTGCTGCTGTACGGCCCTCCCGGAACCGGTAAGACGCTGCTCGCCCGCGCGGTCGCCGGGGAGGCGGGCGTGCCGTTCTACTCGATCTCCGGTTCGGACTTCGTCGAGATGTTCGTCGGCGTCGGTGCGAGCCGCGTCCGCGACCTGTTCAACCAGGCCAAGGAGAACTCGCCCGCGATCATCTTCATCGACGAGATCGACGCCGTCGGTCGCCACCGCGGCGCCGGCATGGGCGGCGGGCACGACGAGCGCGAGCAGACCCTGAACCAGATGCTCGTCGAGATGGACGGCTTCGACCCCAAGGTCAACGTGATCGTGATCGCGGCCACCAACCGCCCCGACATCCTCGACCCCGCACTGCTTCGCCCGGGCCGCTTCGACCGTCAGATCGGCGTCGACGCCCCCGACCTGAAGGGCCGCCAGCGCATCCTCGAGGTGCACGGTCGCGGCAAGCCGCTCTCGGACTCCGTCGACCTCGAGGTCGTCGCACGCAAGACGCCCGGCTTCACCGGCGCCGATCTCGCGAACGTGCTCAACGAGGCCGCCCTGCTGACCGCGCGCTCGAACGCGCAGCTCATCGACAACCGTGCGCTCGACGAGGCGATCGACCGCGTCATCGCGGGTCCGCAGCGGCGCACGCGCGTGATGAAGGACAAGGAGAAGCTCATCACGGCCTACCACGAGGGCGGACACGCGCTCGCGGCGGCGGCGATGAACCACACCGACCCCGTCACCAAGGTCACGATCCTCCCGCGCGGCAAGGCGCTCGGCTACACGATGGTGCTGCCGCTGGATGACAAGTACTCCGTCACCCGCAACGAGCTGCAGGACCAGCTGACCTACGCGATGGGCGGCCGTGTGGCGGAGGAGATCGTGTTCCACGACCCCACCACGGGTGCCTCCAACGACATCGAGAAGGCGACGAGCATCGCCCGCAAGATGGTCACCGAGTACGGCATGACGAACGAGGTCGGCCCGGTCAAGCTGGGTTCCTCGTCCGGTGAGGTGTTCATGGGCCGCGACATGGGTCACGGCCGCGACTTCTCGGAGCGCATCGCCGAACGCGTCGACGCGCAGGTGCGCGGACTCATCGAGCAGGCCCACAACGAGGCCTACCAGGTGATCAACGACAACCGCGAGGTGCTCGACCGCCTCGCGCTCGCGCTGCTCGAGAAGGAGACGCTCGACCACCTGGAGCTCGCCGAGATCTTCAAGGACGTCAAGCGTCTGCCCCCGCGCCCGCAGTGGCTTTCGTCGGGCGACCGTCCGGTGTCGAGCCTGCCGCCCGTCGAGGTCCCGCGTCGCTCGGCCCCCGCCGGGGTCGCGGCGTCCACCGAGGCCGACGCGCAGACCGCGACCCAGCCGCAGCGCCGGCCGAGCGGACAGACGCGTCCGGCCACCGCCTAAGGCGCCGTGGCCGTCGACCGGGAGCGCGTGTCCGCGCTCGTACGCGAGCTGCTCGAAGCGATCGGTGAGGATCCCGATCGCCCGGGCCTGCGGCAGACCCCGGCCCGCGTCGCCGACTCGTGGAGCGAGTTCTTCGGGGGAGTGGGCGAGGATGCCGGTGCTCCGCTGCAGCACACCATCTCGGTGACCCGCGGGCCGGCGCCCGACACCCTTCCCTCGGGGGCGGTGATGCTGCGCGACATCGCGTTCCGCTCGATGTGCGAGCATCATCTGCTCCCGTTCCGGGGGCATGCGCACGTCGCGTACCTCCCCGGCGAGGAGGTCGTCGGGCTCGGTGCTCTGCCCCGTGTCATCGACATCCTGGCCGCGCGACCCCAGGTGCAGGAGCGCCTCGGCGAGCAGGTGGCCGACACGATCGCGGGGTCGCTCGACGCCCGTGGCGTGCTGGTCGTGCTGGATGCCACGCACGAATGCGTCACGATGCGCGGGGGACGCCAGCCCGACGCGTCGACCGTCACGATCGCCGCGCGTGGGGTGTACACCGACCCCGTCGCCCGTGCGGAGCTGATCGCGCTGATCGGTCGAGGTCGCGGATGACGCTCGTCATGGGGATCGTCAACGTGACCCCCGACTCGTTCAGCGACGGCGGCCGGTTCCTCGATCCCGACGTCGCGATCGCGCACGCCCGTGCGCTCCACGCGCAGGGCGCCGACCTCCTGGACGTCGGCGGTGAGTCGACGCGGCCCGGAGCCGAGCGGGTCGCGCCCCGGATCGAGCAGCAGCGGGTGCTGCCCGTCGTCGAGGCGCTGGCATCCGAGGGTCTGTACGTGAGCGTCGACACGATGAACGCGACGACCGCGCGTGCCGCCGTCGCCCTGGGAGCGCGCCTGGTCAACGACGTGTCGGGCGGGCTGGCCGACCCCGAGATGCTCGCCGCCGTCGCCGAATCGGGCGCCGAGATCGCGCTCGGACACTGGCGGGGTCCGTCGGCGGAGATGTACGCACGCGCCGAGTACGGCGACGTGGTGGCCGAGGTGCTCGCGGAACTCCACGAGCGGGTCGACGCGGCCGAGGCCGCCGGCATCCCGCGTTCCCGTGTCGTCGTCGACCCGGGCATCGGGTTCGGCAAGCGCGGCGACCAGAACTGGCAGGTGCTGCGCGCGCTCCCGCGGGTGGCGGGGCTCGGATGCCGCGTGCTCGTCGGTGCGAGCCGGAAGCGGTTCCTCGCCGAGACGATCGGCGCCGACGCCGACCTCGTCCGCCGAGACCTCGCCACGGCCGTCACCAGTGCTCTCGCGGATCGCGCGGGCGCGTGGGCCGTGCGCGTGCACGACGTCCCGACCACTCGCGACGCCCTCGCCGTCGCCCGCGCCTGGGAGGCCTGATGGACTTCGCCGACGAGATCACGCTGACGGGGGTGCGCGCCTTCGGCTTCCACGGCGTCTACGCCGAGGAGAAGCGGGAGGGGCAGGAGTTCGTCGTCGACGTGGTGCTGCAGCTCTCGCTGCGACCGGCGGCCGAGTCGGACGATGTCGCGGACACGGTGCACTACGGGGAACTGGCCGAACGCATCGTGGCCCACGTCGAGGGCGACGCCGTCGACCTGCTGGAGACGCTCGCGCAACGCATCGCCGACGACGTCCTCGCCGACGAGCGCGTCATGCTGGTCACCGTGACCGTCCACAAACCCCAGGCCCCGATCACCGTGCCCTTCGCGGACGTCTCGGTGACGATCCGGAGGGGACGCGCGTGAGCGTCCGTCTCGCCCACGGCATCGGCGACCCGCCCTCCGACGAACCGGTCGCCGCCGTCGTCGCCCTCGGCGCGAACCTCGGTGCCCGCGCCGAGACGCTCGCGGCGGCCGTCGACGAGCTGCGCTTCCTGCCTCTGACGACCGACGTCCGGGTGTCGGCGCCCATCGAGACCGTCGCCGTGACCCTCACCGGAGAGGACGCCGACGCGCCGCGCTATCTGAACGCCGTCGCGCTGCTGCAGACGCGGCTGGCGCCGGCGACGCTGCTGCGCGAGCTGCACCGCATCGAGGCGGACCACGGGCGCGTGCGTCGCGAGAAGTGGGGCGACCGGACCCTCGACCTCGACCTCATCGCCTACGGCGACGCCCGCATCGACGAGCCCCACCTGACGGTCCCGCACCCGCGTGCGCACGAGCGCGAGTTCGTGCTCGCTCCCTGGCTCGACGTCGACCCGGATGCCGAGATCCCCGGCCGCGGCCGCGTCGACGCGCTGCTCGCCGTCGTGCGGGAGGAGGCATCGTGAAGCGGACCGGGGCGACGATCCTCATCGTGGCGGCACTCGCGGGGCTGGTGGTCGGGTTCCTCGTCGACGCGGCGCTGACGGCGGCCGGACGTCCGACCTTCGTCCCGGCGGCGAGCCTGCCGACGATCCTCGTGCTCCTGGGCGCGATCGTGGTGGCGGTGGCGGTGCCGATCTTCCGCGCCTCCCGGGGGCGGACCGCTCGGCGCATCGACCCGTTCCGCGCGTTGCGGGTCGCGATGCTCGCCAAGGCGTCCTCGCTCGTCGGGGCGGCCGCGACGGGTTTCGCTCTCGGGCTCCTGGCGTTCGTCTTCACGCGCCCGTTCACTCCGTCGCTAGGCTCGTTGGGGTCGGTGATCGCGACGGCCGTGTGCGGGGCCGTCCTCGTCGCCGCGGGCCTCGTGGCCGAGCAGCTGTGCACCATCCGGAAGGACGACGATGACGAACACCCCGGATCTTCCGGAGCGCACCCCGACGCCGGACCCTCCGTTCGTTGAGTCGCCGGCTCCCGTCCTGGACGAGGCCACGTACGACCGGATCCTCGAGCCGCGGGGCGCCGGCCGCCTGCCGCTCGGCGACGGCACGTGGCACCAGCTCGCTCGGGCCTACGTGCGGGTGCAGCTGATCTCGCAGGGTGCGGTCTTCGTCCTGGTGCTCGTCGCCGCGATCGTCGCGCAGGCCGTCTCCGGATTCATGTGGCAGTGGATCCCGGTCGGTGTCGTGCTCCTCGTCACGGCGATCGGCATGATCATCACGCCCCGCCAGGCGCGGTCCTTCGGCTACCAGCTGCGGCGTGACGACCTGGTGTTCCGCCGCGGGATCCTGTGGCAGCGCGTCGTCGCCGTCCCGTACGGACGCATGCAGCTCGTCGACATCACCCACGGCCCTCTCGACCGGGGCTTCGGGATCGCTCAGCTCAAGCTCGTCACGGCGGCCGCGTCGTCGGGAGTCACGATCCCGGGCCTGACGCAGGGCGCGGCCGAACAGCTGCGCGACACCCTCATCGACGTCGCCGAGACCCGCCGGACCGGGCTGTGACCGACCCGCACGATGCCGACCGCCGGGGTCCCGATTCCCCGGCGGCACGTGCCCTCGTCCGATCGCCGCTGAGCGACGGCGAGTGGCAGCGCCTGCATCCGCTGACACCGCTCCTGCGGGGCGGGCTGTTCCTCCTCGTGATCATCGGCGTGATCGTGGCGAACCTGCGCGAGAGGCTGTTCGAGCTGTTCCTCCCGGCCGTGACGGATCTGCCGCCGGGAGTCATCCCGCCCGACCCGGTCGACTTCATCCTCGCGAACAACCTCATCCTGATCGCCGGCGGCGGTGCCCTCGCAGTCCTCATCGTGCTGCTCGTGATCTTCCGCCTGTCCTGGCGGTTCCACACCTTCCGCATCAGCGACGACGACGTCGAGGTGCGTTCCGGCGTCCTCTTCCGCACCCATCGCCGTGCCCCGCTCGATCGGGTGCAGGGCGTCAACCTCACGCGTCCGATGGTGGCGCGCCTCCTGGGGTTGGCGAAGCTCGAGGTGGTCGGTGCCGGGCTCGACTCCAACGTCAAGCTGGAGTACCTGTCCGCCAAGGCCGCCGAGACGGTCCGCGGCGACATCCTCCGCCTGGCCTCGGGCCGACGCCTCGCGGAGCGCGGAGTCGCGGCTGCGCCGGCGGGTTCGGCGGTCCAGCAGGCCGCCGATGCGGTGGCGGCCGGCATCCAGGGCATCGTCGACGGCGAGGACTTCTCGGATGCCGAGCCCGAGAGCATCGTTCGGATCCCGTTCGGACGACTCGTCGCCTCGCGCGTGCTGAGCGGGTCGACGCTCATGCTGGTGGCACTGATCGTCGCGATCATCGTCGCGGCCTCGCTCTCGACACTGTGGCTCCTGTTCACGATCGTCCCGGCGTTCCTCGCGTTCGGGGCGTACTACGTGCGCTCGATCGCCCGCGGTCTGCGCTATTCGATCGCTCCGAGCTCCGACGGCGTGCGGCTGACGTTCGGGCTGTTCACGACGATCAGCGAGGTGGTCCCGCCGGGCCGCGTGCACGCGATCGAGGTGCACCAGCCGCTGCTGTGGCGCCCGTTCGGGTGGTGGAGCATCTCGGTCAATCGGCTCACCGGCCGGGGCTCGACCGACTCGAGCACCGACCCCTTCGCGGCGGTGCTCCCCATCGGCACACGCGACGACATCGAGCGGGTTCTGCGCATCCTCGCTCCGGCGCTGCCGGCGGAGGAGTGGAGCTTCGTGTTCCGTGACGGCATCCTCGGTCCGGAGGACGATGACCCGTACGTCGTCACCCCGCGGCGCGTGCGGCTGCTCCGACCCCTTTCCTGGCGACGCAACGGTGCGGTGGTGACGGAGGACGCGCTGTTCCTCCGTCGCGGGTGGGTGCGCCGCACGCTCGCGATCGTGCCCTTGGCGAGGCTGCAGTCGATCGGCCTGCATCAGGGTCCCCTGGCGCGCGCCACGCGTACCGCCACCTTGGCGGCGCACGTGATCGCGGGGACGGTGCGGACCTCGGTCGGAGCCCTCGACCGTGACGCCGCGCTGACCCTGTTCGGTGAGACGGCCCGCGCGACCGTCGCCGCCGCGGCCGGCGACCGCAGCCACCGGTGGGCCGGATGAGCGGGGGTCGCGACGGTCGACTCGGCGTCGGCATCATCGGTGCGGGTCGCGTGGGTCCGGTGATCGGGGCGGCGCTGGCGGGAGCGGGCCACGCGCTGACCGGGATCACGTCGGGATCCGATGACGACCGTGTCGAGGCGATCCTGCCGGGTGTGCCGGTGCTGCCACCCGAGGAGGTCGTCCGTCGGAGCGAACTCGTGGTCGTCGCGGTCCCGCACGATCAACTCCCCGGCCTCGTCGCCGGGCTCGCCGATCTGGGCGCGTGGCAGCCCGGGCAGCTCGTGATGCACACCGACCCCGGATACGGCGTCGAGGTTCTCGCGCCGGCGCTGCAGCGCGGCGCGATCCCGCTCGCCATCCATCCGGCGATCGTGTTCACGGGCGCATCGTCGATCGATCTGCGCCAGCTCGCGCAGGCGTATGCCGCCGTGACCGCACCGGGGCCGGTACTGCCGATCGCCCAGGCGCTCGCCGTCGAGCTGGGGTGCGAGCCGGTGGTCGTCGCCGAGGCGGACCGCGTCGCGTACGCCGAGGCGGTGGCCACGGCGACGCAGTTCTCGCGCTCGATCATCCGCCAGTCCGCGGCGCTGCTCACCGGGGTGGGTGTGGAGAATGCGGGGGCGTACCTGTCCGCGCTCGTGCGGTCGAGCGTCGACCAGGCGCTCGCCGACGGAGCGGGGCCGGTCGGTGCGGACGGCGCTCCGCCGGACGCTACGATCGACGGATGATCCGCACCATCGAGGATCTGCGCACCCGACTGGCCGAGGCCAGAAGCGCAGACCGCCCGGGCGGTGCGGCCCGCGTCGCGCTCGTCTCGACGCTCGGGGCCCTGCACGACGGCCATGTCGACCTCATCCGCGCGGCCCGCGAGCGCGCGGACGTCGTCGTCGTGTCGACCTTCGTCAATCCGCTGCGCTTCCGGACGGCCGAGGAGACCGCGGCCTATCCGCGCACGCCGGACGCCGACGCCGATCTTCTCGACGACCTGGGCATCGATCTGGTCTTCGCGCCGACCGCCGCGGAATTCCTGCCCGCGGGAACGGCGACCACGCGGGTGTCGGCGGGCGACCTGGGGCTCCGATACGAGGGGCGGACCCGCCCGTTCTACTTCGACGGAGTCCTCACGGTCGAAGCGAAGCTGTTCCACCTCATCCGGCCCGACGTCGCCGTCTACGGAGAGCGGGATCTGCAGCGGGCCTTCCTCGTTCGCCGCATGATCCGCGACCTCGACTTCGGCATCGACACGATCCTCGTCCCGACCGTGCGCGCCGAGGACGGCCTGCCCGTCTCGAGCCGCGTGGGTCTGTTGGACGAGGCCGATCGCCGAGCCGCCGCCAAGCTTCCCGTGGCCCTGGAAGCGGCGGCATCCAACGCCGATCTGGGTGTGGATTCCTGCATCGCGGCGGCGCAGTCCTCGCTCATGGGCGAGGCGCGGATCCACCTGGAGTACCTGTCGGTCGTCGACCCCGAGACGTTCCTGCCCGTGGACGACGGCCACCGCGGGCGCGCGATCGCGCTCATCGCCGCGACCGTGGGTGGGCACCGGTTCATCGACAACGCGGAGATCTCGCTGCGCTGACGCTCCTCGCGGGCTGCACCGCGCGGGGAAACGTCCCGCGCCTCGCGGATAAACTCGATGCGACCCCGAGGAGCCTTCACGATGACCGACGCGCCCGCGAACGACGCCGAACCGACCGAAGAGGACGTCTTCGAGCAGAAGGCGGTCCGCCTCGCCAAGCGGGAACGCCTGCTCGAGGAGCGGTCGGATGCCGCCGGGGGCCCGTACCCCGTCTTCGTTCCGGTGACGGACACGATCCCGTCGCTCCGCGAACGCTACGCCGACCTCGAGGCGGGCGACGAGACCGGCGTGACCGCGGGCGTCGCGGGACGCGTCGTCTTCAGTCGCAACACCGGGAAGCTGTGCTTCGCGTCGCTGCAGTCCGGCGACGGCAGCCGGATCCAGGCGATGGTGTCGCTCGCGAACGTGGGTGACGAGTCGCTGCAGGCGTGGAAGGAACTCGTCGACCTCGGCGATCACGTCTTCGTCTCGGGAGAGGTGATCTCGAGCCGCCGCGGCGAGCTGTCGATCATGGTGTCGGAGTGGGCCATCGCCGCCAAGGCCGTTCTGCCCCTGCCCAACATGTACTCCGAGTTGAACGAGGAGAGCCGGGTCCGCAGCCGGTTCCTCGATCTCATCGTGCGCGATCGTGCCCGCGAGACCGTGCTCGCGCGCGCGAAAGTCAACGCCAGCCTGCGACGCACCTTCGCCGACCGGGCGTTCGTCGAGGTCGAGACGCCCATGCTGCAGGTGCAACACGGCGGTGCCAGCGCTCGCCCGTTCATCACGCACTCGAACGCGTTCGACGCCGACCTGTACCTGCGCATCGCGCCGGAGCTGTTCCTCAAGCGCGCGGTCGTGGGCGGTATCGACCGGGTGTTCGAGATCAATCGCAACTTCCGCAACGAGGGCGCCGACTCCACGCACAGCCCCGAGTTCGCGATGCTCGAGGCGTACCAGGCCTACACCGATTACAACGGCATCGCGGATCTGACGCAGACGCTGATCCAGGACGCGGCCATCGCGGTGGCCGGTTCGACGACGGTGACCTGGGCGGACGGGACCGAGTACGACCTCGGCGGCGAGTGGGATCGCATCTCGATGTACGACTCGCTGTCCGAGGCCGCCGGCCGGACGATCACGCCCGAGACCACGCTGGAGGACCTGCGGGCCTTCGGCGCCGAAGCCGGTGTCGGGGCGCCGGCTCACGAGACGCACGGCAAGTGGGTCGAAGAGCTGTGGGAGCACTTCGTCAAGGGCGGACTCACCCGGCCGACGTTCGTCATGGATTTCCCCCTCGACACCAGCCCGCTGGTGCGCGAGCACCGTTCCATCGCCGGCGTGGTGGAGAAGTGGGACCTGTACGTGCGCGGCTTCGAGCTGGCGACCGGGTACTCCGAGCTGGTCGACCCCGTCATCCAGCGCGAACGCTTCACCGAGCAGGCCAAGCTCGCCGCGCGGGGCGACGACGAGGCGATGCCCATCGATGAGGAGTTCCTCCGTGCGCTCGAGCACGGCATGCCCCCCACCGGCGGCATGGGGATGGGTATCGATCGACTGCTCATGGCCATCACCGGTCTCGGGATCCGCGAGACGATCCTGTTCCCGCTGGTGAAGTGACCGGCTCGCGCTCGAAGACCCACTCCGGCAGTCGTCCCTGTGCGCACATGATCCGGACGATGTCGGCGAGTCCGTGGTCGGGGTCGATCTCGAGCGCGTCGGCGGCGTAGGCCGCGGCGTGCGTCGACCTGCCCGTCGCCCACGCGAGCCATGCGCACGCGGCGAGAGGGCCCGCCCGTCGCGCGCGCGGTGTCGCGGCGGCCGCGTACCGGCACCGGTCGAGCGCCCGCAGCAGCCGCGGAGGATCGGGGTGGGCGCCCTCTCCCCACATCGGCCGGGCGAGGTCCGCCGGGAACGGCTGCCCCGCCGCATAGGCGGTCTGCGCCCCGTAGGTCGCATCGCCGGTGGCGAGGTCGCTGAGCCACTGCATCAGGGCGACGTCCCGCAGGAGCGGCCGTTGCAAGCCGAACGAGACGGCCGCGACCGTGCGGTGATCCGGATCGTCGTCGGGGGAGACGAACGCCTCGAACACCGCCGGCGGGTCGGCGATGTCGTCGAGGAGGAGCGTGGCGGCGGCGCGCCGCCGGGCCGGGAGGCGCTTGGCCTCGCGCGAGCGGGCGACCAGCTGTTCGGCGTCGTCCAGAAGCCGGTGCACCGCCGTGCGTTCGGCGGCGGTGATCGGGGGGAGGGTCGCTGCGGCGAACTGGTCGCCGTCGACCTCCGGCGTCGGCACGAGATCGGGGTCGGGCGCGATCTCCGCGAGCGGCCGCGGCTCACCCTCCCCTCCGCTCAGATAGCCGTTCCACCCGTCGAGGCCGACGGCGAACGCATCGATCACGCGCAGGCCGCAGATGTCGGCGCGGGCCAGGACGGCGTCGACGAGGGCGCGATGGGGGAGCTCCCCGGCATCCCGGAGTGCGAGATCGGTGTACACGACAAGCGCGACGGCATCCGTCCGCGAGACCTTGCAGGCCATGCCGATCACGGTGGAGGCGACGCTCTCGACGTCCGCGACGGCGCCGGGGTCGGGCAGGTCGATCCGGAGTGCGCCGAGCGAGCGGCCCGCCGCGAACGTGACCACGGCGAGGCTGGAGCGGGGCGTGCATCCCAGCAGATGGGGGACGAGGGAGAGGAACTCGGCGGGAGCGCCGGCGCGGACGATCTGTGACATGTCCCGAGAGTGCCCGGGCGGCGCATGCTCGCGGGGCCGGGGACGCGCGATCGGGGGAGAGCGGGGCGGATCCGTGCGGTGGGGAGGAGGGGTGCGTTCCCTCCCGACACTCAGGCGGTGCCCGTATCCTGGAACCGTGGATGACATCTGGGCCGCCGTGCTGTGGCCACTCCTGCCGACGCTCGCCGTGTCGGTGAGCTTCTTCTTCATCCTGCGCGGCGTGATCCGGATGGATCGCACCGAGCGCAAGGCGTACGCGCGCATCGAGGCGCAGGAGCGCGCCAAGCGCGGTCTCCCCGCCTCCGACGGCACGACCCGCTGATCGCCCGGATCCCCCGCGTGTCGGGGCCGATCACTACGCTGGGGGGACATCCCGCCCAGGAGGTCCCGTGATCGACACCACGTTCGAGGCGAGCTGGCTCGTCATCGCGCTGTTCGTGATCGATCTGGTCGTGCGCATCGCCGCGGTCATCATCGTGCCGCGCAACCGTCGCCCGACCGCGGCCATGGCGTGGCTGCTGGCGATCTACTTCATCCCCTTCGTCGGCGTGGTCCTGTTCCTCCTGATCGGGAATCCGCGGCTGCCGCGCACGCGCCGCCGCAAGCAGGCCGACATCAACCGGTACATCCACGACACGAGCGAATCCCTCGAGTTCGGCACGCTGCGACCGAACGCGCCCGACTGGTTCCGTGCGCTCGTCCGGCTGAACCGCAACCTCGGCGCCATGCCCATCGCGGGTGACAACGGCGCGACCCTCATCGCCGACTACCAGGAGAGCCTCGACACGATGGCGGACGCCATCCGCCGGGCCGATCGGTACGTGCACGTCGAGTTCTACATCCTCCAGGCCGACGCCGCGACCGACAACTTCTTCCGCGCCCTCGAAGAGGTCGCTGCACGGGGCGTGGTCGTGCGCGTCCTGCTCGACCACTGGGCGAACAGGGGCAAGCCGTACTACCGGCAGACGCTTCGCCGACTCGACGAGATGGGCGCGCACTGGCATCTGATGCTGCCCGTCCAGCCGCTGCGGGGCCGGTATCAGCGACCCGACCTGCGCAACCACCGGAAGCTCCTGGTCATCGACGGCGACGTGGCGTTCATGGGCTCGCAGAACGTGACCGACTCGACGTACAACCTGAGCAAGAACATCCGCCGCGGGCTCCACTGGGTCGACCTCATGGTCCGGGTCGAGGGCCCCGTCGTCGCGAGCATCAACGCCGTGTTCCTCAGCGATTGGTACAGCGAGACCGACGAGACGTTGACCGACGAGATCGACCTGTTCAGCGTCGAATCCGGCCCCGGCGACCTCGACTGCCAGATCGTCCCCTCCGGCCCCGGCTTCGACTTCCAGAACAACCTCAAGCTGTTCCTCGGCCTGCTCTTCGCCGCCCGCGAGCGCATCATCATCGTGAGCCCGTACTTCGTGCCCGACGAGGCGCTCCTGCTGGCGATCACGACGGCCTGCCAGCGCGGCGTCCACGTGGAGCTGTTCGTCTCGGAAGAGGGCGATCAGGCGATGGTCTACCACGCCCAGCGCAGCTACTACGAGGCACTGCTGACGGCCGGCGTGAAGATCTGGATGTACCGCAAGCCCTTCATCCTGCACAGCAAGAGCCTGACCATCGACGACGAGGTCGCCGTGATCGGGTCGAGCAACATGGACATGCGCTCGTTCGGTCTCAACCTCGAGATCTCCATGCTCGTGCGCGGTGAGGAGTTCGTCCGCGACATGCGGCGCGTCGAAGACGTGTACCGGACGCTCAGCCGCGAACTCACGGTCGAGGAGTGGCGCCGTCAGCCCCTCCGCTCGACGATTCTCGACAACCTCGCGCGCCTCACCTCGGCGCTGCAGTGACCTTCTGGAGGCACAGATGACCCGCCGTTCCCTCGTCGCACTCCTGAGCGTCGGCATCCTGTCGATGGGCGCGCTGGTCGGATGCGCGACGGGCGCCGCCTCGTCGCCGACGTCGGAGGCGACCCCGGATGCCACGGCATCCATCGCCCCCTCCGAGGTGCGCGCGGGCTGGCTCGACGCGGGCCGCGGGATCGCGGTCGTGACGCTCGGCAGCTCCTCGTGCGTTCCGGTCGCGACCGAGCCCGTCCTCTCCGGAACGACGCTCACCGTCGACCTCGTCGAGCCGTCGGACGGGCCGTGCACGCGCGACCTGGCGCCGCGGGCGACGTACGTGGGCCTGCCCGCCGGTGTCGACCCGACCCGCGATCTCGAGGTCGTGGTGACCGGTGCGGTCGAGGGCTCCACGTCGCTCGCGGGCCTCGCCGATGCGCCGGCCGCGGGCGACGAGTTCCTCCCCAGCGCCGGGTGGGTCGGAGACGGCCAGGTCGCGATCCTCACCTGGGGGAGTTCCGGCTGCCGTCCGCAGGTCGAAGCGGTGACATCGGCCGGCGAGGGGGCGACGGTGACGTTCGTGGAACCGCCCGCCGATCAGGTCTGCACGGCCGACATGGCGCCTCGCGTGAGCCTGGCCGACCTCACGGGCATCGTCGACGACGGACCCGTGGAGCTCACGTTGACCGGCGGCAACGTCGCGTCCGAGGGCCCGATCGCCGTTCTCGGCGCCCGCTGAGCTACCCCTGCACCACCAGCAGGTCGCCGACCTCGCAGTCGAGGGCGCGGCAGATCGCGGCGAGCGTCGAGTAGCGGATGGCCCGAGCGCGGTCGTTCTTGAGCACCGAGAGATTGACGATGCTCACCCCGACCAGCTCGCTCAGCCGCGTCAGCGTCATGCCCCGTTCGGCGAGCAGCTCGTCGAGTCGGCAGTGGATGCCGCTGGGGCCGTCGTCTTCGATCGCGGGGCTCACACGAGTCCTTCCGTGTCGCGCTGCAGGCGGGTTCCGTAGGAGAACACGACGGAAAGGGCCAGTACGGCCAGACCGACCAGCGCCCAGGCAGGGTCGAAGGCGGATCCGACGACGAAGACGTCCCCGGCCGAGGGGTTCAACTCGGAGGCGGCCATCATGCGACCGAGACCGGTCAGACCGGCAGACAGGACGCCGCCGATGAGCAGGGAGGCTCCCGCGACGCGCGTCGCGACCGCCAGGGCACGATGGAACGGGCGCCGCCACATCAGCAGCAGGAAGAACAGCATCAGCGCTCCGATGGTGCAGAGGGTCGTCAGCGCTCCTGCAGCGGTACCGAGCACGAGAAGGGTGCGCGCGCCGAAGCTCAGGGCGTCGGTGATCACCCACGCAGATTCGTACCGGGCCGACAGGATCGGCCCGCCGGGGTCCGTCGCGACGGGCGCCTCCGTCAAGAGGCTGAAGCCACCCGCACCCGTGGCGATGCCGATCGCCGCGCGAACGCCGGGGAGGGCGAGGGCGAAGCCCATCACGAGACCCGCCGCGACGAACAGCAGCACGATGCCGCGCTCCATCCGGGGAGAGACCGGTGTCGCATCGGTCATCACACGAGTCCTTCCGTGTCGCGCTGCAGGCGGTCGCCGACGGTGAACACCGTGCCGGCCAGGGCCGCGACGAAGGCCGCTCCGAAGAGCGTCGGCAGATCGATGACCTGCACGGCTCCGCGGTCGTAGGTGTAGTCCGACATCCGCGCCAGCGCGCCGTTGGCCACCATGTTCTGGAAGAACGGCACGCCCGCGAGGCCGACGAGGGTCACGGTGCCCGCGACCGAGACGAGGGCCGTGTTGCGTCGGCTGAAGATGCGGCCGCGCAGGATGTCGGCGGTGAGCAGGAGGAGGAGCACGACGACGGTCACGACGACGGCGGCGAGGAGCACCTCGGCGATGACGAGCGCCCACAGGGAGGCGATCGGCAGCTCGGGGGCGACGATGACGCCGGTGCCGAGCTCGACCGGTACGGGGGCGCCGTCCGGGCCGAGCGGCGCCTGCGCGACGGTATCGAGGAACGGTGCGCTCACGCGCACGTCGCGGTTCGGGAGGACCTCGACGATGCGTATCACGCTGTGCACGACGGCCCACACGGCGAGGCCCATGCCGAGCACGACGAAGAAGAGGAACCCCGCGGTGTCACCGCGGGAGAGGATGCGCGAGGTCGGACGGGGGGATGCCATGGCTCACTCCTTATCGAAAGTCGTTGTTATCGGTTGTCGATAAGTTATCGACTGTCGATGTGATCCGCAACCCCGATGGTGCGACGGCTATGCCCACGGCGAACACGGGGCTCTGGCATCCGGCCGCTGGTTACTCTCGATGTACGGCGCGCGGAGGCGTGCCTGTCAGCCCATTTCTGGAGGGACTGAGAGATGTTCGAGAGATTCACCGACCGTGCCCGTCGCGTGGTTGTGCTCGCCCAAGAAGAGGCGAAGATGCTCAACCACAACTACATCGGGACCGAGCACATCCTCCTCGGCCTCATCCACGAGGGAGAAGGTGTCGCCGCCAAGGCGCTCGAGTCCCTCGGGATCTCGCTCGACGCCGTGCGCGAGCAGGTGCAGGACATCATCGGCCAGGGCCAGCAGCAGCCGACCGGGCACATCCCCTTCACGCCGCGCGCGAAGAAGGTGCTCGAGCTGTCGCTGCGCGAAGCGCTGCAGCTCGGCCACAACTACATCGGGACCGAGCACATCCTGCTCGGCCTCATCCGCGAGGGCGAGGGCGTGGCCGCCCAGGTGCTCGTGAAGCTCGGCGCCGATCTGAACAAGGTCCGCCAGCAGGTCATCCAACTGCTCTCGGGTTACCAGGGCAAGGAGCCCGCGGGCGTCGCGTCCGGCGCCGGCGAGCAGACCTCGCAGGGTGCGCAGGGCGGGTCGGCCGTGCTCGACCAGTTCGGTCGAAACCTCACGCAGGCCGCGCGCGACAACAAGCTCGACCCCGTGATCGGGCGCGAGAAGGAGATCGAGCGGGTCATGCAGATCCTCTCGCGTCGCTCCAAGAACAACCCCGTCCTCATCGGCGAGCCCGGTGTCGGAAAGACGGCGGTCGTCGAGGGCCTCGCGCAGGCCATCGTCAAGGGCGATGTCCCCGAGACGCTCAAGGACAAGCAGGTCTACTCGCTCGACCTCGGTTCGCTCATCGCCGGTTCCCGCTACCGCGGTGACTTCGAGGAGCGCCTGAAGAAGGTCACCAAGGAGATCCGCACGCGCGGCGACATCATCGTCTTCATCGACGAGATCCACACCCTCGTGGGTGCCGGTGCCGCCGAGGGTGCGATCGACGCGGCATCCATCCTCAAGCCGCTCCTCGCCCGCGGTGAGCTCCAGACCATCGGTGCCACCACGCTCGACGAGTACCGCAAGCACTTCGAGAAGGATGCCGCGCTCGAGCGCCGCTTCCAGCCGATCCAGGTCGCCGAGCCGAGCCTGCCCCACGCGATCAACATCCTGAAGGGGCTGCGCGACCGCTACGAGGCGCACCACAAGGTGCAGATCACGGACGGCGCGATCGTCGCCGCGGCGAACCTCGCCGACCGGTACATCAGCGACCGCTTCCTGCCCGACAAGGCGATCGACCTGATCGACGAGGCCGGCGCGCGCCTCCGCCTGTCGATCCTGTCGTCGCCGCCGGAGCTGCGCGAGTTCGACGAGAAGATCGCCAAGGTCCGCGAGCAGAAGGAGTTCGCCTCCGAGGAGCAGGACTTCGAGAAGGCCGCCGCCCTCCGCGACGAGGAGAAGTCCCTGCTCGCCGAGCGTCTGCGCCTCGAGAAGCAGTGGCGCTCGGGCGACGTCGCCTCCCACGCGGTGGTCGACGAGGGCCTGATCGCCGAGGTGCTCGCGCAGGCGACCGGCATCCCGGTGTTCAAGCTCACCGAGGAGGAGTCCAGCCGCCTCATGTTCATGGAGAAGGCCCTGCACCAGCGGGTCATCGGCCAGGAAGAGGCGATCGCGGCCCTGTCGCGCACGATCCGTCGTCAGCGCGCGGGCCTCAAGGACCCGAAGCGTCCCAGCGGCTCGTTCATCTTCGCCGGCCCCACGGGCGTCGGAAAGACCGAGCTGGCCAAGGCGCTCGCCGAGTTCCTCTTCGACGACGAGGGCGCGCTGATCTCCCTCGACATGTCGGAGTTCGGTGAGAAGCACACGGTCTCGCGTCTGTTCGGTGCTCCTCCCGGATTCGTCGGATTCGAAGAGGGCGGCCAGCTCACCGAGAAGGTGCGCCGCAAGCCGTTCTCGGTCGTGCTGTTCGACGAGATCGAGAAGGCGCACCCCGACATCTTCAACTCGCTCCTGCAGATCCTCGAAGAGGGTCGTCTGACCGACGGTCAGGGCCGCGTGGTCGACTTCAAGAACACCGTGATCATCATGACGACGAACCTCGGTTCGTCGGCGATCGCCGGTGGTCCGGTCGGCTTCCAGGTCGAGGGCAGCGCGCAGACGTCCTACGAGCGGATGAAGGGCAAGGTCGACGAAGAGCTCAAGCGCCACTTCAAGCCCGAGTTCCTCAACCGCGTCGACGACGTCATCGTCTTCCCGCAGCTGAACAAGGACGAGCTCCGCCAGATCGTCGGCCTGTTCGTGAAGCGCCTCGCCGATCGTCTGCTGGACCGCGACATGACGGTCGAGCTGTCGGACGACGCGAAGGACAAGCTCATCGAGATCGGCTTCGACCCGACCCTCGGTGCCCGACCGCTCCGCCGCGCCATGCAGCGCGAGGTCGAGGACCGGCTGAGCGAGAAGATCCTGCACGGCGAGCTCGAGTCCGGCGACCACGTCAAGGTCGGCGTCGAGAACGGGCAGTTCACCTTCGACACCGCTCCGCGCGGCGACAAGGTGGCGATCGGCGTCGGCACCGCGGGAGAGATCTCCGCGACGCCCGACATCGTCGCCGGCAGCTGACGATCACGCGACAACAGGGCCCGGATGCCATGGCATCCGGGCCCTCGTCGTACCCTGGGACGATGACCTCCGCCGCGCCGTTCGTCGTCCGCCCCGCCGCGACCGGCGACGTGCGACGCATCCACGAACTGCTCGAGCCGTTCGTGCAGAAGCGCATCCTCCTCGGCAAGGACCTGGTCGTGCTGTACGGCTCGGTGCAGCAGTTCGTCGTCGCCGAAGTCGACGGCGAGGTCATCGGGTGCGGGGCGCTGCACGTCATGTGGGAGGACCTGGGCGAGATCCGCACCCTCATCGTCCACGACGACTGGCTGCACCACGGGGTGGGCCGGGCGATCGTGGAGATGCTGGAGGAGAACGCGCGCGAGCTCGGCGTCTCGCGGCTCTTCTGCCTCACCTTCGAGGTCGACTTCTTCACGCGCCGCGGCTTCGCGCCCATCGGCGAGCAGGTCGTCGATCCCGACGTCTACTCGCAGCTGGTCCGCAGCCCCGACGAGGGCGTCGCGGAGTTCCTCGACCTCGCGCACGTCAAGCCCAACACCCTCGGCAACACGCGGATGCTGAAGCAGCTGTGAGCGCGGCATGGCGCGGGCGCTCAGCCTTGCGGCCTACGCTGGAACGATGACCGATGCCCCCCGCAGGCGGCGGCAATCCCCGGCGGTCTACCGTCGTCGCCGTCTCGCCGCCGCGCTCTTCGCGCTGCTCGTGATCGGCCTCGTCGTGTGGCTCGTCGCGGCGCCTCCGTGGCGCTCCGCCCCGACCGCCGACCCCGCGCCCGCGGCGAGCTCGACGGCCCCCGCGGCGTCCGCTCCCGCCGTCGTCGCCTCACCGACACCGACACCCACCCCGACGCCCACAGCGCCGGCCGGGCCGGTCGAGTGCACCCCGGCCGACATCACCGTCGAAGCGCTCACCGACAAGGGGGAGTACGGCCAGGGTGAGAACCCGCAGCTGTCGATCCGCCTCACGAACACCTCGGCGAACGCGTGCACGATGAACGTCGGCACGAGCGCGCAGTCCTTCACGGTCACGAGCGGGTCCGACGTCTGGTGGCGCTCGACGGACTGCCAGTCCGAGCCGAGCGACATGGAGGTCACGCTCGCCGCCGGCCAGGAGGTCACGAGCGCCGCGCCCCTGACCTGGGATCGCACCCGCTCGTCCGTGTCGTCGTGCGGCGGGGAGCGCCCGTTCGCCCCGGGTGGTGGCGCCACGTATCACTTGAGCGTGTCGATCGGCGGCATCCCGTCGACCGGGACGGTGTCGTTCATCCTCCGGTGAGGGCTCCCCGGCACTGAGTGTCCAGAACACGCGGACGCGAAGCCCGCGCGTCCGCGCGTCTTGGACACTGAACCCGCGCCGGCGCCGGCGGCGGCGAGCGAGCAAACGAAGCGGGACGGATGCCAGTGGCATCCGTCCCGCTTTCGTCAGCGCTTCTCGCCGAAGACCTCGTCCTCCATCGCGTCGTAGCCCTCTGCCTGGGGGTCGCGGTGCAGACCGCCGGACAGGGCGTACTCCTCCTCCGGGGAGAGCACGAGCCGGTGGCGCCCGTAGACCGCGAAGCCGATGAAGATCACGGCGTACACGGCGATGATCGCGACGATCGCGAGCAGGTAGGCGGGGTTCAGCAGCAGGCCGAAGAACACGATCGCCGCGATGATCGCCGCCGAGTACGCGCCGAACAGGCCCCACGGGCTCTTGTACGGGCGGAGGGCGTTCGGGAACTTCCGTCGCAGCACGATGAACGACACCATCTGCAGGAAGTAGGCCACGACCGCGCCCCACACGGCGATGTTCAGCACGATGGCGCCGGCGGGGCTGGCATCCCCACCCGCGAACTGGACGACGACGAGAGCCGCGAAGCCGAGCACCGCACCGAAGACCAGTGCGACCCACGGGGTCTTGCGGGCGCCGGTGAGCGACAGCCACCGCGGGTAGTAGCCGGCGCGCGACAGCGAGTACATGTTGCGGCCGTAGGCGAACATGATGCCCATCAGCGAGGCCAGGAGCCCGACGAGCGCGAGGAGCGACAGCAGGGCTGCCGCCTGGTCGCCGACCATCGCGCGGAAGCCGTCGAGCAGCGGTTCGAGCGAGCTGCCCGTGGCCTCGGCGCCGAGGACGCCGGTGTTGAGGAACAGCACGATGAGACCCGTGGCGATGAGGGTCCCGCGGGCCCAGAGTCCCGCACGGGGGATGTCGCGGGCGGGGTTGTGCGACTCCTCGGCCGCGAGGGGGAGTTCCTCGATGCCGAGGAAGAACCACATCGCGAAGGGGAGGGCGAGCAGGATCGAACCGACGCCGAAGGGCAGGAACTCGGACTGGCCGGGGTCGGGGACGATGTTCCACAGCGACCCCCAGTCGAAGGCCCCGGATGCCAATGCCATGATGCCGAAGACCACGATGATGCCGATCGAGATGATCGAGACGACGATCGCGAAGACGAAGGAGATGTTGGCTCCGGCGGCGTTCAGGGCGATGAACACGGCGTAGAGGATGATCCACCAGACGAACGCGGGCAGGCTCACGCCGGTGAGCAGTTCCAGCGCGGAGTCGGCGTACTGCCCCGAGAAGTAGACGACGACAGCGGTCGTCGCGACGTACTCGATGGTCTCGGCGAGGCCGGTCGCCAGGCCTCCCCACGGCCCCATCGCCGACCGGGCGAACGAGTAGGCGCCGCCGGTGTGCGGCATCGCCGCGGCCATCTCGCCGATCGAGAACGTCAGACCGTAGTACATGACCACGAGCACGACGAAGGCGATCAGCATGCCGCCGAAGCCGGCGAAGCCGATACCGAAGTTCCAGCCGGAGAAGTCGCCCGAGATCACGGCGGCGACCGCGAGGCCCCACAGGCCCCACACTCCCGCGGAGCGTTTCAGCGTGCGTTTTTCGAAGTATGTGGAGTCGGTCGCCGTATAGGTGGCCCCGGCGACCTTTTTCTGCGAACTGCTCGAGGTGGACATGGAGCCTCCAGACGTTTACGGACAGGCTTCGGGAGCGCCTTTGCGGAGAATCATGGCGTTCTATTGGTCGACCTGTCTACCTTTGGCGTGTAAGTTCCTCGTTACGTCCTCCGATCGTGGGGACCTCGAGCAGGCGAGAGGGAGACCATGGCGGGCAATCTCACCACCGCGGAATTGGATGCCGCGATCGACTCCGGCGAGATCGACACCGTCGTCGTCGCCTTCCCGGACGCCCAGGGCCGCCTCGTCGGCAAGCGCGTCGCCGCACGGTTCTGGCGCGACGAGGTGCTGCCGCACGGAGCCGAAGCGTGCAACTACCTGCTGTCGGTCGACGTCGACATGAACACCGTCGACGGGTACGCGATGTCGAGCTGGGAGAAGGGCTACGGCGACATGCTGCTCGTGCCCGACCTCGACACCCTGCGCCGCGTCCCGTGGCAGGAGGGGACGGCACTCGTCATGGCCGACCTCGCGTGGGAGGACCGCGCGCCGGTCGTGCAGTCGCCGCGTGGCATCCTGAACGCCCAGCGCGCCCGGCTCGCGGAGCGCGGGCTGACCCCCTACGTCGGTACGGAGCTGGAGTTCATCGTCTTCGACGATTCGTTCCGGGATGCCTGGGCCAAGGGCTACACCGGGCTCACGGCCTCCACCGACTACAACGTCGACTACAACCTCCTCGCCACCACGCGGCTGGAGCCGCTCCTGCGCGACATCCGCCGCGGAATGGACGGCGCGGGCATGTACTGCGAGGGCGTCAAGGGCGAGTGCAACGACGGGCAGCAGGAGATCGCGTTCCGCTACGCCGAAGCGCTCGAGACCGCCGACAACCACACGATCTACAAGAACGGCGCGAAGGAGATCGCCGACCGGCACGGCAAGTCGCTGACCTTCATGGCCAAGTTCGACCAGCGCGAGGGCAACAGCTGCCACATCCACCTGTCGGTCCGCGGCGAGAACGGCGAGGCCGTCATGGCCGGCGACGGAGAGCACGGCTTCAGCCCCCTCATGGAGCACTGGATCGCCGGCATCCTCGCCACCCTCCGCGAGTTCACGCTGCTGTACGCCCCGACCATCAACTCCTACAAGCGGTACGCCAAGGGCTCGTTCGCGCCGACCGGCGTCGCGTGGGGCGTCGACAACCGCACGTGCGCGCTCCGCGTCGTCGGCCACGGCGCGTCCCTCCGCGTCGAGAACCGCGTGCCCGGCGGAGACGTGAACCCGTACCTCGCGATCTCGGCGATCATCGCGGGCGGCCTCCACGGCATCGAGAACGAGCTGCCGCTGCCCGCGCCCCTCACCGGTAACGCCTACGCGGCCGGCGTCGACACCCTGCCGACGACGCTCCGCGAGGCCGCGAAGCTCTTCTCGGAGTCGACCGTGGCGCGTGCCGCCTTCGGCGACGACGTCGTCGAGCACTACCTGAACCAGGCCCGCATCGAGGTCGAAGCCTTCGACGCGGCCGTCACCGACTGGGAGCGCGTGCGTGGTTTCGAGCGTCTCTGATCCGGCCCGGACCCCCGTCGTGGGACTCACGACCTACCTCGAACGCGCGACGCAGGGCGTGTGGGACGTGCGCGCGTCGTTCCTCCCGCAGCAGTACTTCGACGCGGTGACCGCCTCAGGTGCCACCGCCGTGCTGCTCCCGCCGCAGCCCCGGCCCGTCGAAGCTGCCGCCGCGGTGCTGGACGGCCTCGACGGACTCATCCTCACAGGCGGCCTCGACGTGCAGCCCGAGCTGTACGGCGCCGAGCGGCACCCGCTCACCGACCCGCCGCGCGCCGACCGCGACGCGTGGGAGCTCGCGCTCCTCGCCGGGGCCCGGGAGCGCGGCATCCCGGTGTTCGGGATCTGCCGCGGACTGCAGCTCATCAACGTGGCCCTCGGCGGCACGCTCCATCAGCACCTGCCCGAGGCCCTCGGCACCGAGCGCTACAAGATCGGCGGAGGGGTCTTCGCCGAGAACGTCGTCGAGGTGGATGCCGGCACCCGGCTCGCCGGTCTCGTCGGTGCCGGAGCGCTGACCGTCCACAGCTACCACCACCAGGGCATCGACCGGGTCGGCGAGGGACTGCGGGTCACCGCGCGGACCGACGACGGGCTCGTGCAGGCCATCGAGACCCCCGGCGACGACTACCTGGTCGCCGTGCAGTGGCATCCCGAGGAGAACGCCGAGGACCGACGCCTGTTCCTCGGGCTCGTCGCCGCCGCCGCGGCCCACCGCGCCGCACGTTCCTCCGCGCACCAGGGAGTTCCCGCATGAGCACCTTCACCGTCACCGACCCGTCGACCGGCACCCCGATCACGACGCTCGCCCGCGCCGAGGTCGCCGAGGTGGATGCCGCCGTCGCCGACGCCGTCCGCACGCAGCGCGCGTGGGCCGCGCTCGCCCCCGTCGCCCGCGCCGACGCGCTGCGGTCGTTCGCCCGGGTCGTCGAGGCGCACGTGGAGGAGCTCGCGGCGCTCGAGGTCCGTAACTCGGGTCACCCGATCGGTTCGGCCCGGTGGGAGGCGCAGCACGTCGCCCAGGTGCTCAATTACTACGCCGGATCGCCGGAACGCCTGATCGGGAAGCAGATCCCCGTCGCCGGCGGCCTCGACGTGACCTACCACGAGCCGTACGGCGTCGTCGGGATCATCGTGCCGTGGAACTTCCCCATGACCATCGCCGCGTGGGGCTTCGCCCCGGCGCTCGCCGCGGGCAACGCCGTGGTGCTGAAGCCCGCCGAGCTGACCCCGCTCACGGCCATCCGTCTGGGGGAGCTGGCGCTGGAGGCGGGGCTCCCGGAGGGGCTGTTCCGGGTGATCGTCGGTTCGGGCTCGGTCGTGGGCCAGCGTTTCGTCTCGCACCCCGACGTGCACAAGGTCGTCTTCACCGGCTCGACCGAGGTCGGTACCGAGGTCGCCGCCGGGTGCGCGCAGCTGCTCAAGCCCGTCACGCTCGAACTCGGCGGCAAGAGCGCCAACATCGTCTTCGCGGATGCCGACCTCGAGAAGGCCGCGGCCGGGGTCCCCGGTTCCGTCTTCGACAACGCCGGCCAGGACTGCTGCGCCCGCAGCCGCCTCCTCGTCGAGCGGAGCGTCTACGACCGGTTCCTCGAGCTGCTCGAACCCGCCGTCGCCGCGTGGCGCGTCGGCGACCCGCACGACGAGGACACCCAGATGGGGCCGTTGATCTCGGCATCCCACCGCTCCACCGTCGCGGGCTTCCTCGACGGGGCCGACGTCGCGTTCCGCGGGTCGGCGCCGGAGGGCGACGGCTTCTGGTTCGCCCCCGCCGTCGTGCTCGCGCAGCCCGGCGACCGCATCGCGCGCGACGAGGTGTTCGGTCCCGTCCTCGCCGTGCTCCCGTTCGACGACGAAGCGGATGCCATCCGCCTGGCGAACGACACCGCGTACGGTCTCGCGGGCTCGATCTGGACCGAGAACCTGGGGCGTGGCATCCGGGTCTCGCGCGGTGTGCGCAGCGGGGTGCTGTCGGTGAACTCGCACTCGTCGGTGCGGTACTCCACCCCCTTCGGCGGCATGAAGGCCTCGGGTCTCGGTCGGGAGCTGGGTCCGGATGCCGCCGAGCACTTCACCGAGACCAAGAACGTCTTCTACGCCACCGAGTGACCCCGCCTCCGCCCCCTCGTCCCACTTATGACGCCCCTCGTCCCACTTCCGGCTGTTCTGGAGGCTCCACAGCAGCAATGAATGGGACGAGGTTCAGCTCGAAAGGAACCACCGCACCATGACCATCGACCTCACCCAGCGGCTGCGCGACCGCGTCGCTATCGTCACCGGCGGCGCATCGGGGATCGGCCTCGCCACGGCCCGTCGCTTCGCCGCCGAGGGCGCGCGCGTCGTCATCGCCGACCTCGACGAGACCACCGGCACCGCGGCGGCCGCCGAGGTCGACGGCGTGTTCCGGCAGGTGAACGTCGCCGACGAGGCATCCGTCAACGCCCTCTTCGACGGTGTCGCGGCGGAGCTCGGCAGCGTCGACATCGCGTTCAACAACGCCGGCATCTCGCCCGCCGACGACGACTCGATCGAGACGACGGAACTGCCCGCCTGGGACCGCGTGCAGGACGTCAACCTCAAGAGCGTGTACCTCTGCTCGCGCGCGGCGCTCCGGCACATGGTGCCCGCGGGGCGCGGCTCGATCATCAACACCGCGTCGTTCGTCGCGCTGCTCGGGTCGGCCACGTCGCAGATCTCGTACACGGCGTCCAAGGGCGGCGTGCTCGCCCTGACCCGCGAGCTCGGCGTGCAGTTCGCGCGGCAGGGCATCCGGGTGAACGCGCTGTGCCCCGGGCCGGTGAACACGCCGCTGCTCCAGGAGCTGTTCGCCAAGGACCCCGAGCGCGCACAGCGCCGGCTCGTGCACGTGCCGATGGGCCGGTTCGCGGAGCCGGAGGAGATGGCCGCGGCCGTGGCGTTCCTGGCATCCGACGACGCCTCTTTCATCACCGCGACGGCGTTCGTCGTTGACGGCGGTATCACCAACGCGTACGTGACGCCCCTGTGACCCGCGGCGTGACAGGCTGACGGGATGACCGAAGCGCCGTTGGACGATCTGCGCCGGGCCGTGTATCGGCCCGTCCGCAGCGGCAACGCGCTCGAGGACACCACGGCGCGCATCGTGCAGACGGTGCGGCTGGGGCTCGTCGCACCGGGGGAATCGCTTCCCGCGGAGCGCGAACTCGCGGCGATGTACGGCGTCAGCCGCGACACGGTGCGCGAGGCGATCCGTGAACTCTCCGATGCCGGCTGGCTCGAGACGCGCCGCGGACGCTACGGCGGCACGTTCGTCGTCGACCCGGTGCCCCGGCCCTCGGGCCCGGCGGAGGTGGCCGCGGGTGAGCTGGATGACGTCATCGCCCTGCGGGGCGTGCTCGAACCCGGCGCCGCCTGGGCCGCCGCCGGGCGCACGTTGGCGCCCGAGGAACGCGACGTGCTGTGGGCGCGACACGAGGCCGCGGCCGTCGCCGGTGGCGAGGACTACCGCCGGCTCGACACGCTGCTGCACCTGACGATCGCGGAACTCGCCGGCATCCCCTCTCTCGTTCCGCTCGTCGCCGACAACCGCGCGCGCGTGAACGCGTGGCTCGACACGTTCCCGCTGCTGCCGCGCAACATCGACCACTCCACCGCGCAGCACGCCGCGATCGTGTCGGCGATCCTGGCCGGGCGACCGGATGCCGCCCACGCGGCGATGCGCGATCACCTCGCCGGCAGCGAGGCGCTGCTGCGCGGGTTCCTCGCGTAGCGCGGGGGCGGTCGCGCCGGGGTTTCGACGGGTTTGGGGCGGGTTCTTCCGCTCGGGGCGTGGAATTCCGCGCCCCAACCGGAAGAACCCGCCCCAAGATCGGGGTCGGCGGCTGGGCGATTAGGCTCGGAGGATGGCCGGTGGGAAGAAGCGCAAGGGGAAGAAGCTCGACGTGGAGTTCAAGAACACCGCGCTCACCGATGCGCTGCAGACGCAGGACATGGCCGCGATCGCCTTCGCGCTGCGGCACGGACCCACGGTCGTACCGCTGATGCGCGCGGGCGACGCCGACAACCCGCTCGACGTCGGCGAGGTGTGGACGTACCGCGACCCGAACACGGCGCAGATCGCGCTGCTGCTCTTCAGCGACGCGGCGCACAAGCCCGAGACGCTCCCGCCGCACGTCGCGCTGCAGTCGCCGCAGTGGCTGCGGGCCTTCCTCGATCGTCACCGCGACGAGATCACGACGGTGTTCATCGACATCGCGGGTCCGCATCCGATCCAGGCCACCCCCGCCGACCTGCTCGCCGCCCTCGACGCCTGAGCGCTCATTTGCGAGGCAGGAGTGGATGCCACGACTCGGCGACACTCCGAGGGTGAAGTACCTGGGTCGCGCGGGTGAGGCGCTCGTGTAAGACTCGGGGCATGGAGTACCTGATCGCCGGCGCTGTGTGCGCCGCCGGGCTCGTGATCCCCGCAGTGCTCGGCTTCACGTCGCCGCACCGCCGCCGCCGTTCCGCGCCTCCCGGCCGCTGACCCGACCGGCCGCTTCGCTGCAACGCTCGCTACGTCGCGCGGGTGGGGTGAGTCTCAGAACTCGGGTACGGCCTCCTCGCGTGGCATCCCGCGTACCTTCAACTCGTTGAGCGCCTGCGCGAGCTTGCGCGACGACGAGTCGAGGACCGTGTGGTACCCGAGGCGCGCGGCCTCGGACGCACGCTGCGCCGCCTGCGTGACGTTGCGGATCTCGCCGGTGAGCGTCAGCTCGCCGATCGCGGCGAGCCGCTTCGAGACCTTACGGTTGTGCACGGCATTGGCCACGGCGATCGCGATCGCGAGATCGGCGGCGGGTTCGACGAGGCGCACCCCGCCCACCGTCGAGACGTAGACGTCTTTGTCGGACAGCGAGACGCCCATGCGGCTCTCGAGGACGGCGAGCACCATCGCCACGCGGGACGAATCGACACCGTTGACGATGCGGCGCGGGTTCGGCGCCGACTGCTTCACGGTGAGCGCCTGGATCTCGACGGGCAGCGCGCGGCGCCCCTCCATCGCGATCGTGACGCATGTACCGGGCTCGGGGTCGCCGTGCCCGAGGAACAGCGCGCTGGGGTCACTGACCTCGGCGATGCCGCTCCCGGTCATGTCGAAGCAGCCGACCTCGTCGGTCGGGCCGAAGCGGTTCTTCAGCGCTCGGACGAATCGCAGCGACGTCTGCCGGTCGCCCTCGAAGTGGCAGACGACGTCGACGAGGTGCTCCAGAACGCGCGGCCCCGCGATCGTGCCGTCTTTCGTCACGTGACCCACGATCACGACGGGGAGTCCCCGCTCCTTCGCGATCCGGATGAGCGTGGATGCCACCTCCCGCACCTGCGCGGGCTGACCCGCCGCTCCGTCACTGAGCGCGGACGACACGGTCTGCACGGAGTCGACGATGAGCAGCTCGGGCTCGACCTGATCGATGTGCCCCAGAATCGTGGCGAGGTCGGTCTCGGCGGCGAGGAACAGTTCGTGGTGCAGGGCACCGGTGCGCTCGGCGCGGAGGCGCACCTGCGCCGCCGACTCTTCGCCGCTGGCGTAGAGCACACGGCGACCGGCGCGGGCGCTCTGTGCTGCGACCTCGAGCAGCAGCGTGGACTTGCCGACGCCGGGCTCACCGCTCAAGAGGATCGCGGCACCGGGCACGATGCCGCCACCGAGCACCCGGTCGAACTCGCCGACACCGCTCGTGCGCCGAGGGGCGTCTTGCGTGTCGATCTCGGTGATGCGCCGGGCCGCGCGCGCGGCGCCGGGCGCGACCGGAGTGACCGACCGCGTGATGCCCGTCTGCTCGGCCGCCTCGACGACCGTGCCCCACGACTGGCACTCGCCGCACCGGCCGACCCACTTCAGCGTCGTCCATCCGCACTCGGTGCACCGGTACGGAGCGGCCGTGGGGGAGGGGCGACGGGATGCCATGCGCCCAGGCTACGCGGGCCCTCCGACATCGTCGGCGCAGGGTGTCGGCGGCATCCCGATAAACGCGATCCGCGGGCATAAACGCGGTGACGGCGCGTTTCTCGTCGCGGATCGCGTTTATCGAGGACAGGCACCCGACCGGGCGTCGGACCGCGCCGGCGCCGGCGCCGACGCGAGCCCCGGGGCGGCACGACGCCGGCGCCGACGCGGGCCCCCGCGCCGGCACGACGCGGGCGCCGACGCGAGCCCCGGGGCGGCACGACGCCGGCGCCGACGCGGGCCCCCGCGCCGGCACGACGCGGGCGCCGACGCGAGCCCCCGGGCGCTCAGTCGCGGAGCGACTCGGCCACCGTCGTCAGGGCGTCGGCGGAGCGGCGCAGGAGCGTCAGCTCCCGGTCGGAGAACGGCGTCCCGGTCAGGGGCACCGCGCCCTGCGCGCTGACGATGGACGGCACCGACAGCGCCATGCCGGTGATCCCGTGGAAGTCCTGCAGCACGGTGCTCACGGGGAGGATCGCGTGCTCGTCGCGCAGGATCGCCTCCACGATGCGCGCGCTGGAGAGCCCGATCGCGTAGTTGGTCGCGCCCTTGCCCTGGATGACCTTGTAGGCCGCGTCGCGGACGTCGATGGCGATGGCATCCAATTCGGCTTCGTCGAAGCGGGTGCCGTCGGGGAGGTCGTACTCGGTGATCGGGATCGAGCCGATCGTCGCGGTCGACCACAGCGGGAACTCGGTGTCGCCGTGCTCGCCGACGATCCAGGCGTGCACGCTCGAGGTGGCGACACCGGCGCGCTGCGCGATCTTCCAGCGCAGGCGCGAGGTGTCGAGCACCGTGCCGGACGCGAAGATCCGCTCCCGGGGCAGCCCCGTCGCCTGCTGCGCGAGGACGGTGAGCACGTCGCACGGGTTGGTGACGATGACGTAGATCGCGTTCGGCGCCACCTCGAGCAGCTGGGGCATCATGCGCTGGATGATCCCCGCGTTCGTCGCGGCGAGCTCGGTGCGCGTCTGGCCGGGGTTCTGCTTCGCGCCGGCGGTGATGACGACGACGTGCGACCCTTCGGCGACCGAGACGTCGCTGCCGCCGGTGATGTCGCTCGATCCGGTGAACTGCGTGCCGTGGGCGAGGTCGAGCACCTCGGCCTCGACCTTCGCCTCGGCGATGTCGTAGAGGGCGACGTGCCGGGCCGATCCGCGGATGAGGGCGGCGTACGCGACGCTGGCCCCCACGCTTCCCGCGCCGACGACGGTCAGTTTGGAGTTCTCGATCACGCTCATGGCTCGATCCTGGCATCCGGGTGGGACCCCTGCCAGGGGGTTTCTCGACGGTGGAGGAGTGGATACCGGCGGCTGGGGGCGCTCGGATTCGCGGCATACCGCCGAGTGTCGTAAGCTGGTCGGCGGTGACGTGTCCGAGCGGCCGAAGGTGCAACTCTCGAAAAGTTGTGTAGGGTAACCCCCTACCGTGGGTTCAAATCCCACCGTCACCGCCATTTTCACCAGATCAGCCCCGCTTTCGAGCGGGGCTGATCTGCGTTACGGCGCCTCGCTGTCCGTCGATGGCGCTCCGCGCGGGCCGTGTTCGAGGGACTGCCGATACTGGCGCCGGAAAGATCCGCGGATGCCGAGTGATCCTTGGCGTCGCCGAGGTCCGGGTCCGCCGAGCCAGCGGCTGCGGGGACGGGGGACATCTCCCCAGGTTCCGGCCTTGTAGAGGATGTAGCCGACCCACCAGATGAGGATGCCGCCGATCAGCCAGGGCCCGATGCCGGACAGGAGGGGCACGTGCACCACATCGTGGCCGAGCAGCGCGGTGGGCTGGTAGCTGGCTCGCGCGGTGCCGGACTCGTCGGTCCCGCCGTCGAGATCGACATCGTGGAGGACGAGGGTGCCGTCGTCACTGACCCACGTCCCGTAGGGGCGGCAGCCGCCCCGAAATCGCTCTTCGCAGCCCGCCTGCGTGAACGTCCCCCAGATGCGCGGTTGACCGAGATCGATCAGGCTGGCGACCAACAGCGCCGCGAAGGCGATCGCCAGGATGCCGCCGACGACGTAGAACGCGATCTGGCCGAATCGTCGCCACCACGCGCCCCAGCGCTCCCGTCGCGCGATCCAGCGGTCGTACTCCGCGTGCGGAGAAGGCGCGGGGGAGTCCACAGGCCCGACTCTAGTGCGGGCCGCGACGTCTACCCCCGGAGCGCCGCCGCGGCGATCTCCACGAGCCGGTGGTCGCGCGTCTCCTCGTGCGCCGTGATCGTCACCGCGGCGGACCGGTCGTTCGCGACGTAGACATACTGGCCGTAGAGCCCATCGAGGCGCCAGCCGTCGCCCGGCCCGGCCCAGGTCGCCAGGCCGTAGCGCGCGAAGTCGCCCTCGCCGCCGGTGTCGACGTCGGTCGAGCGTATGGCATCCACCCACTCGGCGCTCACGATCCGTTCGCCCCGCCAGAGGCCCCGGTCGCGGAGCACGCGGGTGATCCGCGCCAGCTCTCCGGTGCGCAGCTCGAGGCCGCTCCCGCCGACGATCCAGCCCCGCGGGCAGCGGTGCCACTGCGGGTTGTCGATGCCGAGGGGATCGAAGAGGCGGGGGAGGAGCCAGTCGCGCACGTCGCCGACGGCTGCACCGAGCATCCGCATGGCCACGTAGGTGCTGGCATCCGAGTACTGGAAGACCGTGCCGGGACCCCGGGTCGGGCGGCGGAGCATCTCCTGCGCGAGGTCGGACCAGGGCGCCGGCTCGCGGCCGAACCACGCGAAGTCGATGCCGCTGGTCATCGTCAGGAGGTGCCGCAGGGTCACCGCCTCGACGCCCGCGCCGAGCTGCAGGTCGGACAGCATCTCTCCGACGCGGGTGTCGAGCGACAGGATCCCTTCGTCGGCGGCGATCCCCGCGGCCAGGGCGCTCACGCCCTTGGACACCGAGTAGACGTTGACGCGATCGTCGCTGCGCCATCGGTGCTCCGCGACGTCGTCTCCGACGGCGACGTGGACGCCGTACGCGCCGAGCGACTCTTCGTCGACCGACGCCACGATCCGGTCGAGCACGGTGGATGCGGATGCCACGGGGAGACCTTCCTTCTCGGGCGGAGTCATCCGTTCAGGATCGCAGGTCGGGGCGCACCCGCGGCTCTCCCGCGGGACCTTCGTCCCCCGCGCCGGGGCGGGCGACGCGTAGCGTGCGGGACGATGGGAGGGTCCCATGGAGAAGATCGTTCTCGGGGTCGATGACAGCGCCGCGGCGCGGTCCGCGCTCGCGTGGGTGGTCGACCGGTGCATCCAGCGGGCGGCCGAGGTCGACGTGGTCCACGTGGTGGGGCCGGCCGAGGCGCACACCACGCCGCAGCAGGATCCGCTCGCGAACGCCCGTCGGGTGCTGCGGGCCGCCGTCCCCGAGCAGAGCGCGACGTATCACCGCGCGCAGGGCGGCGTCGCGCAGACGCTGGCGGAGGTCTCCGCGCACGCGGACCTCCTCGTCATCGGGGTCGATCCGGAGCATCCCGTCCGTGCTGCCCTCGGCGGGTGGCTGCCCGTGCGGGTCATCGCGCGAACCGGGCCGCCGGTGTGCATCGTGCCCGCCGGGTGGGCGCCGCGGCCCGGCGCCGTGACCGTCGGGCTCGAGGACGACGTGTCGTCGGCGGAGGCGCTGACGTTCGCCGCGCGCGAGGCGGAGGCGACCTCCGGCCGGCTCCGGATCGTGCACGCCTGGCGCCTGCCCGAGCCCTCGGTCGACGGCGCCGCGGCGCTGCTCGTGGAGCCGCAACGCATCCTCGAGGAGCATCGCGAGCTGCTCGACGCCGCCGTCCGATCCGTGCACCGGCGTTTCCCCGCCCTCCACATCGAGGAGGATCTGGTGCGCGCAGACCCTGCGTCCGCCCTTCTGCAGCAGGCGCCGCGCTCGGCGATGATCGTGGTCGGCACCCACCGCGAGGGCGTCCTGTCGGGGGCGTACGTCGGCTCGGTCGACCGCGACCTCCTGTGGCGTGCCGGATGCCCCATCGCGGTGGTGCCCTCGGCGAGCTTCCCGGCGAAAGGCGCGTGAGCCAATCCGCCCGCCGGTGACGGGCTCAGACGCCGCGCGGGGAGACGGGCACCACGCCGATCGGTCGGTCCAGACTCCCGACGAGATCCAGTCCCACGGAGCCGAGCAGAGCACCGCTGACCAGGCCGCGCCCGTGCGACCCGATCACGATCATGCTCGAACGCCGCGCGGCGCGCGTCAGCGCGGAGGTGGGGTTGTCCCGCACCAGCTCCGGCCGGACCTCGAGGTCGGGGAAGTCCGCGTGGATGCGCGCGACGGCGGCATCCAGGATCCGGGCGTGCTCATCGGCGACCCGGTGCGGGCTCGGCTGCAGCGCGGTGGCGCCCCGCACGTGCGATCCGCCCATGAGCCAGGAATGGATGACGCGGAGCGGCACGTCCGCGGATGACGCCGCCGCCGCCGCGAAGAGGAGGGCATCCTCCGATGAGTCGTCGTCGTCCAACCCGACGACGACCGGATCGTCGCCGCCGGCCCACCCCGCGGGCACCAGCACCGTCGGCGCGCCGGATCGGAGCGCCGCGCGCAGCGGCATCCATCCGCCGAGGACCGACCGCATGCGCGATCCCGTCTGGATCCCGAGGACCAGCAGGCCGGCGCCGCGGGCCGCGTTCGTCAGCGTCGCGGGCATCGTGCCGTCGAGCCGGGAGACGTCGACCGGCGCATCCGGCGCCAGGGCCCGCCACCGCCGGACGGCGGCATCCAGGATCCGATCCGCTTCGACGCGGTCGGCGAGGAACATGTTCGTGACCAGGACGAGGTCCACCTCGAACCGTTCGCCGCGGGTCCTCTCCGCCGCCCACTCCAGGGCTGCCTCGGACGCGGGGCTGCCATCGAACCCCAGCACCATTCGTTCCATGGTGTGACTCCCTCCGGACGCCCCGAGCGTAGGAGCGGGCGGAGGTGCTCGGGAGGGCCGAAGGTCCCGCGGATCAGAGGTCCGGGTGGCCGAGGCGCAGGACGGCCGCCTGCGTGCGCGACTCCACCCCCAGCTTCAGCAGCAGCGAGGACACGTAGTTCTTCACCGTCTTCTCCGCCAACCCCAGGCGCTCGCCGATCTGGCGGTTGGTGAGACCGTCGGCGATGAGCGCGAGCACCTGCCGCTCCCGCATCCCCAGCGACCCCCAGCGGGGGTCGTCGTCGCGGGAGCCGTCGCGCAGGCTCGCCGCGGCCCGCGCCGCGGCCGCGCCGTTCAGCAGGATGCGGCCGGTGCTGACGGCGCGGATGTCTTCGAGCAGCCGCATCGCAGCGATGTTCTTCAGCAGGTATCCGGCCGCCCCCGCGAGCACGGCGGCGTACGTGGCGGCGTCGTCGTCGTAGGCCGTGAGGATGAGGCACGCGACCTGGGGCATCGACGAGCGGATCTGCCGGCACAGGTCGATCCCGCTGCCGTCGGGCAGGCGCACGTCGAGCACGGCCACGTCCGGCCGGGCCGCCTCGATGCGGGCGAGCGCCTGGCGGACGGTGCCCGCTTCGCCCACCACCTCGAGACCCGGGCTGCCGTCGATCAGGTCGGACAGGCCGCGCCGGACGATCTCGTGATCGTCGACGAGGAAGACGCGTGTCATCGGGTCGATCTCCGTTCCTCGGTGTCCTCGAGCGGAACGCGCCACTCGGCGCGCGTGCCGTCCGGGCCGGTGTCCAGGGTCATCGAGCCCCCGCGTGCGGCGGCACGCTGCGTGAGGTTGGCCAGGCCGCTGCGTCGTTCGTCGCGGATCCCCGTTCCGTCGTCGGTGACGACGACGGACACGTCCCGCCCCGTGATCCCGACGTCCAGGGCGATGGTGTCGGCACCGGCGTGGCGCACGCTGTTGGTGAGCAGCTCCCGCGCAACGCCGACGACATCGTCGGCCAGCGCGTCGCGGATCGCGTGGTCGACCGCCCCGGCGAACCGCAGCGCGGGCGGCCGGCGGAGAGAACCCGACACCTCGGCGACCACGTCGATCAGACGGTGGCGCAGCGAGCTCCCGTCGCGGGCCGACAGGGCGAACACGACGGTGCGGATCTGGGTGATCGCATCGTCGAGCTGGCGGATCACCTCGTCGACGCGATCCCGCTGGCGCGTGTCGTCCACCGTGGCGGCCATCGACTGGAGCGTGAGGCCCGCCCCGAAGATCTGCTGGATGACGTGGTCGTGCAGGTCCCGCGCGATCCGCGCCCGTTCGTCGGTGAGCATCGCCCGCTGCTGAGCTCCACGCGCGCGGGAGAGTTCCGCCGCGATGCTCGCCTGCGCACCGAGGCTGCCGAGCACCTCGAGTTCGACGGCGGTGAACCCGCGCTCGCCGGGTGCCCGTGCGACGCACAGCACGCCGCGGGTCCGGTGCCGCGTGCGCAGGGGTACGGCGATCGCGGGACCGGTCTCGTGCTCGACCCGGAGCAACGCCGGGTCGGGGTGCTCCCCGGCGGCGACGGTGGCGACCCGGACGCCGTCCTCCTCGATCGCGGCGCCCGCGATGGTCGCCGTCTCCTCGACGGTCGTGCCCAGCACGTCTTCCTCGCGCGGGCCGCGGGCGGCCGCGACACGGAGCGCCGCCGTCCCCTCGACCGGGACGAGAACGCTCACCAGGCTCCCCTCGACGAGGTCGGCGACACGTCCCGCGAGCAGGTCGTACACGTTGTCCGGCGGGGTCGAGAGGATCGCCGCGGACAGTTCCGCCGTCGCCGCCATCCACGTCGCCCGGGTGCGGGCCTCGTCGAACAGTCGAGCGTTCTGGATCGCGAAACCCGCGGTGGATGCCAGAGCGCGGACGAGCTCCTCGTCCTCCGCCGAGAACGAGCCCCGCCGTGCGTTCGTGAGGTACAGGTTCCCGTACACCTCGCCACGCACACGGATCGGCGCCCCGAGGAACGACTCCATCCGCGGGTGGTGGGCCGGGAAGCCGGCCGCCCGGGGATCCGTCCCGAGGCGGTCGAGTCGGATGGGCTCGGGGTGAGCGATCAGCGCGCCGAGCACACCGCGACCGCGGGGGAGGTGGCCGATGGCATCCGCGTCCTCGGTCGAGAGGCCGACGTGGATGAACTGATCCAGGGAGGAGCGATCGGCGGCGATGATCCCGAGCGCCCCGTACTCGGCATCCACCAGTTCGACGGCCGCTTCGACGACGCGACGCAGGACGACGGGCAGCTCGATCTCACCGACCACCGTCTCCACCGCTCGGAGGAGCCCCCTCAGGCGGTCCTGCGAAGACGACGGTGGCTCCGCGGCGACGGCGGCGGGATCCTCGCTCGGCATCCGGCACCCCTCTCCCCGCTTCAATCTACGACCGGTGCCGGTGTCTGACCAGATCAGGGGACCTTCGACCCGTCGATCCCGGTCGGCGCGCGCTGGACTGTGAGAAGGAGGTCCCTCATGACCCACGATCAGAACCCCGCCGCGGCCGTCGTCGAGCTCGGACCCGCGGAATGCTGGCGCCTGCTCGAATCGCAGCGTCTCGGGCGCCTGGCACTCGTCGACGCCTCCGGCGAGCCGCGGATCTACCCGGTGAACTACGCCACCGGCGACGGTGTGCTCTACGTCCGCAGCGCCGAGGACGCCAAGCTGCGCTACCTGCGCTCGCGGCCGGCCGTCGCATTCGAGATCGACGGAGAGGATGCCGGCGACCGATGGAGCGTCGTCGTCCTCGGGCACGCGTTCCGGGTGGACCGGGATGCCGAGATCCGCCGCACGCGTGCGACCGGGCTGCGATCGATGAGCCCGGCGCCGAAGCCGTACGTCGTCCGCATCCTGCCGCGCAGCGTCGCGGGCCGCCGCTTCACAGAGCGCCCCGAGGGCGGGGAGGAGGACCCGCTGCGCGCACGGATCTTCCGACCGAGCGACGAGTCCCTGCCGGCGTCGGCGCGGTCGCCGCACCCGATCGCGGGTCTCGCGCCGCGCGGCGGCGCGCCGCACTGACGCCGTCATCGTGCGCGGGAAGGGGAGCGAGGAGGGCGCCTCGGATGCCAGAGTGGACGTGAGCCCCCTGAGCCCCGAGGAGCACCATGCCCATCGCCGCCGATGACCCCCGCCTGACCTCCGCTTTCGTGGCGTCGACGGACCGCTACGACGACGTCCCGTTCGCGCGCGCGGGGGCCAGCGGCATCCGTCTGCCCCGTATCTCGCTGGGGCTGTGGCAGAACTTCGGCAGCGGCCGCACGCTCGACTCGCAGCGCGAGATACTGCTGCACGCGTTCGATCGCGGCGTCGTGCACATCGACCTCGCCAACAACTACGGCCCTCCGTACGGCGCCGCCGAAACGACGTTCGGGACCGTGTTCGAGAGCGACCTGCGCCCCTACCGTGACGAGCTGTTCCTCTCGACCAAGGCCGGCTACGACATGTGGCCCGGCCCCTTCGGCGACGGCGGGTCGCGCAAGTACCTCGTCCGCTCCCTCGAGCAGAGCCTGACGCGTATGCGGACCGATCACGTCGACGTGTTCTACTCGCACCGTCCCGACCCCGAGACGCCGCTGGAAGAGACGACGACCGCACTCGCCGACATCGTGCGCAGCGGCAAGGCGCTCTACGCCGGCATCTCGAACTACCCCGCCGACCTCGCGCGCCGGGCGCACGAACTGCTCGCCGCAGAGGGCGTGCGGCTGTTCGTGCACCAGCCGCGCTACTCGCTGTTCGACCGGACCCCTGAGACCGACCTGTTCCCGGCTCTGCGCGAGCTGGGCGTGGGCAGCGCGGTCTTCTCGCCCCTCGCGCAAGGCCTCCTGACGGCGAAGTACCTCGACGGCACCGTCCCCGCCGACTCGCGCGCCGCCGACAGCCGGTTCCTGGACGGCAGCGCCCTCACCGACGACTACCTCGAGCGCATCCGCGGCATCGACGGCGTCGCGCGCGAGGCGGGCCTGTCGATCCCGCAGCTGGCGGTCGCCTGGGTGCTGCGCGACCCGGTGGTGACGACCGCCATCATCGGCGCATCGCGGCCGAGCCAGGTCGACGACGCCGTCGAGGCGAGCAAGGCGACGCTCCCGGATGCCGTGATCGCGGCGCTCGAGGCGTTCGCGGCCGAGCCCGGCGCCGCCCTGCGGTGAGCGGTCGCCGCGCCGCTCACCGCACGATGGCCGTGACGGTGGGCAGGTGCGACAGCACCGCTTGACTCGTCGACCCGAGAAGGAACCGGGCCAGGGGCCCGCGTCCGTGGCTGCCCACGACGAGGAGTCGGGCGGAGCGGGCCGTCCGCAGCATGACACCCGTGGGGTACCCGGCCTCGACGACGGTGGACACCGCGAGATCGGGGTAGTCCTGCCGGAGGCCCGCGAGCGAGATCGCCAGATCCTCCGTCGTGAGGGACTGCATCCGATCGAGGTAGTCCTGCGGGTACTCGTCCAGTTCGAAGGGCACCGGCACCGGCGACCAGGTCATGACGGCGGTGAGGGCCTCGCCCGTCCGGTCCGCCTCGGCGGCCGCGAACGCCACGGCTTTCTCGGACGCCTCCGACCCGTCGACCCCGACGACGACGCCGGAACGGCCCGCGACGTCGTTCTCGGGGACGACCACGACGGGGCAGTGGGCTCCGGCGGTGATCCGCACCCCGCGGACCCCGCGCAGATGCGAACCGTCCCGGGCGAAGTCGCTGCCCAGCACGAGCAGGTCGGCGCGCTCGGACACCGCGATCAGGCGCGCCACGGGGTCTCCGCGCTCGATGAGGATCTCGGCATCCACCCCGGCGTTCCGAGCCTGCTCGGCCGCGTACTCGAGCAGGGCCGTGGCGCGCGTGAGCGCGCGTGCGACGAGCGTCTCCTCGCCGGCGACACCCCACGCCGAGCCCACGACGGACACCAGCAGCAGCCGCTCCCGTCGAGCGACCGCGCGCTCGATCGCCCACTGGAGCGCGCTCCGCGCACCCGCCGCGTCGGTGACTCCGACCGCGATCGTCCCGTTCATCATCACTCCTCCGTCCGAGCCGGGGATCGGCTCGTTCCGATCGTCCCGCCGGCGGCGCGATCGCCACGGGACCTTCGACCCGCCGAACGGGGAATCACCGGCGAAGACTCGGATCAGCACAGAATCCAAGGAGAGATCATGCGTGCAGCAGTCGTCGATCGGTTCGGTTCGCCCGCGGAGGTCGAGGAGCGGGCCATCCCCCGCCCGGGAGCCGGGCAGGTGCTCGTGCGGCTCGAGACGTGCGGGCTGTGTCACACCGACATCCACGCGATGAACGGTGACTGGCCCGTCAAGCCCGGCCTTCCGCTCGTCCCGGGACACGAGGGAGTGGGGATCATCGAAGAGCTCGGCGCCGGCGTCACCGGCCGCACGGTCGGCCAGCGCGTCGCGATGCCGTGGCTCGGTCACGCGTGCGGTGAGTGCCGCTACTGCGTCGACGGGCGCGAGAACCTCTGCGAGAAGCAGTACAACAACGGCTACGGGGTGGACGGCGCCTACGCCGAGTACATGCTCGCCGACGCGCGCTTCGCGGTGCCGGTCCCGGATGGTGTCACGCCGCTCGACGCAGCGCCGCTGACCTGCGCCGGGGTCACCACGTACGCCGCCGTGAAGAACGCCCAGGTGACGCCGGGGGAGACCGTCGCGGTGTTCGGCGTCGGCGGGCTCGGGCATCTGGCGGTGCAGTACGCACGTCTCGTGGGGGCGAGGGTCATCGCCGTCGACGTCACGGACGAGAAGCTGCGCCTGGCGAGCGAGCTCGGCGCCGACCACGTGGTGAACGCCCGCACCACGGACCCGGTCGAGGCGATCCGCCAGTACGGCGGCGCCGACGCCGTCATCGTGCTCGCCGTCGCGCCCACCGTGTTCCGGCAGGCGTTCGACTCGCTGAACCGGGGCGGTCGGCTCGTGCTCGTGTCGCTCCCGGCGGACGGCGAACTGACGATCCCCATCTTCGACACCGTGCTCAAGGGCATCAGCGTCATCGGTTCCATCGTCGGGACGCGTCAGGACCTCGCCGAAGTGTTCGCCCTGCACGCGCTCGGGCGTACGCGGGTCATCACCGAGACACGCGATCTGGCGGACGTGAACCGCTCGGTGGAGGAAGTGCTCGCGGGGTCGGTGCCGGCGCGCCTGGTCTTCGCGTACCACACGGCCGATCTGGTGCCGGTGGCCGAGGCAGTGGAGACCGTCTCCTAGAACGGTCTCTTTCGGGCCTGCCTCCCGAACGCCGGCCGGTCCCGCGGGAAGCGGGGCGGGCCGGCGTTCGGTCGTTCAGTCCGGGGTTCCCGGGGGCAGGTCCGACCTGTCGACGACCTCCGTGTCGGTCTCGCCCGTGAGGCGCCACCAGCTCGGACCGGACTTGTACACGTCATAGGGCACCCATTCCCCACCGCGGAGGATGAAGTCGTGCCCGGCGGAGAAAGCGAAGTAGCGGGGCCCGAGACTCGTCGAGTGTCGCCAATACTCCCGTGGTGCGGGCGTCTCGCCGGTCGCCGCGTGTTCGGCATGCCGGTCGGCGCGAGGCGCGATGTCGGGCGTCTCGCCGGTCGCCGCGTGTTCGGCCTGGCCGTCGGGGCCAGGGCTGATGTGCGGAGGGGGAGGTTCTCCGCCGTCCCACCCCGCGTACCAGAACGCGCGCGAGGTCAGTGCGGCGACGGCGTCGTCCTCGAGCCAGGGAAGCAGGGCGCGGAGGCGGGATGCGAAACGGGAGCCGCCCTCGGGCGCGAGCTCGTCCACGCGAATCGTGTTCGCCGCGGCGATCGCGTGATCCACGGCGCGCGCCAGGTCGGAAGCGGGAACACCGTGCCGATGCGCGAGATCCGCGACCGCTTGCGCGTCGGCGGCCGGGTGCGGGCCGCGCCCCCACCCGAGGTAGGCGACGACGGCCGCGGAGACCATGTCGCCGTTCACCGGTGTACTCATCCCTTCGAGCCTAACGAGAGGCGTGATCTGCGTCCGCGGTGCCGGGGCGCGGGGCGCTCCGTGGTGCGCCCCGGTCGTGGCGTTCAGCCGAGGGTCACGACGCGGCCCTCCCACGGGCCGGGCCTCTGCCACGCCACCTCGTTGTCGACGTCGAGCAGCGCTCCGCAGTGCTCGCAGACCTCCGACCGATCGGATGCCACGCCACAGGCGCCGCAGATCACGGCGAACGTCGGGTCCTCGTTCTCGGACGGGCGGTGCTCGTGCGCCCAGGCCGCGTACGCCTGCAGGATCGGCAGCGCATCGGTCGCGGCGCGCGTGGGGAGGTACTCGACGCGCGGGCGCGGTCCGGTCGTGTAGGCCCTCGTCTCGAGGAGTCCCGACGACACCATGCTCGACAGGCGCGACGACAGCACGTTGTCCGCGGCATCCATCCGACGCTTGAAGTCGTCGAAGCGGCGCGCGCCGGCGAGCGACTCGCGAAGGATCAACAGCACCCACGGGTCGCCGACGGCGTCGATCCCGCGCGCGATCGGGCAGACGTTCCCGCTCCAGTCGGACCGCAGGGGCATGGCATCCTCCTCTGACTTGCTTGAAGCAAGCATACGCGTTAGCGTTCCGGTACTTACTCCTTTGAAGAAAGTAAATGTCGTGAGCGAGACCACCGTTTCCGCCGCACCTCCCCGTACCGGCACGCTGTCCGGCCCGCCCGCCCAGTGGACGACGCGCGCCCGCTGGTACACGGCGCTGAACCTTCTCGGCTCCCTCGCCGTCGCGGCCGCCGCGGGCGCGGGCAGTCCGCTGTTCGTCTACGACCAGGGGCTGTGGGGCTTCGGCGACGGGACGCTCACCGTGATGTTCTCCGTCTACGCGTTCACGCTGCTGGTCACGCTCCTGATCGCCGGGTCGTTGTCCGACCACGTCGGCCGCCGGCCCGTCATGATCGGTGCGTTGCTGCTGCTCCTCGTCGCGTGCGGTCTCCACCTGGCGGCGGCATCGGCGGAGTGGGTCGTCGTGGCCCGCGCGGTGCAGGGGATCTCGACGGGCGCGGCGATCGGCACGTTCACCGCGATGGTGTCCGAAACCGTGCCGCCGCACGCGCGCGGTCGCATGACGCAGATCGCCGGAACGATCCCGATCGGCGGCCTCGCGCTGGGCGCATTGTTCGGTGGCGTGGCGGTTGCCCTCGCGCCCGCGCCCTCGGTCGCCGTGTTCGTGCCGATCGCGCTGCTCGTGGTGGTCGCCCTCGGAGCGGTCCTGCTCACGCCGGAGTCCTCGTCGAGGGTCGCGGGCGCGTGGCGCTCGCTCGTCCCGCGCGTCGCGATTCCCCGGCGCGTGCGTCCGGAGTTCCTCCGCGGGGCCTGGCTCGTCTCCGCCGCGTGGATGAGCTCGGGCCTGTTCCTCGGGCTCATGCCGTCCCTCGCGCACCACACCCTTGGGCTCGACACCGTGGCCGCCTCGGCGCTCGTGTTCCTCCAGCCCGCCGTCGCCGCCGTCGCGGGACTCGCCGCGACCGGCCTCGCGCCACGGACCTCGGCGGTGGTGGGCGCGCTCGGATGCGCGGTCGGCGGCATCCTTCTGATCGTCGGCATCGGCACCGCCTCGACCGGGATCGTGATGGCCGCCGCGCTCGCCGCGGGCATCGGCAACGGCCTCGGCTTCGCGGCCGTGCTCCGACCCCTGAGCGCAGCCGCCCACACCCACGAGCGCGGCGGCCTCATGGCGGCGATCTACGTCGTCGCCTACCTCAGCTACGGTGTGCCCGCGCTCGTCGCCGGTCAGCTCGCGACGGTGTTCGCGCTGCCCGCGACGGCGATCGGATACGCGGCGTTCCTGGCCGCGGTCGCCCTCGTCGCGCTGGCGTCCCGCGCGGGTGTCCGGGCCCCCGGCGCCGGCAACCCGGGCCCCGGCGCCACGACACCCGGCAGCGGTATTCCGGGCTCCGGTGCCGCCTACCCGACCCCCGCCCGCTCGGGCGGACTCGAACAAGGAGAGAAGAAATGACGGAAATCTCGGATGCCGTCGTGCTCGTCACGGGCGCGAACGGCGGGCTGGGCACGGAGTTCGTGCGGCAGGCGCTCGCGGGCGGAGCGAAGAAGGTCTACGCGGCGGCGCGCTCGCCGCGGGACTGGGGCGACCCGCGCGTCGTGCCCCTCGTCCTCGACGTCACCGACGAGAGCGCGATCGAGCGGGCGGCGCGGGATGCCGCGGATGTCGACGTGCTCGTCAACAACGCCGGCATCCTGCGTCAGGGTGACCTGGTGACCGGCGACGTGGCGGACATCCGCGCTCAGCTGGAGACGAATCTGTTCGGCCCCCTCCTGCTGACCCGTGCGTTCGCGCCGCGCCTGGTCGCCGCGAAGGGTGCGGTGATCAACGTCGCGTCGGTGCTGTCCTGGCTGGCGTGGGGCAAGGGCTACAGCATTTCCAAGGCGGCCCTCTGGTCGGCGACCGAGGGGCTGCGCCTCGAACTGGAGCCGCAGGGTGTGCAGGTTGTGGGCGCGTACCTCGCCTTCACCGACACCCCGATGAACGACGGTCTGACCGACCAGCCGCTGAACGACCCCGCCGACGTCGTCGCGGCGATCTACGACGGGTTGCGCCGCGGGCACGGCGAGGTCCTCGCCGACGAGACGACGCGGGCGGTCCGCGCGGGCTTGTCGCGGGTCGCGAACGCGGCCTGACGGCGGCCAGTTCGGGGCATCGCTGCGCGCCTGCAGAAGTTCACCCGCGGCATGTTCCTCCGTGCAAACCCCCGATCAGTCGCGGATTCTGCTGGTGCGACGGTGCAGCACCCCTCCTCCCCATCGGGTGGCGTGTCGGATCTGTCCCCATTTGGGTGGGTGGGGCGGGTTCGGTGTCGGACCCCCTCGCTAGCATGCATACATGACCTTCGATCCGTCCTCGACACCACCGGATGACTCGGCTGCGGCCCTGTCGTCGGTGCTGGTCGAGGTGCGCGGAGTAGATGCCGAGGTCGCCTCGGCCGAAGCGCGGCGGGTGCGGGCGTTGGCCCGCGCGGGACACCTCGCCCTGGACTCTTCCGTAGGGGTGCGGGCATCGGCGCGGGCGGCGGAGATGGCGGTGCGGGAGGTCGCGTCCGAGATCGCGGCCGCGTCGCACCTGTCGGATCGGAGCGTGCAAGCACAGATCGGGCGGGCGATGACCCTCGCCGACGACTTCCCCGTGACGCTGGACGCGTGGGAGGCGGGGGTCCTGTCCCGCGCGCACGTGCAGGTGATCGTGGATGCCGGTATCTCGCTGCCGCAGGATCGTCGCCACGAGTTCGACGTTCTCGCCGTCGCCACCGCTGACGGACTGAGCCCCGGACGGGTGAAGACCCGTCTTCTGGCGTTGGCGGAGTCGCTGCAGCCCACGACCCTCACCGAACGGCACCACCGCGGCCGCCAAACCCGGTGCGTGCGGGTGGTGACCGGGGAGGACGGGATGTCCGACCTGATCGCGACCCTCCCCACCGTGCTCGCGGTGGGGATCTACGACCGGCTCGTGCAGCAGAGCGCCGCGATCGTCGACCTCCGCCGAGACTCAGCGCCGCGGGTCCGTGACTCCGCGGGAGAACCCGCGGGTGGTCGTGGGGGTGGTGACGACCGCGGCGACCGCTCGCAGGCCGCGACGACGGCCGCGCCCGACACGCGGATGCCTGACACCCGAACGCCTGACATACGGACGGCCGATCAGGTGCGCGCCGACCTCCTCGCCGACCTCCTGCTCACCGCCGCGCCCGACGCTGACCCCACCCGCGGCGACGACGGCCCCGGCATGCTCGGCGCGATCCGCGCGCGGGTGCAGGTCGTCGTTCCTGCCCTCACCATGCTGCGACCCGGGAACGAGAACCTCGATCCCGCCGACCTCGTCGGCCATGGACCCATCGACGCCGCAACCGCCCGCGCCCTGGCCGAGACCACCCCCGTCCCCTGGGACCGGGTCATCACCCACCCCGTCACCGGGGCCGTGCTCCGCACCGACACCTACCACCGCACCACAGCGATCAACCGCCACCTCCGCGCCCGCGACCGCCACTGCCGATGGCCCGGGTGCGCCGCCCCCGCCATCCGCTGCGAAGTCGACCACACCCACGACCACGCCCTCGGCGGCCCCACCGACGTCAGCAACCTCGCCCACCTCTGCCAGAGACACCACACACAGAAGCAATTCACCCGCTGGAAAGTGAGACAACTCCCCGCCGGGATCCTCGAATGGACCTCCCCCACCGGACGCGTCTACACCGACCACCCTCTCCCCTACACGCCAGCGGTCAGATTCCTCCCCGACGACCCCGCACCACCGCCACCACCGCCACCACCCCGCCCGCCCGGAGCCTGCAGCGCAGAGCCCGCACCGTTCTGAGGAATGCCCGCGCGGCGGGGCCCTCCTCGGTCCTGGCCGAGCCGGCGACCGTCCGTCCTCGCCGGGGGCACCGCGACTTGCGGAGCCTAGCCCCGACCGCTCCGCAACGGGGGGTCATTCAGAATTGTCTCGATTCTCGCTAGCGTGAAGCCGTCGACGCGGTCTCTGCACGCCGCGACGAGAGAGGGGCAGCTCGTGGACTCGGAAGAACTGTCGGCACCGGCGGGAGTCGCCGCAGCCCTCGGGGTGAGCGATCGGCTCGACCACCACGAGCGCAAGCGTCTTCTGGCGAGCGAAGTCATCGCCGCACTTCTGGGCGCCGAGCCCCGCGATGTCAGGGTCATCCGCGAGGCTCCCGCGCAGTTCGGCTATCACCCCCGCCTGCTCGCGACGGTGGCGGGTGAAGAGGTGCCCCTGTCCATCCACACGTGCAGCAGGGGTCCGGCGACCGTCGTCGCGGTCGCCGACACCGTCATCCCCCTCGGTGTCGACCTGCGCGCGGCGAACCCGACAGCGGCAGACCTCGAAGAGATGCGCCGGCATTCGCACCTCTTCCCGGATGCCGGCGCGGCGCAGCTGCTCGCCCACTGGACCCGCGTCACCGCCGTCCGTCACGCCGACGGCCGCGGATCCCGGGTTCAGCCCGAGCACATCCGCCTCGATGAGGACCTCTCCCGGGGATGGGTGCCCGACCGGCCGGTGCACTACTCGCTGGCCGACCTTTCGCGCGACCCGTGGACCGTGACACTGGCGTACGGGGCGGGGCCGCGATGACCGACGCGCTGTGGACCCAGAACGTCGATCCCCTCTCCAGCCTCTGGCTGTCGGCGCTCGTCGCCGCCATCCCGCTCGTGATCTTCCTGCTGTGCCTGGTCGTGCTCAAGCTCACGGGGATCGTCTCCGCGGCCATCGCGGTCGTCGCCGAAGTGATCGTCGCGGCCCTCGTCTTCGGGATGCCCGCTCCCGCGATCGGCGGGTCGGCGCTGATCGGCCTGCTCACTGCCGTCTGGCCGATCGCCTACATCATCGTCATGGCCGTGTGGCTGTACCGGTTGGCGGTCGCGAGCGGGCGATTCGACGTCATCCGGGCCTCGATCTCGGGTATCTCCACTGACCAGCGCATCCAGGTGCTGCTGATCACCTTCGCGTTCGGAGCGTTCCTCGAGGGGGCCGCGGGGTTCGGTGTCCCGATCGCGATCTGCGCGGCGCTGCTCGTGCAGCTGGGATTCCGCCCGGTCAAGGCGGCGATGCTGTCGCTCGTGGCCAACGTCGCGGCGGGGGCGTACGGGGCGATCGGCATCCCGGTGATCGTCGGTGCCCAAGTGGCGGGAATCGATGTCGCCGAGCTGTCGCGCACGATGGTCCTCCTTCTGCAGCCGCTGACGTTCCTCGTGCCGTTCCTCCTCGTCGTGATCCTCGACGGATGGCGCGGGCTGCGGGAGACGTGGCCGGCCGTCCTCCTCGTGAGCGTCGTGTTCAGCGGCATCCAGGCGGGAGTCCTGTGGTTCCTCGGACCCGAGCTGGCCGACCTCGGTGCGGGCCTCGGCGCGATGGTGGCGCTGTTCCTCTTCGGCCGCGTGTGGCAACCCCGGAATGTCTTCCGCGAGGGGGGCAGCGAGGCGCCCCCGGTCGAGCGGCACACGGCGCGCGAGGTGATCGTGGCGTGGAGTCCGTTCTACATCCTGACCGGCTTCATCCTCGTGTGGAGCCTGCCGTGGTTCAAGGCGCTCTTCGCCGCCGGCGGACCGCTGAGTGCGGCGGTGCTGAAGCTGCCGATTCCCGGCCTCACGGGCGAAGTCGTCACCGCCAGCGGCACGACCGTCGCGGTGACGTGGGACTTCACGCCCCTCAACGCCACCGGAACGGCGATCCTCCTCGCGGTGCTCGTGTCGTTCTTCACGACGCCGCGCCTGTCGGGCTCCGATCTGGGCCGCGAGCTCGCCGCCACGCTGCGCGAGCTCTGGCGGGCACTGGTGCTGATCGCCGCGATCCTGGTGCTGGCCAACATCGCGAACTACTCCGGAGGGTCGGCGAGCATCGGGAGCGCGCTGGCCGCGGTGGGTCCGCTGTTCCCGCTGTTCGCGCCGATCATCGGGTGGATCGGAGTGTTCCTCACCGGGTCGGTGGTCAACAACAACACCCTCTTCGGTCCCCTCCAGGTCGCGACGGCCGAGCGCATCGCCGTTCAGCCCGACCTCCTCATCGCCGCGAACACCGCCGGCGGCACCACGGCGAAGGTGGTGTCCCCGCAGTCGATCGCGATCGCGGCGGGAGCGGTCGGCCTGTCGGGGCGAGAGGGTGAGATCCTTCGGGCGTCCATCGGCTACAGCCTGGGGATGCTCGTGGTGATCAGCCTGTGGGCCTTCGTGCTCTCAGGGCTGTTCCCGGGGTGACGCCCACCCCGACCCGTCCCGTTCCCCCCACGTCCATTCGGCGTCTCCTTCACGTCTGTACCCTCGGACCCGACACGCGCGGGAACGGGGGCTCTCATGACGACGTCCGCGCCGACACGGGTGTCCCGGCTGAGGACCCTCGGCATCGCCGCGCTCGTCCTTGCCGCCATCGGACTCGGCGGCGGCTTCGTGCTGGTCTTCGGCTGGTCGATCGATGAGACGCACTTCGATCGCCCGAGCGCGGAATTCGATGCCTTCGCTGCGGAGATCGCCGCGATGCCGGGCGTCGGGGCCGTCGAGAAGGAACGGTGGGTGGAGGCGCCCGCCTTCTGGAGCCCGGTGTCCTCCCTCCGGGTCACGGTCGAGCGCTCCGGACTGCCGGCCGTCCTCGAGATCGCGTGCTCTTCGCGGAACGCCGACCCGATCGACTGGGGGCTCGTCGTGCAGACACCCGCGCGTGCCCAGGTGTGGGTGTTCGCCGACCGTACGGAATCCGGCTGCCCGGACTTCCGGCTCGACGTGGTGCCCACGGTGGAGGCGGTGGACCGCCTCGCCCCGGGGCGCAGCATCCAGGCCGCCGTATGGGAGAACGGTCGCCTCTCGTTCTCGGACCTGCTCGACGGCCGCGCGGAGGTCTCGTCGATGATCCCGTTCGTCGCCGCGGCCGACGACCTGCGGCGAGCCGCCGGCGTCGAGGCCGACCGCGAGATCGAGATCAGCGGGCCGCAGCTGACGGCTGTACCTGCGCCGGGAGAATCAGCCGCGTACGCCGCGCTGCTGCGCACGATCGTCGACGAGTACGGCGTGACGGAATTCTGGGACGGTGCCGGCGGAGGTACGCCGACCGACGGGGTCCCGAGAACCCAGATCAGAGGCGATCCTGCCTCCGCGGACGCCGTCGAGGCGGCTATCCGTGCCTCGGGCCTCCGTCTCGCGGACGCGCCCGTCGTGTTCCGAGAGGACTGATCCGGCGGTTCGCAAGTGCCCCTTCCGGCGGGGAGCCCCTTGCCATGATGTCGGAATGGACGCCTCCACCGACGACGCCGCGGCGGCCGGCACCGTCGCACCGCTCTCGCCCGTCGGCCCTGATGCGCGCCGCGCCCGCGCGCTCGTCGTCGGGGTCGTCGCCACCGTGCTCTTCGTCGCCCTGCGACTCGTCGTCGCCCTGTCGGATTCGGCACCCCTGCCGATCGACGCCGCGTGGGACGACATGATGTCGGCCATCGCCTCGCCCGTCGGCGTCATCGTCGCGTGGGTGCCGGCGATCGTGGGCGGCACGATCGGCATGATCCTGATCGGGGTCGCGACGACCATCGTGTTCCTCGTGCGCCGCCGCCCCTGGGATGCGCTCAACGTCGGGGGAGCAATCGCCCTCGTCGTCGCGATCGGAGCACCGATGGCCGCGGTGATCGCCCGGGCGAGGCCGGCCGACTCGCTCGCCGAGACGGTCGCGACGTCGTTCCCCTCGGGGCATACGGCCGTGGCCACCACGATCGCGGTGACGCTCGGACTCATCCTCCGACGCCGCTGGGTGTGGGCGGTCGGCGCGACCTGGGTCGTGCTCATGATGTGGAGCCGGACCTACCTGCACGCCCACTGGCTGTCGGATGTGACGGCGGGGATGCTCGAGGGCGTGGCGGTCGCGACGCTGGTGTGGGCCGCCATCGAAGTGGCAAGGGAGCGCCGCGCGCAACGGGCTGCCACGGCGGCGGTCTGAGCGCTACGGTGCACGGATGACATCTGCCAGTGCCGCCGCAGACAAGGCGCAAGATTCGACCGCTTTCCGTGTCGCCGCCCGCGTGGGCTACGTCGTCCTCGGGCTGTTGCACCTCCTCATCGGCGTGATCGCGATCACCATCGCCACCGGCGGCGCCGGAGACAGCGCCGACCAGTCCGGGGCCCTCGGTCAGGTGGCCGCCGCACCCGCGGGGATGTTCCTCCTGTGGGTCATCGTCGTGGGCCTCGCCGCCCTGGCGATCTGGCAGATCAGCGAGGCGATCGTCGAGCGGAACCCGGATGCCAAGAAGCGCTGGGGATATCGGGCGAAGTACCTCGGCACGGCGGTGGCGTACGCCGCGATCGCCGGCACCGCGTACACGGTGGCGACGGGCGGCCAGGCCGACTCGTCGGGCCAGACGAAGAACTTCAGCGCCACGCTGCTCGCGTCGCCCGGCGGTGTCTTCCTCCTCGTCCTCGTCGGTGTGGCCGTCGCGGCGGTGGGCGTCGCGTTCGTCGTCCGCGGCATCACGCGCGCGTTCCTCAAGAGCCTGTCGGTGCCGAGCGGCCCCGCGGGCCGAGGCATCCGCGTGTTCGGCACCGTCGGATACGTCGCGAAGGGCATCGCCGTGTGCGTGGCCGGCATCCTGTTCGTCGTCGCGGCGCTGACCCATGACCCGAATGCCGCGAGCGGTCTCGACGGTGCCCTGCGTTCCCTCGCCGGCCTGCCGTTCGGTCAGATCGTGCTCTGGCTCGTCGGTGCGGGCCTCGTGGTCTACGGACTGTTCTGCTTCGCCCGTTCGCGCTACGCCCGCATGTGACGCGCGGCGCTCGGCCGTGGGAGGGTTCCGGTATGCACGCTTCTCTCCCGGGCGGGGCGTTCGCGCCCACCGACGTCGATCCCCGCGCCGCTGACTGGAGTGCGCGGTGGGACCGCCTCTGGCCGGACGCCGAGCCGAGCGGTCCTTCGTTGCGGACGGTGCACCCCGACCGCTGGGTTCGTTTCCACACGCTCCCCGGTGCCGCCCGCGTCGCGCAGACGCCCGCCGATCGCGCCCGGGTCGCGCGCATCGTCGACGAGCTGTGCGACGCCGCGCGCGCGGCATCCGGTGACGGCCCGCTCCTCGTCGTCGGCGAGGACTGGGATGCCGCCGACGGTGCCGGCGGATGGACGCGGCACCTCCTGCCCGGGGCGCGCGCCTGGCGCGTCGCCGATGGGGCGGACGCTCCCGCCTACTTCTGGGTCGACGTCGACGTCGACGTCGAGCCGGTCCTCGCCGCGGTGATCGACGATCGCGCCGCCGTACTGCTCACCGACGCGGGCATGCGCTGGGGCGTCGCCCCCTACGACGGCGGTGTCGACGTCTTCCTTCCGGATGCCGAGACCCGCGCGGCACTGGCGGAGCGATTCTCCGCGTGGCGCTCGCCGCGGCCCGACGGGCTGTGACGCGCGCGCGGATCACCCGCGGGGACGGGCTCCGGCGATGAGCAGCGACAGGCCGAGCTCGAACGCGCGCGTGGCGACCGGGTCGACCGGGTCGTAGCGCTCGAGAGTCGCATAGGCGGCGGCGAAGCGCGGCACCGTCTCCTCCTGCCCGGTGGGATCGAACATGACGCTCGGTCCCGACATGTCGAGCACGCTGCCGAGGATGAAGGACTCGAACGCAGTCAGCAGCGGCAGGATGTCGTCGCTCGTCCAGCCCACTCGCTCGGCGGCCCGTGCGAAGTCCTCGTACTGCGACATCAGCGAGGGCGCGGACGACCGGTGCGACATCAGCAGCGGGATCGTCTTCGGATGCCGCCGGAAGGCGTCGCGATAGGACCGTGCCCACAGCGCCAGCCCTTCCTCCCAGTCCCGCTCGCGGAGGCCGGTCGAGTCGATACGCGCGGAGACGAGCGCGCGGACGTCCTCGATGAGGGCGGCCAGGTTCGGCACGTGGTTGTAGAGCGATGTCGGGTGCACGTTCAACCGGTCGGCGACGCGGCGGATGCTCGCCCCGTCGGGTCCGTCGCGATCGACCAGGGCGAGCGTCGCGCGCGCGATCGCCTCGCGGGAGAGCTTCGGATGCGACGGCCGGGGCACGACGGAGCCTTTCGGTCGGGGTCCGACAACGCTACGCGATCGGCCGTGTTTCGGCGGTGTATCGGTGCGGTGAAGAGTCGGCGAAACGGGCCACGGGGGACCGGAAGAAACCGTAGCGTTCCTAAAACCTACGCTGTATGTTTCTTTCCAGCGTGGTCTCAAGGAGGTTTCCATGGCAGTCGTCGTGTTCCGCGGTGGCGCAATCCGGGTCGATGGCGTGGGCCCGGACGTCGATCGGTTGGTCGTCGTCGACGGCGTGATCGCGCACCCCGATCACCCGATCCCCGCGGATGCCGCGACGATCGATCTCGACGGTGGACTGCTGCTCCCCGCCTTCCGCGACGGGCACGCCCACCCGCTGCTGGCGGGGCGTGAGCACAGTGGCCCGGCCCTGCGCGATGCCGGCTCGGTCGACGAGATCGTGGAGCGGGTGCGCTCCTGGAGCGCGGCATCCGACGAGCCGTGGTTGATCGGGGGCAGCTACGACGCCACCCTCGTCGACGGCGGCGTCTTCGACGCGCGCTGGCTCGACGCGGCCGTACCCGACCGCCCGGTCGTGCTCCACGCGTGGGATTACCACACGGCGTGGGTCAACACGGCGGCTCTGGAAGCCGCGGGCGTGGATGCCGACACCCCCGATCCCGCACTCGGGCGCATCCTGCGCCGAGCCGACGGATCGCCGCGCGGCACCCTCGTCGAGCGACCCGCGATCGATCTCGTGCTCGATCGCGCTCCCCGTCCGAGCCTGGCCGCCGATGTCGAGGCGCTCGGCTGGGCCACGCAGCACCTTGCGGCGCAGGGCATCACGTGGGTGCAGGAGGCGTGGACAGAGGAGCACGACGTCCCGTCCTGGATCGCCGCAGCCCGCGCCGACCGCCTGAACGTCGACGTCGACCTCGCCCTCCGCGCCGACCCGCGGCGGTGGCCGGGACAGCTCGAGCAACTGGATCGCATCGCCCGCGCCGTGCGAGACGAGCCCGGCCTGACGTGTCGCACGGTGAAGTTCTTCGTCGACGGCATCCTGGAGAATCACACCGCCCACCTGCTCGAGTGCTACCACGATGCCCAGACCCGGGGCCTCCCGAACTGGCAGCCGGACCAGCTGGTCGATGCGGTCGCGGCGTGCGACGCCGCCGGGTTCGACGTCCACCTGCACGCGATCGGCGACGCGGCGGTCCGCGCCGCGATCGACGCGGCCGAACGGATCCGCGAGAGCCTGCGCCGCGGACGACGGCTGACCGTCGCGCACGCCCAGGTCATCGACCCGGCGGATCTGCCGCGCCTGGCCGAACTCGACGTGACCTTCTGCTTCCAACCGCAGTGGGCCATGCCCGACGCGGTGATGACCGACCTCACCCTTCCGCGCCTGGGACCCGGGCGCGAACGGCAGTACCGCATGCACTCGGCCCAGAAGGCCGGTGCCCGCCTCAGCTTCGGCAGCGACTGGCCCGTCACCTCGCCCGGAGTGCTCGCCGGGATCCGCACCGCCGTCACCCGCCAGGACGCCGACGGGCTCCCCGTCGGCGGCTGGCAGCCCGACGAGCGACTCACCGTCGAAGAGGCCCTCGACGCCGCCACCCTCGGCGTCGCCCACCAGGCCGGCGATCAGGACCACCGGGGGACCCTGCGCCCCGGAATGATCGCCGATCTCGTCTGGCTCGACCGGGACATCCGCCGCACCCCGGCGTCCCGGATCGCCGACGCGCGTGTCCGCGGCACCTGGCGCCGCGGCATCCCCACCTTCACCGCCGTCCCCGCGGCAATCGTGCTCTGACCCGAACAGGAACCCGATGTCCTCCTCCACCGACACCTCGCTGCGGCGAGTCATGGGAGTGCCCTCCCTCGTCATCTTCGGCCTGGCGTACATGGTGCCGCTCACCGTGTTCACCACCTACGGTCTCGTCGCGGTCACCACCGGCGGCCACGTGCCGACGGCCTACCTGGTGACGCTTGTGGCGATGCTCTTCACCGCATTCAGCTACGCCGCTCTCGTGAAGGCGTTCCCGCGCGCCGGCAGCGCGTACACCTACGCGCGACGGGCGTTCGGTGGCCACGTCGGCTTCCTCACCGGGTGGTCGTTGATGATCGACTACCTGCTGCTGCCGCTCATCAACTACGTGCTCATGGGCATCTACCTCAACGCCCAGCTCCCCGGCATCCCGCCCTGGGTGTTCGCTCTCGCGGGCGTGCTGCTCATCACGGGACTCAACATCGTCGGAATCACCGTCGTGCGAAACGCGAACCTCGTCCTGGTCGGCCTGCAGCTGGTGTTCGCGGCCGTATTCGTGGTGTGCGCGATCGTGCACGTCGCGCAGAACCCCGGGGTGTCGCTGCTGCAGCCGCTGTACGACGCCGGGCTGACCTTCCCGGGCCTGCTGGCCGGCGCGGCGATGCTCGCGCTGTCGTTCCTCGGATTCGACGCGATCTCGACCCTGTCGGAAGAGGCGCGCGACGCGCAGCGCACCGTCCCGCGCGCGATCATCCTCACGACGATCATCGGCGGACTCATCTTCACCGTGATCGCCTACGTCTCGACGCTCGTCATCCCGAACGTGGCCGACCTGACGAACCCGGATGCCGCGGCGAACCAGATCATGGAGGTCGCGGCGGGCCGCTGGCTCGAGGTGTTCTTCCTCGTCGCCTACATCGCCGGGTGCATCGCCGCGGCCCTCGCGTCGCAGGCGAGCGTCTCCCGCATCCTGTTCGCCATGGGGCGCGACGGCGTCCTGCCGCGGTTCTTCGCCCGACTCAGCCGCCGATACCAGACGCCGATCGGCGCCGCGCTCTTCGTCGGTGTGGTGTCGCTCGCGGCCCTCTTCGCGGACCTGAACACCGTGGCATCCCTCATCAGCTTCGGGGCGCTCGCCGCGTTCTCGCTGGTGAACCTGTCGGTGATCAAGCACTTCCTCATCGACGAGAAGCGGCGCGGGGGAGCGGCGGTGTTCCGTTTCGGGGTGCTCCCCGCCCTCGGGTTCGCTCTGACCGCGTGGCTCTGGTTCAGCCTCTCGCCGCTGGCGCTCACGGTCGGTCTGGTGTGGATCGGCGTCGGCATCGTGTGGCTCGCGGTCCTCACGCGCGGCTTCCGTCGGCGCCCGCCCGAGGTCGAGTTCGACGACGAGACCCCCGCCCCCGAGCGCGTTCTGGCCTGACCCTCCGGCGCGGTGTCCCGTTCCCCGGGGCACCGCGCCACCCTAGTGTTTTCTTCGTCACCCGAAGACCCGGGGCGTCGTCGCCCCACCCCGTTCCGCGCCCCATGGAGCCCGTCATGACCGACACCCTGTTCGACTACTTCACGGCCGGCGAGCTGCCGACGCCGACCCTCCCCACCGAAGAGGCCGTCGCGCTCCTGCGTGACGTGCACGGGCTCGACGCCGAACTCGGGAGCCTCGGCAGCCAGCAGGACCAGAACTTCCTCGTCCGTCCCCGAGGCGCGGGCGAGCCGCTGGGCGTGCTGAAGATCAGCAACCCCGTCTTCAGCGAGACCGAGATCGAGATGCAGGATGCCGCGGCCGCAGCGGTCGCGCGGGCGGAACCGGGGCTGCGCATCCCCGAGATCGTCGCCGGACCCCGCGGCCCCCTCACCGGCTGGTGGGAGACGAGTCAGGGTCGGCTGCACGCGCGGGTGATCTCGTTCGTCCCGGGCTCGACCCTCACCGGCTCGGGCTACCTCCCGCCCCGGACCGTCGAACGTCTCGGCGAACTGGCCGCGGCCGTCAGCGTCGCACTCGCGGGGGAGACGCATCCCGCGGCCGGCCGCGTGCTGCAGTGGGACCTTCAGCACGCGGAGCGCGTGATCGCCGAGATCGCCGCGACCGAACCGGACGCCGAGGTGCGCGACTACTGCGCCGCGGCGACGGCCGCCGCCCTGGCCGCGTTGCACCCCGTCGCCGCCGCCCTGCCGCGGCAGCTCGGTCACTTCGACGTGACCGATGACAACGTCCTGCGCCCGCACGGTGTGGGCACGCTCCCCGACGCCGTCATCGACTTCGGTGACGTCATCGAGTCGTGGGCCGTGGGCGAGATCGCGGTCACGGTGTCGTCGGTGCTGCACCACGACGGAGCGTCGTACGCCTCGACGCTGCCCGCGATCGCGGCGTTCGACCGGCGCCGTCCGCTGTCCGACGACGAGATCACGGCGCTGTGGCCGCTCGTGGTGCTGCGCGGGGTGGTGCTCGTCCTCAGCGGCCGCCAGCAGGTCCGGCTCGACGACGCCAACGACTACGCCAGCGGCGCGCTCGACCGCGAGTTCGAGATCCTCCGCCGCGCGATCGCGGTGCCGGTCGAGGTCGCGACGGCCCGCATCCGCCACGCGCTGGGCCGCCCCTCCGCCGACGCCGCCGCATGGGAGGGTGCATCGATTCTTCCCGACGGCATCCACCCCGTCGTGCTGGATGCCACGACCCTCTCGCCCCTGTCGGACGAGGGCGCGTGGCTCGAGCCGGACGCCCTCGACGCCGCGGCGCGGCGCCTGCTGGACGACGGCGCCGACGCGGTCGTCCTCCCCGCGCTCGTCCCGACGCTGCTCGGGGCCCCGTCCCGTACCCCCGAGGAGCCGGCGACCGTGCCGACGGCCGCGTCCGTCTGGTTCGCCGCGCCGACACGCCTCAAGCTGTCCGACGGTGCGCTCTCGATGCGCGTGGGAGATGGCATCCCGACCTCGTCGCCCGAGGTTCCTGCGCGAACGCGCGTGCGGGTGCTGCTCACCACGCTCGACCCCGCCGAGGTCCCGGATGCCGTGCGCCCGAGCGACCTGCCCGGGTGGCGCGCCGTGATCGGCGACGCGACCCCCGCGCTCGGCGTCACGGTGCCCGAGCCCGCCGCCGACGACCTCCTCGAACGCCGTGAGGCCGTCGTCGCCGAGGTGCAGGAGCACTACTACTCCCGCCCGCCCCGCATCGAGCGCGGCTGGCGCGAGTATCTCGTCGGCGTCGACGGGCGCGTGTACCTCGATATGGTCAACAACGTCGCCTCCGTGGGGCACGCGCACCCGCGGATCCACGCCGCCGTCTCGCGTCAGACGCGACTGCTGAACACCAATTCGCGTTTCCACTACGCCGCGATCACCGAGTACGGCGAGCGTCTCGCGGCGACCCTCCCGGACGAGCTCGACACGGTGTTCTTCGTCAACTCCGGGTCGGAGGCGGTGGACCTCGCGATCCGTCTCGGCATGGCGGCCACCGGCCGGACGGACGTCGTGGCGATGGCCGAGGCGTACCACGGCTGGACCTACGCCAGCGACGCCGTGTCGACGTCGATCGCCGACAACCCTCACGCGCTCGAGACCCGCCCCGACTGGGTGCACACGGTCGAGGCCGCGAACTCGTACCGCGGCCGTCATCGCGGGCCGGATGCCGCGCGCTACGCGCCCGAAGCGGTCGAACGCATCCGCGCGCTCGCCGCCGAAGGCCACGCCCCCGCGGCGTTCCTCAGCGAGACCTTCTACGGCAACGCCGGCGGCGTGGCCCTCCCCGACGGCTACCTGCGAGAGGTCTACGCCGCCGTCCGCGACCTCGGCGGACTCGCGATCGCCGACGAGGTGCAGGTCGGTTTCGGTCGCCTGGGGTCGTGGTTCTGGGGCTTCCGGCAGCAGGGCGTCGTGCCCGACATCGTGGCCGTCGCGAAGTCGATCGGTGCGGGGTTCCCGCTCGGCGCGGTCATCACGCGCCGCGAGATCGCCGACCGCTACCGCACCCAGGGATACTTCTTCTCCTCGACGGGAGGCTCCCCGCTGTCGTCGGTCGTCGGCACCACCGTGCTCGACATCATCGAGGACGAGGGGCTGCAGGAGAACGCCCGCGTCGTCGGCGGACACCTCAAAGCCCGTCTCGAGGAGCTGGGGGAGCGGCATCCGTTGGTCGGGACGGTGCACGGGGCGGGGCTGTACCTGGGCCTCGAGTTCGTGCGGGACCGCGACACCCTCCAGCCCGCCACCGAGGAGACCGCCGCGATCTGCGACCGCCTTCTCGAACTCGGCGTCGTCATGCAGCCCACCGGTGATCACCAGAACGTGCTGAAGATCAAGCCTCCGCTGTGCGTCTCGCGGGAGTCGGTCGATTACTTCGCCGACATGCTCGACCGGGTGCTGTCGACCGGATTCTGATCCCGCAAGCCCTCGGCGCCGCACAGCTCGGAGGAGTACACCGGAGACAGCCGCTTTCCACCCGAGAGGAACCGCCATGCGTGGAGTCATCATGCACGCCGCAGGAGACGTGCGCGTCGAAGACCGCGACGACCCGATCATCCAGGAGCCGACGGATGCCATCATCCGGCTCGCCGCGTCCTGCATCTGCGGATCCGACCTGTGGCCGTACCGCGGGGCGGACGACGTGGATGCCACGCCGATGGGGCACGAGTACGTCGGCGTGGTCACCGAGATCGGCGACGCGGTGAAGAACGTGAAGGTGGGCGACTTCGTCGTGGGCTCATTCATGGCCTCGGACAACACCTGCGAGATCTGCCAGGCGGGCTACCAGTCGCGGTGCGTGCACGTAGTCCCGATGGGACGCGTCGGAACCCAGGCCGAGTTCGCCCGCATCCCGCTCGCCGACGGCACGCTCGTGGCGACTCCCCGGCAGCCGGATGCCGACCTGATCCCCTCCCTCCTCGCCGCGAGCGACGTGCTCGGCACCGGCTGGTTCGCCGCGGTCGCCGCCGAGGTGGGTCCGGGGAAGACCGTCGCGGTGGTCGGCGACGGAGCCGTGGGGCTGCTCGGCATCCTGGCCGCGAAGCAGCTCGGTGCGGAGCGCATCATCGCCATGTCGCGGCACGCCGACCGGCAGGAGCTCGCGCGCCGTTTCGGGGCCACCGACATCGTCGAGGAGCGCGGCGACGAGGGCATCGCAAAGGTCAAGGAGCTCACGCACGGGCTGGGTGCGCACTCGGCCATCGAGGCGGTCGGCACGCAGCAGTCGATGGAGCAGGCGGTGCGCTCGACGCGCCCCGGCGGGCACATCGGCTTCGTCGGCGTCTCGCACGAGGTCACCCTCGAGGGGCAGGAGTTGTTCCGCTCGGCCGTGCACCTCCACGGCGGACCCGCTCCGGTGCGCCGCTTCCTCCCCGAGCTGATCCAGCTCATCTGGGACCGCGAGATCGACCCGGGCGCGGTCTTCGACCTCACCCTCCCGCTCGAGGAGGCCGCGGAGGGTTACCGCGCGATGGACGAACGCCGCGCGACGAAGGTCCTCCTCACGATCTGAGCCGCGACCGTCAGGGCGTGAGCACCGTCACTCCGGCCTCCTCCAGCGCGGCGGCGAGCGCCGCCGACGGGGGAGCGTCGGTGATGAGGTAGTCGGCCTTCTCCAGCGCGGCGACCTGGGCGAAGAGGCGTCGATCGAGTTTCGTCGAGTCGGCGAGGATCGCGGTGCGGTCGGCGCGTTGGATCATCTCGCTCATCATCGTCGCGTCGCCGAGATTGCTGGTCGAGAAGCCCGAGGCATCCACTGCTCCGACCGCGATGAGGGCGTAGTCGCAGCGGATCTCCACGTCGGCGCTGCTCGACGCGGCCGCCAGTGTCACCGGACCGGTCGTGGCCTGGGTGATCGTCCGGACGGCGCCGCCGAAGATGAACAGATCGCGGAAGACGCTGGGGGAGATCTCCGCGGGGATCCGCAGATTGTTCGTGGCGATCGTGAGGTTGCGGTGGTTGCGGAGCGCCCGGGCCACGGCCAGCGTCGTGGTCCCGGCGTTGAGCATCACGACCGAGCCGTCTTCGATGAGGTCGGCGGCGATCGTCGCGATCTTCTCCTTCTCCGCCGTCTGCATCTGCAGACGCACGTCGAGTCCGCGGTCGCGTCCGGGGACCGACATCGCGCTCACCGCGCCCCCGTGCGTGCGCACGACGATGCCCTCGCGGTCCAGCTGATCCAGATCACGACGGACGGTGTCGATCGAGACGCCGAAGTGCGAGGCGAGGTCGACGACCGTGACCTGGCCGGTCTCGGCGACGTAGGCGGCGAGTTCGGCTTTCCGCCCTGCCGGAAGCCGTTTCTTGGTCTGAGTGGTTGTGCCCTCCATGCCGTCATCTCTAGCACAGAGCGGCACGCAGATCGACGGGTTTCTGCCGAATTCGGCATGAAACGGCACGATTTTGCGGCTCTCATGCGGAAACGCCGCCGTTCCTTGCCGCAATAGTCACGAATCTGCATCGTGATCTTGACGGCCGCCGCACATCCGCGCATACTCGTGCTGAAAGACGCAAGAAGGCGCATAACAGCGCGAATAACAGCAGATCTCAATGAGGAGAAACGATGGACAACAGCGGGCGCGGGCGTCGAAACGCCATCAAGCTCGTCGGTGCCGCCGCGGCGGCCACGACACTCCTGGCGATGGCGGGGTGCTCGTCCAGCTCGGCAGCCCCCGAAAGCGGCGGAGACGTGACGATCGAGTTCGCCCAGTGGTGGGAGCCCGAGCTGCCCGACGGACAGTTCCGCGCGCTCATGGACACCTTCGAGCAAGAGAACCCCGGCATCAAGGTCGACCTGGTCAGCGGCCCCTACGCCTCGACCAAGGAGCAGCTCTTCGCGGGTGCCGCCTCAGGCACCATGCCCGACGTCGTCGGTCTCGACGGCGCGTGGGTCAGCGACTTCGCGAAGCAGGGCGTGATCGCCGATCTGTCGAAGCTGATGAGCGACGCCGGCTTCGACGACAGCCAGCTCGCCAGCCAGATCCAGGTGGACGGCAGCACGTACATGATCCCGGTCGTCAACTTCGTGTACCCGATGTTCACGAACGACGCGATCCTCGCCCAGGCGGGCGTCAGCACGCCCCCCTCCACCCGCACCGAGTTCGCCGACGCGGCGAAGAAGATCAAGGCCCTCGGTGGGGATGCTTCGGGGTGGGTGCTCCCGCTGTCGCTCGAGGCGCCCAACGGCGTGCAGAACGACGTGATGTCGTGGGTGTGGGCCTCGGGCGGATCGATGCTGAAGGACGGCAAGCCCGACCTGACCAACGCCGACGTCGCTTCGGCCACCGACTACATCCAGCAGCTCTGGAACGACGGGGTGATCGCGCCCGGATCGTTCACGATGAAGGAGCAGGACAAGGTCGAGGAGTTCACGAACGGTCGCGTCGGCATGATGATCGACTCGCTCGCGCACATCAACCTCATCCGCGAGTCGAACCCCGACCTGAAGTTCTCGATCTCGGCCATCCCGGCCGAGGACGGCTTCACCGGGGAACGCGGCATCCCCTACGCCTCGTGGGGCATCGGCGTCGCCGAGAACTCCGAGCACAAGGACGCCGCCTTCAAGCTGGTGCAGTTCCTGATGGGCAAGGACGTCAACTCCGAGCTGTCGACCATGGCCAAGGCGTTCCCCGGCAACACCCAGTCCGAACCGACCTTCGTGCAGGACGACGAGCTGTTCAAGAAGGCGTTCGAGATCTACAAGGCCGGCTACCCGGCGAACGAGTTCACCGGACTGCCCGTCGCCGAGGAGCTCATGCGCCAGTTCGGCGAGCAGTTCCAGTCCGCCCTGGACGGCCAGCAGTCGATGAAGGACGCGCTGAAGAAGGCCCAGGACGAGTGGACGTCGAAGTTCTGATCCGACGCTGACAGGGGATGCCGCGCCGATGAACCCGGGCGGCGCGGCATCCCCGCCAGGAAGGCCGCACACCATGACCATGCGCACCCTCACTCCCCCCGATACCGAGCTGATCGTCACCGGGCGCCCCGCGTCCCGGCGGACGCGCCAGCTCCGCAAGGCCTCCGAGGCCTATGCCTTCCTGTCGCCGACGCTGATCCTGCTGTTCGTGCTGATGATCGTGCCGATCGTCATGGTCATCGGGTACTCGTTCCAGGACAACGTCATCACCAACAAGAACCCGCAGTTCGTCGGGCTCGACAACTACATCGCCGTCCTCACCGACGCCGGGTTCTGGAAGGCCACCGGCAACACGCTCTTCTTCACCCTGACGAGCGTCGCCGCGCACCTCGTCCTCGGTCTCTCGTTCGCGCTGCTGCTGAACAGCCGCCTGATCGGCGCCATCCCCCGGGCGATCTTCCGGGGCCTCTACGTGCTGCCGTGGCTGTTCACCGTCGCCGTCATCGCCGTGCTGTGGCGCATGCTCCTCGCCCCCAACGGCATCGTGAACTTCCTCCTGAACACGAACATCGAGTGGCTCGCGTCCCCCCAGCTCGCCCTCGGCACGGTCACGTTCATCAACATCTGGGCCGGCTACCCCTTCTTCATGGTGAGCCTGCTCGCCGGGCTCCAGGGCATCCCCAGCGACCTCTACGAAGCCGCGACCGTCGACGGCGCGAGCCCGGTGCAGCGGTTCTGGAACGTCACCATCCCGCAGCTGCGCCCGATCATCGTCAGCCTCCTGCTCCTCGACCTGATCTGGACGTCGCAGCAGTTCGCGCTCATCTGGCTCACCACCGGCGGCGGCCCGATCGACGTGACCGAGATGCTCAGCACCTACACCTACAAGCTCGCGTTCGCCACGTACGACTTCTCCACGGCTGCCACCTCGGCGGTGCTCGTGCTGGCGATGTCCATGATCATCGCGGTCCTCTACGTCCGCCACCAGAAGGCGAGGGACTGACATGGCCCTGACCACCGTCGCACGCACCCGCGTCGCCAAGACCGGCGTGCTGATCGGACTGGTGCTCGGCGCCGTCTTCGCCGCCGGCCCCGTCCTGTGGATGCTCTCGAGCTCGTTCAAGTCGAACACGCAGATCTTCGAGCTGCCCCCGCGGCTGATCACCGAGACGTTCTCGTTCGACGCCTACGTGAAGATCTTCACCACGCCCGAGACCGTGCGCTTCTTCATCAACAGCTACGTCGTGGCCGGGGCGGTGACCGTCCTCACGCTGCTCGTGGCGATCCAGGCGGCCTACGCGTTCAGCCGGTTCGACTTCCGTGGCAAGCGCATCGTCAACGTCATCATCGTCAGCGTCCAGGCCGTCCCGCCGATCACCCTGCTGATCCCGTACTTCGGGCTCATGGTGGCGCTGAAGCTGTACAACACCTACCCGGGCCTGATCCTCACCTACATGGTGTTCACGCTGCCCTACGCGATCATCATGATGACCGGCTACTTCAACACCCTCCCCAAGGAGCTCGACGAAGCGGTCCGGGTCGACGGCGCGGGATCGTTCACCGCCCTCTGGCGGGTCCTCGTGCCGATCTCCATCCCCGGGATCGTGTCGGTCGGCATCTACACGTTCATGATCGCGTGGAACGAGTTCCTGTTCGCGCTGACCCTCACCCGCACCCTCGACATGCGCACCGTGCCGATCGGCATCCAGTTGCTCATGGGCCAGCACTCGTACGAGTGGAACCAGATCATGGCGATGAGCATCCTCGGCTCGATCCCCGTGCTGGTGCTCTTCCTCTTCTTCCAGCGCTTCTTCATCAGCGGCCTCACGGCCGGCTCGGTGAAGAGCTGATCCCGCCTACCCAACCCCGAACAAGGAGAAATCCGTGCTCTACACCGGCAAGTCCATCCTCGACGTGGCCAACGCCCACAGCTTCGCCATCCCGGCGTTCAACATCAGCGACTGGGCGATGTTCACCGGGATCATGGACATCAGCGAAGAGAAGAACGCTCCGGTCATCATCGCCATCCACCCCGACGAGGTCTCGCACATCACCACCGACCTCATTCCGGCGATGCACGCACGGGCCCACCGGTCCAGCGTGCCCGTCGCCATCCACTGGGACCACGGCGGCACCTACGAGCAGATGATCACGGCGATCCGCTCCGGCTTCACGTCGGTCATGATCGACGCCTCGCTCGAGCCGTTCGAGCAGAACGTCGCGATCACCCGCAAGGTCGTCGAGGCGGCGCACGCGGCCGGCATCCAGGTCGAGGGCGAGCTCGGAACGATCGGCGCGAACGACAGCTACGGCGAGTCCGGCGCGGCCGAGATCATCTACACCAACGTCGACGACGCGGTGCGCTTCGTCGAGCAGACCGGGGTCGACAGCCTCGCGATCGCCATCGGCACCTCGCACGGCCTGTACCCGTCGGACAAGAACCCCGAGCTGCGCCACGACCTGCTCGAGCAGATCAAGGCGGCCGTCGGCATCCCGCTGGTGCTCCACGGCGGATCCAGCAACCCGGACGCCGAACTCGCGCGCGCGGTGTCGCTGGGCATCAACAAGATCAACATCTCCAGCGACATCAAGGTCGCGTACCACGACCGCATGCGCGAGGTGCTCGGCACCGACCGTCGCCTGCGTGAGCCGAACGCGATCCAGCCGGAGCCCATCGCGGCGATGAAGGTGACCGCGGCCGAGAAGATCGACCTGTTCGGCGCCGCCGGCAAGGCCGACCTGTACTGATCGGGGAGGATCGGCGTCATGGCAGGAGACCTCGTCCTCGGACTCGGCGGAACCGTCGACTACGAGATCGGGTGGGATGCCACCGTGCTCACCGCCCTCGCGGCCGAGTACGGCATCCACCGGGGCGAGCTCGTCACCACGGCGCCGATCGTCGACGAGCGCACGCTCGTCGTGACCGTGCTCGCCTTCCTCGCCCACGGCGGGGGAGGCGAGCGGCACGTCCGAAGCTCCGACATCATCGAGGACTTCGCCGCCCGGTTCGACGTGGCGGTGACCCTCGGCGGCACGGGCGTGCGCGCGGGGATCGCCCTCGATCGGATCGGCGTGCCGACGGTGCAGCATCTCGTGAGCATCGACGACACCGTGCGCCGGCTCCTGCCCGCGTCGATGCGGGTCGTCTCCTCGGCCACGCGCGACACCCTCGACCCGCACCTCATCGTGCAGTACCCCGAGGGGACGACCGTGATCCTCCCCGACGGCGCGGTCACCGCGCCGTCGTCGAACCGCCTGATCTTCGCGAACGACGCCCCGAATCGCGAGATGGCGATCGCCGCCGACCTCGGCGACGCGCTCGCCGATGCGGACGCCTTCCTGGTGTCGGGGTTCAACACGATGCAGGATGCCGCCCTGCTCGCGAGCCGCCTCGACGATCTCGTCGCGGCGATGCGCAGCCTGTCGCCAAACGCGCTCGTCTACTACGAGGACGCCGGGTTCTACGAGCGCTCCCTCGCAGGCATCGTGCGCCGGCGCCTCCTCGACCGCATCGACGTGTACGGCATGAACGAGGACGAGCTGCAGGAGTACCTCGGCCGCCCCGTCGACCTGCTGTCGCCGGACGACGTCGCGACCGCCCTCGCCGAGGCGCACGCGCTCATCCCCGCTCCCGCGCTCGTGGTGCACACGAAGTACTGGGCGATCGCCGTGGGGCCCGAGGCCGATCGGCACCGCGCGGGTCTGGAGAGCGCGGTGCGCACGGCGGCGACCCGCTACCGGGTCGGTGACGCGTGCACGCTCGCCGACCTCGACGCGACCGCGGCCTTTCCGCGCCACCCCGGCGGCGCGGCCGTCGTCGCCGCGGTGGAGGAGCGGATGCCGGCCGTCGGCGTCGCCGCCCACGTGGTCGATGTCCCCCACCCGACCACGATCGGGCTCGGCGACACGTTCGTCGGCGGTTTCCTCGCCGCGGTTCCCGCCGCCGCCCGTGCCGCGACGCTCGCCGGTCAGCGCCTCGAGACGTAGGCGCGCCACAGGATGCGGGCGTGGCGGGCCTTGGCCCGTTCGACTCCGTCCTGGTCGTGGTGCAGCGCGCTGAACCACTCGGCGAAGCGGCTGGCCGTGGCATCCAGGATCATCCGGAGGTCCTTGTGCCGGGCGGGCGGAACGCGCGCCTCCTCGGATGTGAGCCGTCCGCGGGCGGCGAGGTCGTCGTCGAGGTGCTCCCGCACCAGGCGGGCGACGCCGACGGCATGGCCGTTGATGATCGAGTGGGCCGCGCCCTCGATCTCCCAGCGCCGCGCGTCGCGGGCGCGGGCGACGAGACGGGAGTGCAGCCGCCGCGGCGACGGACGGTCGAACTCGCCGCGGATGAGGAGCAGTCGCGCGCGGACCAGCCCGACCCGGTCCGAGATCCGGTACCTCAGCATGTGCGGCAGCACCTCGGCGAAGTAGAGGAACCCGCACAGGAGGTACGCCGAGACCGCCATCACCGCGATGTGCAGGGACTCCCGCGCGGTGGACTGCACGAAGCGCACGGCCTGCAGCGGGGCCGTCGCCTCGCTCTCGTCCACGACGGGGCTCACGAGCACCGCTCGGGACAGATCGTCGCGCCGCGTGAGCACCTCGACCACGACCTGGGTACCCATCGAGTGTCCGACGAGCACGGGATCGTCCAGGCGGTAGTGGTCGATCACGCCCTCGACCTGGTCGGCGAAGAACGCGGCGGTCGGTTCGTGACCGGATGCCGGCATCCCGGCGAATCCCGGGAGATCGAGCGCGTACACGTCGCCGTGCTCGGCGAGGAGCGGCGCGAGGAACTCGAAGTAGCTGGCCGCGACCCCGATCCCGGCGACGAGCACGAAGGCGCGACCGGATGCGCCGGTCGACACGATCGTCACCCGGGTCTGCGCTGTGCCGCGCCGGAACGTCTGGACGTCGACGTCGGCGGGGCGGGTGTCGTCGGGCATCCGTCCAGGATGCCGCACCCGCAGGGCGGGGGCTGTCAATCCCGGCGGAGCGCCGGTGACGCCGACCTAGCCTGGCGCGATGACCGATGCTCCCCGTGACCATGAAGAAGAGACCCTCGGCGCCGTGCGTGAGGGACAGGACCCCGTAGAGAAGGACCCCTCGGACTGGGTCACCGGCGACGAGCCGATGACCGCGCCGCAGCGCAGCTACCTCGACACGCTCGCGCGCGAGGCCGGCGAGGAGATCACCGCCGACTTGACCAAGGCCGAGGCCTCGGAAGAGATCGACCGTCTCCAGCACGAGACGGGTCGCACGAACGACTGACCCGTGCCCGCCCCGCCGCTCAGGCGGGGCGGGACTGTCCGGCGCGGGGGTTCAGGTGCTCGACGCGCTGCGTCTCGGCGCGGGCGACCTCGTCGAGGAACTCCGCGACGACTCGGCGTTCGTCGGCCCCCAGTCGCGACGCGGCTTCGGCCACCGACGAGCGGCGCACCGCGAGGAGGTGGCGTGCGGGGGAGGCCGCGTCGATCGTCGCGCGCACGACGATGGAGCGCCGGTCGCCGGGGAACGGAACCCGTTCGACCCAGCCGGCGTCGGCGAGGCGGTCGACCAGCGCGGTCGTGGCGGCGGACGAGATGCCCAGCATCTCGGCGAGGAGTCGCGGGGTCACCGGCTCGTCGTCGTCCTCGCGGTCGAGGAGGAATCGGAGCACCTTGGCGTCGTTCGGGCCGATGCCGAGGGACTGCAGGGCGACGCGCTCGGAGGCGGCGCCGGATTCGGACAGGTCGCTGACGGCCTTCACCACGTCTTGTTCCGTGGTCATGTTCTCGTCACCTCCCCGACGGGGTAGTTCGCATTCCTCGTATCTCGAGCGCCCATAAAGTAGCGGGCCGATATATTCACCATCGTACCTGTACGCCATGCGAAGGGGACGGGCCCTTGCGCGGTCCTCCTGACGTAGGATGCCGAGGTGGAAAACGGCTCGCAGGCGTCGCGCTACTGGTACGGCGCGAGCGAAGAAGACCGTCGCCGTCGTGCGGTGGAGGTGCTGCAGGCGTTCCGCGTGTACCGCGCGGCCGAGATCGCGATGCGGCGCCGGACACGTGAGTCCATGTCGATGGGAGAGAACGAACTCCTCGTTCTCCGTTACCTCCTGCGGGCGACCGGGCAGGGCCGGCAGGTCTCGCCGAGTGAACTGACCCGTTACCTCGGTGTCTCGACGGCGTCGACGACGGCGATCATCGATCGGCTCGAGAAGTCCGGACACGTGACGCGGACGCCGCACCCCACCGACCGGCGCAGCATCTACATCGTGGCCACCGCGGCGAGCGATGCCGAGGTGCGCGCCACGCTCGGCTCGATGCATTCGCGCATGATGGCGGCCGTCGTCGACATGACCGCCGAGGAGTGCGCGACCGTCATCGCCTGCCTCGGCCGGCTCCAGGATGCCGTCGACCAGGTCGACCCGCATCACGACGGGGAGCCCTCGCCGATCGGGGCCGACGTCTCTCTCTGATCGGGATGCGCGTCCCGCGTAAGAAGCTAGGCAGCCTAGTTGAATTCTGAGTATTAGGAATCGCTCGGCGTCCGTGAAACCATGAGGCCATGGACGAAAATGCGATCGAGGCGCGCGTGAGCGTGACCGCCGTCGACGCCGTCCACACGGTGGAGGGCGTGCCCGTGGCATCCCTGCATTCGGTCGTTTCGCGACTGCGCCTGGACTACCCCGGCGAAGACCCCGTGCACATCGAGACGATCGTCCTGCGGGAGTGGGAGGCCTTCTCGGCCGGACGTCCGCTCGTCGTTCCCACCGCGGTCGAAGAGGGCGCGCGCGAGATCCTCGACCAGCGCACGGCCTGACTCAGGTCCGCGGAGCGTCGCTTCCGGGCTCGGGGACGAGCAGGAGCCCGCCCGAGGAGTTCGCCGAGTTGGCCAGGTCCTCGATCCACGCCCGGCTGAGGAGCGCCGGTTCGGGGTCGTCGAACACGAAGCGCAGCGGGATCGACGGGTGCAGCCAGACGGTGCTGCGGCCCACCTCCTGGCCCGGGCCGTGCGTCCACGAGAGGGTGAAACTCTCGCCGCGGCGGAGCTTCGTGGCGATCACGACCTTGACGTGCGCAAGCGCGCGATCCTCGATCTCGATCGGCGTCGCGACATCCCCGTAGTACAACGTTCCCACACGATCCAGTCAACACCGGCCGGGGATCCACGACCGGGGGCTTGATTCGGCACCCCGTGCCGTGGCATTCGCGGGACGGCCGCACGCGGGTCTCGGATAGGCTCGACATCATGGGCCGTTTCATTTACGACACCGTCGCGAACGCCGTCGACATCGATGACCGCACGCTCGCGCACCTTCGCATCGTCGTGATGAACAAGCTCCGGCGTTCGGAGTCGTTCATGTTCGACGTCGAGGTCGGCGACGGCAGCGGTCGCCGCAGCTTCTGGATGCACCCCTCGGTGCCGATCCAGTTCCACTTCTACGGAAGCCGCCAGCCGCGCATCAACCGCGTCTGGGTGGAGGACCTCATGCTGGCCGCCTCGGGCCCGAACGGTCTGGCGATCACGCCCGAGCCTTCGGAGGACACCCTCGTCGAAGAGGGCTGACCTCAGCGCTTCGGAGTCTCCTCGACCGGGGCGATGTCCTCGGGGACGAGCAGGATGCCGCCCGAGGAGTTCGCCGAGTCGGCGAGCCGCTCGATCCACTCGCGGCTGAGTTTCGTGGGCTCGGCCTCGTCGAAGACGAAGCGGAGCGGGATCGCCGGGTGCAGCCACAGCGTGCTGCGCCCCCGCGGCTGGTCCTCGGGGTGCTGCCAGGAGAGCGTGAAGCTCTCACCGCGGCGGAGCTTGGTGGAGATGACGACCTTGAGATGCGCCAATGCGCGGTCCTCGATGGGGACCGCCGTCCCGCCGCCGCCGTAGAAGATCGTGCCCATGGCCTCCACGATACCGGCGGGGATCCGGAGAGCTACGTGGCCGCCGACGGGGTGTCAAGGCCACCCGTTGCGCCTGGCGGCTCTGTCAGTCTGGAGGCATCCAGCAAAGGACCCCGCCGTGAGCGACAGCCGATTCCCCCTCCTTCCCGAACCCGGTGACGCCGGCGACCTCCCCGAGGTCTTCGACCAACTGACCGGTATCGACGTCGTGGACGGCGAACTCATCCCGCGGTCGGCCCCGACGGCGGGGGAGTGACCTCCCAGGACCCTCGTAGGAGCCGGCGCTAGCGTCACTCCCATGTCCGACCCGCTGGAGGATCAGCAGATCACGGTGTCCGGAGCGTCGCTCCGCGCGATGCGCGACGAGTTCCAGCGCTTCCTCATGGAGTACCGGTTCGGTCTCGCCGAGGTCGAGACGAAGATCACCATCCTGCGCGAAGAGTTCCAGGAGATGCACGACTACAACCCGATCGAGCACGTCTCGAGTCGCGTGAAGTCGCCCGACAGTCTCGTGGACAAGGTCCGGCGCAAGGGCATCGAACCCGACTTCGACTCCATCCGGAGCACGATCACCGACATCGCGGGCATCCGGATCACCTGCAGCTTCGTCGACGACGCCTACCGCCTCTCCAACCTCCTGACGCAGCAGGACGACATCACCGTGCGCGACGTCAAGGACTACATCGCCCGCCCGAAGGCGAACGGCTACAAGAGCCTGCACGTGATCGTCGATGTGCCCGTGTTCCTTTCGACCGGGCGCGTCGACGTCCCCGTCGAGGTGCAGTTCCGCACGATCGCGATGGACTTCTGGGCCAGCCTCGAGCACAAGATCTATTACAAGTACGACCGCCTCGTTCCCGCCGAACTGCTGGCGGAGCTGAAGGATGCCGCCGACGCGGCGGCCGAGCTGGACGCGCGCATGGAGCGCCTGCACCGCGAGATCCGCGGTCCGCGTCCCGGGGTGGTCCCCCTCTGACCGGACGGGTCACAATGGGGGGATGAGTGACGCGGCGACCCTCCTCGACGAGGTCGCGGCCGAGTTGCTCGCCCTTCCGCCCGCGCGATTCACCGCGGCGCGCAACGGTCGCGCCGAGGAGATCGGCGGCGCGGTGGGGCGCCGCATCGCGAAGTTGCGCAAGCCGACCCTGGCCGCGTGGGCGGTCAATCTGCTCTCCCGCGACGGCCAGCTCGCCGAGGCCGTCGATCTGGCGCAGGCGCTCCGCGAAGCGCAGGATGACGCGGATGCCGCGGAGATGACCCGTCTCGGTCGGCAACGTCGTCAGCTGGTCGCCGCCCTCGCCCGGCGGGCGGCCGATCTCGCGGCCGAAGCGGGAACACCCCTGAGCGCTCCGATGCGGGACGCCGTGGAGAAGACCGTCAACGCGGCCATCATCGACCCGCACGCGGCGGCGATGATCCTGACCGGGCGGCTGGTGGCATCCGTCGATCTGGCCGACGACACCGACCCGAGCGCCGCGGTGGCCGGTTCGGTGCCGGACGGCGCGGCCGTCGTCGAGACGCCCGCGCGGGACGACCTGGCGCAGCGCCGGGCTCGGAAGGCTGCGGAGCGCGCGGTGCGCGAGGCGGAGCGGGCTCGCTCGGACGCCGACCGCGCGCTCGCCGGGGCGACGGCGCGGGAGACCGCCGCCCGGGAGAAGGCCGACCGGATCCGCGAACGGCTCGAGGGCCTCCGCGCCGAGATCGCGCGGGTCGAGCAGGACGCGGACGCCGCCCGCGCGGCGCTCGATGCGGCCGAGGAGGAGGCGACGGCGGCGCGCGAGACGGCGAGCACCCGGGCGCGAGACCTCGACCACGCGCGCTCCGTGGTGGAGGGGATGCCGTGAGCGCGGTCGACGACCTCCTCGCCGCGGCGCGCGAACGGCTCGCCGACGCCCCCCGCGAGCGGATCGGCGAACTCCAGGAGGGACGGCGGCTGCTCGGCATCCCGCGCGCTCCCCGCATCGTGGACCGGGGCCGAGCCTGGCATCTGGGCGTGCTGCTGCTCACCGACGGCGGCGTCCTCGCGACCGGTGACATCGTGCGCTCGCGCGCCGAGGTGCGCCGGGGCTTCGCCGCCGAGTCGCAGCGCCGTCGGGCCGAGCTGTCCGCCGCCGCGCATCGCGGGGGAGTGCCCGAGGGGGAGACGGTGCACATCGGCTGGCGGGCACTCGATCCGGCCGCGCTCGACGCCCGGACGGCGCCGCTCGCGTTGCGCGACGGCGCGCTCTCCGTGCGATGGAGCGCGCAGGGCGGGTACCTGCCGCTCGCACGGTATCTGGACGAGCGGATCGACCTGCTCGTCCACCCTCCGGAGCGTGCATAGAGATCCGCGCGCATAGTCGGCGGAGGGGGTGCTGTCAACGACGATGATCCGGCCCATCGGCCGTAACTTCCCTGGTCTATCGTGAGCGACGTGCAGCAGGTATGGCCAGGATCCAGTTATCCCCTCGGGGCCACTTACGACGGTAATGGGACGAACTTCGCCCTGTTCAGCGAGAACGCGGAGAAAGTCGAGCTGTGCCTCTTCGACGCCGACGGCACGGAGACGTGCGTCGAGCTCGTCGACGTCGACGCGTTCGTCTGGCACGCGTACCTCCCGAACATCCAGCCGGGCCAGCGGTACGGCTACCGCGTGCACGGCGAGTACGACCCCGCCAGCGGCAAGCGGTTCAACCCGAGCAAACTTCTGCTCGACCCGTACGCCAAGGCCGTCGAGGGCCAGATCGACTGGGGGCAGCCCGTCTTCAGCTACGAGTTCGGCGACCCCGACTCGTTCAACGACGACGACTCGGCCCCGCACATGATGAAGGGCGTGGTCATCAACCCGTTCTTCGACTGGGCGGGTGACCGTCAGCCCAAGATCCCCTACGCCGAGAGCTTCATCTACGAGGCGCACGTCAAGGGCCTCACCCAGCTGCACCCCGACGTTCCGGAGGAGTTGCGCGGCACGTACGCCGGCATCGCGCACCCGGCCGTCATCGATCACCTGCGCAAGCTCGGCGTCACCGCGATCGAGCTCATGCCCGTGCACCAGTTCGTCAACGACTCCACGCTCGAGGAGAAGGGGCTGTCGAACTACTGGGGCTACAACACCATCGCGTTCCTCGCGCCCCAGAACACCTACTCCTCCACCGGCGACCACGGTCAGCAGGTGCAGGAGTTCAAGGCCATGGTCAAGGCGCTGCATGCCGCCGGCATCGAGGTCATCCTCGACGTGGTCTACAACCACACCGCCGAGGGCAACCACATGGGTCCGACCCTCTCGATGCGGGGCATCGACAACGAGGCTTACTACCGCCTCGAAGACGACGACAAGCGCTACTACACCGACTACACCGGCACCGGCAACAGCATGAACGTGGGCAACCCCCACACGCTGCAGCTCATCATGGACTCGCTGCGGTACTGGGTGCTGGAGATGCACGTCGACGGATTCCGCTTCGACCTGGCATCCACCCTGGCCCGGGAGTTCTACGAGGTCGACCGCCTCGCGGCCTTCTTCGAACTCGTCCAGCAGGATCCGATCGTCTCGCAGGTCAAGCTCATCGCCGAACCGTGGGACGTCGGCCCCGGCGGATACCAGGTCGGCAACTTCCCGCCGCAGTGGACGGAGTGGAACGGCAAGTACCGCGACACCGTCCGCGACTTCTGGCGCGGTGAGCCCCAGGCCCTCGGCGAGTTCGCCTCCCGTCTCACCGGCTCGGCCGACCTCTACGAGCACTCCGGGCGCCGGCCCGTGGCATCCATCAACTTCGTCACCGCGCACGACGGGTTCACGCTCCGCGACCTCGTCTCGTACAACGAGAAGCACAACGAGGCCAACGGCGAGGACAACAACGACGGCGAATCGCACAACCGCTCCAACAACCTGGGGGTGGAGGGGCCGACCGACGACCCCGAGGTGCGCAAGCGCCGCGCGCAGCAGCAGCGCAACTTCATCGCGACGCTGCTGCTCAGCCAGGGCGTGCCGATGCTGCTCCACGGCGACGAGCTGGGCCGCACCCAGGGCGGCAACAACAACGGCTACGCGCAGGACAACGAGATCACGTGGGTGGACTGGTCCAGCGTCGACCACCCGCTCATCGAGTTCACCGCGGCCCTCGCGCGCCTCCGCAAGGAGCACCCCACCTTCCGCCGCAGCCGGTTCTTCGACGGGCGCCCGGTGAAGATGGAGGAGGGCGACAACATCCCCGACGTGGTGTGGCTGCGCCCCGACGGCTCGCTCATGCAGCCCGAGGACTGGGATTCCGGCTTCGGCCGCGCGGTGGGCGTGTTCCTCAACGGGCAGGGCATCCGCGAGCGCGATCGCCGCGGCGAGACCATCAGCGACGACCACTTCCTCGTGCTGTTCAACGCCGGCGACGACGCCGTCGACTTCCACGTGCCCGACATCCAGTACTCGCCCGAGTGGGACGTGTACGTCGACACGGCGGGCGAGCGCGCCAACACCGAGCCGATCGCGCCCGGGGAGGCGCTGAAACTCGAGCCGAAGTCGCTCATCGTGCTGCGCGAGCACCACCTGCCCGAGCCCGAGATCGACCACACCGTGGCCGCGTCGCTCACCGCGCAGATCGCCGTCACCGCCACCGACGACCTGCCCGGGCAGGCCCCCAAACCGGAGCTCTGATTCAGAATGCGGCATCCGCTTTCGACCTATCGCCTGCAGATCCGCGAATCCTTCCCCCTCGGCACCGCCGCCGAGGTCACGGGCTACCTCCGTGACCTCGGGGTGTCGTGGGCGTACCTGTCGCCGCTGCTGGAGGCGACGCCCGGGTCGGACCACGGCTACGACGTCGTCGACGTCACCCGCGTCGACCCCGCGCGGGGCGGCGCCGGGGGGCTGGCCCGGTTCGCCGAGGCCGCCCGCGCCGAGGGCCTCGGCATCCTGATCGACATCGTCCCGAACCACATGGGCGTGTCCGAGCCCCGCACGAACGCCTGGTGGTGGGATGTGCTCCGCCAGGGGCGCGCCTCGGTGCACGCGGACGCGTTCGACATCGACTGGGAGTTCGGCGGCGGCAAGGTGCGCGTTCCCGTGCTCGGCGCCGACCTCGCCGAAGTGATCGACGAGATCTCCTACGACCCGACGCCCGCGGCCGACGCCCCCGACGGCCTGGTCCGCTACTACGACCACGTCTTCCCGGTCGCGCCCGGAACGGGGACGTCGGACATCCGCGCGCTCCTCGACGCGCAGAACTTCGAGCTGCGGTTCTGGCAGGACGAGGCGGCCGACCTCAACTACCGGCGCTTCTTCGCCGTCACCACCCTCGCGGGCGTGCGGGTCGAGCGCCCCGAGGTGTTCGACGCCACGCACGCCGAGATCCTGCGCTGGGTGCGCGAGGGCCTCGCCGACGGCCTGCGCGTCGACCACCCGGACGGTCTCGTCGATCCCGGCGGGTACCTCGACCGGCTCGCCACGGCACTGCGCGACGCGGGCGGCGAGGATGCCGGGTACGTGCTCGTGGAGAAGATCCTCGAGCACGGCGAAGCCCTGCCGTCGTGGTGGAGGACCGCCGGCACGACCGGGTACGACGCGCTGGCCGAGATCGACCGCGTGCTCACCGACCCCGCGGGCGAGGCGGCGCTCGACGCGTTGGACGCGCGCCTGCGCGCCGACAGCGACCTCGCGCCGCTCACCGGCTGGCACGACCTGATCCACGACACCAAGCGACGGATCGCCGACACGATCCAGGTGTCCGAGATCCGCCGCATCGTCCGCGGACTCCCGTCCGCGCTGCGCGAGGAGTTCGCCGCCGCCGACCTGCAGGACGCGCTCGCCGAGATCCTCGCGTGCTTCCCCGTCTACCGCTCCTACCTCCCGGCCGGGCGGGCGCACCTGGATGCCGCCGTCGGCGAGGCCGAGGAGCGCCGGCCCGAGCTCGGCGACGTCATCGAGGCGCTGGTCCCGGCCCTGACCGACACCGACCTCGAGATCGCGTGGCGCTTCCAGCAGACCACCGGTCCGGTCATGGCCAAGGGCGTCGAGGACACCGCGTTCTACCGTTACACGCGCCTCGGATCGCTGACCGAGGTCGGCGGCGACCCGGCGGAGTTCTCCCTCGACGTCGACGGCTTCCACGCTGGGCAAGCCCAGCGGCAGGCGTCGTGGCCCTGGGCCATGACCACGCTGTCGACCCATGACACCAAGCGCGGCGAGGACACCCGTGCGCGCATCGCGGTGCTCGCGGAGATCCCGGCGCGCTGGGCCGAGGTACTGGGGGAGTTCCGTGCCATCGCCTCGACCGGGCACGGCCCGTTCGACGCGCTGCTGTGGCAGGCGATCGTCGGGGCGTGGCCGGCGTCGGCATCCACGCCCTCGGGTCTCGCGGAGTACCGCGAGCGCCTGCACGCGTACGCCGAGAAGGCCGCGCGCGAGGCCTCCGAGGTCACCGGCTGGTGGGAGCAGGACGAGGCGTTCGAGGAGCGCATGCACGCCGTCGTCGATGCGGCGACGGGGCCGGCGGCATCCCGTGTCCAGGCCTTCGTCGACGAGATCGCCGACGCGGGCTGGTCCAACGGCCTCGCCGCGAAGCTGCTGCAGATCACCGGACCCGGCGTGCCCGACGTGTACCAGGGCTCGGAGCTGTGGGAGCAGTCGCTGGTCGACCCCGACAACCGTCGCGCGGTGGACTTCGCCGAGCGGGCGCGTCTGCTGGCCTCGCTCGATGCCGAGGATGCCACGCTTCCGAAGGTGGATGCCACCGGCGCGGCGAAGCTCCTCGTGACCTCGCGCGCGCTGCGCGTGCGGCGCGACTGCCCCGAGCGGTACACGCTGTACCGTCCGCTCGAGGCCGCGGGTGCGGCATCCGGACACGTCGTCGCGTTCGACCGCGGCGGTGTCTCCGCGGTGGCGACCCGCCTCCCGCACGGTCTGCGCGCGGCCGGGGGCTGGCGCGACACCGTGCTGCTGCGCCCGGACGTCGCCGCGGTCGACGTCCTGACCGGCCGCCGCTTCCCGGGTGGCCCGGTGCTGCTGTCGGAGCTGCTGGAGTTCCTTCCGGTCGCTCTCCTGGTGGACGAACCGGCCTGCTCCTGATTTCCCGGCGCGTGAGGGGTCGAGAATTGTCGCCTCACGGCCTCGCAAGCGACAGATATTGACCCCTCACGCGTGAGGCAGAGGAGGAGGATGCCATGAGCATCGACCTGTGGGCGCCCAAGAGCGACCGCGTGCGACTGCGGCGGTTGGACGAGAGCGGCGTGAACGTCGTCGAAGACGTCGAGATGGAGCCCGGCATCGGGGGCTGGTGGACGGCGGCGGTCGACCTCGCCGACGACGAACGCTACGGCTTCGTCCTCGGTGACGGCGACGACCTGCGCCCCGACCCGCGGTCGCGGCGTCAGCCCGCCGGTGTGCACGAGGCATCCGCCTGGTTCGATCCCTCGACGTTCGCGTGGACGGATGCCGCCTGGACCGGGCGCCAGCTCGCCGGCGGCCTCATCTACGAGCTGCACCTCGGCACCTTCACCCCCGAGGGAACCCTGGATGCCGCGATCGAGCGCCTCGACCACCTCGTCGACCTCGGCGTGACCCACGTCGAACTGCTGCCGGTCAACGGCTTCAACGGCGTCTGGAACTGGGGCTACGACGGTGTGCTCTGGTACACGGTCCACGAGGCGTACGGCGGCCCGGCCGCATACCAGCGGTTCGTGGACGCCGCCCACGCGGCGGGCCTCGCGGTCGTGCAGGACGTGGTCTACAACCACCTCGGACCGTCGGGGAACTACCTGCCCGAGTTCGGCCCGTACCTCCGTGAGGGTAGCCGCAACACGTGGGGCGACTCGATCAACCTCGACGAGGACGCCGTCCGCTCCTACATCCTCGAGAACGCGCTGATGTGGATGCGCGACTACCACGTCGACGGTCTCCGACTGGATGCCGTGCACGCGCTGCTCGACGAGCGTCCGGTGCACGTGCTGCAGGAGATCGCCGAACGCACCGACGCCCTGTCGGCGCACCGCGGCATCCCGCTCACCACCATCGCCGAATCCGACATGAACGACCCGAAGCTGATCCTGCCGCGCGAGGCCGGCGGGTACGGGCTCACCGCGCAGTGGTCGGACGACTGGCACCACACCGCGCACGTTGCCCTCACCGGCGAGACGATCGGCTACTACGAGGACTTCGCCGCGATCGACGCGTTCGAGAAAGTGTCGGAGGGCGGGTTCTTCCACGACGGCACGTACTCCACGTTCCGCGGGCGCGCGCACGGCCACCCCATCCCGGAGGACGTGCCCAACTGGCGCCTCGTCACGTTCGCGCAGGACCACGACCAGATCGGCAACCGCGCCGCCGGCGACCGCCTGTCGCAGAGCCTGCCCTTCGACCGCCTCGCCGCGGCCGCCGTGCTCACCCTCACCGCCCCGGGCACGCCGATGCTGTTCATGGGCGAGGAGTGGGGCGCGACGACCCCCTGGCAGTTCTTCACCTCGCACCCCGAGCCCGAGCTCGGCGAGGCCACGGCGAAGGGCCGCGTGGCCGAGTTCGAGAAGATGGGCTGGGACGAGTCGGTCGTCCCCGACCCGCAGGATCCGGACACGTTCCACCGGTCGAAGCTCGACTGGTCGGAGCCCGACGGTGACGGCCACGCCGAACTCCTCGCCCTGTACCGCGAGCTGGCGAAGCTCCGTCGCGCGCGTCCCGAGCTCACCGACCCCTCCCGCCACGGCTTGTCCGCGCGCGCTCTCGAGGCCCCCGGCGGCCGCGTGTACGAGCTGCACCGTGGCGACCTCGTCGTGCTCGTGAACCTCTCGGATGCCGAGGCGGCGGTGCCTGTGGCATCCGGTGCCGGTGTGCTGCTCGCGACCGTCGACGGGACCGTGCTGGAGGACGGACTGCTGACCGTCCCCGCGGGCGGCAGTGCGATCGCGGCTCCCGCGCTCTGACGGGTCGCGGCCGCGTGCCGCGGGTCAGTCGATCGAGGGACGGATCAGGCGCAGCCCCGAGACGACGGCCGGCGGCAGCAGGACGACGAGGGCGACGAGGATCGCGGTGATCGCGATGGGGGCGTTCGTCGGCGATCCGGTGAGGCGCTCCACGGCGAGCCACGACAGCCCCCACGCGAGGGCGAGCGCCGGAGCCACACGCCAGCCGCTCCGCCAGGCGATCGCCAGGCCGATGATCGCGACGACGACCAGGACGGTGACCCCGATCGCGCTCGCCGCGTCCTCCCACGTCGGCGGCACGACGGTGGTCAGCCAGGCCGCGGTGTTGGCGACGGTCGCCAGGGTGACCCAGCCGAGGTGCAGCCCCGTGACCCCGTCGATCAGCACGGAGTCGACGACGCCGCCGCGCGGGTCGCGCGTGACGACCGCGGTCCGGAAGGCCCAGCCCAGTGCCGCGAGCAGCAGCACGATCACCACGACGGTAAGGAACAGCGTGCCGAAGCGCGCGGCGACGAGCCACAGCCCGTTCAGCACCATGGTCACGGCGATCGGCCAGCCCATCGCCCGCTGACGCTCCGAGGCGCGCTGGCGGGGGAGCGCCTGCCAGATCGCGTACGCGATGAGGCCGAGGTAGATCACGGACCAGATCGAGAAGGCGGGTCCCGCCGGAGCGAGGTAGGACCCGTCCGTGTCGAGCGCACCGCCCTGCTGGTCTTCGACGGCGGTGTTGCCGAAGGCTCCCGCCCCGATCACCGCGGCGATCAGCATGAACGACACCGCGGAAAGGAGGACGATCTGGCGTACCAGGTCGGATCCGTGCGGGGTGGTGGTGACGTGATCTCTCGCGTTCATGGATAGAACACTAGATAAGCTAGCCAGTTCCGCGCTCCGGCTTGACAGCGGTCGGCGCCGTCGTCCGCGCGTCGCGGGCGGGGTCAGACCGCGAGGGCGGCGAAGGTGCGCAGCAGCAGGGTCGGCTGCTCGACCGAGGCGGTGCGGACGTGCGCGGCCACCTCGTCGAAGGCGTCCGCGTCGAAGTAGCCCGCCGCGCGGTACACGGCCATGCGTGCGACGAACGCGTCCGCCGTGGGTTCGGGGTGGAACTGCGTCGCCCACAGGCTCGTGCCCGCCCGGTACGCCTGCACGGGGCAGTCGTCGTTGCGGGCCAGCAGGGTCGCCCCCGGAGGGACCTCGGCGGTTCCCTCCTTGTGAGCGGTGAGCGCCTCGAAACGGGGGTTCAGGATACCGAACAGCTCGTCGCCCGCCCCCTCCTCGGTCAGCTCGATCTCGGCGGGGCCGGTGCCCTCGGGGTGATCGAGGGTCACCACGCCACCGAGCAGCCGCGTGACGACCCCGATCCCGAAGCAGGTGAACAGGGTCCGCGTCCGCCCGGTGAGCCCCGCGGATGCCAGCTCCTCGAGGTCGCGTTCGAGGCGGAGCTGTTCGTCGGTCTTGTCCGTGTCCGTGATGTTGAAGGGACTGCCGCCGACCACGACCCCGGCGTAGCGCTCGAGGTCGGGCGGAAGCGGTGTGCGGACGAGATCGTGGTGCACCAGGTCGCCGTCCGCGACGCCGAGCCCGTCGCGGAAGGACGCCCATTCGGCGACGGCCGCCTCGCGCTGCGGACGCGCGCAGACGTAGAGGAGTCGACCGGTCACCCAGGGATTCTATGCGTGTCGCGCGCACGACCCCCGGGGCGTGACTCGCCGCGACAATGGGGGTATGACCACCGCGACCCTTCTCGTGACCGATGTAGAGAACCTCGGCGAGGTCGTGGCCCTGCTGCGCGCGGCCGCCGCCGAGCTCGACTGCGGGCTCACCGTCCGCACGCTCGCCGGGGACGAGGTCGACGAAGCCGAGGCGGCCGCGGCCGCGCATCGTGATCGTGAGCGCAAGCGACTGCCGATCCCGGTGAAGGTCGACCTGCACGCGCTGTCGGACGGACCGGTGGATGCCGAGGCGGTCCTGCGCGGCGCGCGGGCGAGGGGGCTGCGGGGCGGAGCGACCGTCGACGAGGTACGGCGCACGACGAAGCGCTGAGAGGCGGTCGGGGCCGTGCCTCAGCGCGAGGAGCGGGCGGTGCGGCCGCGCACGATGCCGACGAACGTCTCCACGTCGTCGGTCGTCGCGTCCCGCCGCCACGCGAGGGCGACCGTCGAGACCGGGCCGTCCGCGAGGACGCGGTACTCCACGTCCCGGCGCTGGTGGGCGCGGGCCAGCGACATCGGCACGATCACGACGCCGACCCCGGCGGCCACCGTCGCGATCGCCTCCGCGGTGTCGGTGGGAGGCGCGAACGCCGGGGGCGCGGCATCCGGGATCCGGGCCCCGAGGACGTCGTCGGCGGGGACGATCAGGATCTCGCCGGCGAGATCGTCGGCCGTGATCTCCTCGTCCGCGGCGGTCAGCGGCGACTCGGTCGACATCACGACGACCGGGAGCTCGTCGTACAGGGGGATGACGTGCAGGTCGTCGGCGCCGTCGATCGGGAGGCGCACGAGAGCGGCATCCACGTCGTCGAGAGCGGCGCGCTGGCCGGATACGGAGATCTCGCTCAGCTCCAGCGGTACGTGCGGCACCCGGTCGCGCCAGAGCCCGATCCACTTGCCCGGTGTCGCGCCCGGAACCGCGCCGAGGGTGAATGTGCGGGCGAGGTCGGCGGTCGGCGGCGACGACGGGCGAGGCGCGCGGGCCGCGGCGTTCTTTCGCGCCGGGGCGGGCTTACGCGCCGGCGCGGGCTTGCGCGCCGACGCCCCGGACCGCGGGCGTCCCGCGCCCCCGCGCGCACCCCGTGATCCGCTTCCGCTCTTGGCCATACCCCCAGGCTAACGTGGGCACATGCTCGGCATCCTGGCGCTCGTCTTCGCGGGGCTCGCGGCCCTCCTCCACGTCTACATCTTCGTTCTCGAGAGCGTCCGCTGGTCGCACCCGAGCGTGTGGCGGATCTTCGGCCTGACGTCACAGGAGGCGGCCGACACGACCAAGCCCCTGGCGTACAACCAGGGCTTCTACAACCTCTTCCTGGCGATCGGCGCGGCCCTCGGTGTCGTGCTCTGGGCCGTGAACGGAGTCGGTGACGTCGCCGGTCGGACGCTGCTGCTGTTCTCGCTCGGCTCCATGGTCGCCGCGGCGCTCGTGCTCGTCACGTCCGGCCGCAAATACCTGCGCCCGGCCACGGTCCAGGGAACGCTCCCGCTGATCGGATTCGTGCTGACGTTGCTCGCGTGAGTTTCTCGACGTCGAGGCAATTCGCCTGGGGAATCTCGACGTCGAGAAAATCGCGAGCTTTCGAATTCTTCAACGTCGAAACGAATTGGCGCTGTTTTCTCTCGACGTCGAAGCACATTTCATCCCGCGAAGACGAAACCCGCACGTTCCGAAGAACGTGCGGGTGATGGATGCCGAGAGGCGTGAGCCTCAGGCCGCCAGACGAAGACCTCGTCGATCGGTGGCGACGGCTTCGCCGTCGTTGATGATCTCGTCGTCGCCGATGAGCGAGCCGACCGCCACGCGGGCGTTCGATCCCACCTGCGTACGGACGCCGATGTGCGCGCCCGCGCCGATCACCGCTCCCGCGCAGATGTGCGCGTGCGGTTCGATGCGTGCCTCCGGCCCGATCACGGCATCCGACTCGATCCACGCGCCTCTACCGACACGGACACCCGCCGCGATCTGCACTCCGGGCTCGACGTACGCGCCGTTCTCCACCAGTGCCGACGGGTGGACCTTCGCGCCGTGCGCGACGAGTCCACGACCGTTGACGTGCTTGCGGTAGCGCAGCGTCTCGCCGTGGTCGTTCTCGATGTCGATGTAGTTCTTTCCCACGATCCCCTCCGACCGGCCCTTCGGGTGAGCCGACTTATGTGACAACCGATGCGGGTTCACTCTCATTCCCGTGCATGGTTGTTCGGCGCGGACGCCCGAGCGGATTCCCGCCGGACCACGGATTTTCCGTTGCGCCGGTTTGTCTTCCACCGTTGTCGCATGCCCGGCTCCACAGCAACGGCGGGTTGACAGCGGCGAGGAATCCGCTCTCTGTTCCCGCCGTGGATCGGTCGATACGGTGAGGGCATGCCGTGGCGAATATATGGACCCGCTCTGATCGCGGCCCTGCCCCTCGGGGCCGGGATGGGCGCGCTTCTCGGGTCCACTCTCACGTGGACCGGTTGGGGCTCTCTCGGTGCGTTCGTCGTCAGCGGAGCGGTCTTCGGTGGGGCGAGTGCGATGCTCGGCGCCGCCGGTGCGATCGTCGGTGTCTCCCGCGCGGTGCGACGAGGTCAGCACGCTGTGATTCCCGCGGCCGTCGCGGGGACGGCGGTGGGGGTGGCATCCCTGTGGATCCTCCTGCTCGCATATGTGGCGATCATCGCGGGGGCGTCCGTGCTTCTGGTGCTGGTGCCCGCCGTCCTCCTGGGCGCACTGGCATCGGCCGTGGCGGCTGCGGTGTGCGCGGCTCTCATGGCCGGATGCCGCGCCCTGGATCATCGACGCAATCCGCCGCCGCTCCTGCCCGGGGCCGCGGGGTGAATCAGTCCGGTTGGCAGGTGGGGCACCAGAAGACGTTGCGTTCGCTCGTCGCCGACGCGCCCAGGGTGGTCGCACGGATGGGAGTGCCGCACCGTCGGCACGGTGCTCCGTCGCGCCCGTAGACCCACATGCGCCGGCCGGGGCGATTGTCGCCGGTGAAGGTGCGTTCGGCCCGCGGGAGGTTGGCGTGGATCATGCGATGGCCGAGCGCGATCGTGGCCGCCACGTCGATCTCGTTCGCCGGGGTGGTCGGGGCGATGCCGCGGACGAACAGCAGTTCGTTCGCGTAGACGTTGCCGAAGCCGGCCACGTTCCGCTGGTCGAGGAGAGCGACGTGCGCGGCGCGCGTGTCAGACGAGACCCGACGCACGGCCTCGGCCGCGTTCCAGTCGGGACCGAGCAGGTCGGGACCCAGGTGCCCGACGACTCGGTCTTCGTCGGCGGTCGGCAGCACCTCGACCATCGCGAGGTCGAACCCGACGGTGTCGGCACCCGTGACCCCGACGATCGCCCGCGCTTTGAACGCCGGACGGCGCCACCGCTCGCCCGGGCGGTACACGTCCCACCGGCCCTCCATCTTGAGGTGCGAGTGGAGGGTGTAGGCGCCGATGCGTTCGAGCAGGTGCTTCCCGCGCGCGACCACCTCGTGCACCGTCTCGCCGCGGAGGTCGGCGGTGGCGCTTCCCGGAACGCGGATGTCGAACCTCGTCACCTCGCGGCCGGCGAGCGCGGCGGAGAGCTTCGCGGCCGCGCGGTGGACGGTGTCGCCCTCAGGCACGGGCGGCCTCGCGGAGCGTGTCACCGGCGGTCTGGCGCCGCAGCGTGAGCCCGCGCGGCGACTCGACGAACCCGGCCTCGCGGAGGGCCCGGCCGACGGCCGTGCCGTACACGAACTCGCCGTTGACCTGCTCGACCGTCAGGGCGTCGAGTCGGCGGCGACGCGAGGTCTCGGCCATGTCGCGCGCGGCCGCCTGCAACCGCGCCTCGTCGTCGGTGAACGCCAGCGCGCTGCGCCCGCCCCGCTCGAGGTACAGCGTCAGCTCGCCGTCGACGAGCACGACCAGACCGCCCGCCTTGCGTCCCGGGCGGTGGGTCACCCCCTCCAGCGCGGGCCAGCCGAGCGCCGCCCCATAGGGGTTGGCGGGGTCGGTCGCGGCGAGGGTGACGGTCCGCAGCGGCGGCGGGTCGGCGACCGCGGCGAACTCGCGGAGCCTGTCGACGGTGGCCGAGGCCGCGAACTGGGCGGCACCGAGCTTCTCGATCACGTACCCGCGGCGGCAGTGCCCCGCCTCCTCGAAGCCGGCGAGGATGCGGTACACCTGAGCGAAGCCGCCCGGCACACCCTCCGACTGCACGGCGCCGCGCGTCACGACGCCGTACCGGTCGAGCAGCAGGCTCGCCGTCGCGGTCGCGCGGGCAGCGGCATCCGGTTCACGGTCCGGGAGGAGCGACCAGCGTCCGCCGAGCGACGGCGGCCGGGGTGCCGAGGTCGGGCGCGGCAGGGCCGCTCCGCGGTACATGCGGGCGCGGGGCGCGCGACGGGCGACGCGGTGGGCCTGTCCGCCGCCGCCGAGGAGCGCGCGCACGGGAGCGAAAGTGTCGTTGGTGACCCGACCGGCCCAGGTGAGGGCCCACAGCGCGTCGTTGACGGACTGCTCGTTCTCGGCGCCGACCAGCTGCTTCAGCTGTGCGGCGAAATAGGCGCCGCCGCCCTCGAGCGCGGTGAGCAGGCGGGCCTCGAGCGAATCGGGCGCGGGATCTTCGGGGTCGTCCGGATCTTGCAGCGTGAAGGGTGCCGCCTCGGCGGGGTGCAGGGCGATCCACCCGTCCCGCCCGGGCAGGGTGCCGTGCCCCGACCACACGACCTCGCCCGTCGCGGTCAGCTCGTCGAGCAGCGCGGGGGTGTAGTCGGCGACGCGCGAGGGCAGCACGAGCGACTCCCACGCGCTCGCCGGGATCGGGACGCCGGCGAGCTGCTCGATCACCGCGAGCACCCCGTCGACACCCTCGAGGGGCCGTGTGAGGTGCTGCCAGACGGGGAGGAACCGCGCGTACGCCGACGGGGGCACGGGCTCGACGCTGCCGCGGATCGCCGCGAGCGACCGCATGCGCAGGCGGCGGAGCACCTCGGCGTCGCACCACTCGGTGTCGTCGCCGCGGCCGGCGGCGGCCTCGGGCAGGAAGAATCCGCTCGACAGCCGCCCCTGCGACTCGAGACGCTGCAGCGTGAGACGCGCGACCGCGACACCGACGCCCAGCCGCTCGGCCACCGCGTCAGTCGTGAAGGGGCCGTGCGTGCGGGCGTAGCGGGCCACGAGGTCGCCGAGGGGATCGGCCACGGGTTCGAGGAAGGCGTTCGGGATGCCGACGGGCAGGGCCGCGCCGAGCGCATCGCGCAAGCGCCCGGCGTCCTCGATGCCGGCGACGCGGGAGACTCCCGCGATCGTCACGGGGATCGCGCGCCGTTCCTCGATGAGTGCCTGGAGATGCGCCGAAGCCTCCTCCGACGACTCCCCCTCGAGACGTGCGGCCACCTCCGCGGCATCCAGGGGGCCGAGAAGGCGCAGCAGGTCGGCGACGCCCTCGACGCCGCGCGCGCGGCGGTCCGGATCGAGGCGCTGGGCCTCGCGCTCGAACTGGGCGATGACCTCGGGGTCGAGGAGCTCGCGCATCTCGACCTTGCCGAGGAGCTCGCTCAGCAGCGCCGGGTCGACCGACAGCGCGGCCGCGCGGCGCTCGGCGAGGGGCGAGTCTCCCTCGTACATGAACGCGCCGACGTAGCCGAAGAGCAGGTCGCGCGCGTACGGGGAGGGCTGGCTGGTCGTCGTCTCGACCAGGCGGATCCGGCGTTCGCCGATCTGCCGCGCCACGCGGAGGAGCGCGGGGAGGTCGTAGACGTCCTGCAGGACCTCGCGCAGCGTCTCGAGGATGATCGGGAACGACGGATGCCGTCGGGCCACCTCGAGCAGCTGGGCCGAGCGCTGACGCTGCTGCCAGAGCGGCGACCGCCGGTTGGGGTTCAGCCGCGGGAGCAGCAGCGCGCGGGCGGCGCACTCGCGGAACCGGGAGGCGAAGAGCGCGGAGCCGCCGACCTCGTCGGTGACGATCTGCTCGAGCTCGTCGGGCTCGAAGACGAAGAGATCGGCCCCGGGCGGTTCGGCCGCGGCATCCGGAACCCGCGCGATGATGCCGTCGTCGCTCGCGACCGCGGCGCCCTCGACGCCCAGTCGCTCGCGGATGCGGGCGTTCACCGCCAGCGCCCACGGCGAGTGCACCTGCATGCCGTACGGCGAGTGCAGGATGATGCGCCAGTCGCCGACCTCGTCGCGGCTGCGCTCGACGGTGAGCGTGCGGTCGGTCGGGAGGGTGCCGGTCGCCTCGCGCTGCTCGGCGAGGTAGGAGAGGAGGTTGGAGATCGCGTTGTCGTCGAGCCCGGATTCACGCAGGCGCTCCTCGGCCTTGGCGCGGTCGGCTCCGGCGATGTCGCGCGAGAACTTGCCGAGCGCCTCGCCGAGCTCGGCGGGACGACCGAGGCCGTCGCCGTGCCAGAAGGGCAGCTTCCCGGGCTGCCCGAAGGCGGGGAGGACGTTCACCCGGTCGTGCGTGATCTCGACGATGCGCCAACTCGTCGTGCCGAGGGTGAAGACGTCGTTCACCCGCGACTCGTAGACCATCTCTTCGTCGAGCTCGCCGACGCGGGCGTTCTGCGACTCTCCGGCGACGAAGACGCCGAAGAGGCCGCGGTCGGGGATCGTGCCGCCGCTCGTGACCGCGACGCGCTGGGCTCCGGGGCGGCCGGTGAGGGTGCCCGCGTCGCGGTCCCAGACGAGCCGCGGGCGGAGCTCGGCGAACTCGTCGGACGGGTAGCGACCCGCGAGCAGATCGAGCGTCGCCTCGTACGCCGATCGGGGGAGCGAGCGGAACGGCGCGCTGCGCTTGACCGTCTCGAACCACTCCTCGACGTCGATCGACCCGAGAGCGCACGCCGCGACGGTCTGCTGCGCCAGGATGTCGAGCGGGTTCTGGGGGACGGCGATCGCCTCGATCTTGCCCGACAGCATGCGTTCGGTGACGACCGCGGTGTGCAGGACGTCGCTGCGGTGCTTGGGGAACAGCGCGGCGCGGCTCACCTCGCCGACCTGATGGCCCGCGCGACCGACGCGCTGCAGGCCGGATGCCGCACTCGGCGGCGCCTCGACCTGGATCACGAGGTCGACCGCGCCCATGTCGATACCGAGCTCGAGGCTGCTGGTCGCGACCACGCACCGCAGGGTGCCGGACTTCAACTCGTCTTCGACCTGGGCGCGCTGCTCCTTCGAGACCGAGCCGTGATGCGCCTTGGCGAGGATCGCGGCGACACCGGCCGAGGACCCGGCCTGCGCCATCATCGTGGCCGGGACCGTCGGCTCGGGAACGTCGATGCCCTGCCGCTCGGCGTAGATCTCGTTCAGACGCCCGGTCAGGCGCTCGGCGAGTCGGCGGGAGTTGGCGAAGACGATGGTCGAGCGGCGCTCGAGGATGCGATCGACGATCGCCTCCTCGACGTGCGGCCACACCGAGCCGGACACCTCGGTGCTCTCGGGCCGCTCGGAGAACCACTCGCCGTCGGTCGGGTCGTCGGGAGCGGGGCTGCCGGGCGGGGGCGGGGGATTGAGCATGTCGTCCACCGGCACGACGACCGACAGGTCGAAGGCCTTGGTCGCCCGCGGGGCCACGATGTCGACGGGCTGGGAACCGCCGAGGAAGCGGGCCACCTCGTCGATCGGGCGCACGGTCGCCGAGAGCCCGATGCGCTGCGCCGGGGCGTCGAGGAGCGCGTCGAGCCGTTCGAGGCTCACCGCGAGGTGCGCGCCGCGCTTGGTCGCGGCGACCGCGTGGACCTCGTCAATGATGACCGTGTGCACCCCGCGCAGAGTCTCGGCGGCCTGGCTCGTGAGCATGAGGTACAGCGACTCGGGGGTCGTGATGAGGATATCGGGCGGATCGGAGACGAGCTTGCGGCGATCGCTCGAGGTCGTGTCACCCGAGCGCACGCCCACCGTGACCGCCTGGACGTCGATCCCGAGCCGCCGCGCGGACTGCCCGATCCCGACGAGCGGCGAACGCAGGTTCCGCTCGACGTCGACGCCGAGGGCCTTCAGCGGCGAGATGTAGAGGATGCGGGTGCGCGTGGGCGTCTTCTTCGCGCCGCGGCGCGGGGGAGTGGCATCTGCGACCTCGGGCGCCTTCTCGCGGAAGACGCGGTCGATCGCGAACAGGAAGGCCGAGAGCGTCTTGCCCGATCCGGTGGGCGCGACGACCAGGGCGTTGCGACCGGATGCCACGGACTCCCACGCGCCCTTCTGAGCCGTGGTGGGCGCCGAGAACGCACCGCGGAACCAGTCCTGCGTCGCAGGACCGAACCTGTCGAGTACGTCGGCCATGCCGACATCCTCCCCCGGACCTCCGACATCGGGCCGGGGTTGACGTTCGCCGGTCGCGGAACGACGGTCCTCCGCGGGGTCGGGCGGCGGCGCCGCTTCGAGGTCACGGCGCGCGCTCGATCAGCCTCCCGTCGCTCAGCTCCAGCCGCAGGTCGAGCCCGAGGCGGGCGAGGAACGCGTCGTCGTGGCTGACCAGGAGCACCGCCCCGCGGTAGGCCTGGAGGGCCGACACCACCTGGTCGACCGTGTCGAGATCGAGGTTGTTGGTCGGCTCGTCGAGCACGAGGAGCTGCGGCGGCGGATCCGCCAGCAGCACGCGGGCGAGCGCGACGCGGAATCGCTCGCCGCCGGACAGCGAGCCGACGGGGCGGGTGACCGCGTCGCCGCGCACGAGGAAGCGGGCGAGCCGATCGCGGACCGCGGGGACGGGAACGCCCGGCGCCGCCGCGCAGACGGCGTCGAGGACGGATGCGGCGTCGTCGAGGCCGTCGAGCCGCTGGGGGAGATATCCGACGTGCTCCACGCTGGCCCGGGCACGGACCGCTCCCACCGCCGCCGCGCCGCGCACGACGCTGTCGAGCAACGTCGTCTTCCCCGCGCCGTTGCGCCCCACCAGGGCGACCCGCTCCCGGCCGGTGACGATCCATTCGCGTTCGCCATTACCCAGGGAGAGGACGCGTCGACCGGGCGCGTTTCCCGGATCGGGCAGGTCGATGCGCACCACGTCGTCGTCACGGACGCGGGCCGACGCCTCGTCCAGCGCCGCGCGCGCGGCATCCTCGTTCCCCCTCATCTCGGTGCTCAATCGGCCCGCGCTCACCTGCGCCGCGTTGGCCCGGCCTCCCGCGATGATCTTCGGAACCCGCTTCTCGACCTGCGCCTTGTGCGCGACGCGGGCGCGGGCGGCGAGCTTGTCGTTCGACTCGATGCGTTGTCGTCGCTCGCGTCGAAGACTCTGCGCGGCGTCGCGCTCGGCGCGCACGGCGGCCTCCTGTTCGGCGTCGCGGTGCGCCCTCCAGACGCTGTACGGACCGCCGACGACGCTCAGGCTGCGGCCGTAGAGCTCGGCGGTGGCATCCATCAGCTCGAGCAGGCCCACATCGTGACTCACCACGACGAGCGTGCCCGGCCAGGCGCGGAGGAGCTCTCCCACCCGCGCACGCGCCTCGCGGTCGAGGTCGTTGGTCGGTTCGTCGAGCAGCGTGATGTCGGCCGCGCGGGCGCGCAGGCCCACGAGCGCCGCCAGCATCGTCTCGCCGCCCGAGAGCTCGCCGACGGTCCGATCCAGCGCATCGGATGCCAAGCCCACCTCGGCGAGGAGGGTGTGGGCGCGCGCCTCGACGTCCCAGTCGTCGCCGACGGCGTCGAAATGATGGGGAGCCACATCGCCCGACTCGATCGCGCGAAGGGCGGTCAGCGCCGTCTCGACGCCGAGGAGCCAGGAGACCGGGCGGCGAGGATCGGCCGCCAGACGCTGGGGAAGCATCGCCACCTCACCGGATGCCGAGACCGTCCCGGACGAGGGGGTGAGACGGCCCGCCGCTACGCGGAGGAGCGTGGACTTGCCGGCGCCGTTACGGCCGACGAGACCGGTGCGGCCGGTGCCGATGGCGCCGGAGACGCCGTCGAGGGCGACGGCGCCGTCCGGCCAGACGACGCGGACGCGGTCGAAGACGAGAGAAGAGGAAAGGGAAGGCATGACGGGACTCCGGGGACGCGGGATGCGCGGACACCGGACCGTCCGCATCAGCGGAGGGCGGCCGAGAAAACGGCGGGTCGACGGGTCAGCGCGCGGACAGGGGCGCGGAAGCGTCGACGTTCTTCACCGGAGGAGACCTCGTTCTCGGGGACGGGGTTGTCCACGATAGCCGCTCGGTCTCCTTCTTCTCAACCCTCGGATGCCGCGGACCCCGCCGCCAGCCGCGCGTCGAGGAACGCGCGCACGTCGGCGAGCTCCTCCTCGGACACCGAGTGCGTCAGCCCCGGGTACACGCGGCCGGTCAACTCGCTGTGGGCGGGCAGCCACTGCGCCGTCATGTCGACGAGGGCGGGCGGGATGACGTCGTCGCGCGACCCGCGGCCCCAGAAGACCGGCGGTCGGCGCTCGGCCAGCACCGCGTCGCCGGGCAGCTCGCCGCCCGCGGCGTATCCGGCGAGCACCACCGCGAAGGACACGGCCTCCGGAGCGACCCGTAGGGTCTGGATCGCGACCGCGCCGCCCTGCGAGAAGCCGAGGAGTCCGACGGGACGGTCGCCGAGATGATCGGCGATCCACGCCAGGAGGGACTCGGCGGCGGCGGTGACGGCGACGGGATCGCGGCCGTTCAGCCCCTCGATCGGGTACCACGACGCCCCCGGCGTCGGCCACGGAGGCGTCAGGGGTGCGCGGACGCTCGCGACCGCGAAATCGTCCGGCAGGTAGGGCACGAGGCCGAACAGGTCGTGCTCGTCGGCCGCATAGCCGTGCAGCAGGAGCAGCACGGGGCGCTCGCCGATGTCGGCCGGTGGCACGGACCAGCGGACGACGGACGGGTCGAGGATCGGGCGCTCGCTCATGCGGCCATTGTGGCAAACGCCTCCGACACGGGCTCCGCCCGGCTCGTCCGAGGCGGCGCGGGGAGGGGATTCGGGGAGCGGAGGACGCGGAGGGCGCCGCGCGCCCTCCGCTCCCCGAAAGTCCTCCCTCGACCGCGGCCGCGAGGGCCCATCCGAGCGCGGCCGCGACCGCGCGCGGCGGCATGGTGTCGTCTCCCGCGTAGGCAACGCCGCGGACCGTTGATATACAGGGAGCATGCCTGTGCGCACACCCGACCCCGATCCCGGCGACAACGGCGACGAGCGCGAGCCGCTCTCGACGCCCTTCTCGGGTGCTCCCTCAGGCTCCGGTCCCAACACGAACCCGGCGTGGCTGAGCGAGGTCGAGCTCGCCGAGGCGCGGCGGCGACTGCCGATGCTGTACGTCGAGGCGCTGCCGGTGCGGACCGACGGCATGGGGGCGGTGACCCAGGTCGGCATCCTGCTGCGGGCCACCCCGCTCGGCGAGATGACGCGCACCCTGGTGTCCGGTCGCGTGCGCTACGGCGAGACGGTGCGCGACGCGCTGTTCCGTCACGTCGAGAACGACCTGGGCCCGATGGCCTTCCCCCTCCTTCCGCCGCAGCCGGCGCCCTTCACGGTCGCCGAGTACTTCCCGCTCCCCGGCATGAGCGCCTTCCACGACGACCGCCAGCACGCGGTGTCGCTGGCGTACGTCGTGCCCGTCACGGGAACGTGCGAACCGCGGCAGGACGCGCTCGAAGTCACGTGGCTCTCGCCCGAGGAGGCGGCATCCGAGGCCCTCTCCGCCGAGATGGAGGGCGGGCGGGGCACCCTGATCCGGCTCGGTCTGGCGTCGGTGGGCGCGCTGCGCTGACCCTCGCGAGAACCGGATGCCGATGGACACCTCCCTCGTCGATCTCGCGATCGCGTTGCCCGTCGTGCTGGCGTTGGCTGCGCTCATCGCCCTCCTGCTGCGTCGCGTGTTCGGCCCGGCGCGGTCGCTGAGCATGCCGACCATGACGGTCATCGGCGTGCTGGGCGTGAGCGTCGGACTGCTGCTGTCGGCGTGGGTCGGCGGCGCCGCGCGCCTGTGGGTGCCCACGACGATCCTGTTCTCGGTCGGGGCGAGCCTCGGGCTCTCGGCGGTCGTCGCGGCGGTGGTCGCCGCGGCCCGGCGCGACGGGGGCGACATCGACGTCACGGCCGTGCTGCGGGCGGGCGAGTCCGACCGCGTGGAGTTCAAGGAGACCGCGCGCTGGAACGTCCGCGAGAACCGCAAGGACGCGCGTATGGAGATCGCGATCGCGAAATCCGTCGCGGCGTTCCTGAACTCGCGCGGCGGAACGCTGGTCATCGGTGCGGACGACACCGGCACGGCGATCGGACTCGACCGCGATCTCGCGACCCTGCGCACCGCCGACCACGACCGGTTCGAGCTCTGGCTGCGCGACATGCTCTCGACCGCCCTCGGCCGCAACGCCGCAGCTCAACCGCGGATCGTCTTCGCCGCTCCCGGGCCGGAGCTTCCCGCGGTGTGCGTCGTCGTGTGCCGTCCGGCACCCCGACCGGTGTTCCTCACGCAGCCCAAGGACGGCGGGTCGACCACCGACCTCTGGGTGCGCGTGGGGAACTCCAGCCGGGCGCTCGGCGTCGACGAGGCCGTCGAGTACGTGGCCCGGCACTGGCGGCCCTCGCCGTCGACGCTCGTGCTCGGCCGCCCGTCCGCGCGCTGAGCGGCCGCCGGCTCGCGCGCGTGGCATCCATCGGCTGACCCGAGTCCGGCTCGCCGTCTCGCCCCAAGAACAGGGGATGCCACGAGAACAGGGCCTTTCGGTGCGGAACGGCCTGTTCTCGAGGCCGCGGCCTGTTCTGGAGACGCCGCGCGGGCGTCCGCGCGCTACCCTCGGGGGCCCGCAGGTGTCAGCGCGCGGTCTCGCGCGCGATCGCGGCGACGAACGCGTCGATGTCGGACTCGGTGGTGTCGAACGAGCACATCCAGCGGACCTCGCGACGCGCCTCGTCCCAGTCGTAGAAGCGGAAGCTCTCGCGCAGGCGATCGGCGACGCCCTCGGGCAGGATCGCGAAGACGCCGTTCGCCTGCGTCGGCTGCGTGAACTCCACGCCCTGGATCGACCCGTCGGCGACCCCTGCCTCGACGCCGGCGCGCAGCCGCTGGGCCATGGCGTTGGAGTGCCGCGCGTTGCGCAGCCACAGGTCGTTCTCGAGGAGGGCGACCAGCTGGGCCGACACGAAGCGCATCTTGCTCGAGAGCTGCATGTCGAGCTTGCGCAGGTAGGTGAGCCCGGTGGATGCCGCGGGGTCGAGGACGACGATGGCCTCGCCGATCATCGCGCCGTTCTTCGTGCCGCCGAAGCTCAGGACGTCGACACCGGCGTCGCGGGTGAAGGCCCGCAGCGGCAGGTCGAGCGCCGCGGCGGCGTTCGAGATGCGGGCGCCGTCCATGTGCAGGCGCATGCCGCGAGCGTGCGCGTGGTCGGCGAGGGCTCGGATCTCGTCGGGCGTGTACAGGGTGCCGAGCTCGGTCGACTGTGTGATCGAGACGACGAGCGGCTGCGCGCGGTGTTCATCGCCCCAGCCCCAGGCTTCGCGGTCGACGAGCTCGGGCGTGAGCTTGCCGTCGTCGGTGGGGACGGTCAGGAGCTTGATGCCGCCGACGCGCTCGGGTGCACCGCCCTCGTCGACGTTGATGTGCGCGGTGGATGCCGAGATCACGGCGCCCCAGCGGGGGAGCATCGACTGCAGCCCGACGACGTTGGCTCCGGTGCCGTTGAAGACGGGGTAGGCCTCGACGCCGTCGCCGAGCAGCCCGGCGAAGAGTTCCTGCAGTCGCGCGGTGTAGACGTCCTCGCCGTAGGCGACCTGGTGGCCCTCGTTCGCCGAGGCGATGGCCGCCAGCACGTCGGGGTGGATGCCGGAGTAGTTGTCGGACGCGAAGCCGCGGACGGCGGTGTCATGCAGGGGGGTCACCCCTCCAGCGTAGTCATCGCGGATGCCGTCCACGCCGGGGCCCTGGCCGATGTCGGAGGGGGTGGCTAACGTGTGCCGCATGACCGAGACGCCCCCGCCCGCCCCCGCCGTCACGGCGCACGGCGCCGCGAGTCGTCGCGCCTTCCTCGGTGTTCTCGTGAACACGGCGGCGGCCAACGTCACCACGAGCTACCTCTGGTTCGCGCTGACCTTCTGGGTGTACCTCGAGACGCGGTCGGTGCTCGCGACGGGCATCATCGGCGGCGCGTACATGCTGCTGCTGGCGGTCTTCGCGATGCTCTTCGGCACGATCGTCGACCGGCACCGCAAGCACCGCGTCATGGTGGTGTCGGGCGTCGTCACGCTCGTGGCGTTCCTCATCGCGGGGGCGCTCTGGCTCGCCTTCCCCGAGCGTGCGCTGCTCGATCTCGGCGGCCCCTGGTTCTGGGTCTTCTCCGGGGTCGTGCTCGGCGGGGCCGTCATCGAGAACATGCGCAACATCGCGCTGTCGACGACGGTGACCCTTCTCATCCCCGAAGACCGTCGGGCCAACGCCAACGGTCTCGTCGGCACGGTGCAGGGGTTGTCGTTCGTGGTGACGAGCGTGTTCAGCGGTCTGTCGGTCGGGCAGCTGGGCATGGGATGGACGCTCGCAATCGCGATCGTCCTCACCCTGGCCGCCCTCGTGCACCTGCTCACGATCCGGATCCCCGAGGCGCGCCCCGAACCCGCTGGCGAGCGCGCCCCCGCGGTCGACGTCCGCGGCGCGGTCCGGGCCGTCCGGGCGTCTCCGGGTCTGTTCGCGCTCCTGATCTTCTCGACGTTCAACAACCTCATCGGCGGCGTCTACCTCTCCCTCATGGACCCGTACGGCCTCCAGCTCTTCACGGTCGAGGGCTGGGGTCTGGTCCTCGGCGTCACCGCCACCGGCTTCATCGTCGGCGGCGCGCTCGTGGCGAAGTTCGGGCTCGGGCGCAACCCGATCCGCACCATGCTCCTCATCGTGATCGCCATGGGCGTCCTGGGGGCGGCGTTCACGCTCCGCGACTGGTGGTGGCTGTACGTCGCCGGCATCTGGGTGTACATGGCGCTCATCCCCGCGGTCGAGGCCGCCGAGCAGACCGTGATCCAGAAGGTCGTCCCGTTCGAGACGCAGGGGCGCGTCTTCGGTTTCGCCGCCGCGTTCGAGTCGGCGTCGGCCCCGATCACCGCGTTCCTCATCGCCCCGATCGCCCAGTTCGTGATCATCCCCTACATGGATGCCGCCGAGGGCAAGGCGACCTGGGGATGGCTCCTCGGCGACGGCATCGGGCGGGGGATCGCACTCGTGTTCTTCTTCGCGGGGCTGGTGATGGTGGTCGTCGGCGCGGCGGCCTTCCTCACCCGCTCGTATCGCGTGCTGTCCCGGCAGTACCAGGCGATGCCGACCGACGACGCCTCCGGCGCGGACGATGCTCCCGGGCCGGAAGACGAGGCGTCGTCGCTCGCCGCGCGGGCGGGCGGGATTCCGGATGCCGCGGTGCCGGCGCCCCGCGACCGCCCCGCTGCGCCGGGCGGCGGAGACGGCTGAGCCCGCGATGCGCGGCCTCAGGCTCCCGCGAGCTCGATCGTGACGTCGTTGACGTCCTCCGCGGGGTCTCCCCACAGCCCGAGGAAGGCGAGGGCGAGGGCGTCCTCGAGTCCCGCGAGGCTCTTCACGCGGAACACCACGGCGGCCGCGGAAGGGTCCGCTCCGGCGTCCCGGGCGGCTTTGGTGAAGCCCTGGGCGACGGCCCGCGTCCACGCCTCGCTCGCGGCCTTCACCGCGGCGTAGTTCGCGCCGCCCGCGAGGGGCCGTGCGACCGAGGTCGACGACACGATCGCCAGGCGGCCGGCATCGGATGCGCGGAGGTCGTCGTCGAACGCGCGGGTGACGTTCCGCAGTGCCGTGAAGGACCGCAGCAGGAAGGCGAAGTCCTCGTCGCTCTGACCGGCCAGACCCCCGCCGCCCCGCCAGCCACCGACGAGGTGCAGGATGCCGTCGACCCCGCCGTGCGCGGCATGCACGCGGTCGCGGAGTGCCGCCACGGCATCCGGATCGGTGAGGTCGCACTGCTCGGTGACCACGCCGTCGATCTCGGCGGCGGCGGATGCCAGTCGCCCGGCGTCGGAGCCGACGACGACGGCCGTTGCCCCCGCCGCCCGCAGCGCGCCGGCGACGCTGCGGCCGGCCGCGCTCGTTCCGCCGGCGAGCAGCACCGTCCGGCCCTCGATACCCGTGTCCATGCCGTCTCCTCCGTGGATCGGTCCGGTCGACGCCGGCCGCGGCGACGAACCGTCGTGCGGACATCGTGTCGGACACCCCGCCTTCACCGCCACCCCCGCGGAGCGCGGGCCGGACCGGGCGTCCGCTCAGTCGCGCCCGGTGATGCCCTCGGTCGAGGCGATGACGGGGCGCATCTTCTTCTCCAGCGCCTCGAAGAACATCGACAGCGGGAACTCGTCGTCCAGCACCGCGTCGGTGTACCCCTTCGGGAGCCCGGCGAGCACGTCGTCCGACAGTCCGCGCGCCCACACCGAGGCGGGGTGCGGGGTGACGACCGACCGGACCAGGTCGTACGCGGCCAGCCAGTGCGCCGTCTTCGGGCGGTCGATCGAGCGCCAGTACAGCTCGTCGATCGCGTCGGCCAGGGCCACGACCGCCGCGGGCACCTCGTCCCAGTCGAACGCGAGAGACGTGTCGGTCCAGTGCAGCACGCGACGCTGGTGCAGCCACGCGAACAGGAGCTGGCCGCCGAGTCCGTCGTAGTTGCGCACGCGCGAGCCGGTGATGGCGAACCGGAAGATGCGGTCGAAGATCACCGCGTACTGCACGAGCTCGGCGTGCTCGAGCATCGCCTGCTCGGCGGCATCCAGGTCGTCCCGTGCCGACAGGCGCTTCTGGATCTCGACGCACTCGCGGAACGCGGTGAGGTCGCAGCGCAGCTCTTCGAGCGAATAGAGGAAGAACGGCATCCGCTGCTTGATCATGAACGGGTCGAACGGGAGGTCGCCCCGCATGTGCGTGCGGTCGTGGATGATGTCCCACATCACGAACGTCTGCTCGGTGAGCGACTGGTCGTCGAGCATGCGGGCGGCGGCGGCCGGCAGCTCGAGCTTGGTGATCTCGGCGGCCGCGCGGGTCACCCGGCGGTAGCGGGCGGCCTCACGGTCCTGGAAGATCGCGCCCCACGTGAACGTCGGTACCTCGCGCATCGCGATGGTCTCGGGGAAGAGCACCGCGGAGTTCGTGTCGTACCCGGGCGTGAAGTCGACCAGGCGCAGCGAGACGAACAGGCCGTTGGTGTACTCGGTCTCGAGCCGCGCGATGAACTCGGGCCAGATGACCTCGACGAGGACGGCTTCGACGTGCCGGTCGCGCGACCCGTTCTGCGTGTACATCGGGAACACGACGAGGTGGCGGATGCCGTCGACCCGGTGCTGCTGGGGCTGGAAGGCGACGAGGGAGTCGAGGAAGTCGGGCACCCCGAAGCCGGTGTCCTTCCACCGGTCGAAGTCCGCCACGGCGGCGCGCAGGTAGGCGTCGTCATGGGGGAAGAGCGGGGTCAGGGCGGCGATCGCGTCGACGATATCGGACACCAGGGCGGCGGCGCGGGGGTGGTCGGCGGCTTCGGGGATGGAGCCGTCCGAGGCCTGCAGGGTCTGCAATTCGACCGCTGCGTCCTTCAGCAGGGCCCACGCCGGAGTGCGCTCGACATCGGCTACACCGTGCCCGTCGAGCAGGTCGTGAGCGGAACGCGCGGGCGTTGCGAGGGACATGGTGGCCTCCGATCGGCAGTACGGGAAATATTCCTGTCAAAACGTCATGCTAACGGAAAACTTTCGTCGCTCGCGAGGGGAGGGGCGCGGCATCCGCTACTCTCGGCCCATGTCCGATGGTTCCGCTCGCCGTGTCCGGCTCGATGACACCGTCGACGCGGCCATCGTGCGGGAGATCTCCCTCGACGCGCGAGCGACGCTCGCGCACCTCTCCGAGAAGGTGGGCCTGTCGGTGTCGGCCGTGCAGTCGCGTCTGCGTCGGCTGGAGGCGCGGGGGGTCGTCCGCGGCTATCGCCCCGTGCTCGACGCGGAGGCCCTCGGTCGCCCGCTCGCCGCATTCGTCGAGATCACCCCGCTGGACCCCGCGCAACCCGACAACGCCCCCGACCTGCTCGCGCACCTGAGTGCCATCGAGGCATGCCACTCCGTCGCCGGCGACGCCGCGTACATGCTGTTCGTCCGTGTCCCCACGCCGCGCGACCTCGAGACGCTCATCCGCGACATCCGTGCGGCCGCTCAGGTCAACACCCGCACCACGATCGTGCTGCAGACCTTCTTCGAGGCGCGCCCCATCGAACCCGCCGACTTCCCCGCCTGACCCGGCGCGCGTGCGCTTGCGCCTGCGTCTGTCGCTGTTGAGTGTCCAAGACACGCTGATAGGGCTTGCCCGCGTCCGCGTGTCTTGGACACTCGACGTGAGGTCGGCGCCCCGGGGCGAGGGCTCCGAACGCCAGGAGGGGTTCGCGGATGCCGAGAGGCGTCTGCCGCACCGTGCGCGAATACATCTGCGGACGGATGCCACGGCGCCACGTGCCGCGTAGCGTGACAGGGATGCGCATCGCCCTGCGTCCCCTCCTCCGATACCAGCTGGTCGTCGACCTCGTCGCGGCCGGTCTCTTCGGGCTGCTCTCGTTCGTGATCGAGCTGGAGCCGGGTGACGTGGTCGGCAACCTGGGTGCGCTCGTGGTGGTGGTGCTCTTCTCGGCCGCCTTCGCCTTCCGCCGTCTGCAGCCGGGAGTGGCGCTGGCCCTCGCCTGGGTGGCGGCCGTCGTGCAGATGGCGTTGCTGCGCTCCCCGACCACCACGGACTTCGCCGTCTTCGTGGTCCTCTACGCCGTGGCCGCCTACGGCAGCCGCCGCGCGTACTGGGCGGGCTTCCTTTCGACGTTCGTGGGCGCAGCGACCGTGACCGGCTACCTGATCCTGCGGGGCGGGCAGGAGATCTTCCACCCCGAGAACGTGCTCGCCGTGCTCGCCGTGCTGCTGACGTCGGGCTTCGCGTTCCTGCTGAGCTGGGGGTCGGGCGCCCTCGTGCGCACCACGCGCCGCGCGGCCGAGAACGCGGCGGCGCAGCGTGCGGCCGAGGAGGCCACGATCGCCGAGCAGGAGCGCGTGCGCATCGCGCGCGACATGCACGACGTCGTCGCGCACTCGCTCGCGGTGGTGATAGCTCAGGCCGACGGGGCGCGCTACGCCGCCGGTCAGAACCCCGCCGCGGCCGCCGACGCGCTGGCCACGATCTCGTCCACCGCCCGTGCGGCCCTGTCCGACGTCCGGCTCCTCCTCCAGCAACTCCGGCACAGTCAGGCGGACGGTCCGCAGCCCACGCTCGCCGACATCGAGACCCTCGCCGCGCAGATGCGGGCGGCCGGCGTCGACCTCGAGACCACCGTCGACCCCGCTCCGCCCGCCGACCCGCCCGCCGCCGTCCAGCTCGCGCTCTACCGCATCCTCCAGGAGGCGCTCACCAACGCGCTCCGGCACGGAGCCGACCCGCGCGTGACGGTGCGCTTCGCGTGGCATCCGGACCGCGTCGAGATGACGGTGCGCAACCGCCGGGCCGTCGGCATCGCCGCGTCCGCGGGCGGGCACGGGATCATCGGCATGCGCGAGCGCGCGCAGCTCGCCGGGGGAACCCTGTCGGCGCAGCCCGAAGCGGACGCGTTCGTCGTCCGTGCGACGCTTCCGGTCGGCGCCCCCGCGCCGGGAAAGGAGTCGACCTCATGACCTCCCCGATCCGCCTCGTGCTCGTGGACGACCAGGCGCTGTTCCGCGCCGGCATCCGGATGGTGCTGGATTCGCAACCCGATCTCGAGGTCGTGGGCGAGGCGTCCGACGGCCGCGAGGGCATCGACGTCGTGCGGGCGACGCGTCCCGACATCGTGCTGATGGATGTCCGGATGCCGGTGATGGACGGGCTGGCCGCGACGACCGAGATCCTGCGCGACCCCGACGCCCCGCGGATCGTGGTGCTGACGACGTTCGATCTCGACGAGGCCGCAGCCCGGGCGATCCAGCACGGGGCGAGCGGTTTCCTGCTGAAGGACTCCGATCCGGAGTTCCTCCTCTCGGCGGTGCGCACGGTGCACGCCGGATCCGCGGTGATCGCCGCGCAGGCGACGCGCGACCTGTTCGCCCACATCGCCCAGGGCGGGGCGACCGATCCGGTGCCGTCGAGCTACGGGGCCCTCACCGACCGGGAGCGCGAGATCTTCGCCCTCGCCGCGGCGGGCTTGAGCAACGCCGAGATCGCCGCGCGCGAGTTCCTCTCGGAGGCGACGGTGAAGACGCACGTGAGCCGCATCCTCAGCAAGCTCGCGCTCCGCGACCGGGTGCAGCTCGTCGTGTTCGCCTACCGGCACGGGCTGGTCTGAGCGCGGCTCAGTCCTCGTGCAGCTCCGGGTCGTGCGCCCAGGTGGGGGCGAGCGCGCGGATGCGCGCCGCGCGCCACTGCCACATCGCCCACAGGCCGGGCCACAGGGCGGGCGCGGCGGCGCCGCCGATCGTGAGGCGCTCGCGCCACAGCGTCCGGTTCGGGTCGCCGGGCGCAGCCGAGACCGCCATCTGGTGGTCCCAGACGTCGAGCGCCGCGAGCGGACCCGTGAGGGGCACACCCCAGTCGCGGAACACGCGCACGCGGCCGTTGCCGTCGGAGGTCTCGCGGTCGGCGACCGAGATCAATTGGCGCCCCACGGGGAAGACGCCCGCCGCACGCATCTGCACCGGAACGTCGTCACCCGAGGCGAACGACGTCGGAGTCTCCTCGAGGGGCTCGACGTCGAGGAGGGGTCCGTACAGCTCCGCGACGGCGCGCGGGGAGTGTAGGGCCCGCCAGGCGGCATCCGGATCGCAGTCGATCTCGAACTTCAGCAGAATGCGCATGCTCGCATTGTGCCAACTCACCGCGAGGAACGCGGTCGGGTTGACGAGCCCGGCCACTCCCGACGCCCGTCGTAGGCTCGAGGGATGCCGAACACCCCCGCCGCCTTCTCGCAGGTCGACTACCAGGTGCGCCTGGAGTGGGGCGAGGCGGGGCTCGGACGCGTGGCTCCGGCGCACGTCGTCGTCGTGGTGCAGACGTTGGGACTGACCGCGCGGGCGCTCGCGGCCGCCGAGAGCGGGGAAGCCGCTCCCGCACAGGCCGACGCCGCCGACCGCATCGCGCTCGCCGCCGAGCGGGAGGGCGCGCACGTCGTGGCCGGGGGGATCCGCAACGCCGCCGCCGTCGCCGCGCACGTGCTCGAGGTGCAGCGCTCGCGCGGCGACCGCACGAGCATCGCGATCATCGCGGTCGGCGACGACGGCCAGTCGGGCCCGCGATTCGCCGTGGAGGATTCGCTGGGTGCCGGCGCCGTCGTGGCGGCGCTCGGCGACCTCGGGATCGACCATGCCTCGCCGGACGCGGCCGTCGCCGGCGAGGGTTTCCGGGCGCTCCGCGGGGCCGTGCGGCACCTGCTCACCGCCAGCGGCACCGGCCGGTTGCGCGCGGACGCGGGCGAGCGCGACCTCGTCCTCGCCGCGGCCGAGCGCGACGCGGCATCCGTGGTCCCCGTGCTGCGCGACGGGGCGTTCACCGCCGCCTGAAACGGTGCCGGACGCGGCTCAGCGCGGCGTGGCCGCGGCCAGCCGCGTCGCGGGGGTGATCTCGCGGTGCACCCACGTCAGCGCGAAGCGCGGGTCGAAATACGGTGCGCACTTGGCGCACGAGGTGGGACGCGTCGCCCGGCGGTGCCGGTAGGCGACGTGACCGGACGGGCACGTGCCCACCCACGGGGCCAGCTCGGTGGCCGTCTCGCCGGCGTGGGTCGTGCCGCCGACGTACCCGAGCTCGCGCGCCGCCCTCTTCCACACCGGACCGTGCCCGGCCGCGGCTCCCGCGAGCGCGTGGGCGACCTCGTGCAGGAGCGTCTGGTGGTTGGTGTCGTCGTCGTACCGTGCCGTGAGGTAGCGCGAGACGCTGATGCGGCGACGGCCGTAGTCGCAGAGGCCCGCGCGCCGCTTGGCGTTGTCGAAGGCGAACGACCACGACTCGTCGAGGTGCAGAGCGATCAGGGCCTCTGCCCACACGCGCACACGCTGCAGATCGGACATGAGGGGAATCGTAGAGAGGGGCTCCGACGTCAGCTCGCCACGACCGCGCGGGCCCGTCGCCGGTCGGCGGCGTCGATCGCCAGCAGCGTCGACTCGAGCTCGGCGTCGCCGGCTCCCGCGTTCTGGCGGAGGAACAGCGCGCGCTTGAAGTCGCGACGGGCCGATTCGAAGTCGCCCTCGTCGTAGTGGACTTTGCCGCGGTGCTGCAGGGCGAACGCGGCGATGCCGGACCACCCCTGCCCCTCGGCCTCTTCGGCGCACGCGGTGAGCTCCTGCTCGGCCGCGGCGAACGCGCCCCGGCACTGCTGGATCGTCGCGTGCAGGATGCGCGCGCGCAGCAGGTCGCGGCGGGTTCCGGCCATGCGCGCCACGCGCACCGACTGCTCGGACACCGTCAGCGCCTCGTCGAACCGATCGAGCACCTTCAGGAGCCAGGTGCGTTCGAGGAGGGCGGGGAGGCTGCGCTGCGAACCGATCTCCTCGAGTCGTTCCGCGCACTCGCGAGAGTCGGTGATCTCGCGCAATGTGTCGGGGTCGTACCCGTGGATGTAGCTCACCGTCGCTCCTCTCGAATGGCCGATGGTCTCCAGTCTGCGGTGCGTCGGCGGCCGGAGCCGCATCGCCACACCGTCCGGCCGCGAACAGGTCGTGACCCGGGGCTCACCGATCGAAGATGGATGCCGAGGGCTTCGGCGACGGTGTCGCGTCGGCATCCGTCGCCGGACGCGCGCCGCGGATGAACTCGTCGATCTCGTCGCCCTGGGCGACCTTCGCGGGGTGGGGCCCGGCGGCCATCAGACGCGGCAACCACTCGACCGGGAGGGGGGCGGCGGAGGCCGCTACGACGAGGTTCCCGAACCGCCGGCCCTTGAGCACCTGCACCTCGGCGAGGACGATGACCTCGGGCAGCACCTCGCGCACGGTCGCGACCTGACGCCGCGCGAACGCGAGCCCCGGTCCGTCGGAGACGTTGACGAGCAGGACGCCGTCGGGTGCGAGGAGGGACGCCGCGTCCTGGTAGAACTCCACCGTGGTCAGGTGCGCAGGGGTCTGGGCGCCGGAGTAGACGTCGCTGACCAGCAGATCGACGGCGCCGCGCAGGCCCGCGGGCAGGCGGCCGAGGCCCGCGCGGGCATCGCCGATGCGGACGCGGATCGCCGCCCCGCGGGGGAGGGGGAGGTTCTCGCGCACCAGGTCCCACAGCGCCGGCTCCAACTCGATGACCTGTTGCCGTGACCCCGGGCGGGTGGCCTCGACGTAGCGGGGGAGCGTCAGGGCGCCCGCGCCCAGGTGGACCGCGGTCAGCGGCTGTCCCGGCATCCGGAGTCTGTCGATGACCGCACCCATGCGCGCGACGTACTCGAAGTGCAGGTGCGTGGGGTCTTCCAGGTCGACGTGCGACTGCGGGGTGCCGTCGACGACGAGCTCCGACCCCGACACGTAGGTGGACGCGGTCACCCGCGCGATCGCCCCGTCGGACAGCCGCGCCGTCGGCGCATCGTCCGGTTCCACCCGCATCCGTGCCATGCGTCCACGCTATCCCGCGCTCCCCGCGCTCCACGCGCGTGAGTCGCCAGGAAGTGTCGCCTCCACCGCGACCGGAGCGACAATTCTTGGCGACTCACGCGCTCGCGCGACGGGGGAGAGGGGTGGATGCCACGGAGGCGGGGGTCACCAGGGAGACCGTGTCGGCGGGGAGGGGGGTCCAGCCGGCGAGGGGGATGCCGGTCGTCGCGACCAAGCGCGCACCGGACGCGGTGCGGCGGGTGAAGAGGACGTTGTAGTCGTCGCCGTGGCCGGGGGGCAGATCGGCCTCGGCGAAGCCCCGGGCGGCGAACGCGGCGCGCGGGGCGGGCCGCGACGCGGAGGAGTGCACGGCGACGAGCGCCGTGGGGGTGAGGAGGAGGGCGTTCAGGCACGCCTCCGGGTAGGAGTCGCGGACGGCGGCGACGGCATCCGCGATCCTGACGGGGTCGGGAACGGTGCCGGGCGTGAGGGCGCGTCGGAGCCGGGCGAAATACAGCTCGCTGTCGTTGCTCCCGCGGAGGTCGGCCCGCTCGCCGTCGGTGAGCTCGGCGCGCAGTCGGTCGGACGGGGACAGCGCTCCGTTGTGCTGGAACGCCTCGTCGCCGAACAGGAAGGGCTGGGCCTCCGCCTCCCCGGTACCGCTTCCGGCGCTGCCGTAGCGGAGGTACAGGAGGGCCGCGGTCGAGGGGGTGCGGACGGCGCGGGCGAGGTCGTGGCGCGTCGCGGGTCGTCCCGCGACGACTCGAGCCCCCACGCCCGCGCTCGTCCGCCAGCCCGCTCCCCAGCCGTCGGCGTGCACGCGCGAGAGCGCGGCGAAGGATGTCAGGACGTCGTCGCCGAGGGCGGCGGGCACGTCGGCCGGACCCGGGCTGACGTAGGCGATCATGCGCGACATGGCACCTCCGGGGGCCGGGATCACAGATTGGATCCACATGTAGTATGTTTGGATCCTACTCGGAGGTAACCCGTCCCCCATGAACCCGCTCCCCATCGCAGACGCCGCACCGGCCTCGGCGTCCGCGCTTCCCGCGGACGGATCCTCCATCGACGTCGCCGCCGAGCGTGAACGCACCACGGGCTCCACGCTCGCGAGCCACTTCAACGCCGCGGGTGCCGCGCTGCCGTCGCGCGGAGTGGTCGCCACGGTGGTCGAGCACCTCCGTCTGGAAGAGGCGAAGGGCGGCTACGAGGCGGCGGCGGAGCGGCGCGGACACCTGGACGCGGTGTACGCCTCGGCGGCCGGCCTCGTCGGCGCCGACCCGAGCGAGATCGCCCTGTTCGACAGCGCCTCCACCGGACTCCGGGTCCTGCTCGATGCGCTGCGACCCGCGCGGGGGCAGCGCATCGTCGCCTCGAGCAGCACCTACGTCAGCCATGCGCTGCACCTCATGAGCCTCGCCCGCGAGGAGGGGATCGACCTCGTGATCGCCCCGTACGACGCGCGCCGCCGCGTCGATGTCGCCGCGCTCGAAGCGCTCCTGTCCGACGGGGTACCGTCGATCGTGACGGTCGCCCACGTGCCCACTTCGTCCGGTCTCGTCGAGCCGGCCGCCCAGATCGGGGAGGTCGTGCGGCGCTACGGCGGGACCTACATCCTCGACGCCACCCAGTCGGTCGGGCACCTCGCGGTCGACGTGGCCGAGATCGGCTGCGACGTCATGGTGACCACCGGCCGCAAGTTCCTCCGCGCCCCGCGCGGCACCGGGTTCGCGTACGTGCGCGGCGCCCTGCTCGAGCGCCTGCTGCCCGCGGCCCCGGACGTGCGGGGTGCGCGCTGGACGACGAGCTCCGAGTGGGAGCTCGACGCCTCGGCGCGGCGGTACGAGACGTGGGAGGGCGCGATCGCCGCACGCCTCGGTCTCGGCGCCGCACTGGGCGAGGCCGCGGCGCGCGGCATCCCGGTCACCCAGGCGTGGCTGGTGGATGCCGGTCGACGACTCCGCGAGGCGCTCGCCTCCCTCGACGGCGTGACCGTCGCCGACCCTCCGGGGACGCGCTCGGCCATCGTGACCTTCGTCATCGAGGGAGTGGCATCCGCCGACGCCGTCGTCGAGCTCGCGCGCCGCGGCGTGCGGGTCGTCTCGGTGCCGGCGACGCACGGCCAGTGGGACCTGGGCGATCGGGGTGTGCCGAGCGTCGTGCGCGCCTCGCCGCACGTGTACAACGACGACACCGACCTGTCCGCCCTCGTCGACGGGGTCGCGGCGATCGCCACCGGGATCACGCGATGACCGCGGTCGTCTCGGCCGACGTCGTCGTGCTCGGGCTCGGCATCCAGGGCATGTCCACCGTCGCGAGCCTCGCCCGACGCGGGGTGCGCGTGGTGGGCATCGACCGCTTCGCCGCGGGGCACTCCCGCGGCTCCTCGCACGGGCGCACCCGCATGATCCGCCGCGCGTACCCGAACCCGGTGTGGAATCCGCTCGTCGAGAAGGCCTTCGACGCGTGGGGCGCTCTCGAGCGCGCGTCGGGGGAGACGCTCTTCCATCGCACCGGCGGCCTCTACGCCCACGAGGGCGCGTCGCAGCTGCAGGGACCGGACTGCGTCCTGGTCGACGATCGAGACCGGATGGCGGCGCTGATGCCCGGGTTCGCGGTGCCCGAGGGGTACCGCGCCGTGTACGACCCGGCGGCCGGTGTGCTGGAGGCCGAACGGGCGCTCCGCGCGCTCCGGCGTCTCGCCGAAGCGGCGGGCGCCGACCTCCGCGACGGGGAGCGCGTGCTCGGCTGGGAGCCGGTGTCCGACGGCGTGGAGGTCCGCACCGATCAGGGTGTCGTGCGCGCCGCGCGGCTCGTCGTCGCCGGCGGCTCGTGGGCCGGCCGTCTGCTGCCGCAGCTGGCGAACCTCCTCGAGGTGTGGCGCATCCTCACCGTCACCGTCCGCGCGGGGCAGCCGGCCGGATCCCCGCCGTCGCTCGGGGCCTTCTCCGTCGATCGCCCCGAGGGGCTCGTCTTCGGCATCCCGGATGCCGACGGGAACGGCGTGAAGCTCGGAGTGGATGCCGGCGAGGTCTGGGACCCCGAGACGCCCGTCGCCCCGCCCACCCCCGCCGAGGTCGACGCGCTGCGCGATCTGCTGCACGCGTTCGTGCCCGGCGTCGACACCACCCCCGTCGAGGCGGCCGCGTGCCTGTACACGATGACCCAGGACAAGCGCTTCGTCATCGGGCCGCTCGCCGACGCCCCCGAGGTCATCGCCGTGTCGGCCTGCTCGGGACACGGGTTCAAGTTCGGGCCCGCGATCGGCGACGCCGTCGCCGACCTCGCCACGGGGATCGAGCGCCCCGACCTCGACTTCGTCTCGACCGCACGACGGGGGATCTGACGTGACCATCGCCCTCGCCGCCCCTCACGCCGCCGCCGTCGACGCGGGACGCTCCGCGATCGCCGCGGGAGGAAACGCCCTGGATGCCGCGCTCGCCGCGGCCGCCATGCTCACCGTCGTCTACCCGCACCAGTGCGCGATCGGCGGCGACGTCATCGCCCTGGTCCGCCGCCCGGACGGCTCCACGACCGCGGTCGTCGCCGCGGGTACCGCGCCGGCCGCCGTCGCCGAGGCCGCGGCCGCCTGGAGCGAGGTGCCGCGCGCGGGAGCGGGCTCGGTGACCGTGCCGGGCATGGTCGCCGGGTGGACCGCGATCGCGGGGCTCGGCGCGGTGCTGCCGGTCTCGCGGGCACTGGCGGCGGCCGCCGACGTCGCCGACGGCGGAACGCGGGTGAGCGCGGGTCTCGCGCGCGCCCTGGTCTCGCGCGCCGACGCGATCCACGCGGACGCCGGGCTGCGAGAGGTCTTCACCCGGGACGGGGCACTGCTCGCCGAGGGCGACGTCCTCGTCCAGCCGGCGCTCGCGGCGTCGCTCCGCCGCCTCGCGGCCGACCCGCGCGACTTCTACGTCGGCGAGATCGCCCGCGCTCTCGTCCGGACGCTGCGCGCCCACGGCGGCGTCCACACCGACGACGACTTCGCCGGCTACCGCCCCGAGGTCGTCGGCGCCCTGACCCGCACGATCGGCGACGCGGAGTACAGCGTCGCCCCGCCTCCCTCGGTGGGAGCGATCCTCCTCGGCGTCGCGGCGGCGGGCGAGCGCGAGCCGGGAGCCCCCGAGCTCCTCGAGGCGAGCGTCCGCGGTGCACGGGCGCGCGGCGCCCATCTCGGCGATCCCGCCGCGGGTCCGGTCGACCTCGAGGCGCTGCTCGCGCTCGACGCCCCGCCCCTCACGGGCCCGGGGGAGCCGCGTCCGCAGGGCGACACCGCCGCCGTGGTCGCGATCGACGACGACGGCTACGCCGTGACGATCGTGCAGAGCGTGTACCAGACCTTCGGTTCCGGACTGCTCGATCCGGTCACCGGCATCCTGCTCCACAACCGCGGCGGGGCGTTCTCGATCGACCCGGCCTCACCCGCGGCGATCCGTCCCGGAGCCCGCCCGCCGCACACGCTCGCGCCCGCGATCGTCGACCGCCGCGACGTGACGGTGGTGGCGGGATGCCAGGGGGGTCGGGCACAGCCCTGGATCCTCGCGCAGCTGCTGCCCGATGCCACCGATCCCGCCACCGACCTCGACGAGCTGCTCGGCCGCCCGCGCTGGGTGATCGGCGACCGCGACCTCGGCCACGACCGGCTGACCCTCGTGACCGAACCGGGGGTCGGGCTCGACGTGATCGAACGGGCCGAGACCCTCGGCCTCGGCGTCGCGGCCTTCCCCGGCCCCGCCGATGAAGCCGGACACGTCCAGTTCGTCCGCCGCGTCGGCGACGCCGGCGTGCGCGACGCGGCGAGCGATCCCCGCGCCGACGGCGTCGCCGTGCTCGTCCCGGCATCCTGAACCCACCCGCATCGCCCGCACCACCGCAGCAAGGAGACCCGATGACCGCCGACCGGCACTGGAGCGACCCCCTCACCCCGAGCGAGATCGTCGAGATCACCGCGCTCGTGCGCGCGGACGACCGCATCGGCGCCGAACCCCGCTTCTGGGGCATCGCCGTCGAGGAGGGCCTGGCCCGCAGCCTCGCCCCCGGCCAAGGGCGCCCGGTGCGCCTGGTGGTCATGAACCCCGCCGCGCACGCGGCGTGGGAGGTCACCGGCTGGACCTCGGGCACCGATCGCGTCGAGGCGTCGCTGGCATCCTGGAGCCCCGTGGATGCCAAGCGCCCCGGCGTCTCCAGCGATGAGGCGCGCGCGATCGCCCGCGCCGCCCGCGAGCACCCGCTGTTGAAGGAAGCCCTGGCCAAGCGCGGGATCACCGACACCACGCACGTGTGGGTCGACCCCGAGTCGATCACGGGCTTCGAGCCGGAGGACCTCGCCGACCGCCGTCTGTCGTGGGGCACCGTCTGGTACCGCAAGAGCGCCGACGACAACGGCTACGCGCGTCCGGTCGCGGGGCTCGTGCCGATCCTCGACCTCGAGACGCTCGACATCATCCGCATCGAGGACCACGGCGTCATCCCGATGGCCAGCGAGGGCGGCAACTACCGCTCCGGCACCTGGGGTCCGGACCGGCACGTCGCGCCGCTGGAGATCACCCAGCCCGAGGGGCCCGGCTTCACCGTCGAGGGTCACCGGGTCACGTGGCAGAACTGGTCGTTCCGCATCGGCTTCACGCACCGCGAGGGGCTCGTCCTGCACGACATCGCCTACCGCGACGGCGACGTCGAGCGTCCCGTCCTCCGCCGCGCCGCGGTCAACGAGATGTACGTGCCGTACCTCGACGCCGACCCGACGGCGTACCGCAAGAACTTCTTCGACTGGGGCGAGTACGGGGCCGGCCCCCTCACGGCATCCCTCGAACTCGGATGCGACTGCCTCGGCGAGATCCACTACTTCGACGCGCACGTGCTCGACGGCGTCGGCGAGGCCCAGACCATCACCAACGGCGTGTGCCTGCACGAGGAGGACTCCTCCATCCTGTGGAAGCACGTGAACACCCGCACCGGCGAGGCCGACGTCCGCCGCTCGCGCCGCCTCGTGATCTCGTTCTTCGCCACCGTCGCGAACTACGACTACGGGTTCTACTGGTCGCTGTACCAGGACGGCTCGATCGAGCTGGAGATCAAGCTCACCGGCATCCTGTCGGTCTCCGGTATCGACGACGGCAAGATGCCCGCCTTCGGTCGCATGGTCAGCCCCAACGTCCAGGCCCCGACGCACCAGCACTACTTCGCCGTGCGCATGGACACCGCGATCGACGGCCCGAAGAACCGCCTGGTCGAGGTGCACGCCGAGGTCGAGGAGGACGAGGAGCTGAACCCCTGGGGCAACGCGGTGAAGATGGTCTCCGAGGTCATCGCCTCCGAGAAGGATGCCGGCCGGATGGCCGACGCGTCCCGGGCGGTGCACTGGCGGGTGGAGAACACCGAGCGCACCAACCGGTTCGGCGAGAGCACCGCCTACCGCCTGTCGGCGATGCACACGACGCGTCTGTTCGCCAAGCCCGGCAGCATCGTCGAGCGCAAGGCCCCGTTCGTGTCGAAGCACCTGTGGGCGACCGCCTACGACCCGAACGAGCGCTTCATCACGGGCGACTACCCCAACCAGGCTCCGCTCGAGGCGGAGGGCATCACGGCCTGGCAGCAGGCCGACCGGCCGCTCGACGGCGCCGAGCTCGTGCTCTGGCCGATCGTCGGCGTGCACCACTACCCGAAGCCCGAGGAGTGGCCGATCATGCCGGTGCACCGCATCGGGCTGCGCTTCGAGCCGGACGGGTTCTTCACGCGGAACCCCTCACTCGACCTGCCGCCGTCTTCGGGCGGTGACCACTGCCACGCGCCGACAGCGGGTTCCGGCGGGGCCGTCGCCGAGGGCCACGCGTTCCACGGACACGACGCCGGCGGGCACGAGCACCACGACCACTCCGCGCACGGGCACCACGGGCACGAGCACCACGGGCACTGATGGGCGAGGTCCTGCACGTCGGCGCGCTGGTGACGACGGCGGCCGGCGCGTGCTGCGTCGCCGCCGACCGTCCCGCCGCGCGCGTGCGTGAGCTGCTCATCGCGGCGCTCATGCTGCTGGCGATGGGCGACATGGTGCTCGGCGGCGGGAGCGTACCGGCGGTGTTCTGGGCGGCGGCGCTGCTCCTCGCGGCGCTGGTGGCGGTGGCGCCGGGGCGCGTGCGGCGCGGCGAGCCCCGGCGGATGCGGGCGTTCGACGCGCTCGGCGCCGTGCTCATGGCATCCCTTCTGCTGGCCGCGCACGTCCCGGCATCCGCGGGCGCGTCCCATCACGGGGCGGGGGCGATGCCGCTCGTGCTGCTGACCCTCCTCGGCGTGGCCGCCTATGCCGTCGGGGGTGTGGTGCTGTTCGCCACGGCGCATCGCGACCGGCCGCTCGTGACGCGGCTGCCGCCGCTGGCAATGGGCGCGTCGGCGGTGCTGATGGCCGCGCCGCTGGTGGTCGGCTGACGCGGCGATCAGCGGGCGCGGCGGAGCGCCGATCGCATGAACTAAGGAGGAGGCGCACCCGCCTGGGCGCGCCTCCTCCGTGGTCGTCGGGGGAGCTACTTCCCGCCCAAGCCCATGACGCCGGCGACGAGCGCGCGGCGGGCGAAGAGGTAGACCACCAGGATCGGGATGATCGTCAGCACGACCGCCGCCATCAGACCGGGGACATTGACGCTGTACTGGCCGCGGAACTGGTTCAGCGCGACGGTCGCGACCGTCACCTCGGGGGAGCGGGCGAGCACGAGGGGCAGCAGGAATCCGTTCCAGGCCTGCAGGGCCGAGAAGACGATGACGGTCGCGATGCCGCCCTTCGACAGCGGGAGCACCATCCGCGTGAAGATCCGCATCGTCGAGGCCCCGTCGATCGCCATCGCCTCGTAGAGCTCGTCGCCGATGTTGCGCATCGCGCCGGTCAGCACGAGCGTGCACACGGGGATCGCGAACGCGGTGGTCGGCAGGATCACGCCTACGAGGGAGTTGTTGAGCCCGAGCTGGATGATCAGGTACGACACCGGGACGACCACCACCTGCGCCGGGATCGCCAAGCCCAGGAGCATGAGCCGGAACGCGTTCGCCACGGTCCTCGAGGTGCTGCGGACGATCGCGAAGGACAGCGGGGGAACGACCAGCAGCACCAGAGCGACGGTGCCGGCCGTGATGATCGCCGAGTTCGCGAGATTGCGGAGGAATCCGCCCTCGATCGCCGTGACGAAGTTCTCCAGAGTCAGAGTGCTCGGCCAGGCCAGAGGGCCGTTCTCCGCGTAACCGGCCTGCGTGTCGAAGGCGGCGCGCAGCATCAACAGGATCGGGATCAGGATGATGCCGAGCCAGAGCGCCGCGACCGCCCCGCCGACGATGTTCGGACGTGTGCGCATCAGATGCCCTCCTGCGTTCCGCGCATGCGGTCGAAGCCGGTGAGGCGGACCATGCCCAGCGAGATGATCGTCGCGATGATGATGAGCACGACGGCGATCACCGAGGCGTAGCCGTAGTTGGCCGCCGCCCCGAAGCCGGCGATGTACATGAGATAGGCGAGGATCGTCGTCCCGCCGGAGGGGCCGCCGCCGGTGATGATGAGAATGGTCTCGAAGGTGGTGAAGGTACCCACCACCATGAGGATCACCGACGTGATCACCGTGTTGCGCAGCTGCGGCAGCGTGATGCTGAAGAACTGGCGCACCGTCCCCGCGCCGTCGATGGCCGCCGCCTGGTAGAGCACCGGCGGCACCGAACGTGCGGCGGCCTGGTAGATGAGGCTGTGGAACGGGACGTACTGCCAGGCGAGGACGAAGGCGACGACCGCCATCGCCGAGGGCGAGGTGCCGAGGAGGTTGCCGTCGCCGAACAGCCACGGCAGGGCCGCCGGGAGACCGAAGTTGGGGTCGACGAGGGCGGAGAACAGCACCGCGATCGCGGCGGCCGACATCAACAGCGGGAGGAAGTAGAGCGCCGCGACGATCGCCCGACCGCGCTGCTGCCCGGCGGTCCACACGCCGATGAGGAGCGCGACCGGTGTCTGCGTGACGACCGCGAGGACGACCAGCACGATGCTCAGCCACAGCGCCTGCGGAACGGCCGGGTCGGATGCCAGGCGCGCCCAGTTCTCGCCACCGACGAATCGGGGTGCGGCGATGGCGATGCCGTTGTACTTGGTGAACGAGAGGTAGACCGCGTACGCCAGCGGCAACAGGGCGAAGACGGCGAAGAAGGCGACGGCGGGTGCGGCCCAGAGCGCGCCGGGACGGCCTGCGTGGTGCAGACCGCCCCGGCGGCGAGTGGACCGAGCCGCCCGAGTGGATTCAGTCACGGGTGAACTTTCGTTGCGGCGTCGGTGCGGGTGGTTCCGGCGGATCAGTACTGCAGGCCCTGCAGGGCCTTGACGAATCCGTCCGCGTCGAGCGTGCCACTGAAGAAGCCGCTCATGGCGTCCAGCATGCCCTGCTTGCTGGCCGTCGGAACGGCCTGGTCCCACGACAGCTGGAAACTGGGCGCCGCCTGGACGGCGTCGTTGGTGAACTCGAGGAACTTCTTGGCGGATTCGGTGCCCGGGGCGTCCGCGAGGTAGTCGCCCACGTCGGTCGTCGTGGGCAGGTTGCCGAGGGCCAGCTGGGACTGGATGAACTCGGGGCTGTAGAGCTCCTGGAGGAACGCCTTCACGGTGTCGGGGTACCGGGTGTCGGCGACGACGTTGTAGTAGTTGCTGACGTTTCCGGACAGCTGGCCGGCGGGGAGGGAACCGAAGGCCGGGAAGCTGCTGTAGCCGAGTTCGGTGTCGGCGAAGGTCGCGTCGGCGCCCGCCTGCACGGCGTAGTTCCACGTGCCCATCAGCTCGTAGGCGGACTTGCCGCTGCGCAGCAGAGCGGGGGAGTTGTCGTAGTCGACGGAGTCGAAGGTGGTGCCGAAGGCTCCCGCGTCGATGAGCGCGCGCAGCTTCGTCAGCGCCTCACGGCTGCCGGCGCTGTCCCACACCGACGTGTCGCCGGCGAGGGCCTTGGCGACCTGGTCGTTCCCGATGGTCTGCGCGTAGACGTACTGGAACCACATCAGCGTCGGCCACTGGCTGGCGCCGGCCAGGCCGATCGGGGTGACTCCGGCAGCCTTGAGGGTGGACACCTGCGACAGCAGCTCGTCCCAGGTCGCGGCGGGCTTCAGGCCGTTCGCCGAGAGCACCGAGGCGTTGTTGAACAGGAACACCGGCTGCGTGCCCCGGACCGGGATGCCGTAGGCCTGACCGTCGATGACCTCCTGGTCGAAGACGGCCGGGCTGAACGAGTCGCGCAGCGCCGGGGTCTGGTCGATCCAGTCGTTGTACGACAGCAGGGCACCCGAGTCGACGAAGTCCTGGATCTGGGCCGCGCCCCAGCTCATGAAGATGTCGGGTGCGTCGGGGGTGCCCAGCGACTGGCGGACGCCGTTGATGTAGGCGACCGACTCGGTCTCGGGCGACTTGTCGACGACGATCTTGACGTCGCTGGTCTCGTTGAACTTCTCCGCCAGAGCCGTCTCGGCCTCGGCCGCCGCGTCGTTGAAGACGAGGAGATGGACCTCGTTCTCGGGCCGCGAGGAGCTGGGGCCGGTGGATCCCGCACAACCGGCGAGTCCGGCGATCAGGACGCCGGCGACGCCGATGGCGCCGATGCGTCGAGCGATGTGACTGTTCATCTTCGAACTAACTCTTTCGTTGGTGGTTTTCGGGTTGTTCCCCGTTTTCACGGGGACATCTTGAAAAATATGAGCGGATTCCATGGCCGACAATGCATGCGGGAGCGAAAACTTATCGCGCTCATCGCACCCGCGCGGAGGGGAACCTCCGCCGCGGCGAGGGCGCCGGAGCCCTCTCTCCGACGAGCTCGATCTGGCGTGCTTCCCCGTCGTCGTCGGCCGAGGCCGCGACGCGCAGGGTGATCGGACCGGGTTCGACGGAGCGCACGAGGTCGATGCCCGTGAACGCGAAAGTCTCGACCGGGAGACGCAGCTCGACGACGGCGCTCTGCCCCGCGTCGAGGTCCACTCGATGGAACGCCACGAGCCGTCGCAGCGGCTGGACCACGCTCGGATCGGCGACGCTGACGTACACCTGCACGACGTCGGCGCCGCGGACCGGCCCGGTGTTGCGGACTTCGACGGCGAGCACCACGTCGTCGGCTTCGGTGCGTGCGGTGGTGTCGGCATCCACGATCCGTCGTTCGAAGCGCGTGTACGACAGGCCGTGCCCGAACGTGAACGCGGGGGAGGGGTCGAGGTTGCTGACGCCGTCGCTGCGCAGGGCCAGGGGCGGGGCGAGATAGGTCCCCGGCTGCGGCGCGTGCCGCGTGGGGATCTGCACGGGCAGGCGTCCCGAGGGGTTCGCACGCCCGGTCAGGATGTCGGCGAGAGCGCCCGCCCCCTCCTGCCCGGGGAAGAAGACCTGCACGATGGCGGCGGCCTCGCCGACGGCCCGGCCGAGGGCGTAGGGGCGGCCCGAACTGACCACGAGGATCACCGGCGTCCCCGAGTCGAGCACGGCGTCGACCAGCTGCTGCTGCGCGCCGGGGAGGTCCAGTGTTGCGACGTCGCATCCTTCGCCCGAGGTTCCGAGGCCGAACATCCCGGACCGGTCTCCGACGAAGACGATCGCCACTTCGGCGTCGCGCGCCGCCGCCACGGCGGCCGCGATCCCCTCGGTCTCGCCCCCGCGCACCGAGGTGCCGGCGACGGCGGTGATCTCTGCGTCGTCGAGCGTCTCGAACAGGGCGTCCAGGTAGGTCGGTGCCACGATTCCGAGCGGCGTGTCGGGGTGGTGCACGAGGACGTGGTTCGGGAACGAATAGCAGCCGAACAGGCAGGCGGCGTCGTCCGCGGTGGGGCCGATGACGGCGATGCGCCGGAGGGACGGGGCGAGGGGAAGCACGCCGCCGTTCTTCACCAGCACGATCGACCGTTCCGCGAGGGTCACAGCGACGACACGGTTCGCGGGGGAGTCGAGATCGACCTCGCGCCGCGGCTCGTCCGCGATGTCGAGGAGGGCGAGCTCGATCTTCTGTCGCAGTACGCGTTCCGCGGCCCGGTCGATCAGCGCCTCGGGGACCTCTCCCGCGCGGACCGCCTCGGCCAGGCCGAGGAACGACATCCGGTGGGGGAGCTCGACGTCGATGCCCGCGTGCAGAGCGAGGACGCCGGCCGCCTCCTCGTCGGCGGCGATGCGGTGCATCGAGTGCAGGAAGGGGATCGCCCAGTAGTCCGAGACGACGGTGCCCTCGAATCCCCATTGCTCTCGCAGCAGCGAGGTGAAGAGGTTCGTGTCCGCGGCGGCGGGGATGCCGTCGACGTCGGTGTAGGAGTTCATCACCGACCGCGCCGTCTGCAGCGCGCGCTCGAAGGGCGGGAGGATGACGTCGGCGAACTCGCGCGGACCGATCGACACCGGCGCGTGGTTGCGGGCCCCGCGTGAGGCGGCGTACCCGGCGAAGTGCTTCGGGGTGGCCACCGCACCGGCGGACTCGACGCCCTCGACGTAGGCGGTGCCGATCTCGGCCACGACGTGGGGGTCCTCGCCCATCGTCTCCTCCACGCGTCCCCAGCGGTAGTCGCGGACCACGTCGAGGACGGGGGCGAGGCCCTGATGCACGCCGAGGCTGCGCAGATCCGACCCGATGCGCGCGCCCATGAGGCGGACGGTCGCGGGATCGAACGAGGCCGCCCACGCGAGGGGGGTCGGGTAGACGGTCGCGCCCCACGCCGTGACACCCGTGAGGCATTCCTCGTGCGCGATCGCGGGGATCCCCCAGCGGTTCCCGTCGACCACCGCGGCCTGCAGCACGTCGAGGCGGGCGCGCCCGTCGGCGGGCGAGACCGGGGTGGTCCCGTAGACGCGGGTCAGGTGGCCCAGTCCGTCGACGACCGCGTCCTCGAAGGACTCGGCCCGGAGGTGCGTCTCCTGCATCGGCGCGACGTCGCCTTCGGCCTGTTCGGAGCCGGGCCAGCTGCTGCCGAGCTGGGCGATCTTCTCCTCGAGCGTCATCCGGGCGAGCAGGGCGTGGGCGCGCTCGGCGGCGTCGGGGGAAGCGGGCAGGGGAGGGTGTGACGAGGTCATAGTCGACTTTCCGGGCACGGTGAAGGGACGTGTGGCGGTTCGGGTGAAGGAAGAAGCGGGTGCGGATCAGCGACGCGGCGGGGGCGCCGTGGAGTCGCGCACCACGAGATGCGTGGCCAGCTCCACCCGTTTGGTGGCGAAGGACTCCCCGCGGGCGAGACGCAGGAGTGCACCGACTGCGGTGCGGCCGATGTCGGCGATCGGCTGGTGCACGGTCGTGAGGTTCGGGCTCGACGAACGGGCCAGGACCGTGTCGTCGAAGCCCACCACGGACAGCTCGTCCGGAACGGAGATGCCCAGGCGCCGCGCGGCTTCCAGCACCCCCATCGCGGTGATGTCCGCACCCGCGAAGATCGCCGTCGGCCGGCCCAGGGAGCGCAGGAGATCGGTCGCCACGGCGAACCCGTGCTCGAACGAGTACGAATCGCGTCGAACCGCGTCGGCGTCCACGCGGTGGCCGGCCGACCCCATCGCCGCGGCCCACCCCGACGCGCGGGCGATGTCGCAGGCGGCATCCGCGGGTCCGCCGATGTAGGCGATGCGCGTGTGCCCGAGCTCGAGCAGGTGCGTGGTGGCTTCGTAGGCGCCGGCCCAGTTCGTCGCCCCGATGCTCATCGTCGTGGTGCGGGGGAAGTCGATCGGGTCGACGAGCACCATGGGCAGGCCGACGGCACGCAACGCGCGCTCCCGCCCGGCCGAGTAGCGCGTGGTCACCTCGATCACGCCCGCACGATGGTGGGCGGCGAGGGAGCGCGCCCAGTCGTTGGGTCGCATCCGGGAGATGGAGTCCAGGCGGCGGGTCACGAGCGCGGCGCCCAGGTCGCCGGAGGCCTCGGTGGCGCCGCCGAGGAACGAGAACATGTAGGGGTTCCGCTCGTCGAAGGGGTCGACGAGGAGCTCGAAGGTGGGTTCGGCGAGCTGCGCGGCCGACAGCTGGCGTTCGGCGTGCGTGATGTACCCGAGCTCGGCGATGACCTCTCGCACGCGCGCCCGGGTCTCGTCGCCGACACCGGCGCGCTCGTTCACGACCTTGGACACCGTCCCGATCGACACGTGGGCCCGCTCGGCGATCGCCGCGAGAGTGGTGCGACGATCCGGGAGATCCGCGGGGAGCGCCGTCGCTCCGCGCCCGTAGGTCATCACCACAACCCGTTCCTCTCCGTCGTCGATCGGGGACAGCACCGAGCGTAAGGACGGAGAAAGTTGTCGTCCACGATTGCGAAAAGGTTTCGCTCCGAGGGGACGAAAAGCTATCGGATGTGCACCGCGGGCCGAGGGTTTCTGGTGTGCTCTGCGCGAGCAAACGAAAGGAGCTGCAATGTCGCAGCCGAAAGGAACCCGGGGACCGTCCCGCCTGCGGAGGGCGAGCGCCCTCCTGGCCACCGTCGCCCTCGGGGTGACGGGACTCATCGCGTCCGCCGCCCCGGCATCCGCCTATCAACCCAGTCCCGGCGCGGTGTACGTCGCCGACAACGCCGGAGCGTGCAACAAGCGCCCGTGCGTGCTGTACCCGAAGTCGGCGCAGCTGCCGGACGGCCGGCTCGTGGTCACCTTCGAGAACAGCCAGAGCGCGGTCGTCGGGCAGACGCTGCCGCTGTACAAGAGCGATGATCAGGGCACCACCTGGCAGAAGCTGGCCGACATCAAGCCCCCTGCCCAGCTGTCGACGGGCTCTGCGGTGGCCAAGTACACGAGCAACTGGACCAACGCGCAGCCGTACGTCCTCCCGCAGGCCGTCGGCTCCCTCGCCGAGGGCACGCTCGTGGTCGCCTCGGTCGTCTCGGGCGACGACGCGTACTACAACGAGCAGAAGGCGGCCGACCCGAACTGGACGCCCAGCGGCGACGGCGATCGACGCGACGTCGCACTCGCCCTGTATGCGAGCTCGGACCGCGGGGCGACCTGGCGATTCGTCAACATCATCGCCGCGGGCGGCTGGCAGGGCGGCAGCGCGGGCGCGGTCGGACGGACCTCCCAGGCCAACAGCACGAAGCAGGTGGATCCGATCTGGGAGCCGCATCTGCTGGCGTACCAGGGGCAGCTCGTGGCGTACTACAGCGACGAGAACGACTACCTCGGCTACGACAGCACGACCGGCGTGCCGACGATCGATCCCGCCAACACCACGGCATCCGATTCGGGTGGTCAGGTGCTCGTGCACCGGACCTGGAACGGGACGACCGCCGCGTGGAGCGACCCCGTCATCGACGTGCCGGGCCTCACGGTCGATCGCGGCAACGGGAAGACGGAGATCGGCGGGGGGCGCCCGGGGATGACGACGGTCGCGCAGACGACCGACGGCAAGTGGATCCAGACCTACGAGTGGTGGGGCGGCGGCGCCGACGTCCAGTACCGGATCTCGGACAGCCCGCTCACCTTCCGTTCCGCGACCGCGCACGCCGTCGGCGATCTGCCCGTCCCGCAGGGGGCGCGCTCGCTGTCCACCGGTGGAAGCCCGGTGCTCAGCGCACTCGCCGACGGTCGCATCGTCTACAACGCGGCCGGCAGCGGCAGCGTCTGGGTCAACGACACCGGCCGCTCGGACGGCACCTGGAAGGAATACCAGACACCCATCGGAGCGGGCTACAGCCGCACCATCCAGCCGGTCGACGCGAACGGGCGGGTGCTCGTCCTGCAGGCGGCCTGGGCGGGCGGCGCGACCGGTCCCATCGCCTACGCCGACGTCGACCTGGGCCGCTCCGTCGGCGACTACACGACCCTCGTCAATCGCAAGACGGGTCAGGTGCTCGCCCCGGATTCCGGCAAGACACAGGATGCCAACCTCACCGGCAACGTCGCGGACATCGTCTCGCAGGCGGCATCCAGCGCCGACGCCCAGCGGTGGCACGTCGTCTCGAAGGGCTCCACCGTCACGTTCCTGAACAAGTCGGGCGGCCGCGCGATCGGCATCTGGGGCGGGCAGGGCGTCGCGGGACGCCAACTGGCGCAGTGGGTGGACGACGGGGGAGCCGACAAGGTGTGGACCCTCGAGCCCACGAGCGACGGCTACCAGAGGATCCGCTCGACGCTGAACTCGTCGCTCTACGTCACCGGGGCTCAGACCGGTGGCGCGGTCACCGTCGAGAGTGCGCTCGCCGCCGGAACGGACGGCACCGGCGACGACGCGCAGGAATGGCGGATCGTGACGACCCCCGCTCCCGCCTCGACGTTCTCGCTGCGCGGAACTGCATCGAATCGGTGCCTCGACGTCCCCAACGGTGCGACGGGCGTGCAGGTGCAGATCTGGGACTGCGTGGGCAATGCCAACCAGACGATCACCGCGACGGCCGCCGGCGAGCTGCGGGTGTCGGGCAAGTGCCTCGCGGCCGATGCCGACGGCGTCGTCAACGCCACGCGGGTCATCCTCTGGGACTGCAACGGCAAGAACAGCCAGAAGTGGAAGGTCCGCCTGGACGGATCGATCGCGAGCAGGGCCAGCGGGCTCGTGCTCGATGTCACCGCCTGGGGCACGGCGAATGGGACGAAGGTCCAGCTGTGGACCCCCAACGCCGGGGCCAATCAGCAGTGGACGCGCTGACCTGAGCAAAGGCCGGTGCGGGGTGCGCCCCGCACCGGCCTTTCGCGTCGATCGGGAGCGGGTCGGTGTCAGCCCGTGAACACCGTCGCGGAGCGCCGCTCGTACCAGCGCGCCAGCTGCTCGCCGGCCTTGAGGACGTGCTCGCGCATCTCGTGGCGGGCGGCTTCGGCGTCGCCCCGCTCGATCGCTTCGATGATGCGGACGTGCTCCTGGAAGTTCTCCTCGCGATGGCGGTCGTCGCCGACGAGCAGCTGAGCCGACACGTTGCGGGGGAAGGTCTCGTTGATCTCGTCGATCGCGCGGGCGAGGCGCGCGTTGGCGGAGACCTGCGCGATGGTGTTGTGGAAGACGTCGTTCTCGCGGCGGCTGGCGAGGGCCGGGTCGCCCTGGCCGCGCTCGCGCTCGACGGAGCGGTCGTACATGTCCTGGTTCGCCTCGCGCAGGCGCGTGACGTCGCCGCGCGAGATGCGCTCGACGGCGCGGGCGGCGGCGAGGGCTTCGAGCTCGGCGCGCACTTCGTAGGCCTCGCGCACCTCCCACGGCGCGGGCACGCGCACGACGGCACCGCGGTTGGGGAGGACCTCGATGAGGCCGCCCGTCTGCAACTGCCGCAGCGCCTCGCGCACCGGGGTGCGGCTGACTCCGAAGTCGCTCGCGAGCTCCGCCTGACGCAGCTGCGCGCCGATCGGGATGTCGCCCGACATGATGCGTTCCCGGATCTTGGCGGCGATCTCGTCGACGAGGGCGTGCCCCCCGGCGGCCGAGATCTCGGTGTCCCCCCGTGCGGCCATGCTGCCCCTCTCGGTCGATCGTGGTCCCGATCCCACGAGGTGCGAACCTAGCAGAACGGCCGCCGGATGCCACGCAATCCACGCGGGACTGGCTCCCATGCTGCTGATTCGGGATCCAATCTGGATCTGTTAGGATCCAAACATGACGACCCGAGAGGATGCCAACGAGCTCCGCGCCCGTGTGCGTTCCTTGACGCTCGAGACCGCCGATGTGCTGTCGGTCGAGCTCGAAGGGGTCGACGGCCCGCTTCCCGGATGGACGCCCGGCGCCCACATCGACCTGGCCCTCCCGGGTGCGCCCGTCCGCCAGTACTCGCTGTGCGGGGAGCCCGCCTCGGCGCGGTACCGCATCGCCGTCCTCCGCGAGGAGCAGAGCCGCGGCGGCTCCCGCGCCGTGCACGAGCGGCTGCGTCCCGGCGACGTCGTGTCGCTCCGCGGTCCGCGCACCCATTTCGGCCTCGAACCCGCCGACGAGTACCTGTTCCTCGCGGGCGGCATCGGCATCACGCCGGTTCTGCCCATGGTGCGCGCCGCCGCCGCGGCGGGCGTGCCGTGGCGTGTGCTGTACCTCGGCGCCTCGCGCACCCGCATGGCGTTCCTCGACGATCTCGCGGCCCTGCCCGGCGGAACCGTCGACGTCGTCGCGCGCGACGAGGGGGTGCGCGCCGACCTCGCGGCCGAGCTCGCGGCCCACCCGGACGCCGCGGTGTACGCGTGCGGTCCCGCGCGCATGCTCGGGGAGGTCACGCGCCTGGTGCCCGCGGCATCCGGTCGCCTTCACCTGGAGTACTTCACCGCCCCCGTGGTGGAGTACGAGCCCGGCGGACCGTTCGCCGTGCGCCTCGCGCTCACGGGCGTCGAGGTGACCGTCGAACCCGAGCAGAGCGTGCTCGAGGTGCTGCGCGACGCGGGTGTCGACGTGCTCTCCGACTGCGAGGAGGGCATCTGCGGCAGCTGCGAGACGGGCGTCCTCGAGGGGGAGGTCGAGCATCGCGACTTCGTCCTCACCGCCCAGGAGCGTGCCGCGAACGACTGCATGATGGTGTGCGTCTCGCGCTCGGCGTGCCCCGTCCTCGTCCTCCAGGCCTGACCGGCCTGCACCACACCCGCACCGACCACGAGAGGCCACGGCCATGCTGAAGCAGGAAGACAACGAGAAGATCACCCGCTCCGGGCCGGGTACGCCGCTCGGCAACCTCCTGCGCTCGTACTGGCAGCCGGCCGCCCTCGTGTCCGAGATGCCGGGGGAGCGGCCGGTCAAGGCCGTCCGCATCATGAGCGAGGACCTCGTGCTGTTCAAGAAGCGCGAGGGCTGGGGGCTCATCAGCCGCTACTGCGCCCACCGGGGCGTCGACCTGTCGTACGGCCGCCTCGAGGAGGACGGCATCCGGTGCCTCTACCACGGGTGGCTCTACAACGGCGAGGGCAAGTGCGTCGAGCAGCCCGCCGAACCCGAGCACAGCCAGTTCCTGGGCAAGATCCGCATCGCCAACTACCCGTGCGTCGAGAAGAACGGGATCATCTTCACCTACATGGGCGCGGGCGACCCTCCGCCCTTCCCCGACTACGACTGCTTCGTCGCGCCGGAGGAGTACACCTTCGCGTTCAAGGGTCTGTGGGACTGCAACTGGCTGCAGGGGCTCGAGGGCGGCATCGACCCGAGCCACGTGTCGTTCCTGCACCGCTTCATCGAGGAAGACCCCCGCGAGATGTACGGGCAGCAGTTCGCGGAGGAGGTCGAGGGAACGGGGAAGAAGCTCTCGATGCTCGTGGGCGAGAGCTACCGTCCCGACATCGAGGTCGAGAGCGCCGACCACGGCCTCCGAGTCTTCGCTCTGCGCCAGCTCACCGAGGACATCAAGCACGTGCGCGTGACGAACCTGATGTTCCCCAACGCTTTCGTCGTCCCCTTCGGCAACACCAAGGTGTTCACGCAGTGGCACGTGCCGATCGACGACGAGCACCACTACTGGTACATGATCTGGTACGACTTCGCCGAGGTCACGGACAAGGACACCCTGCTGCAGCAGCGACTGGAGGGCGTGACCTTGCCGGACTACCGACCGATCCGCAACCGCGACAACAACTGGGGCTTCGACCCCCAGGAGCAGAAGGAACTGACGTACACGGGCATGGGGCTCGACATCAACGTCCACGACCAGTGGGCCGTCGAGAGCATGGGCGCCATCCAGGACCGCACGGTCGAGCGCCTCGGCGTCTCGGACCGCGCGGTCACCGCCAACCGGCGCCTGCTGCTGCGGGCGATCGACTCCTTCGCCGCGGGCGGGCAGACGCCGTCGCACCCCGTGAGCGACGAGGATGCCGCGAAGCTCACCGGGCCGCTCGCGATGGACACGATCGCCGCCAACGACGCGTGGCAGGAGCGGTGGGTGCAACGCGAGCACGAGCGCCGCGCGGCCTCGCCGTGGGCGGCCCCGAAGACGACCGCCGAGGAGACCGTCGATGCGTGAGCGCAACGTCGACGAGCGCCCGGTCTCGGAGAGCGGCGGCGGGATCTCCGCCCGCCCGATGCTCGCCGCCGACCGCGAGGGATTCGTCCACCGGCACGGGCTGTGGAGCGAGGCGCAGTACGCCGCCGCCGGACAGATGCGCCGCGTCGTGGACGAGCTCGGCATCGACATGGTGCGCTTCTCGTTCGTCGACCAGCACGGCATCCTGCGCGGCAAGACGATCGCGCGGGGAGGACTCGCCGCCGCCCTCCGTTCGGGCGTCACCGCCCCCAGCTCGCTGCTGTTGAAGGACACCTCCGGCCAGTCGGTGTTCTCGGTGTTCAGCTCCGAGACGGGTGTCGGAGTCGGCGGGTTCAGCGGCGCCGGCGACATCGTGCTCGTGCCCGACCCCACCACGTTCCGCGTGCTGCCGTGGGCACCGGGGACCGCCTGGATCCTGTGCGACCTGCGCTTCCCCGACGGCAGCCCGGTTCCGTTCTGCACCCGGACGATCCTGCGCAACGAGCTGACCGCGCTCGCCGCGCGCGGCTACGACATGACGGTCGGTGCGGAGCTGGAGTTCCACGTCTTCCGCGCCGACGACGCAGCCCTCGGTACCGAGCACGTCGGTGCGCCCGGTCGCCCCGGGGCCGCCTCCCTCACCGCGCCGACCACGCGCGGCTCGCAGCTGCTGCTCGAGGAGGGCCTCGACCGCATGCAGCCGCTCGTCGATGCGCTGTACCGCGGGCTGACGCTCCTCGACCTGCCGCTGCGCTCGATCGAGCTCGAGTTCGGCCCCAGCCAGTTCGAGATCACGATGGAGGCAGGCTCCGCGGCCGAGATCGCGGATGCCATCGTCCTGTGCCGCACCGCCGTCCGGCGCATCGCCGCGGGCCTCGGTTATCACGCGACGTTCATGTCCCGCCCGCAGGGGGCCGACGGGGCCTCGACCGGATGGCACCTGCACCAGTCGCTCACCGAGCGCGCGACCGGCCGCGGCGCGTTCGTGCCCGATGCGCCGGGGACGACCCTGTCGCTGCTCGGCTCGGCCTACCTCGGGGGCCTCCTCGCGCACGCCGGGGCGGCGGCGGTGTTCACCACCCCGACGGTCAACGGCTACAAGCGCTACCAGCCGAACTCGCTCGCGCCCGACCGCATCGCGTGGGGCATCGACAACAAGGGCGCGATGGTGCGTGCCGTCGGCGGGATCGGCGACCCGGCGACACGGCTCGAGAACCGGTCGGGCGAGCCCGCGGCCAACCCGTACCTCTACATCGCGTCGCAGCTGATCAGCGGCGTCGACGGCATCGAGCGCGGGCTCATCCCGCCCGCCCCCACGACCGACCCCTACCGCACGGACGCCCCGGCGCTGCCGGCATCCCTCGGGGCCGCCGTCGACGCCTTCGAGGCCGACGACGTCTTCCGTGCCGCCCTCGGCGACGTCGTGGTGGAGTGGTACGCGACCATCAAGAGGGCCGAGTTCGCCCGTTATCTTCGCCACGTCTCCGATTGGGAGCAGCGCGAGTACTTCGAGATCTTCTGAGGACCACCATGAGCCTGCGCACCACCGTCACCGCCCTGCCGGAGTACGAGCCGTTCCTCCTCGGCGGAGAGTGGATGCCGCTCGGCGAGCGCCCCGCGCGCGCGGTGATCGACCCCGCCACCGGCGAGGTGCTCACGACCGTGGCCGACGCGACGGTCGCCGACGTCGACGCCGCGGTCGCGATCGCGGTCGACGCCCACGCCGACCGGCGCTGGCGCGGGCTCGCGCCCCTGGAGCGCGCCCGGATCCTCAACCGGGTCGCCGATCTCATCGAGGAGCGGCTCGAAGAGCTGGCGGTGCTCGAGACGCGCGACAACGGCAAGCCCATCGAGCGCTCCCGCGCTGACACGGCGATGGCCGCCCGCACCTTCCGCCACTTCGCGGGGGCGCCGTCGCGCCTGGGCGGCACGGTCGTCGCGGTCGACGGCGGGGGACACCACGTCTACACGGTGCAGGAGCCGGTCGGCCCGGTGGCGATCATCCTGCCGTGGAACTTCCCGATCATGACGGCGGCGTTCAAGCTCGCCCCGGCGCTCGCCGCGGGCTGCCCCGTGGTCGCCAAGCCCGCGGAGGACACCCCGCTGACGCTCCTCCGCCTCGGCGGCATCCTGGCCGAGGCGGGCGTTCCCGCCGGCACCGTGAGCATCCTGACGGGCGACGGATCCGTCGGCGCCGCGCTCACCGCGCACCCGGGCATCGCGAAGATCACCTTCACCGGCTCGACCGAGGTCGGGCGGCTCGTCGCGCACGCCGCGGCCGACGACTTCACGCGCGTGACGCTGGAACTCGGCGGCAAGAGCCCGAACATCGTGTTCGAGGACGCCGACCTGGATGCCGCCGTCCTCGCGGCGATGCGCGCGTCGTTCGGACACTCCGGGCAGATGTGCACCGCGGGGAGCCGTCTGCTCGTGCAGCGCTCGATCCTCGCCGAGATGACGGAGCGCATGACCGCGGCCGTGGGCCGCGTCCCCGTCGGCGACGGCCTCGACGGCGGCATCACCGTCGGCCCGCTCGTATCGGAGGAGCAGCGCGAGCGCGTGCTCGGCTACATCCGCGCGGGCGTCGACGAGGGCGCGACCCTCCTCGCCGGCGGCGGGGTCCGCGAGCCGGGCTTCTACGTCGAGCCGACGCTCTTCTCCGGCGTCACGAACGACATGCGCATCGCCCGCGAGGAGATCTTCGGACCCGTCGTCGGCATCATCCCGTTCGACGACGAAGCGGATGCCCTCCGCATCGCCAACGACACCGCCTACGGACTCGCGGCGGGCGTGTGGACCCGCGACCTCGGTCGGGCGCACCGAATGGCCGCGGCGCTGGACGCCGGCACGGTGTGGATCAACACGTACAACCTCTTCGACCCCGCCCTCTCGTTCGGCGGCACGGGGGAGTCGGGACTGGGACGCGACCTGGGCGAGGAGGGGCTGCGCGGCTTCCTCGAGACCAAGAGCGTCGTCATCGCCATCCCGGAGGCGTGACCGGCATGCTCACCGTCCACGGCGTGTCCGGGCCGATCGCGCCCGCACAGCTCGGCGTCACGCTGCCGCACGAGCACGTGTACATCAACATGACGCGGACGACCCCGCAGGACGGTTACCTCGCGGTCGAGGAGGAGATGCTCGCGGAGCTCGCGCTGTTCCGCGCGGCGGGCGGATCGACGCTCGTCGATCTGACGAACGGCGAACTCAGCGACTACGCCGCGCCGTTCGGCGAGAGCGACGACATCACCGAGCTCCAGCAGAACCGGCGGACCGGGTCGCGCTCGATCGCGAACGTCCGGGCGACCCGGCGGGCGGCGGAGGCCAGTGGCATCCAGGTCATCCTCGGGACGGGTCACTACTACGACACCTACCTCGACAAGGAGTGGTTCGACCGCACTCCGACGAACACGCTCGCCGACTTCCTCATCGCCGACCTCCTGGACGAGATCCCCGGGACCGGCGTGCGCGCGGGCGTGATCGGCGAGATCGCGTCCGACCTGTCGCACATCACCGCCGCCGAGGAGCGCTCGTTCCGCGCGGCCGCGCGCGCCGGTCGCGAGACCGGTGCCCTCATCTCCACGCACGCGGCATCCTTCCCGACGGGCCTCGCCCAGCTCGAGATCATCGCCGAAGAGGGCGTCGACCCCTCGCGCGTCGTCATCGGCCACGCCGACACCGTGAAGAGCATCGACTACTCGCTCGAGCTCCTCCGGCGCGGGGCCTTCGTCGAGTTCGACTGCCTCATGACGTGCCGGGTCGGCGGTGCGCTGGTGCGCCACCAGATCGACCGCCGCATCGAGTACCTCCGCCGCATCATCGACGCGGGCTACGCGCACAAGGTGCTGCTCTCCCACGACGTCTGCCAGCGTTCGCACCTGCGGGCGTACGGTGGCCCGGGATACACGTTCCTCTTCGAGGAGTTCCGGCAGATCGCCGTCGAGGCCGGCATCGCACCCGAGACCCTCGACACCATCCACCGCGACAACCCGCGTCGCGCCGTCTTCGGGGAGTGACCGATGCCCGTGCACACCGTCCGAGGACCCATCGACGCCGCCGACCTGGGCCGCACGTCGATGCACGAGCACCTGCTCAGCGACCTGCGCATCTGGGCGAAGACGCCGACCGAGCTGCCGCCCGAGGGCGTCCCGATGGGCCCCGAGCTCATGGCGTACCTCCGGTGGAACTTCCTCTCGATCCCCGAGAACATCGTCCTGCACGACCCCGACGTCGCCGCCGAGGAGCTCGCGCACGTCGTCACCGCGGGGGGATCGGGCGTCGTCGAGCTCACGCTCGACGGCATGGGCCGGCGCCTGGCCGAACTCCCCGAGATCTCCCGCCGGTCGGGCGTGCACGTCATGGTCGGTGCGGGGTTCTACGTCGAGCCCACGATGCCCGATGACGTGCGGACCGCCGACGTCGACACCCTCACCGAGCTGCTGCTGACCCAGCTGCGCGACGGCATCGAGGGCACCGGCATCCTTCCCGCCCTCCTCGGTGAGATCGGCACGAGCTATCCCGTGACGGATGCCGAGTGGCGCTCGCTCCGCGCGGCCGCGCGCGCCGGTGCCGAGACCGGCGCCGCCGTCTACACCCACCAGTCGTTCCGCGGCATGGCCGGGACCGAGGTGCTCGAGGTGCTGGTGGCGGAGGGCATGTCGCCCGACCGCGTGATCATCGGCCACCTCGATGAGTATTGGGACAAGGCCTACCACCGCGACATCGCGCAGGCCGGCGCCGTCCTCGCCTACGACACGTTCGGGTCGGACTTCTACTACGGCGGCGCCGACCTCCGGAACCCGACGGATGCCGAGCGGCTCCAGATGGTCGAGTGGCTGCTGTCCGAGGGGTACGGCGCCCAGCTCGTCATCGCCCAGGACGTGTGGGCGCAGGCGAACCTCCGCCGCAACGGCGGGCGCGGCTACGACCACCTTTTCGCCCGCATCGGCCCCGCCATCGCGAAGATCGCCGGCGACCCGGCGGTCGCCGACCAGATCCTCATCCACACTCCGCGGCGGTTGCTCGACCGCCCGACGCTCTAGGAGGTCCCCATGACCGACACCGCACCCGAGACCGGCATCGGCCCCGCCCACCTGGTCGGCCGCACCGTCCTGATCGTCGTCGACATCCAGGGCGGTGCCGGCACCACCCCGCCCGAGGAGGGCGGCATCCCCGTCCTCATGGGCGGTCGCGCCGAGCGCCGCGAGCGCGTCCGTGCGCTGGTCGACGGCGCCCGCGCGGCCGCGGTGCCCGTCGTCTGGATCCAGGAGGTGCACAAGCGTTCACTGGTGGACATCGGCCGCGAGCTCGACGGTGCCGAGGGCCCGCACTGCATCGAGGGCGACCCCGACACCGAGATCGCGGCGTGGCTCGACCCGCAGCCCGAGGAGTTCCTCATCCGCAAGCGCCGCTACTCGGCGTTCTTCGGCACGGAGCTCGAGATCGTGCTGAAGGCCTACAAGGCCGACACGGTCGTGCTCGTGGGTGGTCTCACCGACGTCTGTATCCACTACACCGCCGTCGACGCGCACCAGCACGACTACCGCGTGCGGGTCGTGACCGACTGCGTGGCCGGGTCCACCCAGCGCGCGCACGACAACGCCCTCGAGGCCGTGCAGTACCTGCAGCGGGACGCGCTCGTCACGGCCGCCGACGTGCACGCGTCGCTGGACGGCGCACCGGTGCCCGCGTGACGACGCCCCTCCCCGCCGCGGCCGAGTACGTCGTCGTCGGCGGCGGCACGGCGGGCAACGTGGTGGCGGCACGGCTGGCCGAGTCCGGCCGCGAGGTGCTCGTCCTGGAGGCGGGTCCCGACTTCGGACCCCGCGGCGACGCCGCCTGGCCCGCGGATCTCGTGGATGCCACTCGCCTGGGTCGCTCCCACGACTGGGGCTACGACTCCGGTGACACCTACCCGTGGAAGGTGGGGTTCGAGCGGGCGCGCGCGATCGGCGGATCGTCCGACATGAACGGCTGCACCCAGACGTGGGGGCACCGGCGCGACTACGACGCGTGGGCCGAGGCGGGGCTCACCGGGTGGGCGGCCGACGACCTGCGGCCGCTGTTCGAGGAGGGCGCGCGGCGCATGCGCGTGCGCCGGTACCTCGCCTCCGAACTCACTCCCTGGCAGCACGCCTGGTACGACGCCGCCCCCGCGGTCGGCATGCCGCGCGTCGCCACCCTCAACGACCTCGACGAGAACGCGGGCTTCGCCCCCGAGGACGTGAACATCGAGGATGGCGTGCGCGTGAACACCGCATTCGCGTACCTGGATCCCGCGCGGGCGCTCCCGAACCTCACGATCGTCGGCGAGGCGCTCGTGGACCGCGTCGTCGTCGAGGGCGGCCGCGCGACCGGTGTCGTCGTCGTCCACCGCGGCCAGACGCGCACGGTCCGCGCGGGCACGGTGGTCCTCGCCGGCGGGGCGTACAACTCCCCGACCGTGCTGCTGCGCTCGGGCATCGGCCCGGCGGCGCAGCTGGCGCCGCTCGGCATCCCCATCGTCCAGCACCTGCCCGGGGTGGGGGAGAACCTCCACGATCAGCCGTTCCTGCTCATGAACTGGGAGGGGTCGGCGCGGATGACGGCGGAGATGGATGCCGCCCGCGCGGCGGGATGGGCCCCGGACGAGCAGGCGATGGGCAAGGCGGCATCCAGCCTGGAGAGCGAGGCGTTCGACCTGCACTTCCTCCCGTACAGTCCGACGCATCGCGGCGAACGCACGCGGTGGAGCATCGGGACGTCGGCGCTCCTCCCGCGCTCGCGTGGTTTCGTGCGGCTCCGCAGCACCGACCCCGAGGCGAAGCCGATCATCGACCACCGGTTCCTGACCGATCCGGAGGGCGCGGACGTGCGGATGCTCGTCGACGGCGTCGGGATCCTCCGCGAGCTCGCCGCGTCACCGGACCTCGCGCCCCTCGTCGGCCGAGAGCTGCACCCCGGCCCCGACACCTTCACGCGCGAGGCACTCGCGGCCCACCTCTACGCGAACCCCGACAACTACTGGCATCCGGTCGGCACGTGCCGGATGGGACTCGCCGACGACCCGCTCGCCGTCGTCGACGCGCGCGGACGCGTCCACGGGATCGACGGGCTGCGCGTCGCGGACTGCGCGATCATGCCCCGCGTCCCCCGTGCCACCACCGCCATGCCCGCCGTCGTGGTGGGCGAGAACATCGCCCGGATGCTGATCGAGGACGCCGCATGAGCACGCACGAACTGACCGAACGCGCCGCCGCCGACCTGGCCGACGCGATCCGCCGCCGCGAGGTGTCGTCGGAGGAGGTCGTGCGCGCGCACCTGGAGCGCATCGACGAGATCAACCCCGCGGTCAACGCCATCGTCTCGTACCGCCCCGACGAGGCCATCGATCGCGCGCGCGAACTCGACGCCCTCAGCGCGCGCGGCCTCTCGATGGGCGCGCTGCACGGTCTGCCGTTCGCCGTGAAAGACCTCATGGACGTCGCGGGGCTGCCCACGACGTCGGGATCGCGCATCCACGTCGGAACCGTCGCGCAGGCCGACAGCGTCATCTCGGGCCGGATCCGCGACGCCGGGGCCGTGTTCGTCGGGAAGACCAACACCCCCGAGTTCGGCGTCGGCTCGCACACGTTCAACGACGTCTTCGGCATCACGCGCAACCCGTACGACCTCGCCCGTTCGGCCGGGGGCAGCAGCGGCGGCGCCGCCGCGGCCGTCACCAGCGGCATGCTGCCGGTCGCGGACGGATCCGACCTCGGCGGCAGCATCCGCAACCCCGCGTCGTTCGGCAACCTCGTGGGGCTCCGCCCGACCGCGGGCCGCGTCGCCTCGGCCCGTCCCGGCAACGCGTGGGACCCGGGCTCGGTGCTCGGTCCGCTCGCGCGCACCGTCCGCGATGCGGCGCTGCTGCTGTCGGTGATCTCGGCGCCGGAGCGTCGGGCGCCGTTGTCGATCGACGAGGATCCTGCGCTCTTCCTGTCACTGCAGCCCCGCCCGTTCGCGGGGGCGCGCATCGCCTACAGCCCCGACCTCGGCGGGCTGCCGCTCGACCCGCAGGTGCGCGCGGCGACCGACGCGGCCGCCCGCCTCGCGGCCGACCTCGGGGCCGAGGTGATCCCCGTCGACCTCGACCTGTCCGAGGCCGACCTCGTCTTCGAGACGTTCCGGTCGCTGGAGTTCCTCGACGCGCACGGCGACGAGGCCGCGGAGCACCCCGACCTCGTGAAGCAGACGCTGAAGGACGACATCGCGTGGGCCGCGGGATTCACGGCCGAGACGCTGGTGCGCGCGGCCGGCGCCCGGACGCGCCTGTTCCGCCGGTTCCAGGCGCTGTTCGACGACGTCGATCTGCTGCTCGCCCCGTGCGTCCAGGTGCTGCCGTTCCCCGTCGAGTGGGAGTACCCCACCGAGATCGACGGCGTCGCGATGGACCGGTACTACTCCTGGCAGCGCTCGTGCAGCCGGATCACGGCGACCGCGATGCCCGCGCTGTCGCTGCCCTTCTCGTTCTCGACCGAGGGGCTGCCGATCGGCGTGCAGTTCGTCGGCCCCTACCGCGCCGACCGCACGTTGCTGGAGTTCGGCCTGACCTGGGAGGGCGCCGTCGCCGACACGATGGCGCGCCGCCCGCCCCTCTGACCCGCCCGCCGTCCCCGCCGAGGAGCCCGCATGACCCCGTCCCCCCGGACCGACATCACGACCCTGTACATCGCGCCCGTGCGCACGATGGACCCCGACCGTCCGCGCGCCGAGGCGTTCGCCGTGCGCGCCGGGACGATCGTCGCCGTCGGCGGCATCGACGAAGTGCGGGCCGTGCTCCCCGCCGACCACGCGGTCGAAGAGCTCGACGGGGTGGTGCTCCCCGGCCTGATCGACGCGCACCTGCACATGCAGCGCGGAGGCCTCAAGGCGAGCGAGCACGTGGCCGCCGACGTCGATGTCGACGGTTTCATCGACGCGATGGCGCGCACGTTCGACGACGAGGACTGGACGGGCGACGCGCCGCCCACGCTCGACCAGCGGGTCGCGGCCCTCGATCTCGTCCAGCCGCTCTTCCACGCCCTCGGCTTCACCGGTGTCGTCGACCCCGCCGTCACGATCGACGAGATGCGCGGGTACCAGGAGGCCCACCGCCGCGGCCGACTGACGATGCGCACCGTCGCGATGCCCTACCTCGAGATCGGGTCGCCCGACACCCCCGACGTCGACGCCGTGATCGCGCACCTCGCGGGCACCGGGGTCTCGACGGGTTTCGGCGACGACGTCCTGCGCCTCGGCCCGATCAAGGTCTACGCCGACGGCGAGGCCCTGAAGGGGCAGGCGCTGCTGGACGAGCCGTGGGACGCCTCGGGTTACCGCGGCGAGCAGCGCATCCCGGATGCCGACTACGCCCGCCTCGTGGCGTTCTGCGCCGCGAACGGCTGGGGCGTCGGCACGCACGCCGTGGGGGGAGCGGCCATCGCGCTCGTGGCCCGCGAGTACGCGCGCGCCGGCGCCGCGGTGGGGGAGAACCGCTACCAGGTCATCCACGGCTACCTCGAGCCGAGCTCCGAGACGATGCGTCTCGCCGGCAGCGTCGGGACCGTGGCATCCCTCCAGCCCTCGATCATCTGGCACAACGGCGTGGGCCTCCGCGAGAAGCTGGGGGAGCGCGCCGAGCGCGCCAACCCCATGCGGTCGTGGATCGACGCGGGCGCGGTGCTCGCGCTCGGATCCGACGGACCGTACTTCGCGTTCGACCCGCGGCACCTCATGTGGCAGGCGGTGACGCGGTTCGTCGCGAACTCCCCCGACCCGCTCGACCCGTCCGAGGCCATCACGCTCGACGAGGCGCTCGCCGGGTACACGACCGGCGCCGCGTACGCGAGCCTCGCCGAGCACGACCGCGGCATGATCCGGCCCGGCTTGCTCGCGGACTGGGCGCTGTGGTCGGCGGACCCCGTGGATGCCGGTGTCGAGGCGCTCCGCGGACTGCGCGTGCGCCGCACGGTCGTCGGCGGACGCACCGTGTACGGATCGGCCGGCGCGTGATCGAGACGGTCCTCGGGCCCGTCTCCCCGGAGGGGTGGGGGCCGACATCCACGAATGAGCACCTGCTCACCGACTCGCGGGGTCTCGCCCGACCCCTGCCGGACGGATCGTTCCTCGACGGGCCGCCGCGCCTGGAGACGTGGGGCGACCTCCGGTGGAACTGGATGTCGATGCCCGACAACCTCACGCTCGACGCGCCCGACACCGCAGCCGAGGAACTCGCCGCCGCGCGAGCCGCGGGCCTGCACGCGGTCGTCGAGGCCACGTCGTGGGGCATGGGGCCGCGGCACGCCGATCTGCCCGAGATCGCGCGCCGCAGCGGGGTGCACATCGTCGCCGCCTACGGCTCGTACATCGACAAGACCCTGCCCGCGGGGTGGCGCGATCTCAGCGAGGCCGAGATGTTCGGGCTCTTCCGGACGGCGCTGACGGATGCCGTGCCCGGGACGTCGTTCCGCGCCGGACTGCTCGGGCTCCTCGGCACGAGCGCGGAGATCACCGCGGCCGAGGGACGCGCCCTCCGCGCCGCGGGACGCGCCGCAGCCGAGGCCGGAGCGTCGGTGAGCATCCGCCTGGATGCCGCCGCGCGGCGCGGCCCCGAGGTCGCCGGCATCCTGACCGCCACAGGCCTCGCACCCGAGCGGATCCTGTTCTGCAACATCGACAAGGTGCTCGACCTCGGCTACGTCGCCGACGTCGTCGACACCGGCGCGGTGGTGGAGTTCGCCTTCGGAAGCGACCACTCGTTCGGCGGCGGAATCCGCGACCACACCGACCGCGAGCGCCTCGACTTCCTCGGTGCGCTCGTGGCCGCACGGCCCGACGCGGCGATCACGCTGAGCTGCTCCGTGTGGACCAAAGGACAGCTCACCCGCTACGGCGGGATGGGGTACGGCCACGTCCTCACCCGCATCGTCCCCCTCCTCGCGGGCGTCGGCGTCGACGACGCCCGCCTCACCGACATGCTCGTCGCGCGCCCCGTCGCGCTCCTGGACCGGACGGAGACCCCCGGATGACCCCCACCGACACCCCCCTGCACCGACGGAGCGCCCGCGCGCTCGCCGCCGGCATCCGCGCCCGGGAGTTCTCCGCCGAGGAGGTGATGCGCGCCCACCTCGCGCGGATCGAGGAGCACAATCCGGCGATCGCCGCGATCGTGACGATGGTGCCCGAGTCCGAGGCGCTCGCGATGGCGCGCGAGGCCGACGCGGCGGTCGCGCGCGGTGACGAGGTGGGGATGCTCCACGGACTGCCCACCGCCGTGAAGGACCTCCTCGACGTCGAGGGACTGCCGACCCGCCACGGCTCCCGCCTGCACGCGGACGCCGCGCCCGCCCGCGCGGATGCGATGGTCGTCGGGCGCATGCGGCGCGCCGGCGCGCTCGTCATCGGCAAGACCAACACCCCCGAGGCGGGGCTCGGCACGCTCACCTTCAGCGCGATCGCCGACACGTGCCGCAACCCCTACGACCTGTCCCGCCACGCCGGCGGGTCCAGCGGGGGAGCGGCGGCGGCCGTCGCGGCGGGGATGCTGCCGTTCGCCGACGGTTCCGACAGCGGCGGGAGCCTGCGCTACCCCGCGGCGTTCTGCAACGTGGTGGGGCTCCGCCCGACCCCCGGCCGTGTCGCGAGCGGCCGGCTCGACAACGGCTGGACGGCGCACGGCGTGCTCGGGCCCATGGCGCGCACGAGCGACGACGTCGCCTACGCGCTCGCCGCGATGGCCGGGCCCGACCCGATGGCGCCGCTCTCGATCGCGGAGGATCCGGCCGTGTTCGCGTCACTGACGCCGCGGCATCCGGGGTCCGTCCGGATCGGGTGGAGCCGGGACGCCGGGGGTGTCCCGATCTCGGCCGAGGTCGCCGCCGTCCACGCCGGCACGCGCGAGGCCCTGGTGGCCGCGGGGTACGACGTCGTCGATCTGGATCTCGAGCTGACGGATACCGAGGCGGCCTGGGAGATCGTGGAGATGTACAACTTCTTCGCCTCCTACCGGGGCGAGGCAGCCGCCCATCCGGAGCTCATGCGCCCGGACCTGCTGCGCAACGTCCGCCAGGGCGAACGGATCACGGCGACCGAGCTCGCCGATGCGCTGCGGACGCGCACGGAGGTGTTCCGGCGCACCGAGCGCCTTTTCGTCGACGTGGACGTCATCGTCGCCCCCGCCACCCCGGTCGCGGCGCCTCCCGCCGAGGTCGAGTGGGTCGAGCGGGTGGGGGACGCCGTCTACGATCGCTATTTCCGGTGGCAGATGCTGGCGAACCGCTTCACGGTGACCGCGCACCCCGTGGTCGTCACCCCGGCGGGCTTCGACGGGCATCTGCCGGTCGGGATGCAGGTGATGGGCCGTCATCGCGGCGAGGCGGAGCTGCTGGCGGTGACCGCGGGAATCGAGGGGATCCTCGGGTTCACCGGGCGTACGCCGGGGGAATGACCGACGTTTTACGTCCGCGAAACAATCCCGGCATGTACAAGCGGATCCAATCCTGCAATATTGGATCCAGTTCCACACCAGATACATCCATGATTCTCCACCCGGCCGCCGCGTGCGACGCGTGACCCGACACGCGCCGCGTCCGCTCCGCCCCTTCCGTACAGCACGAGGAGTACCCCCATCATGAAGACCCCGAACCGCTCCCGGCGCATCGCCGCCACTGTCGCGGGACTCGCCGCGATGAGCCTCCTGGCCGCCGGCTGCGCCGGCGCCACCGGCTCCGAGCCCGCCTCCAGCGACGGCGCCGCCCTCAGCGGCCAGGTCGTCTGGGCCGACTACGGCGGGCCGACGAACGAGAGCCGCCAGGTCGCGTACTTCGACAGCTTCATCGACGAGACCGGTGTCGATGTCGTCTCGACGAGCATCGAGGACGCCGTCTACAAGAGCGAGCTCAAGGGCGAGGAGGGTGACTACGACATCTTCCAGGCCGGCATCTCCGACATCCTGCCCAACCTCGACAACCTCGCCGAGGTCCCCGCGGACGCCCAGGGGAGCCTCCTCCCCGAGAACGTCCGTCCGTACTACATCGGCGGCTTCGTCTTCGGCATCGCGCAGGGCTGGCTGACCTCGACGTTCCCGGACGGCGGACCCCAGGACTGGGCCGACTTCTTCGACACGACGACCTTCCCGGGCAAGCGGGCGTGGCCCGGCGACCCCGGTTCGTACGACTCCTCGTACGAGATCGCCCTCATCGCGGATGGCGTCGACCCGGCCGACCTCTACCCGCTGGACATCCCGCGCGCGGAGAAGAAGCTGGACTCGATCCGCGACAGCCTCGTCTTCTACCAGTCCTACCCCGAGACGCAGCAGCTGCTGAGCAGCGGCAGCGTGGCCATCGCCGTGACCGTCACGGGCCAGTTCCGCGCCCTGCAGAACGCCGGGCAGGACATCACCGTCCAGTGGAACCAGGCCTTCGCGATCCCCTCGGGCTTCGTCTCCCCCAAGTCGGCCAAGAACCCGGATGCCGTCGCGGCCCTCGCCTCGTGGATCAACGACCCGGCCCGCCAAGCCGTCTTCACCACGCGCACCGGCTACGGCCCCGTCAACCCCGCGGTGTTCGACGAGCTCCCCGACGACGTCAAGTCGGAGGTCGTGAACGCCCCCTCCCACACCAACCTCCTGTCGTACGGCGAGGAGTGGCGTGCCGAGAACGCGGACCTGCTGCTGAACTCCTACACGGCGTGGCTCGCGGGCTGATCTCCCGCACTTTCACGAAGGGCGTCTCCCCCCGGGGAGGCGCCCTTCCGCTGTTTCCGGGTGCGCTGTTACCCGCCGGAAACACGGCCCGTTTACAATCGGATCCACAAGAGCTAACTTTGGATCCACAATGTCGGCTGACCCCGCCGACACGGATCCCTCCCGGGGGAAACTCCCCCGCAATCTCGACCGAGGAGCATGAACCCGTGAGCAGTGCGACCTTAGCCACGAGGATGCCGCGGGCGCGGTCCGCCGGCGGACTCCGCGGCGGGATCAGCCGAGCCGAGGTCCGCTGGCTCGTGTGGCCGCCCCTGGCCTTCTTCGCCATCGCCCTCGGCGTCCCGATGATCGCCCTCGTCGCGATGTCGTTCGAGGGCGGCGGTTCCGCGTACCCCGAGGCGTTCGCCGTGCCGGCGTTCCTCGGCTCCCTGGGCCGCACCGTCGTGATCGCGGTGGTGACGATGGTGCTCACCATGATCCTGGGGGCCGCCTACGCGCTCGCGATCGTGACGTCGCCGGCCTGGCTCCGCGTCGCCCTCCTGGCCGCGCTCCTGCTCTCGCTGTGGACGTCGGTCATGGTGCGCTCGTTCGGGTGGGTGCTGCTGGAACTCCCGAAGGGGGCGATCCACTGGTTCCTGGGCGTCATCGGTCTCGGAGACCAGCCCGTGGAGATCTACCAGACCGTCGCCGGCATGTACCCCGCGATGATCGCGGTCATGCTCCCGTTCGCGGTCCTGCCCGTGATGAGCTCCCTCCAGTCGATCGACAAGGAGCAGCTCAACGCCGCCACGATCTTCGGCGCCGGTCCGCTCCTCACCTTCCGCACGGTGACCTGGCCGCACATCGTTCCCTCGGTCATCAGCGGCGGCGTCCTGGTCTTCGTGATGTCGCTCGGCTTCTACGTGACGCCGCTGCTGCTCGGCGGCCCCGCCAACATGACGGTCTCCGGCGTCATCAACGCGCAGATGAGCAAGGCCGACCGCCCCGATCTGGCGGCGGCCATGAGCATCCTGCTGGTCGGGGGGACGATGCTCATCTACCTCGTCGCCGACCGCCTGTTCAAGGTGAGCGAGAAGTGGGGCTGACATGACGACCACCGTTGCCCGGAGCCTGGGCGCCTGGCGGATCCCCGTCATCTTCGTCGCGCTGCTGGCGAGCCTGCTCCTGATCGTGCCGTTCCTCATCCTGGTGTCCACCTCGTGGACGCAGGGCGGCTTCATCCTCTTCCCGCCGGACGGGTTCTCCCTGCAGTGGTACGCGAAGGTCCTCGGCGACCGGCGCTGGATGAACGCCTTCACCTTCTCGCTGTGGGAGAGCGCCGCCGCCACGCTCCTGGCCACCGTGCTGGGAGCGGTGGGCGCCATCGGCCTCACGCGGGTCCGGAGCCGCGCCGCCCAGCGGTGGATCCGGACCCTGTTCATCGTCCCGATCGCGCTCCCGCCGATCGCCTACGCCGTGGGACTCTACGGCGCCGGGTCCGAGCTGTCGTTCCTCCGCGGCTCGGTGCTGACCCTGGTCCTCGGCCACGCGCTCCTCGCGCTGCCGTACGTGTTCGTCATCGTCTCGGGTGGCGTCGCGCGCATCGACCCGGCGCTGCGGCCGGCCGCGTGGACCCTCGGTGCCCGCTGGCCGCTCGTGCTGTGGAAGATCGAGCTCCCGGCCCTGCTGCCCTACATCCTCTCGGGCGCGCTGTTCGCGTTCGTCGTCGTGTTCGACGAGGTCGTGCTGGCGGTCTTCCTGCTGCCGCCGGGCGTCCAAACCCTCCCGCTGAAGATGCTGAACGCGGCATCCGAGGCGTTCTCCCCGGAGCTGACGGCGGCCTCGACGCTCGTCTCCGTTCTCGCGATCGTGGTCCTCGCGGTCGTCCCCCTCGTCATCGGCCGCGCATCGCGCCGGTCCGGAGCACGCCGCGAGCGCGCCCGCACCGCGGCGGTCCGCCCGGAAGGAGTCATCGAATGACCGTCGCACTCTCCGTCACCGACGTCGAGGTCACCCTCGGCGCCAACCACGTCCTCAAGGGCGTCTCGCTCGACGTCCAGCCGGGGGAGTTCGTCACGCTCCTCGGCGCGAGCGGCAGCGGCAAGTCGACGCTGCTGAACGTCATCGCCGGGCTCCAGGCGGTGGATGCCGGTCACGTCGCCTTCGACGGGAAGAACGTCGAACGTCTCGCCCCCCAGAAGCGCAACGTCGGCGTCGTGTTCCAGTCGTACGCCCTGTTCCCGCATCTGAACATCGGCGACAACGTCGCCTTCCCGCTGCTCGCGGCCCGGCGCCCGGTCAAGGAGCGTCGCGCGGTCGCCGACGAGATGCTGTCGCTCGTGCAGCTCCCCGGCATGGCCGATCGCTCGCCGGCGTCGCTCTCGGGCGGACAGCGCCAGCGCGTCGCCCTGGCCCGCGCGCTCGCCGCCAACCCCGGCATCCTGCTCCTGGACGAGCCCATGGCCGCCCTCGACAAGCAGCTGCGCGAACAGATGCAGGTGGAGATCACCCGCATCCAGCGGAAGGTCGGCATCACCACCGTCTCGGTCACGCACGACCAGACCGAGGCGTTGACGATGTCGGACCGCGTCGCGATCATGCACGAGGGGCGCCTCGTGCAGGTCGCCACGCCCGAAGACCTCTACCGCCGGCCCGTCAACGCGTACGTTGCGAGCTTCCTCGGCGAGGCGAACCTCCTGCCCGTCTCCGACGGCGCGCTCGTCGACGACACCGCCGGCCTGATCGTGGATGCCACCGCGGTGCTGCGCCCGGAGGACATGAGCGTCGTCGCGCCCGACGAGACCACCCCGGTCTGGTCGGTCGAGGGGACGGTGCGGCTCGTGAGCTTCCAGGGCTCGCGCTACCGCCTCGAGCTCGTGACCCCGTACGGGCGCAAGGTCGTCGCCTCCCTCTCTCCGTCGACCGACCTGTCGGCGCTCGCCGTGGGGGAGCGCGTGCGCCTGGCGTGCCGCACCCCCGAGCGCGTCCACCTCATCGAAGCCGTCGCGACGGCCGCGATCCCCGTCCCGGTCTGAACCCGGATCCCCCCTCTTCCTTCCCCTCGACTGCCAGGAGTGCCCATGATCATCGACGCCTACAACACCACCCAAGACGTCCGGGGCCGCTCCGACTACTTGACCGGCGCACGCCCCGGTGAGGAGCCGCCCGCCCACGTCCCGTTCGATCCGCAGCGCATCCTCTCGCGCATGGATGCCGCCGGCGTCGACATGGCGATGGTGTGCTCGCTCGCGCAGCGCATCGAGAACGACTTCATCATCGGGCTGCAGGACGCCCACCCCGACCGGTTCATCGGGTTCGGGCAGGTCATGCCGCAGGCCGACGACGCGGTCGAGGAGATCCAGCGACTCGCGGATGCCGGCATCCGGGGTCTGAAGCTCCACCCGAGCATGCACGGCTACCACGTCGCCGACCACGGTCTGCTCGACCCGGTGTTCCGCGCGTGCGCCGCGAACGGCATGGCCGTCATCATCAACGCGCTCGATGACGCCTTCTGCGCGCCGTTCTCGATCGAGGAGATCGCCAAGGACCACCCCGACGTGCCGACGATCATCGCCCACATGGGTGCCGTCTGGAACGTGCCCGAGGCGATCATCGTGGCCGAGCGCCGCGAGAACGTGTACCTCGAGACCTCCGCGACCCTCATGGCCGACGTGAAGCGCGCGTACGCGCGGCTCGGGCCCGAGAAGATCCTCATGGGTTCGGAGTGGCCGGGGTCGGACTTCGACCTCGAGCGCATGAAGATCGCGAAGGCGATCCCGGATGCCGCCGACCGCGCCCTCGTCGAGGGTGGCAACTACGCCCGCATCATGCGCATCGCGGTGCCGGTGTGACCCATCGGCCGCCGCTCGGGCGTCCCGCGGCGATGTCCGACGCGGATGCCGAGCTGCTCGAGGCCGCGCGGACGCAGCTCGGCGCGGTCTACCGCGAGGGCCGGCACGAGGTGGTGGCCGCGTTCCGGCTCGCCGACGGCCGGATCGTCACGGGCGTGCACGTCGACGGCTCGGCCCGCCGCTCCTCGGTGTGCGCCGAGGGCGTCGCCGCGGGCAACGTGATCGCTTCCGCCGGGACCGTGTTGGCCGGGGTGAGTGTGCTGCGCCGCCCGGGCGGCAGCGAGCACGTGATCGAGCCGTGCGGCGTGTGCGCCGAACTGCTCACCGACTACTGGCCCGACGCGCGCGTCTGGATCACCCGCGGCGACGACACCGTCGCGGTGGCGATGAGCGACCTGCTGCCGGCGAAGCGTCTCCGGCTCTGGTGAGCGGGGCGGCGTCGCCCGTTCCTCGCCCGTAAAGGCGGAACGCTCGTTTGAAGTCCTACTCCGAAGTGACTCGTGGGCTTCGACTTTTCTAGCGGACAGCGAGTTTCGTGTGCGACGAGTGGGACCGGGCACCCGCGGTGACTGCATTGCTCGGTGGGAGGAGGTCATCCAACTGCACGGCGGTGGCGGAAGACGTCCCGCCCGGGAATCTCCAGAGAGGCTTTGTGTGGTGTCCCGGCCGGCGAGGTCCACACGATGCGGAGTTGCACCATGTCTCCGTCGAGCCTGCCCTGCGAGAGAGTCGTGTCACAGGGCACTTCGAAGTCCGTCCATGGCGCAACGACCGCGGGGCCCTTGTGCCGCCCAGCACTCCATGGGCCTCCCAGGCGGAATCGCACATTGTGCGCAGGGTCGAGTCCTTGGTTGGCGATGAAGAAGCGGTGCTCGTCGACCCAGCCGACAGTCCATTCCACGTCATAAGGTTCGGTCGCTCTTGCTTCGGTGCGGCGCGAGAGGTCGTCAGCGTTGAGGGCGATCCTATTCGCCTGCTCCGCGAGCTCATTGGCTCCTGAGGCAACCGCATTCGCTCACGTGCATGTGCGAGTCCGACGAACGCCGGTATCGCTGCGACGATGCTGACTCCTAGCGCGAGCAGAGCAATGACAGTGGGGAGAGCCTGGTTAGCCACGTCGGTCACGTCCGTCATTTCCTTAAACTACGCGTGAAGCACAGACGGCCGTGAGATCTGCGGGCAGAGCGACGAGAGGCTCCCTCATTTCGCCCGAGCCGGCATGTCGGCTTCCCCAATTGCTCGCAAAGGTCCGTACGAGGGTCGCCATGCAGGGTCGGGCTCATAGCGGAAACCCGATCGGTGTTGCGCCGAAGCCGTCGTCAGGCGCTTCGTGACGGACAGGATTCCGGCGAGCCGTCGGCCACCTCCTAGGGGCACGTGTGGTTCGGTGGGGTGGTGTCAGAGCTCGATCGGCGAGTAGAGGAGCGGTACCCAGACCGACCGGCGCCTGAGGGGGACGGATCAGATGGGGGGAGACGACTTAGTGATACCGACTGAGACAGGCCTCGACGGCTTCCTCCCCAAGACCGAGGGCGGATCGCTTACGTGTTCGACTCATATGTGAATCGTTGTGCCCTGTGGGTGTAGACAACCCGTACCCCGAAGAGTCGCCGCACAAGGGGTGGGCTGCGGCCATAATCGGCGCAGCTCTCGAAGCGATACCGATTGCAGGACCGATAGCAGTCACATTCAGCGCGGAAGCAATGCGACAGGCTCATGCCCGACGGGTGGAAGAGTGGGCGGCAATGGTAAGCGCCCGTCTCGATGCGCTAGACCGCGGCGGGGTTCGTGTCGACATGGCCGACCCCGAGTTCCTATCCAGTCTCGCGCGCCTGCAACGTGCTGCAATCGAGACCGCCGACTCGGAAAAGAGGCAGCTTCTTGCCATGGCCGCGGCCCACTCTGGTCCCTGGTCCTCCATCCCCTACTCTCGCCGAGCCGAGTTTGTCGAACTGATCTCCTCTCTATCTCCGGCAGAGATTGCGGTGATCGCATGGTGCGACGACGTTCGAGCCTCAGATGGGTCGCCGGACACGGGCGAAGGGCTTAGCCTCACGTATGGCGGGATCTATGTCGTCAACGATGGGGAAGCAACTGACATCCGAGGGTGGATCACTAGCGCCACGGGGGTATCCGCGGAGGACGCGTGGCGGATCTTCCTCGCCGTGTCAGCGAGAGGTCTCCTCGAAGATCCTCGGGCGCAGAGCTTCCGCAGTCTTCTTCGGAGGTTGACTACGGACTTCGGCCACGAGTTCATCCAGTTCCTCAGATCCGGCGCCTGAGCGGATCGGGGCGCACCGATAAAGCGTCGAAGTCACGATATCTTCCCGTCATGATGGCAAGAATCGTGCGCCCGCTTCACGGCCGGGTCCAGGTGCGAGGTCTGCGTGGCCCACAGGGCGACGAACCGTCCAACCGCCAGATGTTCAAGACTGCGACCGGAGCAGCCATTCGGCCGACCTGGATCGCAGCCCCTGAGGGTTCCCCCGGCTGGCAGGGCCACTGGGAAATCGCTCGCCCGCACCTCACCGATATCGCGGAAGCGATCGCAATTCGGGATGGCCTGGTCGAGATTGAAATGCATTACAGCGTGGCTGAGCAATGTGATCAGCGTTGCCAAAGTGCCGAAGGCGATGAGTGCACGTGCTCCTGCGAAGGCAAATACCACGGCAACAGCCATCATGCTTCGTGGGTCGAAGTGGGAGAGACAACTCTCGTTCGGAACTCCGGAAGCAAGGTCGTGGTTCGCACCCTCACTAGGGAGCAGGCGCAAAAGGACCGTGACGCGCGACTCGAGGAGATAGTCCGTCGGATCGGCGGCCGGCCCGTGCGGTGAGCGGTCTCCACTGAATCACGGTCGGCGGCACGATGGTGGCCAGGGGTGAGCGTGCTGCGCCGCCCGGGCGGAAGCGAGCACGTGATCGAGCCGTGCGGCGTGTGCGCCGAACTGCTCACCGACTACTGGCCGAACCCGCGCGTGTGGATCACCCGCGGCGACGACACGGTCGCCGTGGCGATGCGCGACCTCCTGCCGGCGAAGTGCCTGCGCGGCTGGTGAGGCGCGGTCGGCCCGCCGCTGTGGCGGGCGAGCTGCTCCAACAAGAAAATCAGCCCGAGCCGTGAGGCGAGCGGGCTGATCGTGGTGCATCTTGCTTACCAGCTGGAGACGCGTTCGGCCATCCGACGAGGTCCGGGGCATCCGACCTGGGGCACGCGCACGGCCCGGGCGCCCGCGTCAGGCGGCAGGATCCCGGGGCTCGATGGCATCCGTCCGCGTCCGCGGCGAGTCGTCGCGCGTGAAGATCACCAGCACCGCGAGCGCCACCAGCTGCAGCCCCGCGACGAGGAGGAACGCCCACATCGAGGGGGCCGTGGCGATCACGGCGCCGCCGATGATGGCGCCGCCGCCGTATCCGATGCTCGTGAAACTCGAGAAGAGGCCGACGCCGAGGGCGCGGTTCTCGGGGTGGAGTCCGCGCGTGGCGAGCATCGTCAGCGACGGGTAGAGCGGCGAGAAACCGACGCCGATGAGCGCGGCGCCCACCGATGCCATCCAGAAGTCGCCGGCCAGGGCCAGCGTCGTGAGGCCCGCCGTGAGGGCGACGAGCGAGATCGCCGTCGCCCGGAGCGGACCGATCCGGTCGGGGAGGCTCGCGAGGAACAGGCGCGCGACGATGACCGACACCGCGAAGACGGCGAACACGGATGCCGCGCCGGTGATGCCCGTCGCGGGGATGCCGGCGGCCGAGAGGTGCACGATGAGGAACCCGAGCATGAGGCCCTCGCCGCACCAGGCGGCCGCGGCGACGACCCCGGGCGTCCAGACCGCGAGGAAGGCGCGCCACAGGGCCCGCAGGCCCCGGGGGCGCGGTGTCGCTCCGGCGCGCGGCAGCGCGCGGGGGACGCGGGGGAGCGCGAGGATGAGCAGCCCGGTGAGCAGTTCCAGCCCGGCGCACATCAGGAACACGGTGCGCGGATCGGCGATCGCCTCGACCGCGGTGCCGAGCGGCGGGCCCAGCGCCAGCCCGATCCAGACGCTCAGGCCGTAGATGCTCAGCGCCTTCCCGCGCTGCCCCGGCGCGGCCATGGTCACGAGCCACGCCATGAGGAGCGTCACCGCGGCCGAGCCGCCGAGACCGAACAGGATGCGGCTGAGACCCGCGCCCCACACGGTCGGAACGCTCACGAGCAGCACCATCGCGGCGGTCGCCACGGCGCTTCCGATCACGGCGACGAGACGGTAGCCGAAGCGGTCGCCGAGCACCCCCGCGATCGGCATCGACAGCATCGAGGCCACGGCAGCCAGCGAGATGAGAGCGCCGGCGAGCTCGGTCCCGCCCCCGAGGACGTCGGTGACGTAGACGGGGATGAGGGGCGTACTGGCGGAGTTGGTGATGCCTCCGAGCGTCGACGCGGCGAAGATCAGCCAGAACGGCACGGTGCGGGTGATGTCCCGCGCGCCGTTCATGCCGCGGGGGTCTCCGGTGCGCACTCGAGGCTGAGCCACAGTTCGAAGCAGTTGTTGCGCGACAGGCTCGTCGCCCCGATCGAGGCTCGGCCGACGCTGCCGGCATCCTCTCCGAAGACGTCCAGGAAGAGGTCGGTCGCGCCGTTGGAGACGAGGTGCAGGTCTTCGAAACCGGGCGGGCAGACCACGAAGCAGAGGGCGCGCGACAGGCTCACCACGTTGTCGAGCGACCCGAGGGCGTAGCGGATCATGCCGAGGGTGTGGACGGCGGTGAGGCGCGCGGCGGCGTAGCCCTCTTCGACGGTCACGTCGACGCTGACCACGCCCGGGTGCAGTCGATCCCCGGCGCGGTTCTCGGGGGTGAGGCCCGCGAGCTCGATGAGCGAGCCGATGCGGTGGAACGGCTTCATGCGGCCGTAGCGGATGCCGAACGGCGGGTCGCTGTAGTCGGGGATCTCGAGGCCGAGTTCGCGGACGCGTGCTTCCGGGGATGTCATGGCGCACCTCTCTTCGGTTGTATCCTATCTCACAGATAATGGATCCATTACGACGGGAGCTGTCATGGCGTGGTCCGCGGAGCAACGCGTGAAGGAACTGGGGCTGGTCATCCCCGACTACAGCGACCCGCCCTACGGTGAGCGCTACGCCACCATGAAGGCCTTCCACCATTTGGGGCGCACGCTCACGATCAGCGGCATCACGCCCGAGGATCGCCAGGGCCACAAGGTGCACCCCGGTCGCGTCGGTGAAACCGTCACCCTCGAGGAGGGCTACGCGGCCGCCCGGTACGCCGCGATCAACGTCCTGGGCCTCATCCGGTACGCCGTGGGCTCGCTCGACGAGGTGTCCGCCTTCATCCGCACGCTGACCTTCGTCTGCGTGGCCCCGGACTTCACAGACGTGAACCTCGTCACCAACGGGGCAGCCGACCTCTTCGTCGAGGTCTTCGGCGATCGCATCGGACGCTCCACGTCCGCCGGCATCGGGGTCACCACGCTGTCGGGCAACAACGTGTTCGAGATGGTCACGGTCGTCGAGACCCGGCATCCGGCACCGGAGGTCGACGATGAGGATTGACACCCACCTGCACCTGTACGCCGATCCGGCGCAGGGCCTCCACGACCTGACCGCCTATCCCATCGTCGAGTACGGCGAGAAGGACGACGTGACGTTCGCCGGGCTCGCGGGCACCGTCGCCGACGCGCTTGCGACGCTCGAGGCCGAGGGCTTCGACTACGCCGCCGTGCTCGGGAGCTTCGAGCTGCCCGAGCTCCCGCACCCGCCCGGCGGCGCCGACTACTGGCCCGCCGTCCCGCCGCACGCCGCCCTCCGCGATGAGCTCGTCGCCTACAACCGGTGGCTGTGCGACGTGGGGGCGCAGCATCCGCGCCTGCTGTCGTTCCTCGCCGCCAACCCCGCCGTCATGACCTCCGCGGAGGTGTACGCGCACTTCGCGGAGATGTTCGGCGACTCAGGTGCCCGCGGCCTGAAGCTGCACCCCATCGCCATCCGCACGTATCCCGACGACCCGGGCCTGGCCGGCGCCTACGACGCGCTGGAGGAGGCCGGTGCGCCGGTCGTGTTCCACGGCGGCCCCGACGTCCGCGGGTTCGGCTGGGCCGACCCGAAGCGCATCGCCGCCGTGGCGGGGGAGCGGCCGGGGCTCGCCGTCATCATGGCGCACCTGGGCGGGGCGGCGTGGCGCGACGTCGCGGCGCTCGCCGAGGCGCAGCCGACGCTGCGGTTCGACCTGTCCGAGATCGTGCACTGGATCGGTGCGCCCCTGGCGCCCACGGCTGCGCAGGTCGTGGCCCTCGTACGCGAGGTCGGGGTGGAGCGCGTCGTGCTCGGGTCGGACTTCCCCTGGTACACCCCGGGCACCACGGCCGCGATCGTCGAGGAGCTGCCCGGGCTCTCGGCATCCGAAGCCGCCGCGATCATCGGCGAGAACGCCGCGCGGCTCCTGCGCCTGGGCTGACGGGCTCGGGCTGCACGTCCCGGCGGGAGCCGAGGGCATGCAGCCCGGGGAGATCAGGCGGCGGGCTTGTAGACCACGTAGAGCTTGCGGACCGGTTCGATGACGGTCCACACGCCCGTCCACCCGATCGGGAAGTACGCGGCGCTGCCGGCGGTGAGCTCCACCGCCTCCTCGCCGTCCCGCTGCACGGTCATGCGCCCCGCGAGGATGTGCACGATCTCGCCGCGGGTGAGGAACTCCCACCGCGAGGTGCCGGGGTCGCTCTCCCAGACGCCGGAGATGATGGTGCGGTCGTCGTTCACGAACTGCACCTTGCCGCGGACGATGATCTCGCCCGACAGCGGCTCGGCGTTCGGCGGGGCGAGGGGTTTGGCCTCCAGCTCGGCGGCATCCAGGTCGGCGGGGCGAATCACAAGTGTCATGATTGGATCCTAAAGACGCAATAATGGATCCGCAACGGGGGAATGAGCATGATCGAGACCGTCCTCGGAGCCCTCCCGGCTGCGGCGCTCGGCGCGACGTCCATGCACGATCACGTGCTCGCCGACTCGGCCCGCCTGCAGCGCCCGGGCGAGCAGCCCCCGCCCCCGGGCCCGCCCACCGTGCGCCCCGAGACGCGCGCGTACCTCGGCCGCAACATGCTGGCCTTCGCCGACAACCTGCGGCTGGACGATCCGGATGCCGCCGTGGACGAGCTCCGCGCGGCGGTCGCCGCGGGGCAGCGGGCGCTCGTCGAGTCCACGTCGTGGGGGCTGGGGCCCGACCACGGGCGGCTGCCCGCCATCGCGCGGCGGTCGGGGATGACCATCGTCGTCGCGTACGGCACCTACATCCGCTCGACGCTTCCGCCCGCGATCGCGGCGCTCGACGAGGACGGCCTGCGCGACCTGTTCGCCGTCGCGCTCGACGACGCGGTCCCCGGCACGGACTACCGGGCGGGTCTCCTCGGCATCCTGGGCACCACCGCCGGTCTCCCGGGCGCCGAACGCGGCATCCTGCGCGCGGCGGCCGATGCGGCGACGCGCAGCGGTGCGAGCGTCACAGTGCGCCTCGACCCCGACGCGCGCGACGGCATCGCCGTGCTCGACGAGCTCGCGGGTGCGGGGCTGCCGGCGGATCGCGTGATCTTCACCAACGCCGACGAGTTCCTGGATGCCGCGTACTGGCGCGATCTGTCGGACGCGGGCGCGACGCTCGAGATGTGCTTCGGCACCGAGGACGTGCACGTCGGACGCGTGTTCAACCCCACGGACGGGGAGCGTCTGCGCTTCTTCGTCGACGCCGTGGCCGAGCGGCCGTCGGCGTCGTACGTGCTCGGGCAGTCGGTGTGGACGAAGGCGCAGCTCGCCCGCCACGGCGGCTACGGCTACGCCCGGCTGCTCGGAACCGTCGTGCCGGAGCTGCGGGCGCGTCTGGGGGACGCGCGGGTCGAGGAGATGCTCATCGAAGAACCTCGGCGCCTGCTCGACCGCGGAGCGGGACGCCCCGACGCCTGACGGCATCCGGAGCGCCCCGCGCGCGGGTCAGACGACGTTCGCCGTCTCGGCCGGGAGCAGCAGTGCCGGGGCGGGCGCGGCCTCGCGGCCCTCGAACGGCACCGGCTGGCAGACGAGGTAGTAGTCGCCCGCTTCCGTGTCGGCGAGGTTCGCGTTCTCGAGGATGACGACCCCGGCGTTGCAAAGGATGACGTGGGTGGGCCACTCGACCGTGTGGTCGGGGGCCTCCATCGTCATGTAGTCGTTCGCGGCGAAGACGACGCCCTGGTCGACGAGCCACTGTGCGCCGGAGGGGCCGAGCCCCACCCACGTGGGGCTCTTCTCGTTGCGCGTGAGGGCATCGGTGGAGTTGCGCGTCTTGAACAGCACGCGCGTCGCCCCCTCGGCGCCCGCGGCGATCAGGTCGTCGGCGGTGATCTCCTTCTCGACGTGGCGCAGGTCGAGCACCCGCGCCGGGCCGACGGTGTGGGTGAGGGGCAGGGAGTCCACGGTCGTCCCGCCGGGCACGAAATGGCTCGGGGCGTCGACGTGGGTGCCGGTGTGCGCTCCGATGAGCCAGCGCGACACCTCGCTCGGGTTGGTGTCGGAGATCTCCTCCACCATCTCGTACGTGGGTCGGCGACCCCAGTGCAGCATGTCGGGGTGGACGGGGATGCTCAGATCGATGATGGTCACGGGCAGCACCCTAGCGCCAGGGATCCGAAAAGTGCATATTTGGATCCAAACTCACGCGGCGACCTCGACGCCCTCGCGCTCCGACGCCTCCCGCTCGGCCGCGAGGTCGGCCAGCACGGCCATCTCGCGGTCGAGTTCGGGCTCCCGGCGCGGTACCACGAAGGCCAGCACCACGTAGGTCCCGAATCCGACGAGCGCCGACACGAGCGTCGCCCATCCGTCGAACTCCGGGCCGATCAGGTCGTTCGGGATGTAGAAGATGTCGTTCGGCACGCCATAGAGCGTCGGGGTGAGGGCGAGCAGCGTCATCCGCACCACGAATCCGACGGCCATCGCGCCGAGCGCCGCTACCTGACCCGGGCGCTTCCAGAACACGCCGATGACGAACGGCGCCGCGAGGCACGCGAGCATCAGGTCGAAGGCGAGGGTGAGCAGGATGCCGGTCTGGCTGACGCGGATGGCGAGGAAGGCGCCCGCGATCACGAACGGGATCATGGCGATCCGCGTCCAGCGCAGAAGCGGGTCGGGGCCGCTGCCGGTGTGGCGGCGGGCCGTGAAGATGTTGCGGACGGCGATCGCCGAGGTCGCCAGCATCGCGCCGGACGCCGTCGAGAACGACGCGGCGACGATGCCCGAGAGGACGAGGATCGCGATGATCGGCGGGGCGTAGTCGCCGAGGAGCTGGTACAGCACCGGGCCGTTCTCGACCGACAGCCCGAGGGTCGACGAGACGCTCAGGGCCACGATGGCGAAGACCGAGCCGATGGCCGCGGTGAGGCCGGCGGCGATGAAGCACGAGCGCTGCGCGACCGTCGGGCTCTTCGCGCCGAAGATGCGCTGCATGAAGTCGATCGCGACGATGTCGCCGATGGCGAGCGAGATGAGCGTCGCCCAGTTGATCGGGGCTCCGGCGGCGGGGTCGGTGAGCTGCTGGAGGTCGAGCGGTCCCATGCCCTCGGGGATGACGATCCCGTACGAGAGGGCGACCCAGGCGAGCAGGGCGATGGCCGCCACGACGGTGATCGTGGTCTGGATCGCCGCGGTGTAGGCATCCGAGAACAGGCCGCCGGCGACCGTGTACGCGAGCACGAGGACCACGGCGAGCACCACGCCCCACGCGTAGGGGATGTTGGCGAAGCGCTCGAGGAGGAAGCCGCACGCGACGAGGTTGCCCGCGAGCAGGAACGTGAACGACACGATCATGAGCACGGATGCCAGCAGCTCCACGGGGCGTCCGTACCGCAGGCGGAAGAAGTCGCCCAGCGTGAAGAGCTTCATGGAGTTCATGCGCTTGGCGAGGAAGAGCCCCGTCAGGAGGAGGCAGACGGCGAGGCCGATGGCGAGCGAGGCCCCCGACCAGAAGCCGAACTGCGACGTGAGGTCGGTGTTCCCGACCGTCGCGTTGGCGTCGACGGCGGCGGCGGTGAGGCTCACGGCGACGAGCGGCACGCCGAGGCGGCGCCCGGCGACGAGGTAGTTCGCACTGTCGCCGTCGACCTTGCGTGCGACGACGATGCCGACGACGAGGATGAGGACGACGCTGAGCGCGACTCCGAAGATGATCATGGCGGGCTCCCGGCGATGAGGGACGGATCGGGTTTCTGTTGCTTGACAGAAACGATCCGCTCGCCGGGGTCTCGCGTGGTTTCGGCCGTGTAAAAGGCGCGTGAAATCGCCCGCGGCGCCGGGGCACGGCATCCGGGCCCGCGGCTCCGCGAGGTCGTGGCGTCCGGGGTCGCGGCTTCCCGCGCACGCATAAACGCTTTCCGCGCGCAGAAACGCGTGGACAGCGCGTTTATGGTCGCGAATCGCGTTTATGCGTGCTCGCGCGGACGCGGCGGCTCCGGGATCGGGGCGCCACCGGGCGGACGCGGCTCAGCCCAGCGCCGACAGCACCCCGGGCCCCGCCGCGGCCGCGCGCTCGCGCGTCGCAGCGTCGAGATCGAGGACGCGCAACGCGGCGGCGGCGATGGTCGTGGCATCCAGGGTCGCCGTCTGCCCGCCCTTGCGCTGCAGGATGACGCTCTCGACCAGCGCCAGCACGAGGGAGGCGCCCGCGGCGGCGGTGTCCGGGGCGACGCCGCACGCGGCCACGAGCGTGCGGTAGGTCGTCTCGAGCTCGCTCCGGCGTTCGCGGAACGGCTCGAACGCCGCGTCCGACACCTCGGGCAGCAGGTACAGCGCGCCGGTGTTGTGCGGGGCTTCGGCGAGCAGCGTGACGTCCGCGACGCACAGCGCCCACAGGCGTGCGGCGGGTTCCTCCTCGCGCGCGAGCAGCTGGGCGGCGACATCGAGCGAGGGCTGCACGGTGTCGAGGAGCAGCGCGAGGAGGATGTCCTGCTTGCGCGCGAAGTGGTGGTACAGCGTGGCTTGGCGGATGCCGGCGGCTTCGGCGATCGCGTGCGTGCTGGCCGAGGCGTACCCGCGCGTGCCGAAGAGGGCGGCCGCGGCGGCCAGGACGTCGGCGCGCGTGCCGAGTCCGGTGGGGGACGCACCCGAGGCGCGGGGGCGTCCGGTTCGGGTGGCGGCCATGCGCTCCACCGTACCGGGGGGCCGCGTAACGCCACCGAAACGCACGCCTGCTCTAATACCTGTCAAGCGACAGAAAGAGGCTGCACATGGAAGGTCGTGTCGACGCTCTCGGCAACGTGGGGCGCGCCCGTGAGGACGCCCGCGCCCGTGCCGCACAGTCGGAATGGATGCCGTATCTCCCGCCCTCGACGGCTCCCTTCGCCCCGGAGGGGGTCGCCGCGGAAGACCTGCGCTGGGCCGAGACGGTGGCGCCGGGCGGCTACACGCACCTGCGCGTCGCCCGCGGCACACGCCTGCGCTTCACGGATCCCACCGGCGACGCGTGCGCGACCGTGCTCCTCTTCAACGCCGTCGAACCCGGCGAGCGACTCAACGTCGCGGACACGCAGAAGATCCCGTGGCAGGCGTACCTCGGCGAGGGCCACCCGCTGCTCTCGGGCGACGGCCGCGTCCTCGCGACGATCGCCGCCGACACCTCGGGCCACCACGACGCGTTCTGCGGCACCTCCACGGACGCCTGGAACGAGCAGCGGTACGGCGACGCGGCGCCCGAGGGTCCGTCGCCGTCGGGTCACGGTCTGCTGCGCCTCGCCGCGAGCAAGCACGGCCTGACCGTCCGCGACCTGCCGCCCGCGGTCTCGTTCTTCCAGGGTGTGCGCGCGAACCCCGAGGGCGACCTCGAGTGGCTCGGTTCCGCCGGTCCGGGGGCGTCGGTCGAGCTCGTCGCGGAACTGCCGTTGATCGTGCTGGTCGCCGACGTCCCGCACCCGCTCGACCCGCGCGAGGACTACATCGTCGGCCCGCTGCAGGTCACGGCGTGGGCGTCCGAGCCGACCGGCGAGGGGGATGCCGTGTTCTCCCTGACCCCCGAGCGCGAACGCGCCTACCGCAACAGCATCACGTACGCCGCCCTGGCCGGGCTCTGAGCAGGAGTCGTCATGATCACCACCGTTCCCGAACGTCCCGTCCACGCCGACGGCGTGCCCCTCGACTGGTCCGAGCCGCTCGTGCCCGGCGAGGTCGTGCTCGATGAGCGCGTCGCGCCGCGCGGACCGTGGTCGGGCATCGTCCGCGCCGGCGACGTCCTGACGATCGTCGACGTGGGCGGCAACCAGTCCGCCGACTTCCTCGTCTACGCCGCCGACGACACCGACGAGCGCTACAGCGCCGCCGACACCATCGCGTGGCAGCGCAACGTCTACGTCCGCACCGGCACGGTGCTGCGCAGCAACCTCGGCCTTCCGCTCATGACCGTGGTCGGCAACGAGGTCGACCGGCAGGACACGATCGGAGGCGCCTGCTCGAAGGAGTCGAACACCCTCCGCTACGGCCACCACACGATGTACCAGCACGGCTGCCGCGAGAACTTCCTCGCAGAGGCGGCCCGCTACGGTCTCGGCGCCCGCGACCTCGTGTCGAACCTCAACTGGTTCATGAACGTCCCGGTCGAGGAGGACGGATCGCTCGGCATCGTCGACGGCATGTCGGCGCCCGGGAAGGGCGTGGCCCTCCGCGCCGAGCGCGACGTGCTCGTGATCGTGTCGAACTGCCCGCAGATGAACAACCCGTGCAACGACTTCAGCTGCACGCCGCTGCGCATGGTGGTGACGCGCCCGTGACCGGTTTCGACACGCTCCTCGTCGCTAACCGCGGCGAGATCGCCCGCCGCATCCTGCGCTCGGCGCGCGAGCGGGGCCTCCGCACGGTCGCGGTCTTCTCGGACGCCGACCGCGCCGCGCCCCACGTCCGCGAGGCCGACGAGGCCGTGCGCCTCGGCCCCGCCCCCGCCGCGGAGTCGTACCTCCGCATCGACGCGATCCTCGACGCCGCCCGCGCCACGGGCGCCGGGGCGATCCACCCCGGGTACGGGTTCCTCGCCGAGAACGCCGACGCGGCACGCGCCGTCGAGGCGGCGGGGCTCGCGTGGGTCGGTCCGACGCCCGAGCAGCTCGAGGCCTTCGGTCTGAAGCACCGCGCGCGGGCGCTCGCCGAGGCCGCGGGTGTGCCGCTCCTCCCCGGCACCGGCGTGCTCGCGTCGGCCTCGGAGGCCGAGGCCGCGGCATCCGTCATCGGATACCCCGTGATGCTCAAGGCCACCGGCGGTGGCGGCGGCATCGGCATGCGCGTGTGCGCGGATGCCGACGAGCTCCGCGCCGCGTACGACGCGGTGGTCCGCCAGGCCGAGGCGAGCTTCGGCACGCCCGGGGTGTTCCTGGAGAAGTTCGTGCGCCCCGCGCGGCACGTCGAAGTGCAGCTCTTCGGCGACGGCGCGGGCCGCGTCGCGGTCCTCGGCGACCGCGACTGCTCGCCGCAGCGCCGGAACCAGAAGGTCGTCGAGGAGGCACCGGCGCCCGGACTCCCCGACGCGGTGCGTGCGGAACTGCACCGCACCGCGGCGGCCCTGGCATCCGGCATCCGGTACCGCTCCGCCGGAACCGCGGAGTTCGTCTATGACCCGATCGCCGAGCGCGCGTACTTCCTCGAGGTCAACGCGCGCCTGCAGGTCGAGCACCCCGTCACCGAGGCGGTCTTCGGCGTCGACCTGGTCGGCCTGATGCTCGATCTCGCCGGCGGCGGCCCCGACGCCGTGCCGGACGCCCTGTTCGCGGAAGCCCGCGAACCGCGCGGACACGCGGTCGAGGCCCGCATCTACGCCGAGGACCCCGACCGCGGCAACACCCCATCGACCGGACTCGTCACCGCCGTGCAGCTGCCCGAGGGCGATGGCATCCGCGTCGATGCGTGGGTCGAGGCCGGCAGCGAGGTCTCGCCGTTCTACGACCCGCTGCTGGGCAAGGTCATCGCGCACGGCGCCGACCGCGACGCGGCCCTCGACCGGCTCTCCGCCGCGCTCGCCGACACGCGCATCGACGGCATCGTGACGGGCGCCGGCATGATCCGCGAGATCGTGAACGACCCGCGCGTCCGTGCCGTCGCGCACGACACCGGGACCCTCGACGACGCGCACGACCCCGACCCGCGCATCGACGTCGTGGATGCCGGCATGCTCACGACCGTGCAGGACCTGCCCGGACGCGTGGGGTACTGGCAGATCGGCGTCCCGCCGTCCGGGCCCATGGATGCCGTGTCCTTCCGCGAGGCCAACCTCGCCGTCGGCAACCCCGAGGGGGCGCCGGGCCTGGAGATCACGCTGACCGGTCCGACCCTGCGCTTCAGCGTGGACTCGGTCGTCGCCGTGACGGGAGCGCCGGTCACGGTCGAGGTCGACGGTGTCGCCGCCCCGCAGTGGGAGCCGATCGAGGTTCCCGCGGGCGGCGTGCTGCGCATCGGCACCGCCGAGGGCCCGGGCATGCGGGTGTTCCTCGCCGTGCGCGGCGGCATCGACGTGCCGTCGTACCTCGGGAGCGCGTCGACCTTCACGCTCGGCGGCTTCGGCGGGCACGGCGGCCGCGCGCTCGTGACCGGAGACGTGCTGCGCCCGGGGACTGCGGCGGTCGCCGCCCCGGCACCGATCCCCGCGGCGAGGCGCCCGCACCTCGACACGACGTGGGTCCTCGCGGTGACCGAGGGGCCGCACGGCGCCCCCGAGTTCTTCACGCGCGCCGACATCGACGCGCTGTACTCCGCGGAGTACCGCGTGCAGGTCAACTCCGCCCGCACCGGCGTGCGGCTCACCGGCCCGAAGCCGGCGTGGGCGCGCACCGACGGCGGCGAGGCGGGGCTGCACCCCTCGAACATCCACGACACGCCCTACGCCGTCGGCGCGCTCGACTTCACCGGCGATACCCCCGTGCTCCTCGGCCCCGACGGGCCGAGCCTCGGCGGGTTCGTGTGCCCGGTGGTCGTGGCATCCGGGGATCTCTGGAAGCTCGGGCAGCTGCGGCCGGGCGACGTCGTGCGGTTCGCGCCGGTGCGCGAGGCCGATGCGGCCACGCTCGACCCGGCGATCGCCGCCCCCGCCCTCGTCGGCACCGGCGACGGCGACGACGGCGTGATCGCCTTGCGCGAGGCCGAGGTCGAGGGGGAGCGCGTCCTCCGCCCGCGGACGACGTACCGCCGCGACGGCGACGACAACGTCCTCGTCGAGTTCGGCGACCAGGTGCTCGACCTGGGGCTGCGCATGCGCGTGCACGCGCTGCAGGAACGCCTCGCGCACGAGGCGCCGAGAGGGATCCTCGACGTCACCCCCGGCATCCGGTCGCTCCAGGTGCACACGGATGCCTCGGTGCTGCGCGCGTCGCAACTCGTGGGATTGCTGCGCGAACTCGACGACGACCTGCCGCCCACGTCCGAGCTCGTCGTGCCGTCGCGCGAGGTGCGGCTGCCGCTGTCGTGGGACGACCCCGCGACGCGTCTGGCGATCGAGCGGTACATGGCGGGCGTCCGCGACGACGCCCCGTGGACGCCGTGGAACATCGAGTTCATCCGCCGCATCAACGGCCTCGACAGCGTCGACGACGTCTACCGCACCGTGTTCGACGCGCAGTACCTCGTGATGGGGCTCGGCGACGTGTACCTCGGGGCGCCGGTGGCGACACCGCTCGACCCGCGCCACCGCCTGGTCACGACGAAGTACAACCCGGCGCGCACGTGGACGGCCGAGAACTCCGTCGGCATCGGCGGCGCGTACATGTGCATCTACGGCATGGAGGGCCCGGGCGGCTACCAGTTCGTTGGCCGTACCGTGCAGATCTGGAACCGTTTCCGCCGCGGCGGGCTGTTCGCCGAGAACCCGTGGGCGCTGCGATTCTTCGACCGCATCCGCTGGTACCCCGTCTCGGCCGAGGAACTCCTCGACCTCCGGGCGGACGTGGATGCCGGGCGCGGGAATTTCGAGACCGTTGAGGGCGAGTTCGCCCTGGCGGAGTACGAGCGGTTCCTCGCCGACGAGGCGCCGGGGATCGAGGCGTTCCGCGAGCGCCAACGCCGCGCTTTCGACGAGGAGCGCGAGCGGTGGCGCGCGAGCGGCGAGTTCGACCGCGTCGACGAGGCACCGGCCGCGGCCCCGACCGCGGGCCGCGAACTGCCGCCCGGAACGGTGGGGGTGACCGCGCCGTTCGCCGCCGCGGTCTGGCGCGTGGATGCCGCTCAGGGAGCGGCCGTGCAGAAGGAAGAGAAGATGATCGTGCTGGAGGCGATGAAGATGGAGACCCCGATCGGGTCGCCGGTGACGGGGACCGTCGCCGAGGTGTTCGTACGGCCCGGCGAGACCGTGGCCGCGGGCCAGCTGCTCGCCGCCGTGGCGGTGGACGCGTGAGCGCCGTCGAGCGGGTCCGCGCCGCGTACGCCCGGATGCGCGAGGTCGACCGCCCCGAGGTGTGGATCACGGTCCGCGACGAGGACGACGCGCTCGCTGAGGCGGCCGAGGTCGATCTCGGCGTCGCGGCGGGGGAGCGCCTGCCGCTCGCCGGCACCGTCGTCGCGGTGAAGGACAACATCGATGTCGAGGGGATGCCGACCACCGCCGGGAGCCGCGCGTACGCGTACCGTCCCGAGCGTGACGCGACCGCGGTGGCGCGCCTGCGCGCGGCCGGGGCCGTGGTGATCGGCAAGACGAACCTCGACCAGTTCGCCACCGGACTCGTGGGGACCCGGAGCCCCTTCGGGGCCGTCCGCAACGCGTGGGACCCGACGCGCATCTCGGGCGGCTCCAGCTCGGGGTCGGCCGTGGCCGTGGCCCTCGGCGTCGTCGACCTCGCGCTCGGCACCGACACGGCCGGTTCCGGTCGCGTGCCCGCGGCGCTCAACGGCATCGTCGGCGTGAAGCCCACGGTCGGGCTCGTGCCCGCCACCGGCGTCGTGCCCGCGTGCCGCACGCTCGACTGCGTCACCGTGTTCGCGCGCGACCTGTCCGACGCCCGCGCCGCCGCCGAGCTCATGGCCGGCCCCGACGGGATCGACCCGCTCGGCCGCGAGGACCGCCCCGCCCCGCCGCTCGACGCGCGCCCGCGCGTGGCCATCCCGACGCCCGATCACCTCGAGGGCCTCGCCGACGGCTGGGCCGAAGCCTTCGCCGGTGTCGTCGCCGCGCTCGCCGCCTCGGGCGTGGAGATCGTCGAGGTCGATATCGCGCCGCTCCTCGAAGCGGCGTCGCTGCTGTACGGCGGCGCGTTCGTCGCGGAGCGCACCGCGGCCGTCGGCGACTTCATCGCGGCCCACCCCGAGCTCGTCGGCACCGACCTCGACCCGACGGTGGCCGGGATCGTGCTCGGCGGGGCCGAGGCGCGGGCCGCGGACTACTTCCGCGACCGCGAGCGTCTCGACCGCCTCGGGGCGGAGGGGCTGCGCCGACTCGACGGGACCGTGGCGCTGCTCACACCGACGACCACGTGGCATCCGACCCTCGACGAGGTCGCGGCCGACCCGGTCGGCGCGAACAGCCGCATGGGCCGGTACACGAACTTCGCGAACCTGCTCGACAGGAGCGCCCTCGCCGTCCCCGCCGGGGTGGTGGGTGGCCGCGCGTTCGGCGTGATGCTCACCGGTGCGCCGTTCGCCGACCGCACGCTCGCGCAGCTCGCCGAGCGCATCCAGGCGCCGTCCGTCGACCTCCTCGTCGTGGGCGCGCACCTGCGCGGGCAGCCGCTGAACCACCAGCTCGTCGCCGCGGGCGGAACATTTATCGCCGAGGTCGAGACCGCCGCGCAGTACCGGCTCTACGCCCTCGACACGGTTCCGCCGAAGCCGGGCCTCGCCCGCGCGGCCGAGGGCGGCGCCGCGATCGCGGGGGAGGTGTGGCGGCTTCCGGCCGCCGGGTTCGGACGCTTCGTCGCGGATCTGCCCGCCCCCATGGGCATCGGTTCCGCCGTGCTTGCGGACGGGTCGAGTGTCGCCGGCTTCCTGTGCGAGGCCGTCGCGCTGGAGGGTGCGACCGACATCACCGCCCACGGCGGCTGGCGCGCGTACCGGGCGGCGACGGCGTGAGCTCGACGGTCGTCGATCACGCCGACCTGCCGCCGCTGCGGCTCGGCGGCCGGCCGCGGCGCCTGGTCCCGATGGTCGTGGGGTACGAGCCGATCCCCGAGGCCGTGTCCCTCCACGGCGGCAGCAGCTTCCGGTTCCTCATGGAGCCGGTGACCGCGGTCGCGGTCGTGTTCGACGAGGGGTGGGTGCTCGTCGACGGCGGGTTCGACCCGGCGCGCATCCGCGACCGCGCGACGCGCACGGCATCCTTCGACTACGAGAACTACACGCCGATCGTTCCGCCCGGCGACCCGTTGGTCGACCAGATCGCCGAGGCGGGGCTCGACCTCGGCGATCTCGCGGCGGCGCTGCTCACGCACTCGCACTTCGACCACACCGGTGCCGCCCGCCTGCTCACTCCCGATCAGCCGCTGCTGCTGCAGCGGAGGGAGTGGCAGCACGTCAACCAGACCACCGACGCCCGCGGGAACTTCCTCTTCCACGCCGACCTCGACCGCGACGGCCTCACGCTCGGCCTGCTCGACGGCGATACGCCCCTGGCTGCGGGTCTCACCGCGATCGACACGTCGGGGCACACCCCGGGGCACCAGTCGTTCGCCGTGGAGCTGCCGGAGCGCACCGTCGTCCTGGCCGGAGACGCCGCGGACCTGCTCGACAACATCGAGCGTGAGGTCCGCTGCGGTTCGACGGTGGGCGACGACGGCCCCGCGCTCGCCGATCGCGCGATCTCCCGCCTGGCCTCCCTGCACCGGGCTCCGTCGTCCGAGGTGTGGCCCGCCCATGACCCCGCTTTCCCGGTCTGGTCGGCGATCGTCCGCTCCCGCTGACCCCCGCCGCTTGGGGCGTGAGTCGCCAAGATTTGTCGCCTCCGCGGCCGGCGAAGCGACAAATCCTGGCGACTCACGCCCGCAAAGCGTGGGTAGCGTGAGGGGCGTGGACCTCAACGCCGACCTCGGAGAGACGCGCGACGGGATGCCGACCGCCGACGACGAAGCCATGTTCGCGGTCATCAGCAGCGCCTCCGTCGCGTGCGGCGGGCATGCGGGCGACGACGCCTCGATGCGGGCCTCGGTCGAGCGCGCGGCGCGGTTCGGCGTCGCGATCGGCGCGCACCCGTCGTACGAGGACCGCGCGAACTTCGGCCGCATCCGCCGCGATCCGCCCGCGTCCGAGTTGCGCGCGAGCGTGGCCCGTCAGCTCGACGCCCTGGAGGCCGCCGGCGCCGACCTCCGCTACGTGAAGCCGCACGGTGCGCTGTACCACGCGGTCTCCGCCGACCCGGTGCAGGCCGCCGCGGTCGTCGCCGCGGTCGCCGACCACTCCGCCCGCCTCGGCCGACCCCTGCCCGTGCTCGGCCTGCCGGGTGCGATCGTCGAGGCCGCGGCATCCGCGGGACTCCCGTTCGTGCCCGAGGCGTTCCTCGACCGCGGGTACACGGCACGCGGCGGGCTCGTGCCGCGCGACCAGCCGGGAGCGCTCATCGACGACCCCGCTCGCGTCGCCGACCGCGCACTGCGCCTGGCCCTCGAGGGGACGGTGGATGCCGTCGACGGCACGACCCTGACCGTGGATGCCGCGTCCCTGTGCCTGCACGGCGACACCCCCGCCGCGGTCGCCATGGCCCGTGCCGTGCGCGCGGCGCTGGACGCGGCGCATATAGAGGTCCGCGCGCCGTGGTGACACTGCGGCCGATGGGGGAGCGGGCGATCCTGGCCGAGGTCGACGATCTCGCCCGGGTCCTGGGACTCCACGCGGCGCTCGCCGCGAGCCCACCCGCGGGTGTCGACGACCTCGTCCCCGCGGCCCGCACCGTGCTCGTCGCCTTCGACCCGGCCCGCATCGCCCCCGCCGCGGTCCGGGCGTGGATCCTCTCGGTCGGGCAGACCCCTCCGGATGCCACGGCGCCCGGCGCCCTCGTCGAGATCCCGACGCGCTACGACGGCCCCGACCTCGAGGAGACCGCCGCCCTGCTCGGCATCCGTCCCGCCGACCTCGTGGCGCGGCACGCCGGCGCCGAGTGGACCGTCGCCTTCACGGGCTTCGCTCCCGGGTTCGCCTATCTGGTGAGCGACGCCTGGCCCCACGACGTCCCGCGGCTCGCGCAGCCGCGCACCCGCGTCCCCGCCGGGTCGATCGGTCTCGCGGGCGGGTTCTCGGGCGCCTACCCTCGCGAGACCCCCGGCGGCTGGCGCCTGATCGGCACCACCGATGCTCCCCTCTTCATTCCGGATGCCGCCGACCCGGTGCTCCTCGCCCCCGGCGCCCGGGTGCGGTTCGTGCCGCAGCGCGCGGCCGTGTCCGCGGCCGGGGCAACCGCCACGGGAGGGGATTCGGCGAGCGGAGGGGCGGATGCCGCCGCGGCATCCTCCGTTCCCGAGATCCCCTCCCGCCTCCCCGCGCTCCGCATCGTCGCCCCCGGCGCTCTCGCGACCGTGCAGGACCTCGGCCGCCCCGGACGCGCCGCGCTCGGCGTCGCACGGTCCGGCGCGCTCGACCGCGGAGCGCTCCGCATCGCCAACCGCCTGGTCGGCAACGCCGAGGATGCCGCGGGCGTCGAGATCGTGCTCGGCGGATTCCGCGCCGTCGCCGAGCGTGACACGTGGGTCGCTGTCACGGGTGCGCTCGGCGATCTCCACCTCGACGGAAGGGCGGTGGATGCCTACACCCCGGTGTTCCTCCCCGCCGGCGCCGAGCTGTCGATCGGTGTCGCCCGCGGGGGTGCGCGCTTCGTGCTCGCCGTGCGCGGCGGGGTCACGGGACCGGAGACGCTCGGGTCCCGCTCGACCGACGTGCTCGCGTCGCTCGGCCCGCCCGCGCTCCGCGCCGGCGACGTGCTGCGCGCGGGGGAGGCGTCGCACCCGATGCCCGTCGTGGATGTCTTCCCGTGGTCCGTGCCGGAAGCCTCGATCGACGTGGACCTCGCCCCCGGTCCGCGCGCCGACTGGTTCACGCCCGCCGCCCGGCGAACACTGGGCGAGGCGACGTGGACCGTCTCGCGCGACGCCGACCGGGTCGGCATCCGTCTCGACGGTCCGGCGCTCGAACGGGTGCGGCACGACGAACTCCCCAGCGAGGGCATGCGGCCCGGCGCCCTGCAGGTACCGCCCCACGGGCGTCCGGTCGTGCTGCTCGCCGACGGGCCCGTGACCGGCGGCTACCCCGTGATCGCGGTGGTGACGGATGCGGCGCTCGACCGTCTCGCGCAGGTCCGGCCCGGTGATCGCGTGCGCTTCCGCGGGTCTCGGTAGGGTCGGACGCGGGAATCCGGGAGGAGCGCCCGCGGTTATACCGCAGGTACGCAAAGTCGTCAAGAATCCGACTGGACACGGCGCGTCCTCCCGCGTATGCTTGGACTTTGCGCTCCTCGATTCCCCCTGCCCTCATATGGTGGTCGGCTGAGCCTGCCCGTCCCCGCTTCATCGCGGTGTGCGACGTGCAGGTTATCGGGGCAGGAACGCACTCCACCTGACGACAAGGAATCACGAGCCCCTCGCCCGGGCTTCTGGAGGTTTTTCCCTTGGCTGCTGCGAGCAACGCATCCACCACCACCCCGAAGAGCGGACGCGGCGCATCCCGCCTCTCGTTCGCGAAGATCTCCGACAAGCTGACCGTTCCCGATCTGCTCGCGCTGCAGACCGAGTCGTTCGACTGGCTGGTCGGCAACGAGGCCTGGAAGGCGCGCGTCGCCGAAGCCCAGGCGACCGGGCGCACCGATGTGCCCGAGATCAGCGGTCTCGAGGAGATCTTCGAGGAGATCTCGCCCATCGAAGACCTGAGCGAGACCATGCAGCTCTCGTTCACGAACCCGTACCTCGAGCCCGAGAAGTACTCGATCGAAGAGTGCAAGGAGCGCGGCAAGACCTACGCCGCCCCGCTGTACGTCGAGGCCGAGTTCATGAACCACCAGACCGGTGAGATCAAGACCCAGACGGTCTTCATGGGCGACTTCCCGCTCCAGACCGACAAGGGCACGTTCATCATCAACGGCACCGAGCGTGTCGTCGTGTCGCAGCTCGTGCGTTCGCCCGGTGTCTACTTCGACAAGACGCCCGACAAGACCTCCGACAAGGACATCGTCTCGGCGCGCGTGATCCCCTCGCGCGGTGCCTGGCTCGAGTTCGAGATCGACAAGCGCGACCAGGTCGGCGTGCGCATCGACCGCAAGCGCAAGCAGTCCGTCACCGTCTTCCTCAAGGCCCTCGGCCTCACCAGCGAGGACATCCTCGCCGAGTTCGCCGGCTTCGACTCCATCGAGGAGACGCTGTCGAAGGACACGATCCTCACGAAGGAAGACGCGCTCCGCGACATCTACCGCAAGCTCCGTCCGGGCGAGCAGGTCGCCGCCGAGGCCGCCCGCGCGCTGCTGGACAACTTCTACTTCAACCCGAAGCGCTACGACCTGGCCAAGGTGGGTCGCTACAAGATCAACCAGAAGCTCGGTCTCGACAAGCCGCTGTCGGACTCGGTGCTGACCGTCGACGACATCGTCGCCACGATCAAGTACCTCGTGCGCCTGCACCGCGGTGACACCGCCTTCGACGGCGTGCGTCACGGCCAGGCCGCCGAGATCCGCCTCGACGTCGACGACATCGACAACTTCGGCAACCGTCGCATCCGCGCCGTCGGCGAGCTCATCCAGAACCAGGTCCGCACCGGTCTGTCGCGTATGGAGCGCGTCGTCCGCGAGCGCATGACCACGCAGGACATCGAGGCGATCACGCCGCAGACCCTGATCAACGTGCGCCCCGTCGTGGCCGCGATCAAGGAGTTCTTCGGCACGTCGCAGCTGTCGCAGTTCATGGACCAGAACAACCCGCTCGCGGGTCTGACCCACAAGCGTCGCCTCTCGGCGCTGGGCCCCGGTGGTCTGTCCCGTGAGCGTGCCGGCGTCGAGGTCCGTGACGTCCACCCCTCGCACTACGGCCGCATGTGCCCGATCGAGACGCCGGAAGGCCCGAACATCGGTCTGATCGGTTCGCTGGCATCGTTCGCGCGCATCAACGCGTTCGGCTTCATCGAGACCCCGTACCGTCGCGTCGTCGACGGTCGCGTGACCGACCAGATCGACTACCTCACCGCGAGCGAGGAGAGCGACCACATCGTCGCTCAGGCCGGTGTCGCCCTCAAGGCCGACGGCCACTTCGTCGAGGACCGCATCCTGGCCCGCCGCGGCCAGGGTGGCGAGGTCGACCTGTTCCCCGTCGACGAGATCGGCTACATGGACGTCTCGCCGCGCCAGATGGTGTCGGTGGCGACCTCGCTCATCCCGTTCCTCGAGCACGACGACGCCAACCGCGCCCTCATGGGTGCGAACATGCAGCGCCAGGCGGTCCCGCTCGTGCGCAGCGAGTCGCCCGTCGTGGGTACCGGTATGGAGGGCTTCGCCGCGATCGACGCCGGTGACGTCGTCACCGCCGAGAAGTCGGGCGTCGTCCTGGAGGTCTCGGCCGACGTCGTGACCATCCAGCTCGACGAGGGCGGCACGCAGGACTACTTCCTCCGCAAGTTCGACCGCTCGAACCAGGGCACGTCCTACAACCAGCGCGTGGTCGTCTCGGCCGGCGAGCGCATCGAGGCCGGCGAGGTCATCGCCGACGGTCCCGCGACCGAGAACGGCGAGCTCGCCCTCGGCAAGAACCTCCTCGTGGCGTTCATGACGTGGGAAGGTCACAACTTCGAGGACGCGATCATCCTCAGCCAGGACCTCGTGAAGGACGACACGCTCTCGTCGATCCACATCGAGGAGTACGAGGTCGACGCGCGCGACACCAAGCTCGGCAAGGAGGAGATCACCCGTGACCTCCCCAACGTCAGCCCCGACCTGCTGAAGGACCTCGACGAGCGCGGCATCGTCCGCATCGGCGCCGAGGTGCGTCCCGGCGACATCCTCGTCGGCAAGGTCACGCCCAAGGGCGAGACCGAGCTGTCGGCCGAGGAGCGCCTGCTCCGCGCGATCTTCAACGAGAAGAGCCGCGAAGTCCGTGACACCTCGCTGAAGGTGCCCCACGGCGAGCAGGGCACGATCATCGCCGTCAAGGAGTTCAACGCCGAGGACGGCGACGACGAGCTCGGCTCGGGCGTCAACCGTCGCGTCGTGGTCTACATCGCCCAGAAGCGCAAGATCACCGAGGGTGACAAGCTCGCCGGCCGCCACGGCAACAAGGGTGTCATCGCCAAGATCCTCCCGATCGAGGACATGCCCTTCCTCGCCGACGGCACGCCGGTCGACGTCGTGCTCAACCCGCTCGGTATCCCCGGTCGAATGAACTTCGGTCAGGTCCTCGAGCTCCACCTCGGCTGGATCGCCCAGCAGGGCTGGAAGGTCGAGGGCACCCCGGATTGGGCGGCGCACCTGCCCGAGGTGGCCCGCGAGGCCGCTCCCGGCACCAAGGTCGCGACCCCCGTGTTCGACGGCGCCTTCGAGGACGAGATCGCGGGTCTGCTCGACTCGACGATCCCGAACCGCGACGGCGAGCGACTGATCGACTCCACCGGAAAGACCATCCTGTTCGACGGTCGTCACGGAGAGCCGTTCCCGGCGCCCATCTCGGTCGGCTACATGTACATCCTGAAGCTGCACCACCTCGTCGACGACAAGATCCACGCTCGCTCGACGGGCCCCTACTCGATGATCACCCAGCAGCCGCTCGGCGGTAAGGCCCAGTTCGGTGGCCAGCGCTTCGGTGAGATGGAGGTGTGGGCGCTCGAGGCCTACGGCGCCGCGTACGCGCTGCAGGAGCTCCTCACGATCAAGTCCGACGACATCCTCGGCCGCGTCAAGGTGTACGAGGCGATCGTCAAGGGCGAGAACATCCAGGAGCCCGGCATCCCCGAGTCCTTCAAGGTGCTCATGAAGGAGATGCAGTCGCTCTGCCTGAACGTCGAGGTCCTCTCGGCCGACGGCACGGCGGTCAACCTCCGTGACACCGACGACGACGCCTTCCGCGCCGCCGAAGAGCTCGGCATCAACATCTCCAGCCGCTTCGAGTCCTCGTCCATCGACGAGATCTGACCCGGCCAGGCAACGAACAGAATTCCGACACAGGAGAACCAGTGCTCGAATCAACCACTTTCGATCAGCTTCGTATCGGCCTGGCCACCGCCGACGACATCCGTCGTTGGTCTTTCGGTGAGGTCAAGAAGCCCGAAACCATCAACTACCGCACCCTGAAGCCCGAGAAGGACGGTCTGTTCGGCGAGCAGATCTTCGGACCCTCGCGCGACTGGGAGTGCGCGTGCGGCAAGTACAAGCGCGTCCGCTTCAAGGGCATCGTCTGCGAGCGCTGCGGCGTCGAGGTCACCAAGTCCTCGGTCCGTCGCGAGCGCATGGGCCACATCGAGCTCGCCGCGCCCGTCACCCACATCTGGTACTTCAAGGGCGTGCCCTCGCGCCTCGGGTACCTGCTGGACATGGCTCCGAAGGACCTCGAGAAGGTCATCTACTTCGCCGCCTACATGGTCATCTCGGTCGACGAGGATGCTCGTCACCGCGACCTGGCGACGCAGGAGAACAACATCCGTCTCGAGCTGAAGACGCTCGGCGACCGTCGCGACTCGCGCATCGCCGCTCGCCTTGCGAAGCTGGAGGAGGAGCTCGCGGCCCTCGAGGCCGAGGGTGCCAAGGCGGACCAGAAGAAGAAGGTCAAGGACGCCGCCGAGAAGGACATGACCTCGATCCGCAAGAACGCGGACGAGCAGATCGCCAAGCTCGAGCGCGTGTGGGAGGACTTCCGCACGCTCGAGGTCGGCGCCCTGAAGCCCGAGGATGACGTCTTCCACGAGCTCCAGGACCGGTTCGGTCAGTACTTCGAGGCCCACATGGGTGCGGAGTCGATCAAGCGTCGCCTGGAGACCTTCGACCTGGCCGCCGAGTCGGAGAGCCTGCACCTGCAGATCTCCGAGGGCAAGGGCCAGCGCAAGATCCGCGCGATCAAGCGTCTGAAGGTCGTCAACTCGTTCCTGCAGACCGGCATGTCGCCGGCCTCGATGGTGCTCGACGTCGTTCCGGTGATCCCGCCGGAGCTGCGCCCGATGGTCCAGCTCGACGGTGGCCGTTTCGCCACCTCCGACCTGAACGACCTCTACCGTCGCGTGATCAACCGCAACAACCGCCTCCGTCGCCTGATCGACCTCGGTGCCCCCGAGATCATCGTCAACAACGAGAAGCGCATGCTGCAGGAGGCCGTCGACGCGCTGTTCGACAACGGCCGCCGCGGTCGCCCCGTCACGGGTACCGGCAACCGCGCCCTGAAGTCCCTGAGCGACATGCTCAAGGGAAAGCAGGGTCGTTTCCGCCAGAACCTGCTCGGCAAGCGCGTGGACTACTCGGGTCGTTCGGTCATCATCGTCGGACCCCAGCTGAAGCTCCACCAGTGCGGTCTGCCCAAGCAGATGGCGCTCGAGCTCTTCAAGCCGTTCGTGATCAAGCGCCTGATCGACCTCGGTCACTCGCAGAACATCAAGGCCGCCAAGCGCGCCGTCGAGCGCTACCGTCCCGAGGTCTGGGACGTGCTGGAAGAGATCATCCGCGAGCGTCCCGTGCTGCTGAACCGTGCACCCACCCTGCACCGTCTCGGCATCCAGGCGTTCGAGCCCCAGCTCGTCGAGGGCAAGGCGATCCAGCTGCACCCGCTCGTCTGCGCGGCGTTCAACGCCGACTTCGACGGTGACCAGATGGCCGTCCACCTGCCGCTGTCCGTCGAGGCCCAGGCCGAGGCGCGCGTGCTCATGCTCGCGTCGAACAACATCCTGAAGCCGTCCGACGGCCGTCCGGTGACCCTGCCCTCGCAGGACATGATCATCGGCCTCCACCACCTCACCACCCTCAAGGAGGGTGCCGTGGGCGAGGGCCGTGCGTTCGGTTCGGTGGGCGAGGCGATCCTGGCCAAGGACGAGGGCACCCTCGACCTGCAGGCCAAGGCGCGCATCCGCATCCCCGGCCTCACGTTCCTCGAGGGCCAGGCGCCCGAGGGCTACGAGAAGCACGGTCTCGTGGATGCCTCGCTCGGTCAGGCGATCTTCAACGACACGCTCCCCAAGGGCTACCCGTTCGTCCGCGAGCAGGCCGACAAGGGCAAGCTGTCGCAGATCGTGAACAAGCTGGCCGAGGAGTACCCCAAGGTCGAGGTCGCGGCATCGCTCGACCGGATCAAGGACGCCGGTTTCTACTGGGCCACGCGTTCGGGTGTGACGGTCGCGCTGAGCGACATCCTCACGCCCCCGAACAAGGGCGAGATCGTCGCGGGCTACGAGAAGCAGGCCGCGAAGGTCCAGGCGCAGTACGAGAAGGGTCTCACCACCGACGCCGAGCGTCGCCAGGAGCTCATCAAGATCTGGACCGAGGCCACGGATGCCGTCCAGAAGGCGATGCGCGACAACTTCCCGGCCGACAACACCATCAACCGCATGGTCTCGTCGGGCGCCCGTGGTAACTGGCTGCAGATCCGCAACATCGCGGGTATGCGTGGTCTGGTGAACAACCCGAAGGGTGAGATCATCCCGCGTCCGATCATCTCCTCGTACCGCGAGGGTCTGTCGGTCGCCGAGTACTTCATCGCGACGCACGGTGCCCGTAAGGGTCTGGCCGACACGGCTCTCCGTACGGCCGACTCGGGTTACCTCACGCGTCGTCTGGTGGACGTCTCGCAGGACGTCATCATCCGCGAGGAGGACTGCGGTACGTCGAAGGGCCTCGAGCTCCCGATCGCCGCGGTCGACTCGACCGGCGCTCTCATCAAGGACGCCAACGTCGAGAACTCGGTCTTCGCTCGTACCCTGGCCGCGGCCGTCGTCGATGCCCAGGGCACGGTGCTGGCCGAGGCCGGCGACGACGTGGGCGACGTGCTCATCAACAAGCTGGTCGAGGGCGGTGTCGAGTCGATCAAGGTCCGCTCGGTCCTCACGTGCGAGTCGGCCGTTGGTGTCTGCGCGAAGTGCTACGGCCGTTCGCTCGCCACCGGAAAGATCGTCGACATCGGCGAGGCCGTCGGCATCATCGCGGCCCAGTCGATCGGTGAGCCCGGTACCCAGCTGACGATGCGTACCTTCCACACCGGTGGTTCCGCGTCGGCCGACGACATCACGCAGGGTCTGCCCCGCGTGCAGGAGCTGTTCGAGGCCCGTACCCCCAAGGGTGCGTCGCCGATCGCCGAGGCCGACGGCCGCATCACGATCGACGAGACCGACAAGGCCAAGAAGGTCATCCTCACGCCCGATAACGGCGACGAGCCCGTGGTCTACCCGGTCCTGAAGCGTGCGACCCTCCTCGTAGAGGACGGCCAGCACGTCAAGGTCGGCGAGCCCCTCCAGGTCGGAACGCTCGACCCCAAGGAGGTCATGCGCGTGCAGGGTGCCCGCGAGGTGCAGAAGTACCTCGTGAACGGCGTCCAGGGCGTGTACCGCTCGCAGGGTGTGCCGATCCACGACAAGCACATCGAGGTCATCGTGCGCCAGATGCTGCGCAAGGTCACCGTCGTCGACCACGGCGACACCGACCTGCTGCCCGGCGAGCTGGTGGACTTCAAGCGCTACCAGACCATCAACCGCGAGACGGTCGGCGAGGGCAAGCGTCCCGCGTCGGGTCGTCCCGAGCTGATGGGTATCACGAAGGCGTCGCTCGCGACCGAGTCGTGGCTGTCGGCGGCATCGTTCCAGGAGACCACCCGCGTCCTGACGCAGGCGGCCATGGAGGGCAAGAGCGACCCGCTCGTCGGCCTCAAGGAGAACGTCATCATCGGAAAGCTCATCCCCGCCGGAACCGGTCTTGCGAAGTACCGCAACGTCACGGTCGAGGCGACGGAGGAGGCCAAGAGCGAGCGGTACCCCAACCGCATCTTCGCCTCGGACGGCGCCTACAGCGACGCCGACCTGAGCTACGTCGATTTCGACAGCTTCTCGACGGACGACTTCACGCCCGGTACGTATAACTGAGTGAGACGGATGCCACGCCTCGGCGCGGCATCCTGATCCCCGAAGGCCCCCGGCTCACGCCGGGGGCCTTCGTCGTGCCCGGCGCGTTTCCGACGGATGACGTGTCTGGGCGCGCGGCGTGTCGCCGCGCCGACGCGCCGGGGTCGGTCGCCTACCGTGGACGGGGAGGAACGGATGGCTCGAGTCGCGGGACGCAGCGTCTGGATCGCATGGCCGGTCGGCGTGCTGTGCGCGGCCGTGGTCGCGGTCCTCGCGGTCCTCGCTGCGCCGGGGGTACCCGGAGCGGTGACCTTCGTCGGCGATACGCTGCGGGCCGGCTCGACGACGGCGCCGTGGACGGACGCCCCGCGCGTCCCCGGGCCGGCCACCACCTGCCGTGACCTGTACACGCAGCCGATGTGGTCGGAGTTGGTGTGGTCGCCCGAGGCGCTGCTGACGCAGCGGCACTCCGCAGCCTCGTCGACACCCGAGGCGGTCGCGGCGGCCGCCGGCACGCCCGTCATCACCTGCCACTGGCGCGGCGAGTCGGGACGGTGGCTGGAGACGAGCGTCGCCACGGTCTCGTCGGAGGGGGCTGCCGCCGTGGTGGCGACGCTGACCGGTCAGGGCTTCGCGTGCACGACCGCGGGGGACACCGAGCATTGCGAGCGCACGGCCGGAGACGTCGTGGAGGTGCACGACGTCCGCGGCGACCGGTGGGTGTCGTCGACCTTCGACGGATGGATGCCGGACGGGTACGTCGCGATCGTGGCATCCCGCGCCTTCGGCGAGTAGTCCGCGCCCGTGCCCGACACGCATAAACGCGATCCGCTCGTACAAACGCGGGGAGCACGCGTTTATGTGTGCGAATCGCGTTTATGCCTGTGGCGACGCCCGGCTCCGCGGCCGTACCGCGCACCTGGCGCGCGCGCACCCGCTCCGCGCCGGAGCGCGCCCGGCCGGGCGCGCCGACGGGTCAGCCGTAGATCGCGGCGATGATGCTCGCCGTGTAGCCCGTGGGGGCGAGGTTGGAGTACTGGGTGTCGATGAGGACGTCGTCGCGCCAGAACAGCGTGCGACCGTCGTTGACGGCGTACGTGGTGTTGATCCAGGTCTTCTCGCAGCGGGTGCCGTCGTCGGGCGTGTAGCAGCTGAACCCCTGGGTGTTGACGAGGTCGTTGAGCATGTCGAGGGCGGGGCCGCGGTCGATGCGCGTGATCTTGGTCACCAGGCCCGTGGTGTCGGCGGCGGGATCGCGCCAGATGCAGATGAGGGATCCGTCGGCCTGGACCCCCGAGGGGCCGAGTGCCGGATCGTTCAAGGGGATCGACCCGAGTTGCGACAGCACGTCGGGCGTGAGGATCGCGCGGCAGTCGGTGGGGATCGCCGCCGGGGCGACGGTGGGGGTGATCGTGGGGATCGGTGTGCCACCCGGGGTGCCGGACGCACTCGGGGAGGCGGCGGTGGGCGCGGGCTCCGCGGTGCCCTGCTCGGGAGCGCACGCGCTCAGCGCGAGCGCGGCGGTCAGCGCGAGCACCGCGGCGAGGGCCGCAGCGGGGGGTCGACCGGTCATGTCGCCCACCCTAGGCGGACCCGCCGACACGGTCGAGACCGACACACGACGGCACGCCTCCGCCGCGCAGACCGTGGCGCGGGTTAGCCTGGCGCCGCACCATATCTGCGCGCGTGAGGAGACCCCGATGAGCGACCCCCAGTCGTACGGCGACCCCGTCGACGAGCCCAAGGAAGAGGCGCACGACGTCGTCGGCCGTGCCCACGAGGGGCTCGCCGACGCCGAGGCCGCCCGCCGCGACGCGGTCGACCCGGAGGAAGCGGCCGCGGCCTGGAACGAGCGCGAGGGCGGTCACGACTCGGCGGCCCCCGCCGCCACGACCACCGTGCACGACGCCTCGCCCGTCGAGCCGCGCAGCCAGACCCCCGTCTCGGCTCCCGCCGCGCACCGTTCCGTCGATCTCGAGGACGAGGACGCCCGGTGGGCGGCCTACGCCGCGTCGGCTGAGCCGGAAGCCGGCGCTTCGCACACCGCCACCGCCGAGCCCGTGTGCGAAGAGCACCGTGCCGACGCCGCCCCCGCCGCGGGTGCCGCGGCCGCGGGTGCCGCGGCGGCGACCGCCGTCGCTCCCGCCTACGCGGACGAGACGCGGCCCGTCGGTGCCGCGCAGCCGATCTTCGTCCAGGCCCCCGAGGCTCCGCGTCCCCGGGGCAACCGCGGTGCGGCCGGTGCGATCGGTCTCCTCGCGACCCTCGTCTTCGCCGTCCTGTACCTCGCCGCGACCCTGGGCCTCGGGCTGCTGCTCGGCACGATCCAGACGTCCGACCTGGCGGACGCCGCGCTGGCGGCCCTCACCACGTGGAGCCTGTGGGTGCCCACGGTGGCCTTCTTCGTGGGCTTCTGGTTCCTCGGCGCGATCATCAACCGCGGCGGATGGGGCCACTGGGTGGTGTGGGGCCTCCTGGTCGGCGTCATCAGCTGGGGCGGCTACCTCCTGGGAGCCCTCTTCGCCGCGCCGTTCTGGATGCTCACGAACCGCCAGGGCGTCGACCTCCTGCAGGAGAGCGTCCTCGCGCCGCTCGCCATCGTCGCGTTCGTCCTCGGCCGCGAGCTCACCATCTGGTTCGGGGCGTGGGTCGCCCGCCGCGGACGCCGCGTGACGGAACTGAACGACGAGGCGCAGCGCGAGTACGAGCGCACCCTCGAAGCCGGGCCCCTGCTGGCCCGCTGAGACCGGATGCCATGACAGACGCGCCGCGACCGGCGGGGGTGACCCCGCCGGTCGCCGTCGTTTTCGCGACGGCCGTCTTCCTCGCGCTGGCCATCGCCGGTCTGGGCGTGGCGAGCCTTGCCCTCGACGCCGATGTGATCCCGGTGCGCGGGCTCGGGCCGCTGCCCGGCGTAGCGGGCATGCTCCTGGCCCTGTCGGTGTTCGCCGGCGTGCTGCTGTGGGGCCTGCGAGCCGTCCCACCCGGTTATCTGACGGCGGTGCCGTGCGCGCTCGGCGCGTACGTGGGGGAGACCGTGGGGATCGCCATCGGCGCTGCGGTCACCGGGGGTGATGCGGCGCGCGGGCTCGCCGCCGCGGGGGCGGTGGCCCTCGGGTGGCCGGGTGCGGTCGTCGCGGTCTCGGCCCTCGTCGCCGGTGCGTTCGGAGTCCTGCTCGTCCGCAGCGGCGGGGAACGCCCGCACTGGCGCTGGGAGCGCGAAGACGACGAAGATCGCTGATCCGGGGGCCGTGGCATCCGCCGCTCGGGGGTCTGTCGCACTAGCGTAGGAGCGTGGAGCGGTCGCTCGAGACCCAGGTCGGCCAGGCGGTGGACGCCTGGCTCGCGTGGCTGCCCCGGTGGGAGCCGGCGAATCATCGCGGGCGAGTCGCCCCGTGCCGTCGGTGCTTCGGTTCGCCGGTGCTGTCGGCGGCCGGCCTCGGGTCCGATGTGCCGCACGGCGTGCAGCACGGCCTCTCGACGCGTGTGAAGTCGATCGTCGACCACGCCGTCGCCGAGTACACGTCGCGGAACCTCCCGATGCTGCAGACCGAGCTCGACCAGCAGGCGGCGCGCAACCGCCGTCGCTCGTACCGTCCCGCCGAGGGCCTCGAGCCCGAGTTCGAGGGGATGCCGCTGGACCCGGAGCCCGAGCCCGGTGCGCCGTTCCTCTTCACGCTGACGGGTCTGGCCGCGGAAGAGGACGCCGCGATCCCCGCGCTCCCGCCGCTGTCGGATGCCGCGAAGGCGGCGCTGCGGCAGGAGGTCGGCCTCGCCGACGACTACGCCAACATGATCGGGCGGGAGGTGTGCGCGGTGCTGCTGCACCATCGGCTGCGCATCCAGGCGGCCGTGGCGGAGTACGTCGAGCCGCAGGTCGCGGCGATGCTCGACGATCTCTCGCGCTCGCTCGACGCCCCGTTCGATCCTCGCGACCCCGGTCCCCTGGCATCCTGAGCCCTCTCCACAAGCCCCCGACCGGATCAGGGGGCTTTGTTAGAGTTGCCGGGTTGTCCGCGCGAGGTGTGGCGGACGCGAGTTCCGGGGAGGGGGCACAATGCCGCAGCGCCTGCCCTCGTCACCCCCGATCCTGCCGGGGCTCGCCTACATCCGTCCCCTCGGTTCCGGTGGTTTCGCCGACGTCTTCCTCTACGGGCAGGACATGCCCCGTCGCGACGTCGCGGTGAAGGTGCTGCCGAGCGACGTCCGCGACCCCGACCTCCTGCGCATGTTCAACGCCGAGGCCGACGTCCTCGCCCACCTCTCGGCGCACCCTTCGATCGTCACGGTCTACCAGGCCGGGATCTCGGCCGACGGGCGGCCCTACATCGTCATGGAGTACTGCCCCGGCTCGCTCGCGCAGAGGTACCGGGTGGAACGGATGCCGGTGGCCGAGGTGCTCTCGATCGGGGTCCGCATGGCGGGCGCCCTCGAGTCGGCGCACCACGCCGGCCTCGTCCATCGCGACGTGAAGCCCAGCAACATCCTCGTGACGACGTTCGGGGCGCCGGTGCTGGCCGACTTCGGCATCTCGTCGTCGCTGGTGCGGCAGGGGGCCGACGAGATGCTCGCGATGAGCGTCCCGTGGAGCGCACCCGAGGTCATCGCCGAGCAGACCGCCGGCACGGTGTCGAGCGAGGTCTGGAGTCTGGGCGCGACCGTGTACTCGCTGCTGGCCGGCCACAGCCCGTTCGAGCGACGCGAGCGCGGGCAGAACTCCCGCGAGCAGTTGCGCCGCCGCATCGCCCGCGCGTCCTACACCGAGATCGCCCGCACCGATGTCCCGCCCGCGCTGCAGGCGGTCCTGGCACGGGCGATGTCGCGCAGCCCCGCGGACCGCTTCGCCAGCGCCCGCGAGGTGGGGGAGGCTCTGCAGAAGGTGCAGTCCGAGCTCGGGCTCCCCGCCTCGCCCCTCGAGGTGCCGGCGGCCGAATGGGCGCCCGCGGCGCGCGCGGTCGACTTCGCCGACGGTGCGCTGCGCGGCCCCGCACGCTCCCGGGTCGAGCGTGAGAGCGTCCGCAAGCTCCGCGATCCGTCCGGGGTCGCAGGCCTCGCCCGTGACGAGGACACCGACATCTCCGCGCCCACGCGTTCGGCCCACCGCGTCCTGCCATGGGTGCTCGCCGCGGCCACCCTGGTCGCCTCCGCCGCGGTCGTCGTCGTGGCACTGCTGGCCACCGGGGTCCTCCGATGAAGCGTCGGACCATCGCGGGGCTCACCTCGACCCTCGTCGCGGCGGCGCTCGTCGTCACCGCCAGCATCGTCTGGCCCGGTCTCGACGCGCAGGAGACGCCCGAGGTCGACACCGCGGTCTGGGCCCTCCAGACCGGCGAGGGGCAGCGCTACGCCCGGGTGAACACCACGGTCGGCGAACTCGACACCGTGCGCACCGCCGGCAACCCCAGCCAGGTCGCGCAGGGTCCGGAGGGCGCCTACCTCTTCACCGACGGCTACAGCAAGATCGCCCGCATCGACGAGGCTCAGCCGGTCGACCTGCAGGAGGAACAGCTCGATTCCGCTCCCGACACCCCGCCGGGGACGACCTCGGTCGTGACGGCGGGCGACTTCGTCGTCTACCGCACCGACAGTGGCGCCCTGTACGCGAGCCGACTCAGCCGGGCCGGACAGTCGGTCACCGAGCTCGACCCGTTCGGGACCGCGGGCGACGAGGACGCGCGCACGTACACCGCGGATGCCGTGACCGTCGATGCCCGCGGCATGCTGTTCGCCTACTCGTCCGTGGACGGTTCGGTGATCCGGTACGACATCGAGGCCGACGAGCTGAAGGGGCGCGACGCCCTCGAGGTCGATGTCGCCTCCCCGGTGATCACCGCCGCGGGGGATCAGTGGGTGCTGGTCGACGCCGACGCGGGCCGCGTGTGGGTGCGCGGCCACGACCCGGTCGACCTCGACACCACCGAGCAGCTCATCGTGGGCGACCCCGATCCGCGCGGCAGCTCCGTCTACCTCGCCGACGACCAGTCGCTGTGGAGCATCCCCGTCGACGGTGGCGAAACGCGGCGCGAGGTCGGCGCGGGCGGCAACGTGCTCGGGCAGCCGGCCAAGCCCGTGCAGCACGACGGAGTGGCGTACGCCGCGTGGCTCCTGCCCGGCGACGCCCGCGGAACCCTGTGGCGATCGGATGCCGGCGAGACCGACCTCTCCTACGGCGGGGCGACCATGCCCGATCAGCGCAGGCCCGTGTTCGTCGCGACCGACCACGCCGTGATCCTCAACGAGACCCGCACCGGGTGGGTGTGGACCGTTCCGGACGGCACGCTCCTCGCGTCGAGCCAGAGCTGGACGCTCGACGACCGCACCGAAGAGGCCGCGGTCCAGAGCGAGGAGCAGCTGAGCGTCGTGCTCGACCCGAAGCCCCCGATCGCCGAGCCCGACAGCTTCGGCGTGCGCGCCGGGCGGCTGATCACCCTGCCGGTGCTGCTGAACGACCACGATCCCAACGAGGACGTCCTGAGCATCGTGGCCGAGAGCGTGACGGGCCTCGACCCCGGGTTCGGCGGTCTCTCCGTCACCGACGACGGTCAGCGGCTCGCGGTCCGGGTCGCCCCGGATGCCACCGGCTCGGCGACGTTCTCGTACGCGGTGACCGACGGCACCACCGCCGACGGTCTCACCTCCGCGTCGACGACGGTGACCCTGGCGGTGGCCCCCGACGATTCCAATGCCGCCCCGGTCTGGTGCGGTGTCGAGAAGTGCCTCCAGGCCTGGCCCACGCCCGAGGTCGCGCGCGGCGGCACCATCACCGTCCCCGTCCTCCCCGGCTGGGTCGATCCGGACGGCGACCCGCTGCTGCTGCTGTCGGTCGACAACCCGAGCGGCATCGGGAGCGTGGCATCCACTCCGGCCGGCGAGGTCGTCTACCAGCACTCCGACGACGGGTCCGGGGGAGAGCAGACCGTCCAGCTCGACGTGACCGTGGCCGACACCCGCGGCGCGACGACGACGAAGCCGCTGCTCATCCGCGTGGCACCCGACCCGGCGCTCGCGGTGCAGTCCTTCGCGGTCGTCGACACGGCCGGCTCGGCCCTCACGGTCGACGTCGGCCCCCACGTGACCGGCACGGCGGGCGACGTGACCATCGGTTCGGTCCGCGTCCTCGACGACGCGCAGGCCACCGCGACCGTCGTCGGCGGCACGACGACGTTCGACTTCTCGGCGTCGCAGCCGGGCGTCTACCGCGTCGACTTCACCGTCACCGGGGCCGGACGCGACGCCACCGGCACCGCGCGGATCACGCTGCTGCCCGGTGACGCCCCCGCCCAGCTGTCGACCGCCCCCGTCGTCGCCTTCGTCCGGCCGCAGGAGGACGCCACGCTCGACGTGTTCGCCGCGGTGTCCAACCCGACCGGACGCGTGCTCCTGCTGAGCGACGTCGTCGCGTCCGCGGAGGACGGCGCGTCCCTCACGGTCGACACGGTCGGCCAGAACGACCTCCGGGTCTCGGGATCCACCGCCGAAGGCGGCCCGGGTCTGCTCGGGACCGTCGCCTACACCGTCAGCGACGGCACCGACGACGAGGGTTCGCGCGTCGGCGGCGAGGCCACGGTCTACCTGCTCCCTCCCGCTCCCGAGATCGCCCCGATCGCCGTCGACGACACCGTCACCGTGCGCGCCGGTACCCAGGCCGACATCCCGGTGCTCGACAACGACGTGTCCCCGGCCGGCGGGCGTCCCACCCTCGACCCGGCATCCGTCCAGGCCACTCCGTCCGTGGACGGGCTCGCGTTCGCCTCCGGCGGTGTGCTGCGCTACCTCGCGCCGACGACGCCGGGATCCTACGAGGTGACCTACCGCGTCTACACGACGGGAACGCCGTCGCTGTGGGACGAGGCGACCGTGCGCATCACCGTCCTCGGTCCCGAGGCCAACCGCGCCCCCGTTCCCGACACGCTGCAGGGTCGGGTCCTCAGCGGCGGCACGACGACCGTGCCGTTCCGCAGCTTCGGCGCCGACCCCGACGGCGACGCGGTGGTGCTCGACCGCATCGTGACGCAGCCCGATCGGGGGACCGCCTCGATCTCCGCCGACGGCTCCTCCATCGTGTACTCCTCCGTCGCCGGCGACCGGGGGCAGGTCTCGTTCCGCTACCGCGTGTCCGACCCCTCCGGCGCGACGGGCGAGGGAACGGTCCGCATCGGAGTCCTGGATGCCGAGGCCAACCCGAGTCCCATCACGTTCACCGACTACGTCCAGGTGCAGGCCGGCGCGGACAGCCGCATCCGCGTGAGCCCGCTCGCGAACGACATCGACCCCACGCAGGGTCGCCTGAAGCTGACGGGCGTGCGACCGGATCTGCCGAAGACCTTCGTGGACGGAAGCGACAATCCCGAGTACACGCGGCTGGACGCGATGGTCGAGAACGTCTCCGAGACGGGGGTCGTGATCCGCGCCGGCGAGGCCTCCGCGACGATGTCGTTCCTCTACGACGTGGAGTCGGATTCGGGGAACACCGGGCGCGGCCTGGTCGTGGTCAAGGTCGTGCGCGAGAGCGTGCCCGACTATCCCGTGGTGTCCGACACCGTCCTCACGCTCGAGGACCGCGACCAGTTCGTCTCGGGCGTCGACGTGATCGACGGCCGCGCGACCTGGTCGGGGGGCGATGTGGGCGACCTGCGCGTGTCGCTCTGGGGCGAGCCGACCGGTGTCCGCGTCGACGGCCGACGGGTCTCGGGAGAGCTTCCCGCCACGCGGCGCGTCATCCCGTTCGCCGTGACCGGTACCGTCGGCGGCCAGGAGGTCACGACGTACGCCTTCGTGCGGGTCCCCGGCGACGACGACCTCACTCTGGCACTGCGGCCCGGGTCCGCGCAGCGCGTCGACGAGCTGGCATCCGTGGAGTTCGACATGGCGGCTCTCGTCGCCGTCCCGCGGAGGGCGACCCTGGAAGTCGGTCCCGCCGTCACGACGACCGGCGTGCGCCCCGACGGACGCTGCAGCGTCACCGGCACCGTCGTCCGCTACGACGCGGGGAGCGGTTCGCCGTGGACCGACGCGTGCCAGGTGCCGGTGCGCGTCGCGGGCACGGAGGAGTGGACGGTGCTGTCCGTGCCGATCGGCGTCGTGGCGCGCGAGCCCCAGCCGGAGCTGCGTCCCGGCTCGCTCACGGTGGGACCGGGCGAGACGGCGACGTTCGACCTGCGCAACATGACCGGCTGGCAGCTGGGTCGCGAGGACTGGGCCGGCATCCGGTACGCGCTCGAATACTCGGGGTCCGCGTTCTCGTCCGTGACGCTGGACGGCTCGATCGTGACCGTCACCGGCGCCGACCGCGCCGTCCCGGGCAGCGAGAACGCCGCGATCGTGTCGGTGACGAGCCACAAGGCGGTCGCGCCCGCACGTCTTCTGCTGCGCGTCGGCGCCGCCCCGTCGACCCTTCCGCAGGGCGGGACGACGACGCTGCAGTGTTCGCAGGCATCCGGCTCGAGCTGCACCATCGACGCGGTGGGGCTGCCGGGCGAGGTGAATCCGCTGCCGCGCACCCCGCTCGAGGTCGTGAGCGTGCGTCCCACGAGCGCGTGCGCCGGGGTCGGATTCGACGTCGCTTCGTCGGCGAGCGTGCGGGCCTCGTGGACGGCCGACGCGCCGGGAGCCACGTGCGCGGCCACGGTCACGCTCAAGGACGCCCAGGGGCGCTCGACCGCCGGGACGCGCGACGCCCGCGTGGTGCTGGATCTCCAGGGCTTCCCCCGCGCGCCTGCGAGCGTCCGCCAGACGGCTTACGCGGACGGATCGCTCACCTTGCGGATCGACCCCGGAGAGGCCCGACGGGCGTATCCCGCGCTGACCGGGTTCCGCGTGCGCTTCGGTGGGCAGGTCGTCGCGGAGTGCGGACCCGACGGTTCGTGCCCTTCGATCAGCGCACCCAACGGGGAACAGCGCGAGTACGTCGTCACCGCGGTGAACGCGGTGGGCGAGTCGAGCGGTTCGGTGCGCACGAACGGGTGGGCGTACGATCCGCCCGCGCAGCCCCGATCCGGGGAGTTCACCCCCGTCGTCACGCGCGGTGGCGAGGGCAACGTCGCCGACCTCGTCATCCGCGGCGTCGAGTCCGCCGAGACCGGGCAGCTCGAGATCCGCAGCGCGGCCGGTGAGACGCGCACCGTCAGCGTGGGGCGCAACCAGGACGATGTGCGGGTCGACGGGTTCCAGGTCGGCAGCAACTCGAGCACGCAGATCACGGTCACCCCGACGTCGCGTTTCCAGGTCCCGGCGGGACTCGGCGGTTCGGCGCAGGGCGGGGCGCTCACGTTCTCGGCGCACGGTGTGGGCGCGCCGCTCGAGCCCAACATGACGATCACCTCGCGCTCGACCGGCGACGGGGTCTCCACCGTGACGGTCGAGGGAACCGCGCGGCAGAACGGTACCGACTCGAAGCTCCGGTACGGCATCGTCGAGGGCGGCTTCTGCCGCGTCGGCGACGACGGTCCGCGGCGCGACTTCCCCGGCAAGCTCGACGGTGTCGCGTACACCTTCACCTTCTGCGTCGAGTCCAGCTACGACGGCACCTCGTACGGGTCGCAGAGCGTGACGCAGGAGTACCGCGTGGCCCAGGACACCGCGGCACCGCGCGGATACACGTTCGAGGTGGGGGCACGGCCCGTCTACGCGGAGAACGGATCCGTCGCGCGGTGGCGCATCTCCGGCATCGTCGAGGGCAGCAAGCCTCCGCGGCTCAACGACGTGAAGTACAGGAACTTCTCCGACGGAACCTCGAGCGTGTTCGGATCCGACCCGAACATCGGCGTCTACTTCCGGCACCAGCTCTGGGGCACGGAGTCCGAGACCGGTCGGGTCGCGCCCGCGTCGGGGAGTGCGCCGTACCAGGTGCAGGCGAGTACCCGGGTGGCATCCTGTGTCGCCGGCGAACGCCTCCAGGTGTCATCGGACTCGAGCAACGACCAGGCCGCGGTGAGCCTCGACCGCGCGGCCGCCCGTTACACCGACAAGAACGGCAAGGTCCTCACCCCGCCCGAGGGGTCGGACCTGGTCCCCAAGGGCGCGACGACGGTCACCAACGTCCTGGTCACCGTCGACTGGTCCGCCCGCGGCTGGGGCCTCGACAAAGCGGTCCTCGAGACGAGCGGCACGTGCCAGCCGGGTACCGCCTCGGACGATCCGTCCGCCCCCACCACCCCCTGACCCTCCCGATCCCCCCGACAGAGAGACGCACCGCCATGACGATCACCCAGGAACAGGCGACCTGGTACGCCCAGACCTTCGCGCAGATCGCCGACAACGTCGAGCGCGCCGTGCTCGGTAAGCGGCACGTCGTCGAGCTCGTGCTGACGGCCATGCTCAGTGACGGGCACGTGCTCCTCGAGGATGTCCCGGGAACGGGCAAGACCTCGCTCGCGCGCGCGATCGCGCAGTCGGTGCAGGGGACGAACACCCGCATCCAGTTCACCCCCGACCTGCTGCCGGGCGACATCACCGGCATCACGGTGTACGACCAGAAGACCGGCACCTTCGAGTTCCACGCCGGCCCGATCTTCGCCAACATCGTCCTGGCCGACGAGATCAACCGCGCGAGCCCGAAGACGCAGTCCGCCCTGCTCGAGGTCATGGAGGAGGCGCGGGTCACCATCGACGGCGTCTCGCGCGAGGTCGGCGTGCCGTTCCTCGTCCTGGCGACGCAGAACCCGGTCGAGCAGGCGGGAACGTACCGGCTGCCCGAGGCGCAGCTCGACCGGTTCCTGCTGCGCACCTCGCTCGGATACCCCGACCACGCCGCCACCGTCCGCATCCTGGACGGCGCTCCGGTCGCCACCGCGGATCTGCGTCCGATCATCACGCCGCAGGCGCTCGTCGGCATGGCCGACCTCGCCGCGAGCGTCTACGTCGACGCGTTGGTCCTCGACTACATCGCCCGGATCGTGGATGCCACCCGCTCGGCCGACGAGGTCCGGCTCGGGGTCAGCATCCGCGGCGCGCTCGCTCTGACGCGGGCGACGCGGGCGCGCGCCGCGGCGCAGGGGCGCACCTACGCGACCCCCGACGACGTCAAGGCGCTGGCCGTCGCAGTGCTCTCGCACCGTCTGATCCTGCACCCGGAGGCGGAGTTCGACGGTGTCACTCAGGAGGCCGTCGTCGGGCAGGTGCTCCTGGACACCGTGCCTCCCACGCAGCGCGAGAGCGCCTGAGCCGTGCACGCCCGCCCGATCCTCCGCCACAGGGGGGTGACGTCGTGCCCGACGTGAGCCTCACCGAGTCGCGGCTGACGCGCACCTCCGCCGGCACGGTCGGGACCGGTTCGCGCACCTCGATCACGTCCACGTCGACCCGTCGCACCCGTCGGCTGGTGCGCGCCGCCGTGCGCGCCGCCGAGGTGTGGCAGACGATGGTGGATGCCGGAGAGGCGGCGGCGCGGTGGGCGGGTCGCACGGTCCGACCGGCGGGCGCGGTCGTGGCGGTCGCGGCCACGGCGGGGCTGGTCCTCGGCCTCATCTTCGGCTGGGTGGAGTGGATGGTGGCCGGATCGGTCGCGCTGCTGCTGCTGATGATGAGCGTCCCGTTCCTCTTCGGGGCACGCGCGTACGACGTCGATCTGTCGCTCACCCACGAGCGGGTCGTCGCCGGGCACGGGGTCACGGGTGAGATCGGCGTGCGCAATTCCAGCGGTCGCCCCGCGCTCCCGGGGCGCCTGGACATCCCCGTCGGCCGGGGTCTGGTGGAGTTCGCCGTCCCGCTGCTGCGGCCGGGCCACGGTGTCACCGAGCCCCTGGAGATCCCGCCCCTGCCCCGCGGGGTCGTGCGCATCGGACCCGTGACGACGGTCCGCAGCGACCCGGTCGGTCTGCTGCGCCGTGAGCACGCGTTCGACGACATCCACGACCTGTACGTCCACCCGCGCACGGTGGGACTCCCGTCCACGAGTGCCGGTCTGATCCGCGACCTCGAGGGCAGCGCCACCCGGCGGCTGGTGGACGCCGACATGTCCTTCCACGCGATCCGCGAGTACGTCCCGGGGGATTCCCGACGGCAGGTGCACTGGAAGTCGACCGCAAAGACCGGGCGGCTGATGGTGCGGCAGTACGAGGAGTCGCGACGGTCGCGGATGGCCGTGGTGCTGGCCGCGGCGACCCAGGAGTACGCGGATGCCGACGAGTACGAGCTCGCGGTGTCGGCCGCCGCGTCGCTGGGGCTCCGTGCCGTCCGCGACGCGCGCGACATCGACGTGGTGACCGGGACCGAGATCCCGCGGGTCGTCAAGGGCCGGCTCCGCGCGATCCGGCACGTCCCGACGGCGACGCCGCGCGCCATGCTGGACGGCTTCAGTGCGATCGCCCATCACGAGAACACGATGCCGGTCGAGGACGTCTGCCGCCTGGCATCCGAGGCGAACGAGAGGCTGTCGATCGCGTTCGTGGTCGTCGGCTCCGCCGTGTCGATCGGGCGGCTGCGTCAGGCTGCGCTGGCCTTCCCCTCCGACACCGCCGTCGCGGCGGTCGTGTGCGACGAACGGGCCCACCCGCGCATGCGGAGCGTCGCGGGCCTCACGGTCCTGACGATCGGCACGCTCGACGATCTCGCGGGCCTCCTCGTGCGGGGGGCGACCTCGTGAGCGGTTCCGCGCGTCGGACGGATCCGGCCCGACGTGCCCGCGTCGTCGCGGCGGGGGCGTTCACCGGCGTGTCCGTTCTCCTGGCCACCGTCGCGGCGTGGCCGGTGTACGCGTCGCCGACATTCCTCGTCCTCGTGGCCGTCGCGGTGCCCGTTTCGGCGGGGCTCGTCGGGGTGAGTGCGTGGCGCCGCTGGGGCGGCTGGGCCACCGCCGCCCTCCTCGCCGGCGCGTTCGCGGTGCTGGCCGTGCCGCTCGCCGTGCCGTCGCGTCTAGGCGGTCCGGTGGAGATCCTGCGCGGTCTTGGCGAGGCGTTCGCCGGCGTGGTGCTCGCGTGGAAAGACCTGGTGACGGTCGAGCTCCCCGTCGGCGATTACCGCAATCTCCTCGTGCCGGCGCTCCTGGTGTTCCTGGTCGGGACGGCGGCGACCCTCGGGCTCGCCCTCCGCTCCGATCGACTCGCCCCGTTCGCCGTCGTGAGCGGGCTCGCGATGAGCGGGTTCGGACTCTTCTTCGGTCGCACCTCGACGAGCGCGCCACTGACGGTCGGCCCGCTGTGGCTCGCGGCCCCCGTCGAGACCGGTATCGGGGTCGCGGCCGTCCTCTCGGCGGTGCTGTGGCTCGCGTGGCGCACGCGCGACGAACGCACGCGCGCGCTCCGTCGGGCGAGCGAGAGCGGCGCTGTCGCCCAGCCGCGGCGGCGCTCGCGCACCGATCGGCGCCGTGCGGCGCTGGGGGCGGCGATGGTCGTGGTGGCCGTCGTCGCCGCCGTGGCGGTCGTGCCGTGGGCCGCGCAGGATGCCGATCGCCGCGTGCTGCGATCCGCCGCGGGTCCCGAGCGTCAGATCGCCGAGGCGGTGAGCCCGCTCTCCGAGTACCGGGCGATGTTCTCCGACGCCCGCGACGAGGACGTGCTGTTCCGTGTCGACAGCACCGGCACCGCGCCCGAGCGCATCCGTGTGGCGACCCTGGACGTGTACGACGGTGAGGTCTACCGTTCCTCCGGCTCGAGGCAGGGAGCGTTCGTCCGGGTGCCCTCGAGCCTGCCGGCCGGCTCCGGCCGCGCGGTGGAGGCCGACATCCGGATCGGCGACCTGGGCGGGATCTGGATGCCGACGGCCGCCGGACTCGTGTCGGCGACGTTCGAGGGCGACCGCCGGAACGTCCTCGCCGACCGCTTCTACTACAGCGCGGATGCCCAGGCCGGCGTCGAGATCGCGGACGGCGGACTGATCCCCGGCGACGCGTACACGATCTCCGCGGTGGAGCCGACCGATGTCGACCCGGCGACCTTCACGGCATCCGGTGTCGACGGTGGCGTGGCGGGCGGGGAGAACCTTCGTCGGTGGGTCGACGAGCACGCTACCGGGAGCTCTGGTGCGGATCTGGTCGCGCTGATCCGTCTCCTGCGCGATCGCGGCTACCTGAGCCACGGACTCGCCCCGGCCGCCGGTGCGCCGGCACCGAAGTGGACGACGGACCTCGTCGGCTACCAGCTGCAGCCGAGCGCGTCGGGCCACTCGTTGGCGCGCATCGAGACGATGTTCCAGCGGTTGCTCGAACGCGAGGACGACCCGCGCGCGCAGTCGACCGGCAACTACGTCGCCGCCGTCGGCGACGACGAGCAGTTCGCCGTCGCCGCCGCGCTCGTCGCCGAGGAGCTCGGTTTCCCCGCGCGCGTCGTCGTCGGCACGCGCCTCACCTCGAGCGACGCCGGTGTGGCGACGTGCGAGGCGGGCGAATGCCGCGCGCGGGATCTGAGCGCGTGGACCGAGGTGCGCGACGTCGATGGGCGGTGGGCCGCGATCGATGCGACCCCGCAGTGGGAGCTCTCGCCCAGCCTCGAAGTGACGCAGCAGCGCGACCCCGAGAACGTCACCGAGGTGCGCCCGGACACCGTCGACGAGGTCGTTCCGCCCGACCCGGTGCAGGAGGACAACGCGCTCACCGACGACGACAGGAACGACGACGGGCTCGATCTCGCGTGGCTCTGGCCGATCCTGCGGATCAGCGGTATCGCGCTGCTGGTCGCGCTGATCGTGTTCGGTCCGTTCCTCGCCGTCGTGGTGGCCAAGGCCGTCCGTCGTCGCGGTCGTCGCCGTGACCCGGATCCGCGCGTCTCGATCGCCGGCGGGTGGGACGAGTACGTGGATGCCGGGGTGGATGCCGGCCGCGACCCGCGGCCCTCCTCGACCCGGCGCGAGGTGGCGGAGTCCTTCGACACCCCGTCGGGGAGGCGACTCGCCGAGGATGCGGACCGGGCCGTCTTCTCGTCTCGTACCGTGACGGCCGACGAGGCGGCGGAGTTCTGGCGCATCGTGGAGGACGAGCGCCGCGTGCTGACGCGTCAGCGCGGCTGGTGGCGCCGCGTCCGCGCGGCCGTATCGTTGAGATCGTTCCTGCGGTTCTTCGCCCCGAGCCCCATGCGCCGACGGCCGCCGCACCGCGACGAGAGGGGGAAGCGCCCGCCCGCCGGGCGGCGCGAGACGACATGAACGATTCCACGGGTGTACTCCTGGGAGCGCTGACGCTGCTCCTCTTCGTGATCGTGTACGTCTGGTACGCGCTGGCGCTCGCCGCCGTGTTCGCGAAGACGGGGGAGTCGACCTGGAAGGCATGGGTCCCGTTCGTCAACCTCGGGACGATCCTGAAGATCGGCGGGTTCTCGCCGTGGCTCATCCTGCTGATTTTCATCCCCTTGTTCGGCGCCCTGGCCTTCGCCGTCGTCTTCATCGTCGCGGTGCACCGCGTCAACCGCGGGTTCGATCGTGGCGCAGGCATGACCGTCCTCGGGGCGCTTCTGGGCGTCGTGTGGGCGAGCATCCTGGGATTCGGCGCCGCGCGCTGGGTGGGGGAGACCCCGGGCGTCCGCCGCTCCGGCGGCATCGACGAGAACTCCGCGCCGGTGCGACGCGGCCAGGACTTCGCGGGTCCTTACGTCCCCCTCATCGGTGGGTGGACGCCCGAGCTCCCGGCGACACCGCACGACGCCGGGCGCGAGGACGCACCGGCTCCGCCGCCGGTGTCGGAGCCGATCGCCCTGCCCTTCTCGGCGGTGTCCCCGTCGCTCGCGGATGCGCCACCGCCGCCCACGGACTGGGCACCGCCCACGCTTCCGGGCGCGCCGGTGTCCGCGCCGCCCCCCTCCGATGCGCGGGTCGACGAGTCGGATCGCTCGCAGACTTCGCCGCCCGAGGACGCCCGCACCTCCGTGTCCGAGGCGCTCGCGGCCCTGCGGGCACCGGCCGACCCGCCCGCGGGCGCCCGCGAGGAACCCCCCGCCTCGTCGCCCGTTGCCGAAGCGGATGCCCCGTGGAGCGCGGCCCCCCTCACCCCGGCCGTTCCGTCGCGCGCCCGCCCCGCCGCGTCGGCCGGAGCCGTCGCCCCTTCCGAGCGCGAGCCCGATGTCCCCGTGGGCGCACCGGACGACGCTGAGCAGTGGCGCGCGCCGTCGCCCCCCTCTGCCGAGAAGGATGCGGCGATCGACGAACCGCTCACGCGTCCGGCGCCGGGCGGCACCCCCGTGCCCGCGCCCGCGGACGAGGGGCCGGACGAGGATTTCCCCGAGCTCTCGGAGGCGGTGTCCGCCGTCGCCGATGCCCCGCACGCGGGTGCGCCGCGATCGGCGCGCACGTCGGTGTCGGCGCTCTACACGCAGCCGGAGTTCCCCGCCGAGCCCGATGACGCCGACTTCGATGCCCTCGACCGCACGGTGGTCACCCGGCGCCGTCGGATCCCGTGGGCTCTCGTGCCGCCGAACGGCGTGCCCGTCGACCTGACGTCCGACGTGGTGATCCTCGGACGCCGGCCGACTCCGGATGCCGCGCACCCCGACGCCCAGCTCGTGCCGATCGCCGACGAGACCCGCACCGTCTCGAAGACCCACGCCCGACTGCAGCTGCGCGGCGAGACCTGGTTCGTCACCGACCTGGACTCCACGAACGGCGTGCTGTTCGCGACGCTCATGGGCACCGAGGTGGAGGCCCCTCCCGGTGAGGAGATCGAGGCGGGCGAGCGGTTCTTCCTCGGTGACGCGGAGGTGCGACTGACGAGGAGGGAACCGTGAGCGGCCCCTACGACGTCCCCGACGATCCGGACGAGGTCACCCTGTGGGCGGGCCGCCTGCGCGCCTGGCCGACTCGCCCCTCCGCCCCGGTCGACGCGGACGAGATCGACGAGGACACCGCACTTTCCGCTCGGCTCGCCTCGGGGGAGGACACCGTCCGCGTGGCTCGTGACGCGCCGGCGGAGGACACGGTCCGTGTCGTTCGTGATGCTCCGGCGGAGGACACGGTCCGTGTCGTGCGTGACGCGCCGGTGGACGACACCGTCCGCGTGACGCGTGATGCGCCGGCGGAGGACACGGTCCAGGTGCGGCAGGTCCGTCCGGCGCCCGAGCCGGAGTCCGTCCCGTCGGACGTCCCCGCCGACGAGACGGTCCGCGTGGCGCGCGAACGGCGTGCTCCCGATCCTTCGGACGAGCCGGCCGTCGACGAGACCACCGCTCCCGGTCGGCGGCGTGCCACCGGGCCCGCGCAGCCCACTCCCGCGAGCACCGCGGACGAGGCATCCACGGTCGACGAGGACACCGCGACGGGCACGCGCCGCAGCAGATCGCGTGACCGTGCCGAGACTCCCGAGATCCCGTCGGGGGACCCCGCTCCTGTGCCCCGCGCGGCGCGTGTCCCCGTCGGCGATCACGATCTGTACCGCCCCCGTGCGGACGAGGCGATCCGCGTGACCCGCGCCGTCCCGCCCGCACGCCCGACCGACGCGCCGGATGCCGCCGAGGTACGGCCGCGCACGCGCCGGCGCGCTCGGATCCGCGGTCTGGTGCTCGCGGTGACGGTCGCGGCGGTCGTCGTCGCCGCAGCGATCATCCTGTTCCTGCTGATGGGCTGAGCGTCGGACCGCACACGTTTGCCCGCACCCTTCCGGGCGCGTATCATTGAGCGGGTGTGCGTTCACGCGCGCCGTGCGTCATGCCTCCGGGTCTGCGGCACGGAACAACGCTCGCACCATCTCAGGGAAGGGCCTGCGAACAGGTCACCCCCACGGCATATCCACCACAATCGCGTCCGATCATTCTGGCGCGCGGTGGATCACACGTGAGCCCGACACGTCACGAATCGCAAGATCCGCACCGAGTCGGGGGAGACACGACGCTGTCACCGTGCAGCACAAACAAGGAGAGAACGTGCCAACCATTCAGCAGTTGGTTCGCAAGGGCCGCTCGCCGAAGGTCTCGAAGACCAAGGCTCCCGCGCTGAAGTCGAACCCCCAGCAGGCCGGCGTGTGCACCCGCGTGTACACGACGACCCCCAAGAAGCCGAACTCGGCGATGCGCAAGGTCGCCCGCGTGAAGCTGCGCAACGGCACCGAGGTCACGGCCTACATCCCCGGTGAGGGCCACAACCTGCAGGAGCACTCGCTCGTGCTCGTCCGTGGTGGTCGTGTGAAGGACCTCCCCGGTGTCCGTTACAAGATCGTCCGCGGTGCGCTCGACACCCAGGCTGTCAAGAACCGTAAGCAGGCTCGCAGCCGCTACGGCGCGAAGAAGGGCTGAGAACCATGCCTCGTAAGGGTCCCGCCCCGAAGCGTCCCGTCGTCAACGACCCGGTGTACGGCGCTCCCGTCGTCACCCAGCTCGTCAACAAGATCCTCGTCGACGGCAAGAAGTCGCTGGCCGAGTCGATCGTCTACGACGCCCTCCGTGGCGTCGAGGCGAAGAACAGCCAGGATGCCGTCGCCACCCTCAAGAAGGCGCTCGACAACGTGCGCCCCACCCTCGAGGTCAAGAGCCGCCGCGTCGGTGGCTCGACCTACCAGGTTCCGGTCGAAGTCAAGCCGCACCGCGCGAACACCCTCGCGCTGCGCTGGCTCGTGAGCTACGCGAAGGGTCGTCGTGAGAAGACGATGACCGAGCGTCTGCAGAACGAGATCCTCGACGCCTCGAACGGCCTCGGTGCCGCGGTCAAGCGCCGCGAGGACACCCACAAGATGGCCGAGTCGAACCGCGCCTTCGCGCACTACCGCTGGTAACACCCGCGGAGGGTCCGCGACCGAACCCCGGTCGCGGACCCTCCGATGGGCCCGGCATCAACCTCCCAACAGGTAAGGAAGACACCCGTGGCACAAGACGTGCTCACCGACCTCCACAAGGTCCGCAACATCGGCATCATGGCGCACATCGATGCCGGCAAGACGACGACGACCGAGCGCATCCTGTTCTACACGGGCGTCAACCACAAGATCGGTGAGACGCACGACGGTGCCGCCACCACCGACTGGATGGAGCAGGAGCAGGAGCGTGGCATCACGATCACCTCCGCCGCCGTCACCTGCTTCTGGGACAAGAACCAGATCAACATCATCGACACCCCCGGGCACGTCGACTTCACGGTCGAGGTCGAGCGTTCGCTGCGCGTGCTCGACGGTGCCGTCGCCGTCTTCGACGGCAAGGAGGGCGTCGAGCCCCAGTCCGAGACGGTGTGGCGCCAGGCCGACAAGTACGACGTCCCCCGTATCTGCTTCGTCAACAAGATGGACAAGCTGGGCGCCGACTTCTACTTCACGGTCGACACGATCGTCAACCGCCTGAAGGCCAAGCCGCTCGTCATCCAGCTCCCCATCGGTGCCGAGAACGACTTCGTCGGCGTCATCGACCTCGTCGAGATGCGTGCCCTGGTGTGGCCCGGCGACGCCAAGGGTGACGTGACCATGGGTGCGAAGTACGAGATCCAGGAGATCCCGGCCGACCTCGCCGACAAGGCCGCCGAGTACCGTCACAAGCTGCTCGAGACCGTCGCCGAGTCCGACGACGTGCTCCTCGAGAAGTACTTCGGTGGCGAGGAGCTCACGGTCGCCGAGATCAAGGGCGCGATCCGCAAGCTGACGATCGCTTCCGAGCTCTACCCCGTGCTCTGCGGTTCGGCGTTCAAGAACCGCGGTGTCCAGCCGATGCTCGACGCGGTCGTCGACTACCTCCCCTCGCCCCTGGACGTGCCGGCCATCGAGGCCCACGACCCCAAGGACGAAGAGGTCGTCATCGAGCGCCACGCCGACCGCGAGGAGCCGTTCGCGGCCCTGGCGTTCAAGATCGTGACGCACCCGTTCTTCGGCCGTCTGACCTACATCCGCGTCTACTCGGGTCACCTCGACTCGGGTGCGCAGGTCGTCAACGCCACCAAGGGCAAGAAGGAGCGCATCGGGAAGATCTTCCAGATGCACGCCAACAAGGAGATGCCCGTCGACTCCGTGACCGCCGGTCACATCTACGCCGTCATCGGTCTGAAGGACACCACGACCGGTGACACCCTGAGCGACCCGTCGAACCAGGTCGTCCTCGAGTCGATGACGTTCCCGGAGCCGGTCATCGAGGTCGCGATCGAGCCCAAGACCAAGGCCGACCAGGAGAAGCTGGGTGTCGCCATCCAGAAGCTCGCCGAGGAAGACCCGACGTTCCGCGTCGAGCAGAACTCGGAGACCGGTCAGACGGTCATCAAGGGCATGGGCGAGCTGCACCTCGACATCCTCGTGGACCGCATGAAGCGCGAGTTCAAGGTCGAGGCCAACGTCGGAAAGCCCCAGGTGGCGTACCGCGAGACCATCCGCAAGGCGGTCGACCGTCACGACTACACCCACAAGAAGCAGACCGGTGGTTCGGGTCAGTTCGCGAAGATCCAGTTCGCGCTGGAGCCGCTCGAGGTCACGGCCGACAAGACCTACGAGTTCGAGAACAAGGTCACCGGTGGTCGTATCCCGCGCGAGTACATCGCGCCGACCGACCAGGGCTTCCAGGACGCCATGAACGTCGGCGTGCTCGCCGGCTACCCCATGGTGGGCGTCAAGGCGATCCTGCTCGACGGTGCCTCGCACGACGTCGACTCGTCGGAAATGGCGTTCAAGATCGCCGGCTCCATGGGCTTCAAGGAGGCGGTCCGCAAGGCGAACCCCACCATCCTCGAGCCGATCATGGCCGTCGAGGTGCGTACCCCCGAGGAGTACATGGGCGACGTCATCGGCGACCTGAACTCGCGTCGTGGCCAGATCCAGTCCATGGAGGACGCCGCCGGCGTCAAGGTCGTGCGGGCCAACGTCCCGCTGTCGGAGATGTTCGGCTACATCGGTGACCTGCGCTCGAAGACCTCGGGTCGCGCCGTCTACTCGATGGAGTTCGACAGCTACGCCGACGTGCCGAAGGCCGTCGCCGACGAGATCGTCCAGAAGAACAAGGGCGAGTAACACCGCCCTCGTGGATGCCGGGGGTCCGCGCCCCGGCCGGGTTCCCGGCATCCGCTCAAACTCAATACCGACTCTCTAGTAACCTGAGAACCATCCCCGTAGAGAACCGGTCGCAATCCAGCGCCCGTCACTCTGCATTGAACGTCCTGAGGAGGACCCAGTGGCTAAGGCCAAGTTCGAGCGGACCAAGCCGCACGTGAACATCGGAACGATCGGTCACGTCGACCACGGCAAGACCACGCTCACCGCTGCCATCTCGAAGGTGCTCGCCGACAAGTTCCCGTCGGCCACCAACGTCCAGCGTGACTTCGCGTCGATCGACTCGGCGCCGGAAGAGCGTCAGCGCGGTATCACCATCAACATCTCGCACGTCGAGTACGAGACCCCGAAGCGTCACTACGCTCACGTCGACGCGCCCGGTCACGCCGACTACATCAAGAACATGATCACCGGTGCCGCTCAGATGGACGGCGCGATCCTCGTGGTCGCGGCGACCGACGGCCCGATGGCCCAGACGCGTGAGCACGTGCTGCTCGCCAAGCAGGTCGGCGTCCCCTACCTGCTCGTCGCGCTGAACAAGGCCGACATGGTCGACGACGAGGAGATCCTGGAGCTCGTCGAGCTCGAGGTTCGCGAGCTCCTCTCCTCGCAGGACTTCGACGGCGACAACGCCCCCGTCGTGCGCGTCTCGGGCCTCAAGGCTCTCGAGGGTGACGAGCAGTGGGTCAACTCGATCGTCGAGCTCATGGAGGCCGTCGACGAGTCCATCCCCGACCCGGTGCGTGACAAGGACAAGCCGTTCCTCATGCCCATCGAGGACGTCTTCACCATCACCGGTCGTGGAACGGTCGTCACGGGTCGCGCCGAGCGCGGTACCCTCGCGATCAACTCCGAGGTCGAGATCGTCGGCATCCGCCCGACGCAGAAGACCACGGTCACGGGTATCGAGATGTTCCACAAGCAGCTCGACGAGGCCTGGGCCGGCGAGAACTGTGGTCTGCTCCTTCGCGGCACCAAGCGTGACGACGTCGAGCGCGGCCAGGTCGTCGTGAAGCCCGGTTCGGTCACCCCGCACACCAACTTCGAGGGCACGGCGTACATCCTGTCCAAGGAGGAGGGCGGCCGTCACAACCCGTTCTTCACGAACTACCGCCCGCAGTTCTACTTCCGCACCACGGACGTGACCGGCGTCATCACGCTGCCCGAGGGCACCGAGATGGTCATGCCCGGTGACACCACCGAGATGTCGGTCGAGCTCATCCAGCCGATCGCCATGGAAGAGGGCCTCGGCTACGCGATCCGTGAGGGTGGCCGCACCGTCGGTGCCGGTACCGTCACCAAGATCCTCAAGTAAGTCCTTCACGGACTGACCGGCAAGGGCCGGGCCTTCGGGCCCGGCCCTTCGTCGTTCCTCCCGGGCTCCCCCCGGTAGAGTCGCTGGGGTGAAGCCGCTCTCGCGTGTCCTCGGCGTCGTCTCCCTTCTGCTCGCCATCGTGGCGGTGGGGGTTCCGGCGCTCGGAGCGCTGCTCCTGCTGCGGAACGATTCATCCGGTCTCATCGAACGTGCCGCGGTCATCGGACTCGCCGTCGCTGCGGCGGGCGTCCTGTTCGCGGTCGTCGGATACGTCACGGGTCGCCGCGTCGGTGCGACCGCGCTGCCCATCATGGGCGGTCTCAGCTCCATCCTCGTCGCCGCGGGTTTCGCGGTGGCCCCGCTCTTCGTCTGAGGTCCGCGCCCCCGGCCGTCGGCCGACGATGCTGGCAGGGGGCGCTCAGACGGTCTGACCTAGGATTTCCCCATGGGTGACAACCTGCGCCGCCACAACCGAAGCCGAGCTACGAGCGGGACAGGCGCCGAGGATGCCGCGATCGCGGAGTCCGACGCAGCCCCTGTGACCGAGCCCGGCGAGACCGCACCTCGTCGCGGTCGCGTCTGGCCCTGGGTGCTGGGCTGTGCGTTCGGCCTGATCGGGGGAGCGGCCGCCGTAGCCGGCATCCTCGGCGCGACGCTGGCCGTGCAGGCCGTCGAGGTCCGCGACGATCTCCTGGCGGCCAAGGCGACGCTCGGGCGACTCGGCTCGCTGGTCGAGGCGAAGGATGAGGCCGGTCTCCAGGCCGCCGCCGACGATGTGAGCGTCCGGACGGCCCGGGCGGCTCAGACGGTCCAGAGTCCGTTGTGGCAGAAGGCATCCGAGATCCCCGTCGTGGGGGCCAACATCGACGCCGTCTCGCGCGTCACGCGCGCGGTGGACATCCTCGTGCGCGACGCCCTCCCCCCGGGCATCCAGATGATCTCCGACCTCGACATCAAGAAGCTCGCGCTCGAGGGCGGGGGCTTCGATCTGCAGCCGTTCCAGCAGGCGCAGGCGTCGATCCCCGTGGTGTCGCAGGCGTTCACCGCGGCCAAGGCCGAGACCGACGGCATCCAGTCCGACCAGCTCCTGGATGCCGTCGCCGGACCCGTGGGAGAGATCCGGGATGTCATCGACCGCACGGCGCCCACCCTCGACGTCGTGAACCGGTACCTGCCGACGCTGCTCAGCATGGCCGGTGGCGAGGGGAGCAAGACCTACCTCATCATCTTCCAGAACAACGCGGAGATCCGCGCGACCGGCGGCAACCCGGCGGCGAGCATCATCATGAAGGTCGACCAGGGCAAGTTCGAGCTGCTCGATCAGGCCAGCTCCGCGACCTTCTACCAGGAGGGCACGGCGGGTCAGCAGTTCAGCGACATCCCCGGCGACGCGCTCGCGCTGTACCCGGCGACCTTCGCGCGCTACTCGCAGGACTACACGATGACGCCGGACTTCCCGACGACCGTGCAGCTGTTCCAGGACCTGTGGACGCGCACCAACGGCGAGAGGTTCGACGGCGTCATCTCCATCGACCCCGTCGTCCTGTCGCACATGCTGGCGGTCGCCGGCCCGGTCGACGTCGCGGGGGAGCAGATCTCGAGCGACAACGCCGTGAAGCTGCTCCTGAGCGACGCCTACGAACGATTCCCGAACGGGACGGACTCGGACAGGTTCTTCTCCGAGGTTTCGCGCGCGGTGTTCTCGCACCTGACGTCGGGCAAATGGGACCCGGCGAAGATGCTGGATGCGCTGACGCAGTCCGCCGACGAGCAGCGCCTGTACCTGTCGTTCACGGACGAGGCCGCACAGCGACTCTCGACCGAGTTGGGCCTGGACGGCGCGCTGCACGCCGACAACACGACGGCGACCCAGGTGGGCACGTACCTGAACGACTACTCCGTCGGGAAGCTCGAGTACCACCTCGCGCAGTCCGTCTCCGCGACATGCGACGCATCCGCGCGGACGATCACGACGACCACCACGTTGACGAATTCGATCCCGAACAGCGTCACGACGTCATATGTGCTCGGCGGGCGCAACCGGAACCTCGGGCTGCCGCGTACGTCGATGCTGATGGATGTGGTCTTCTTCGCTCCCCCCGGCGGTCAGATCGTCTCGACAGACCCCGGGACGAGCGAGTTGTCCGGCTTCGACCGTTCGGGTTCGCAGGACGGCAACAGCGCCCTGAGCCGATTGATCATCCTTCCTCAGGGCCAGTCCCGAACGGTCTCCTCGACCGTGCACCTTCCGGACGGTCCCCTCGGACCCCTGCAGCTGCGGCACACGCCCACCGCGTCGGACACGCCGGTCACGATCGACGCATCGTGCGACGCGCTGTTCCCCGCCGCCGGATGAGGGTCTCAGTCGCCCGGCTCGGAACGGCGTGTGGACAACCACAGGCGGGCGGCTGAGACGGCGCCGGGCAACCCCATGACCAACCGATCCGTGCGGGCCCGAAGGCGTCCGAGAACCGAGTCCACCGCATCGGGGCGCATCCGCAACAGTTCCGCACGGCTCGGCCAGATCGCCGAGCGTGCCGTGCGTAGGACGGAGAGCCCGTGCTGACGGCGCAACATCGTCAGCCACATGTAGCCCGTGCTCGCTCCCGCCGCCACGCGGAGCTCCCACTCTCGAAGCGCCGCCGCGTCACCACGCGAGTCCGCCGGGTCGGCGGGTCCAGGGACATCGAGCGCGGTCAACACGGTTCGCAGGGTGCGGTCGCATCCCGTCGAGATCGCCAACGAGGAGAGGTCGAGGCGCTCGTCCTCGCTGAGCGAGACGCGGGTGAGGAGATAGTCCAGCTCGCGACTGTGTCGGGGGTCGGTGCTCCGGCTGCGCAACGCGTGGAGGCTCGCGATCAGCAGACTGCCCAGCCGGTCGGGAACGGGGACCTCCCGGTGGGCGAGGGTGAGCTCGACACGTCTGGCCCAGAGGGTGTCGAAAGTCTCTTGGGGGTCGGCGAGGAAGCCGGGGAACATGCGGTGCACGTCGATGTCGCACGGCCAGCTCTCGTGGACGAGCGTGACCGAGTGCGCGACGTAGATCGCGCGTTCGCTGCGTTCCTGTCGTTCGGTCCATCCGTTGCGACGCAGAGCTTCGACGAATCGGTTCACCTCGGCCGGCGAGACGAGGACATCCACGTCGGAAGAGACCCGGGGCTGGCGAAGACCGTGATGGGCGAGGCCGGGTCCTTTGACGAACAGGGCCCGGATGCCTTCCTGCTCGAGCAGCCACGACGTCCAGGCGTGGGCGAGCTCGATGCTCGTCGCGAGGGGGAACGATCGGTGCTCAGCCATGACCGTCCCCTCCGTCGGTGCGGCGGAGCACTCCGCGCGCGGTGAGATCATCCAGGAAGGGGACGAGCGAACCCGCGATCTCCACGGCCTGCTCCCACGAGCATTCGGCATCCGTCGCGATGGCGCGCGCGAGATCGTCCACGTCGATCCCGTCGTCTCCGGCTCGGATGACCGAGTTCCAGATCAGGCCGGCCGCGTCCTCCAGCACGATGGGCTGACCGAGCGGCTCGCGCAGCGGGAGAACGGTCGTCCGCAGGTCTCCCCGTACCTCCGCCACGAGCCCTCGCACCCACCGCCCCGTCATCCCGAAACCGGCCCCACACGATCGAGCGGCCACAGGCGGAGGAACGCGGGGCCGACGACATCATCGAGGTCGACGAACCTCGCGCACTCGTCGCCCCGCGCGTCCGGTCTGTTCCTGCACGCGATCACGGAGTCCGCCGAGTCCGAGCGGTTGTCGCCCAGCACCAGAAGACTTCGCGACGGTACCGTGATCGAAGGGAAGCAGCGAGCGGAGACCGGCCGGGTGGTGCAGTCCTGAACACCTGGCTCGAAGGGGTAGTCCTCGTCCGGGTAGGGAGCGGGCACCGGCTCGTCGTCCACCAGGATGCGACCTTCGGTGTCGCAACAGCGGACGGTCTCTCCTTCGGTCGCCACGACTCGCTTGACCAGCGTGTGGGCGTTCGAGGGGCCGAAACCGATGACGTCTCCGATCCAGCCGAGGAAGCTGGGCGTCGAGGTGCGACCTTCAGCGGCATCCCACTGCGCGCTCGCAGTGAACACGACGACGTCGCCGTCCTCGGGGGCGGCTCCGACGTAGGCGAGCCGGGCCACCAGGATGCGATCTCCGACATCGAGCGTGGGCTCCATCGAGGCGCTGGGGATGCGATACACCTTGACGACGAAGGCCTGGATCAGTGCGAGGACGATCAGCGCGAGGAGCAGATGGAACCACGGCGAGGCGACGGCCCGGCGCCACCGGGGCCGCACTCCCGAGGGCGTCCCGGTGTCACGGGGCACGAAGAAGCCCCGCCTCGACGAGATCGTCGATCGCACGATCGACGAGGGGCGCGGGGTCGGCGTTCTCGGGTGCGCCATGCACCGCCACGACGGCATCCCGCAGTTCCTCGCGGGTCTGCGGTCGGATCGCCGTGAGCCACAGAACGGGGGCGATTCCGTCGAGGACCCGTATCGTGCTGTCCGACATCACGATGATGCTGCCGTCGTCGAGTTCGATGGCATCGGACACCTCTGCGCGGCCGACACGGCCGACAGGTACGGCTGACGGATGGTCCGTGCACGCCCGCCAGGACGGCGCGATGCCCCTTCGTCGGGCGAGGTGCTCGATCGTGTCACGGAGGTTCTCGGCTTCCGCGTACGAGACCTGCGCCACTCCGCCGACGCGGGCGATCGCCTGGGCGAGGGTCTGCAGCGGGCGTTCGAGCGAGGCCAGATAGCTCATCTGAGGGATCAGCGCCAGCATGGCATCGAGCAGGGAGATTTCCGAGACCAGAACGCCATCGGCGTCGGCGCGCCGCTCGAGCAGGACCAGAGCGGACAGGGTGAGGGTCCGTTCTGGCAGATCGAGTAGGCCCGCCGCGGACGGAGGGATCTGCCGTTTCGTGGGCAGGCCGGGTTCGATGATCGACAGCGGCTTGCGGTAGGGCAGCACCTCGCCGTCCGCTCGGACCGCGATGCTCTCGTCACTCACGTACCCGTAGGTCTCCCCGAGCCGACGCGCGGCCGTGGTCTTGCCGCGCCCGGACGGTCCGACGAAGGCGACGACACGACCGTCGGGCAGAGCGAGTCCGCAGGCGTGGAAGAGGAGCGCCGTCCCCTTCACATCGTCGAGGGCGGCCAGGGTGACGCGGGTCGACAAGTCCGACAGCGCCGTCTCGACGGAGCCTCCGGTCACGTCCACCACGGGCGCGTCGGTCGCGATGGTGCGCTCCGCGACGGCGTCGGACCACGCGAGCTCTGCTGCGGTCACGATCTCGTCGGAGACGGTGGGCGCGAAGCGGACGACGATGCGCGTTCCCAGGGCGTCCACGATCAGACGGCGCGTGTCCTTGTTCGGACCGTGGGCGTCATTCACGTGGCGTGTCCCGTTGCTCATCGATTCGATCAATATCCCGCCGATCCTCGCCGTTCGGTGTTCCGAACGCCCGTTCCACCGTGCTTCCTGACCATACTGGCCGACTCCGCGGCGAGGGCGAATTCCGATCCTGCCTGGGACGTGACAGCATGAGAGGATACGGCGCCCACGGCCGATGGGGAGATGTCATGACGCTACTGCTGATCGTCGCGGCGGTTGCCGGTCTCATCCTGATATTCATCCTTCCGCGCCGTGTTCTCCCTCCGCTCGCGCTCATCGTGCTCGTCCTGGTGCCGGTCGGGTACATGGACCTGTCGCGGACCATCGGCCGCTACTACACCCCGGCGTTGATCATCATCCTCGTCTGGGCATTGCGCCTCATCTTCGCCAAGAAGGAGGAGCGCATCCCCGGTCGACCGTCGGCGGCCGGTGTCCTGTGGCTGCCCGTCCTCGGGCTTCTCGCGATATCCACCATCGCGAGCTCGAATGCGACGCTCTCCCTGAGCTGGATCGCCACCGTGGTGGTCGCCGCGATCCTCCCGTACTACCTCGGCCGCAGCCGAGCCGAAGGCGTCTGGCGCGGTTCGCAGATCGTCTACGTGCTCATCGCCGTGTTCCTGGGCGCGTTGGCTGCCAGCGACTACTTCTTCGGTATCAACCCGTGGACGTCGCTGTTCTCCTACGACGTCAACGAGAAGGTCTGGTCGGTGTTCCGCACGAGGACGAGCCTCGGTCACCCGTTGGTCACGGCCACCGTCGCCAGCGTGTGCACCATGGTCGCCCTGTTCGGACAGCGCATCCCGCGTGTTCTGCGGGTCGCGGGTCTCATCGGCGGTGGCGTCGCGCTCGTGCTCGCCGTCTCCCGGACCAGTGTCCTCGCGGTCGCCCTCGGTGTCGCCGTCGGGTGCCTCGTGCTTCTGTTCGGTCCGAGCGCCGAGTCGGGGAAGTCGCGGCGGTTGCCTGGTTTCCTGCTCTTGATCGCCGGCGTCGGATTCCTGCTCGTCGTGACGAACTCGCCCCTCCTCGCCGAGCGCAACGAGTCGACCGGTGGCGTCGCGTCCAGCATGTATCGCGAGGAGTCCACCGGGGTCGCGCTGTCGATGATCGCCAAGAACTGGTTCATCGGCACCGGTCCGGGAACGGCGCCCACACAGTTCGCCGCGGTGTACGACGGCCCGCTCGAGAACTCTGCGCTGCAACTGTTCCTGTCGCTGGGTGTGCCGCTTGCGTCGATGGCGTTGCTGGCCGTCGCGATCCTGGTCGCACGCCTCGCGCTCCGCGGCGAGGCGACCCTGGCCGCCGGCTTGCTCGCGTTCGCGGTCAGCCTCGTGGGGTTCAGCGCGATCGACGTCAACCCGGCCATGCTGGTGCTTCTGTCGCCTCTGCTCTACCGGGCGGGACAGGTGCTCAGCGGCGTCGACAAGCGGGCGTCCGAAATCGCCCTCGCCCAGCCGAAACCTGCCGCCCGGCTGGGGCTCTACTGAGCTTCAGCCCCAGCCGGCGGTGGATTCCGCGCTGGACCGTGCCGTCTAGAGCGGGCGGATCTTACGTGCCGAAGCGGCATGGAGATCGTCGAGGGTGATCTCGTCCGCTTCCCGCACGATGGCGAGGTTGCGTTGCTCGAGGAGTCGAGCGATCTGCGCCTGGTGATCGTCGATGTGCTCGCCGTGGGCGGAGCGCCGGACCACGAGGATGGGATACACGCCCATCTCGATGAGGCGCAGCACGCTCCCGACCCCGGCGTGGCTCACCACGACTCCGGCCGAGAGCGCGGCTGCATCGAAGCGGGCGCTGGAGAAGAAGTCGTTGACCTCACCGGGGAGACGGTCCGGTGCCGGGGTGACACCGAGCTGCCAGATCGTGCGTTCGTCGACCGCGCCGATCTCCACCAGGCGCTCCACTGGTCGGGGGAAGGGGTATCGACGCAGGGTGCCGAGCGTGACGAAGAGGCTCGGCTTCGACTCGGTCGCTTCGGCGGGAACGGACTCGAACCGGTCGAGAACGGAGCCGTGGTACTCCCACCGACCCGTGCGCCAGGCCTCGTGCTGCGTCCAGACGGTCGACGCGAGGCGTGACCGGTAGACCAGTCTCCCCGTCACCGAGGGGCCCTCGACGCGGGAGACGCTCTCGATGTAGAGCGTCGGCAGGCCCCTCGTACGGGCGGCGACGAACGCGGGAGCGGCGATCGCGGCCCCCGTGCTGACGACACCGTCGAACCGACCGGATGCCAGGATGCGACGCAGGCGCGGTACAGCTCGGATCGCGCCGAGAGCGTCTCGCTGCTCGACCGGGGGAACGTAGTGCGTTCGACTCGAGTCGAGGAGACCGTGCGCCTGCGGTGTGTCGAACGTCACCCATTGTGAGTCGGGGGCGATGTCCGAGCCCTCCGAGAGCCGGTGCAACTGTTCGAGGTGCCCGCCGTTCGAGGCCACGAGGAGCAGACGCGGGCGGGGCTTGGCGAAAGCCGTCGAGATGTCGATCACCGTCGTCTCCTCAGTGTCGTGCGGACTGTGTCGCGGACCTCGCGCAGCTTCTCCACGGCGCGGCCGAGCGCTTCCTGCTGAGACTCCCGCGAGCCGGCGGCATCCGCCAGTCGGCGTCGGATCTCATCGGGCGTCGCCTGAGCGGAGTCGACGGCGATGATGGGAACGCCCGCCGCGTCGAAGTGCCGTTGGATCTTGTCGGTCGGGCCGTCCGCCACGGTGCTGACCGCGGCGCCTTCGGTCAGAGCGACGATCAACGCGTGCAACCGGTCGCTGACGACGAGCGCCGACTCATCGAAAACGCGGCGCACCGCGTCCTCCTGTTCCGCGTGATCGCGGCCGGTCCAGGCGATGTAATCGGCATCCCACTCGGCGGCCAGCTCCGCGCCCAGGGGCTCGTCCCGCTCCACCTGCGTCACCACGGTGAGGGCCAGGCCGAGGTCGTCGGCCGTGGCACGGACAGCCTCTCGCCACGTCGATGACGGGGCGTCTCGGTCGCCGCGCATCGTGACGGTGAGACGCGTGCGCTCCCGCTTGTCGCCATCGGCGCGCCCGATCTGGCCGAAGCCGAGGTCGGGCATGACCTCGCCGCGGCGCATGATGCGGGCGGTGCGGGTGTCGCGCCACGCGGTGTAGTGGGCAAGCCCGAGGGTCGAGCGCAGTACCGCGGTGGGGAACGTGTCGAAGTTGCGTGACCCGGCGCCGACCCGCACCACCACACCGCCGCGGGCGCGGGTCGCCACAACCAGGGGCAGGAGCCCGACGTGCTCTTTGAGGCCGGCGATCGTCAGCTGGATCTCGCCGGGCTTGTAGACGTAGGCCACGTCGCGACTTCCGCGGAGTGCCGAGGCGAGAGCCGCTCCCCACGCCTTGACGCTCCGATAGACGACGGCGTCCGACGGGAGCTCCAGCGACCGGTCGTACGCGTCCGTGGAGGCTCCGACGTACACGTGCAGTTCGCCCTCGGGAGAGAGCCATTCGACGAGCTCGCGACGCAGGACGATATCGCCGATGTTCTCGTGCTGACCCACGAGCGGAACGAAGATCTTCATCGCGTGGCTCACTTCGACAGCAGGTTGGGCACGATGATGGCGGCCGACAGGTCGCGCACCGACGTCGCGGCATCCGCTGCGGAGAGCTCGGCGGCGCGGACGATGGCGTCGGCGAGTTGCGCCGGGTTCTCGGCCTCGGCGGCGCGCGCGCCGTTGGATCCCTCGACGACGAGTCCGTTCGGCTCCCCGCCGGGGGTCGTCGCCACGGGGAGCCCAGTGCCCAGAGCCTCGACGATCGAGCGGGAGAATCCCTCGAAGCGAGAGCTCATCAAGAGCAGATCGTGCTCGCGCATGAGGTTCCCGACACTCCCCTTGGGAACGGCGCCGCGGAAGTCGACGCGGTCGGTGAGACCGAGCTCAGCTGCCCGCTCGCGCATGCGAGCCTCGAGCGTGCCGCTACCGGCGACGGTGAGGTGGAAGTCTTCCGGGGTCCGGGCGAATGCGTCGAGCGCCAGTTCGGGATTCTTCGCCGGTTCGATCCGGCACGCCCACAGCACCCGACGCTTGATGTCGCTCTCGCGCTCGGCCGGGAAGAATTCGGTGGGGTCGTACCAGGTGGGCGAGAAGTGGACGTTGTCCGAGAACGCCTGCAGACGCTCGGCGCCGTCACGGCTGAAGATGACCACGGCACGCGAATGCTTGACGACGCGTCGCTCGAGGAAGCGGTAGAAGCCCCGCGCCCGCCGGAAGAACGAGACGCTTCCCAGCTTCAGGTTCGCATCGCCGCTACTGTGCATGAACTGCACATGCGGGACGCCGCGGAAGTGGCGCAGCGCCACATCACCGACGTTGACGCGGTGCGTCTGAACGATGTCCGCATCGGCTTTGGGGAGATACTTCCGCAGTCCCTGGGCCAGCCGGACCGAGTGGGGAATGCGACGGGTGAGGTTGGCATGATCGAGCCGGGTCAGAGCCATGAACTGGAACGTCCGCCCCCCGATCTCGTACTCCTGCCACTTTCCGAGCGGCTTGTCGCCGATGGCATCCACTCCGGCGATGCGGATGATCTCGTCCTCGGGGGCGAATTTCACGAGTCCGCGGATGCAGGTGTCGATCCCGCCCGGCTTGGGTCGTACCGGGTCGAACTGTTCGATGAGGAGGCGAGTGGGCATGTGATCTCCTGGCCTTTACTTGCGGAGCCATCGCAGCAGGGCGATGGGTGAGACGAGCGAACGGCGGACGGCGAGCGTGTAGACGGCGATGAGGAGCGTCGCTTGGACCGCAGCGACGATGAGGGCGGCCCAGGTCGGCAGGTCGAAGACGAAAAGCGCGTACCAGCCGGGGGCTCCGATGACGACGGTCAGGATCGCGCCCACGATGACGCCACGCAGCATCGCTCCGCGGCGCGCATCCTCCACCCGGTAGTCGAGGCGGCGGCGAAGCCAGATCATCTTGATCGGCAGGTCCGCCCAGTAGGAGATCGCGAATGTCAGGGCCATCCCGAAGAGCACGAGCGGCGCGGGGAGGAGGAAGAAGGCCAGAACCGCGCCGATGGCCCAGATCGCGTTGACCGTGATGCTGCTGAGCAACGGGCGCAGCCCGTCGTGGTTGGCGTAGAAAGGCCGGATCAGCAGGGCATGGAGGGAGTAGGGGAGCAGGCCGGTGGCGAGGATCGCCACAGTGACACCGATCATGCGTGCCGCCGACGGAGAGGTCTGGCCGCGCGCGAACAGGATCTCGCCGATCGCGGGTCCGCAGGCGATCATGATGCTGGCGACGGGGATGATGAAGGACGACAGACGCAGGAGGGCGTCGTCCAACTCGCCGTGGGCGGCTCGGACGTCACCGGTGCCGAAGTGCTTCGCCATCCGCTGGAGCAGGATCGACGACAGACTGGATCCGGCGATTCCCTGGACCACGGAGATGAGCGCCATGGCGAAGAAGAATGCGGAATAACCGAAGCCCTCGAAGCCCTGTTCTGAGGCCGTGGTGCCAGCCTGTGCCGTCCATGCGGCAGTCAGGAGGTTCGTTGCTTGGTAGCACATGGCGGATGCCACGCTCAGCACGCCCGTGCGCACGGCGATGCGTAGTCCCAGGCCTCGGATGCCGCCCCGCAGACGAGCACGGAATCCGACCCTCCGCAGCAGGATGAGGAGCGCGGTCAACTGAACGATTGTTCCGCCGAGCGTGGTGGCACCCAGCACGGTGATCAGCTCCGGGGAGACGCTGGTGGGATCGTTGCCGTTGACCGTGCCGTTGACGATCACGATCGCGCTACCCGCGATGACACTCAGGCTCGACACCGCGGGAAGCCAGCTCACCAGCGTGAACTTGCCGCGGGCGTTCATCAACTGAGACGCAACGCTGAAAACTGCGTACGCGGCGATCTGCGGTGTGCACCACAGGAAAAGAGCGATCGTCAGCTCTCGCTGGGAGGTTCCCCAGGCACTGCCGCCCAGCGCACTGACCACCTGCGGTGCGAACGCGAGCGCAACGCCGCTGATGACGAGGCCGAAAGCCGCCGAGCCCAACAGAAGGACCGTGCCGTAGCGATCCGCGTCCTCGCGGGACCGGGTCGCCAGGCGCGTGATCTGCGGCAGGAACACCGCGGCGATGGTGCCCCCGCCTAGCAGGAGGAAGATCTGGTTCGGCACCTGGTTGGCCAGGTTGTAGGAATCCGACACGATGCCGGTGCCGAGCGCCGCCGCGAGACTCAGGTTGCGGACGAATCCGATGATTCTGGAGATCAGGGTCGCGGTCGATGCGCTGAGGACGGTACGGCCCGTTCCTCCGCTCATCCGGCGTTCACCAGCGAGTGAATCCGGCGCCGCAACGCCTCACCGCTGCGTTCCTTCGTAAAGGTGTCGAGCCATCCCTGGTAGGAGGTCGGGGCGATGGATGCCGCCTCGAGCACACCATCTGCGAACTCCGCCGGAGAGTCCCCCGCGACGAGGACCCCCGTGACTCCCGGGACGATCGCATCCGCGACGCCCAGGGCGCGCGAGGTCACCACGCTGGGCACGCCCACCCGCGCGGCCTCGACGAGCACGTTGCCGAAACCCTCGGAGAGAGAGGGCAGCACGACGATCGCGTTCGGCGGAAGAGACTCCGACCAGTTGGCGGTCCAGCCGTGCAGATGGGCCGTGACACCGCGCTCAGCCGCGAGCTCGGCGATCTGGTCCGAGAGTGGACCGACCCCGAAGAAGTGGGCTTCGACCTCCATGCCGTGCCGGTCCCGGCAGGCCGCAGCGGTCTCGATGAGGAGGTGCGGGCGCTTCTGATGGACGAGTCGCGCCGGGGCGACCAACGCGAGGGGTTTCTCGTCGTCCACGACACGCGCGATCTGATCGGTATCGGCCTTCAAAGAGGGATTCAAGACGACCGACACCTTCTCCGGGGCCAGCCGATACAGTGCGATCGCTTCGCCGGCGACGGGATGCGAGATGGCGACGAACTCGTCCGCCCAGCGGTACGTCCACCGAGCCAGCGTCTGCTTGATGCGGTACGAGAGCCCGAAAGACCCACGGAGGTGCGTGGCCATGTTCCGCCCGCTGATGATCACGCGCGGACGCGGACGCAGTCCGCGGGTGGCGGTGACCGCGAGCAGGTTCCAATAGGGCATGAGTGCCATGACCACGTCGGGACGTTCGCGGGCGATCAACGCCCGAAGGCGCCGGACAGAAGTCACAGCCGAACCGGCGACGCTCTCGACACGGATGTCATCGGGCCGCGGGTCGTCCTTCTTGAGGTTCGTCGTCGCAACGATGACCTCCTCGCCCTGGGCGGAGAGGTACTCCATCCACTGGCGGGCGACGAACTCGGCTCCACCACCGCTGAATTTCGGAACCAGGAAGAGGATCTTCACGCGGCGATCCATCTCGCTCAGGACGACGTGCCGAAAGTGTCACGCGCCCACGCCAGGTGGCGCGCGAGACCCTCCTGCAGCGTCACGGTGGGCTTCCATCCGAGCTCCGACGCGATCCGAGTGGTGTCACCCCCGGTGCGGAACACATCACCGATCGCACGCTCGGTGTAGCTGACGTCCAATTCGCCGTGGGAGAGGTCTCGGAGGATCTGCAGGACCTCGTTCACCGATGCATTCGTACCGCCCGCGACGTTGTACACCGATCCGGGTGCTGTCGCAGTGGTGCCGGCCAGCACGTTGGCCTCGACGACGTCGTCGACGAATGTGAAGTCGCGGATCTGCTCGCCCGTCCCGTAGATCTCGATCGGGGTCTTCTGCACCGCCGCGGTGACGAAACGCGTGAAGGCCATGTCGGGGCGCTGCGACGGTCCGTAGACCGTGAAGTACCGCAGCGACGTGGTCGGGACTCCGAAGTTGGTCCCGAACAGCGTCGTGAGGTGCTCGGCGGCCAGTTTGGTCACGCCGTAGGGGCTGACCGGCGCGGGGAGTGTGTCCTCCGTCGTGGGGAACGACTCCGCGTCACCGTAGATCGACGAGGAAGAGGCGTAGACGAAGCGCTGGAGAGTGGGGTGGTCCCGGAGTGCCTCGAGGAGGCGCTGGGTGGCCAGAACGTTCCGCTGGACGTAGGGAGCGAAGCCGTCGCCCCACGATGCGCGGACACCGGGCTGTCCTGCCTGGTGGAAGACGACATCGACGCCGTCGAGAACGGGGCCGAGGTCCATATCGACGAGGTCCGCTTCGATGATCTCGGCGCCGGCCGCCGTTACAGCGGCCGCATTCCGCCGCTTGCGATCGACCTCGTAGTAGTCGGTGAACGCGTCGATGCCGACCACGTCCCACCCGTCGCGTCGCAGACGACGACTCAGTGTGCTGCCCACGAAGCCGGCTGCACCGGTGACGACTGCCCGCATTGTTCCTCCCAAACGACGTATCCAAGACGCCCTCAGGCGTCATTGGACCAAGGGTTGAGAACGTGCGCATTCCGACCGCGCGACTCATATCGAACCGTATCCCACTTGGGCGCGTCAAATCTCTCGAGGCGGTCGCCTCGGGGGTTTCAGGGGCCAAGAATTGGGTTGATCGTTCGATGCTGGAAACATTTTCGGCATACCATCCGATGCATGGCCAAGTCAGTTGTTCAGCGTGTTCTCGACCGATGGGACCTGCTCCGCTCGGGCAAGGAGGCCTACGCGCGCAAGCGGGGCGTCACGATCGGTGAAGGGTGCCGCATCCTGTCCGACGTCGTCACCACCGAGCCGTGGCTGATCACAATCGGTGACCGCGTGACCATCAGCAGCGACGTCCGCCTCATCACCCACGACGGGTCCGGATGGCTCGTTTCCGACGAGCGAGGGCGACGCTACCGTTACGCCCCCATCTCGATCGGGTCCGAGGTGTTCATCGGCGCCGGCGTGACGATCCTTCCCGGCGTGCGCATCGGTGATCGCGTCGTCGTCGGTGCCGGCTCCGTCGTCACCCGTGATATCCCCTCCGACACAGTCGCGGCCGGTGTTCCCGCTCGTCCGATCGGTTCCTTCGATCAGTTCGTGGCCAAGGTCCGTGACTGGCCCACGGAGTCCGACAAGAAGGGCAGCAGCTACCGCGATCGAGTCGACTCGATCGTCGCTCCCTGACACATCGCGGCGTTCGCCCCGCGAGCGCAGGGAAAGGGCGGGATCGATTCCGATCCCGCCCTTTCCCTGCGCTATCCGCGCCCGGTCGTGATCAGGCGAGTGCGTCCGCTATCCGCTGCCCGAGGTAGGGGGCGAGAGTGCGGGAGAAAGTCGCGGTGATGTGGGCTTTGGAATCGCGGTAGACGATGACATTGCCGACGACAGCAGGGCACCAGTCGTCCTTGCAGAACATATCGCTCAGGTCGACGACCTTCGAGCCGGGAACGGATGCCGCTGCCGTGACCAGGCTGTCTGCGGGCTCCTGGGACAGCGGGGCTCCGCATGAGGTGTCCGACGGGGAGAATCCGACTCGCTGATAGCACAGCACACCTTCGTCGGAGGTCGGCGGCACGTCAGCCAGAACGATCACACGGGAGCCGAGGCCCTCCAGGCGGCTGAACATCGATGCGTAATTCGCCGGGTCTTCCGACTTCGTGCGCGCCGCGGACGTGAGCACGACGTCATAGGGCTGGGCCGTCAGCGCATCGATGATGGCCGTCTGTGCTCCATCGCACGCGTCGCGCACTGTGGTGGTCAGGAGGCAGGAGACGCCGGTGTAGGTGTCCAGACTCCACCCGCGTTCCTGAGCGGCGAGCGCCAGCCCCGGAATGAAGTGATGCGCATGGCTGTCGCCGACCAGGGCGATGCGCAGCGCGCCGGGGTCCTCGGAGCCGTAGTGACAGCTCGCCAGCGTCTCATGCTCGTCCATCCAGCACGCGTCGTCGCGGTCCTTCGAGGCTTGCGCGGCAGCGGGTGCCATGCCGGACCCCGGGGAGATGGATGCGCACTGGTATGTCGGGTCGAGCGCGGCCGCGCCGAAGCACGGCTCCGGGGTGGCGGCGGATGACGCAGTCGGTGCGGCGGTGGCCGCGACCACGCTCTGCGGGTCGATCCGGTACGACGCATCCTTCAGCAGGGCCGCGGTCGCCAGTCCGCCCAGGGCGAGCACTCCGACAGTCAGGATCGCGATCTGGCGGGTTCCGAACGTCGCGCTCCGATTGCGACGCCTGCGGCGCGAGCGTGCGGGCTTCCAGCGCCGGATGGGGTCCTCGACGAAGTGATAGCTCGCCGCGCTGATGAGCACGACTGCGACGCCGTAGATCAGATAGAACGTGAGGTCCTTCGGCAGAAGGGCCAACATCATGATCATCAGCGGGAAATGCCAAAGGTACAAAGAGTACGAGATATTGCCCAGATAGCCGCTGACCGGATTGCTGAGTACGAATAGGTGGCCGTGAGATCCCTTCTCGCCTGCGACGAGAACGGCGGCGATGCACACGACGGGCAGAGCCGCGCCGGGAACCGGGAACCCCGAAGCCGGCGTGATGACGAAGAGCGACACCCCGATTCCGATCAAGCCGACGAGACTCAGGGCGATGCGGGCAGCACGCGGCATCGTCAGCCAGGGGCTGATGATGGCCACCAGCGCGCCGAACCCGAGCTCCCACGCGCGAGTGAAGGAGGAGAAGTATGCCCAGGCGGGGTCGGTCTGCGTCAGGAAGTACCCGTACGCGAAGGATGCCAACGAGAGCACGCCGATGGCGACGGCGAGAGCGGCCCGAGTCTGCCCGAACGTGGATCGCCGTACGCGCACCATCACCAGAAGAACCAGGAGGATGACCCATGGCCAGACGAAGTAGAACTGCTCCTCCACGGACAGCGACCAGTAATGCTGCAGCGGGGAGGGCAGCATGTCCGCCTGGAAGTAGTCCGTGCCTTGGAGGCCCATGTTCCAGTTGGCGGCGAAGAACGTCGCCCATATCGCGTCGCCGACGGTGCGCTCGAATCGGTCTCCGGGCGTCAGGAACCATGCTGCTGCCACGGTGCTGATCAACACCAGCGTCGCGGCCGGGAAGATGCGCTTGAAGCGTCGGATGTAGAAGCCGGAGAAGCTGATCCCGCCGGTCTTGTCGAATTCGCGCAGAAGCAGACCGGTGATCAAGTATCCGCTGATCACGAAGAAGAGGTCGACGCCGATGAACCCTCCGCGCGGCCAAGCGAGGAGGTGATCGAGGATGACGACGACGACGGCGACGGCTCGAAGCCCCTGGATGTCCGGCCGGAAGGCGGTTTTCTTCGCCCCTTCCGGTGCCACGTTCGCTTCGCGCTCTGCGCGCATGGTGGTTGATTCGCTCCCCATGCGGACCACTCTATGGCGGCAGGTTTTCGCGCACGTGACATTTGGGAGTCGCGCAAGGGCTTGACGTGGTTGTGGTTTCGTACTTCGCGACAGACTTGGCATGATCGTGGCGCCGAGGAAACTTTCGCGGCACGGCTGCTGGAACGGGACACCGGCGTGGGCTGGGGCCCGGGTCGTGAGTAATGGGGGACTTCATGCGGATCGTTGCTGAGCCACGAACACAGGAAACGGATCCTCGACCGGCTCGGACGAAGGAGCGGTCGTCGCACGGTCCCGCGAAGGCGGCGAAGCGCCCCCTGCGCCCTGACATCCAAGGGCTGCGAATGATCGCGGTGCTCGCGGTCATCGCTGATCATCTCTTCCATTGGCCCAGTGGCGGGTTCGTCGGCGTTGACGTGTTCTTCGTCCTGTCGGGGTTCCTCATCACCGGTCTCCTGATCAGGGAGCACGACAAGACCGGGTCGATATCGTTCACGAGCTTCTACCGTCGTCGTGTCAAGCGCATCATGCCCGCGGCGCTACTGGTGGTGACAGCCACGCTTGTGGCGGCTTACTTCCTCTTCAACAAGGCTCGCTTCCTCCACACCGTCGAGGACGGGGTGTGGGCGATCTTCTTCGGCGCGAACTGGAACTTCGCCTTCGCCGGGACTGACTACTTCGGCGCCACGAGCGCCGTGTCCCCTTTGCAGCACTATTGGTCGCTCGCGGTCGAAGAGCAGTTCTACTTCGTCTGGCCCTGGCTGATGCTTCTGATCTACGTTCTCGTCGCGCGCGCACGCGGGGGTCGTGCCCACGCCCGCGCCATCGTGCTCGGAACGATCCTGGTCCTGACGGCGGCGTCCTTCGCGTGGTCACTGTGGGAGAGTGCCACCAACCCGGCTTGGGCCTATTTCTCGACCTTCGCCCGGGCCTGGGAACTGGGTGTCGGAGCAGTCATCGCGGTTCTCGCTCCGACGCTCGGGCGCCTGCCGGGGTGGGCTCGCACACCCCTCGCCTGGCTGGGGCTCATCGGTATCGCGGTTTCGGTCTTCATCGTCAGTTCGGAGGCGGGTGGGTTTCCTGCTCCGTGGGCCTCCCTTCCGGTGCTCGCGACCGCGGCCGTCGTGATCTCGGGCATCGGCGCTCCGGCCCGGTTCGTCTGGCCCATCTCGAATCCGGTGTCCAACTACATCGGCGACATCTCCTACTCGTTGTATCTCTGGCACTGGCCGATCATCGTCTTCACCGCGGTGGTCCTGCCGCGTGAAGAGCCCCTCTACTTCGTCGTCGTGCTCGCGCTCACACTCATCCTCTCGATCAGCTCGTATCACTTGGTCGAGGATCCGGTACGTCGATCGTCCCTGTTCGAACCGCGAACCGCCCGACGCAAGCGCTCGCGCCGGGGCCCGCGATGGCTGCGGGCGCTGCGCGAGTCGGAGACGCTCGCCGGCGGTCTCGGTCTCGCCGCCGTCGCGGCGATCGTCGTGGTCCTCACCGTGATGTCCCTGCAGTCCGTCGCGCCGCCCCCGGTCACCGCCGGAGCCGGGGCAGCTGTCCGGCCGAGCCCTACAGCAAGCGTCGATTCCGCTGCGTCGAGCGCTGACCTCACCGATACCTTCCGGCAGCAGGCGCAGGAGGCACTTGCCGCGCAGAGCTGGCCGGAACTCAGCCCGAGCATCGACGACGTCCTCGCCTCGAATCCGGGCGAGATCGAGTCCTCCTGCGACGGGGTCAATCGTCCGTCCGTCGATCAATGTTCCTGGGGCGATCCGCAGGCACCGATCCACCTCGTTCTGGTGGGCGATTCGACCTCGTCGGCTTACTTGCCCACGTTCGCCTCGCTCGTGCAACTGCGCCCGGACGTCCGGATCACGATGTGGGCGATGAACGGCTGTCGATTCAGCTCGAACCTCTACGACAATGCCAACAAGCAGATCGTGTCCGCGTGTGCCGACCGCATCGCGGCGGCACAGGCATTCATCTCCGAAGCGGCTCCCACCGCAGTGATCGTGACGAACAACTACGGCGGCGATCTCGTGTCGACCGGCAAGTCGGCGACGGACGAGGAGTGGTTGGGTGGCTTGGAGTCCGCCGTGCAGCCGCTCGTCGGGAAGACGCCGCACGTCGTGTTCCTCGCCTCGCCCCCGGGGGGACCGGATCCGGCCGAGTGCTACACGCCGGTGTCCTCGCCCGCCGACTGCGCCACGGAAGTGTCCAAGACGCGTCAGACGCGCGTCTCAGGCGAAAGCAGCCTCGCAGCGAAGATCGGTGGTGTGTCGATCGATCCTGCGGACTTCTTGTGCGACGAAGGGAAGTGTCCGGAGTTCCTCGGGACACTTCCCGTCCGCCGCGACGCCAATCACCTCAGCGCGGCCTTCGCGTCCTCGTTGGCGCCGGTGGTCTCAGAGATCCTCGTCTCATCGGAGGTCCTCCCCGCGCCGGCGTCCTAGGCCGTCACTTCTGGCACGCGATGTTGGTCACGCCCAACTGTCCGGCATCATTGTCGCAACCCACCATCGTGCCGGCCGACAGCGTTCCGATCCTTGCCGTGTACCCGGTCACCGACGTGCCGAGCGTGTTGCGGAAGATCTGGTTCTCCAGGCCGAATTGCTGCTCGTAGTCCGCGGTCCAGACCTGGATGGCATCCTCATTGGGGTGGGAGATGACGTTTTCTGCGATCACCCATCGATTGCCCATGATGACGATCGGGGAGGGGCGGTCGGATGTCATCGATGCGCCGTCCAGGGTGTTGCCGAATATCCAGCCGTCGCTCGCGCCCGCCTTGACCTCGACGGTCTCGGAGGTGGTGTTGGAGATCTGGTTGAAGGCGATCACGTTGCGGTCCGACCGGTCGGGCTGACAGTCGCTGTACTGGCACCTGTTCTCGCGTGCGGTTCCGATATAGACACCCTCGCCGTAGAACGCGCGACCGGGCTCGACGCCCGTGCCGTCGACGATGTTGCCCACGACGTAGCTGTCGGTCGTGTTCGCGAGCAGATGGATCGCCTCGTCGCCGATGTGCTTCAGCGTCAGATTGGACACGATGACGTGAGAGCTGTTCTTCACTTGGATTCCTTTGGATCCGTTGCGCATCGTGAACCCGATGACATTGACATAGCTGACGCCGTCCAAACGCAGTCCGCGTCCATCGGACGTCCCCTGGCCGTCGATGACTGCGGACTTCGGCCCGCAGATCCAGATGGGCGCGGCGGCCGTGCCTGATCGAGTCATCGTGAACCACGCGAAGTTGTACGTCGTGTTCGCGGCCAGTCGGATGACGTCGCCGGGATTCGCATTGGCCAGTGCTCCGCGGAGCTGGGATTCGGTCTGCGGTGAGGTCGTCGCGGCCGGGCAGTCGGCCAGCTTCGGCTGTGGAATGGAGGGGAGCGCCGCGGAGGTGCCCGACGTCGTGGCCCGAGCCGAGTAGTTGTCGCTCGTGTCGATCGCGGCGAGCCGGTAGTCGTAGCTCGTCGATGGGGGAAGACCGAAATCCAGCAGCGTGTTCCCGGTGACCATCGCATTCTGCACCACCACCCAGGTGCCCGCGCCCTGCGGGCTGCGGTAGAGGCGGTAGCCGGCGAGGTCGGGTTCGGTGTTGGCGGTCCAGGTGAGGCGGATGCCGGTGCTGTCGGGGGTGGCGGTGAGGCCGGTGGGGGTGGATGGGGGGTAGATGTCGGGGGCGATGAAGGCGTCCAGGGTGATGCTGGAGCCGATGGAGTTGGTGTTCTTGGTGCCGGTGCGGACGATGCGGAGGGTGTGGGTGGTTTCGGGGAGTCCGCTGACTTCGTAGACCGTTTGTTGGTATTGGGTGGCGGAGGCGTAGAGGTCGACGGTTTGGACTTTCACGCCGTCGAGGTAGACGTCGGCTTGTCCGGAGGAGGAGGACTTGCGGGCGATCCATTTGATGCCGGAGGTCGTGAAGGAGATCTGGGCGTAGCCGGTGCCGCCGAGTTGGGCGAAGGATCCGGCGGAGTCCTGGGTGGAGGTCTTCAACGCCCAGTCTCCGGAGAGGGTGACCGCGGGGGAGTCGTTCTCGTAGGTCCCCGCCCCGACCGCGGCGACGGCGGTGGTGGAGGTGACGGTGGCGGTGCGGGGGGATTCGTTGCCGGCGTTGTCGAGGGCGACCAGTCGGTAGCTGTAAGCGGTGCCTGGTTGCAGGTCGGCGTTGAGGTAGGTGGTGTCGGTGATCTTGTCGGCGACGTTGTCCCAGCTGCTGCCGTTGGCGCGGTAGAGGCGGTAGCCGGCGAGGTCGGGTTCGGTGTTGGCGGTCCAGGTGAGGCGGATGCCGGTGCTGTCGGGGGTGGCGGTGAGGCCGGTGGGGGTGGATGGGGGGTAGATGTCGGGGGCGATGAAGGCGTCCAGGGTGATGCTGGAGCCGATGGAGTTGGTGTTCTTGGTGCCGGTGCGGACGATGCGGAGGGTGTGGGTGGTTTCGGGGAGTCCGCTGACTTCGTAGACCGTTTGTTGGTATTGGGTGGCGGAGGCGTAGAGGTCGACGGTTTGGACTTTCACGCCGTCGAGGTAGACGTCGGCTTGTCCGGAGGAGGAGGACTTGCGGGCGATCCATTTGATGCCGGAGGTCGTGAAGGAGATCTGGGCGTAGCCGGTGCCGCCGAGTTGGGCGAAGGATCCGGCGGAGTCCTGGGTGGAGGTCTTCAACGCCCAGTCTCCGGAGAGGGTGACCGCGGGGGAGTCGTTCTCGTAGGTCCCCGCCCCGACCGCGGCGACGGCGGTGGTGGAGGTGACGGTGGCGGTGCGGGGGGATTCGTTGCCGGCGTTGTCGAGGGCGACCAGTCGGTAGCTGTAAGCGGTGCCTGGTTGCAGGTCGGCGTTGAGGTAGGTGGTGTCGGTGATCTTGTCGGCGACGTTGTCCCAGCTGCTGCCGTTGGCGCGGTAGAGGCGGTAGCCGGCGAGGTCGGGTTCGGTGTTGGCGGTCCAGGTGAGGCGGATGCCGGTGCTGTCGGGGGTGGCGGTGAGGCCGGTGGGGGTGGATGGGGGGTAGATGTCGGGGGCGATGAAGGCGTCCAGGGTGATGCTGGAGCCGATGGAGTTGGTGTTCTTGGTGCCGGTGCGGACGATGCGGAGGGTGTGGGTGGTTTCGGGGAGTCCGCTGACTTCGTAGACCGTTTGTTGGTATTGGGTGGCGGAGGCGTAGAGGTCGACGGTTTGGACTTTCACGCCGTCGAGGTAGACGTCGGCTTGTCCGGAGGAGGAGGACTTGCGGGCGATCCATTTGATGCCGGAGGTCGTGAAGGAGATCTGGGCGTAGCCGGTGCCGCCGAGTTGGGCGAAGGATCCGGCGGAGTCCTGGGTGGAGGTCTTCAACGCCCAGTCTCCGGAGAGGGTGACCGCGGGGGAGTCGTTCTCGTAGGTCCCCGCCCCGACCGCGGCGACGGCGGTGGTGGAGGTGACGGTGGCGGTGCGGGGGGATTCGTTGCCGGCGTTGTCGAGGGCGACCAGTCGGTAGCTGTAAGCGGTGCCTGGTTGCAGGTCGGCGTTGAGGTAGGTGGTGTCGGTGATCTTGTCGGCGACGTTGTCCCAGCTGCTGCCGTTGGCGCGGTAGAGGCGGTAGCCGGCGAGGTCGGGTTCGGTGTTGGCGGTCCAGGTGAGGCGGATGCCGGTGCTGTCGGGGGTGGCGGTGAGGCCGGTGGGGGTGGATGGGGGGTAGATGTCGGGGGCGATGAAGGCGTCCAGGGTGATGCTGGAGCCGATGGAGTTGGTGTTCTTGGTGCCGGTGCGGACGATGCGGAGGGTGTGGGTGGTTTCGGGGAGTCCGCTGACCTCGTAGACCGTTTGTTGGTATTGGGTGGCGGAGGCGTAGAGGTCGACGGTTTGGACTTTCACGCCGTCGAGGTAGACGTCGGCTTGTCCGGAGGAGGAGGACTTGCGGGCGATCCATTTGATGCCGGAGGTCGTGAAGGAGATCTGGGCGTAGCCGGTGCCGCCGAGTTGGGCGAAGGATCCGGCGGAGTCCTGGGTGGAGGTCTTCAACGCCCAGTCTCCGGAGAGGGTGACCGCGGGGGAGTCGTTCTCGTAGGTCCCCGCCCCGACCGCGGCCACCTCCGCACGGGCGGAGGAAGAGGTGAGGAAGCTGAGAATCAGCGCGAGAGAGACTGCCAGCGCTGTCGTGGATGTGCGCACCCGAGAACCTCCGTGCGGAGCAGCTCGGTTGCTGAAGCCGAATTTCTCCGCGCTTGCTGATTGATTACAAGGTCAATCGGGTTACACCCACCTTAGGTGGGGTGAGTGGCGAGGTGAAAGGACTTGCGTCAAGTTAGAGTGTCGACTAATCGGTAAACAGCGGGGAGCCTTGCTTGGATCTGCGAACTGCGCTGCGAATCTTCCGCGCGCACTGGGTGACCATCGTTCTCGCGACACTGGTGGGAGTGGGCGCGGCGGCGGGCTGGTCCTACATCCAGCCGCGCGTCTACACCGCGGACGCGAGCGGGTACGTTGCCGGCACGAATGGCTCCAGTGGGTCCAGCGACTCCAGCGGCGCTCTGCTGGCGAACAACCTCGCGCTGTCGAAGGTCGTCTCGTACGTGGACATCGGATCCTGGCGGTCCGTCGCCGAGTACGCCATCGAGAAGCTCAACCTCGATTCGAGTCCGGAAGCCCTGGTGCGGCGGGTCGATGTCACGAACGCGACCGGTACGGTCACGATCAAGGTGCAGGCGTCCGCGTCGACCCCGGAGGCTGCGCGCGATCTCGCCGAGGCGTGGATCCAGGGGATGGCGACGGAAATCGAGGGGCTCGAGTCGGACGGCGGAAAGGTGCAGGCGGCGGTCCGACTGGTGCCGGCCGACACCGCGCGGCTTCCGACCGCGCCGAGCTCCCCGAACGTGCGACTCGCGCTCGCGATCGGGGGAGTCGCGGGTCTCGTCGTCGGGATCATGATCGCGCTCCTCCGGTTCACTCTCGACCGGCGCATTCGCAGCGCCGAACTCGTCGAACGCGAAACGGGTGTGGCGGTGGTCGGCACCGTCCCGGTGGAGAAATCGTTCACGACGGCGAATCGCCTCATCCCGGTCGGTGACCAGCGCGACGAGCGCCTGTTCGCGGTGTCCGAGGCGCTTCGCGAACTTCGGACGAACATCCAATTCATGGACGTGGACCATCCTCCTCGCGTCGTCGTGGTGACGAGCCCGCTTCCCGGAGACGGCAAGTCGACGATGAGCGCGAACCTCGCGTTGGCGGTGGCTGCGTCGGGGCAGCAGGTGGTCCTCATCGACGGCGACCTCCGTCGTCCGATGATCGCCGCCATCTTCGGTCTTGTCGAAGGTGCGGGCATCACCGACGTCTTGGCCGGCCGGGCAGAGGTCGACGATGTTGCCCAGACGTTCGGTCACCTGGACACACTGCGCATCGTCGCAGCGGGACGCACTCCGCCCAACCCGAGCGAGGTGCTGGGATCTGAGCGCATGAAGGACCTCCTTCGTGAGCTCTCCCGCGAGGCCACGGTCATCGTCGACGCACCTCCTCTGCTTCCGGTGACGGATGCAGCCGTGCTCACTCACTCCGCCGATGGTGCGATCGTCGTGGTCGGCGCGGGGCGGACCACGATCGACGTCCTCAAGAAGGCGATGAACAACCTCGACCGAGCCGGCGGACGAGCCCTCGGCGTGGTGCTCAACCGTGTCCCTCGCTCGGGTGGCGGCTACTACGACTACCGCTACACCGGCGACTACTACCAAGCTGACCAGGCCGTGGACGACGACGCAGACCACACCCCGCCCGTGGCCGACGACGCAGACCAAACCCCGCCCGGCAATGATGACGAGATCCCAGGCCCCGTCGCCGAGACGCAGGCGTCCGCGACGGGTGATCCGCAGGATGAACTCGCGCCGCTGCGCCGCAGTCGGCGTCGCGTCGGCTGACACGAGACAGTGATTACTGCCCGCGGCGTATGCCGCGGGCAGTACCTGTTCACCCCATCCTGTAGCGCCATCCCGCATACCGAGCGCGCCAGGATCTCGAGTATGTGGCCCCCACTCGCCCGATGGCGAGCACATTGGACCCGTTCCCTCCCGACGAGGGCGCATATCCGAACAATCCACTTGGGGGATCCGTGAGCATCGAAGAAGTTCGCCCGGCAGGCGTCAGCCGCCGCACCGTCATCAAGGCCGCTGCGTGGTCTGCGCCCGTCGTCGCCGTGGCCGTCGCCACCCCGCTCGCCAGTGCGAGCACCCCGCCGGCGCCGGCACCGTCCACGCGTTCCTACTGGGATGGCGGCACCTCGATCAACAAGGTCGTGACCACCGGCAACCAGTACATCCGCATCAACCAGAGCGCATCGCTCGGCTTCGAGGTGGAGGACGAGAACGGCGATCCCGAACCCGCCGGCAAGTACACCTCCGGCCCCGCGACCGTTCGCATCACGTGGGGTGCGGGTGGTGGGGTCACCGATCCTCAGCCCTACTCGGTCCAGGAAACCAACCTCAACGGCTGGGTGCGCACCGGTAGCCTGCCCGGGACGGGTACCTCGGGGCAGATCGAGTACACCTACACCGGTCTCCTGAACGGCGATGCCAACCGCATCCCGCTGCCCGTCGTCCGGCTCTACCCCTCGCCGAACGGCGCGCTCACGGCGACCTACGTCACCGTTCAGCAGCAGTCGCAGTACATCGGCGCGTCGGGCTCGTACACGATCGCACCGTAAGCACGACCGTATGACGGTGGCCCCGATCCAGAGGATCGGGGCCACCGTCATACGTGCTTGGGGGTCAGCCTATGACGAGGCCTCCGCGCTCCGTCGCAGATAGAGCCCCACGGCCACGGCGGCGGGCTTCAACTGCGTATACGACAGCTGATAGGTCGCCTCGGACCGCCGGAAGGGGTCGATCACGTCGAAGTCGGCGGGATCCTCCGGCGGCGGGACGGTCCCGCGTAGCCGGGCCGCCAGAGCCACGGCATCCTTCAGCGCCTCGGCCGAATCGCTGGTCGATCGCTGCGTACTGTCCGATGCGGACGACTGTGCGGCGGGCACGATGTTCGCCAGTTCCCGGAGAGTGAAGGTGCGGCGAACGGCGCTGGGAACCAGGCTGACGACGGCACGACGATGCTCGCGCGAAAGTGCCAGTATCAATCCGGCGTCGCCGATTAGCTTCTCGCTGATCTGTCGTGCGCGATGGCTCTCCCCGGCGAAGCCGTCCTCGCGAGCCAGGCGCAGCGCCGGATCGGGCATGCCGTGACCGACGAGCGCGCCCGTTCCTGCGCTCTCCACCCGCACGTCGCGGATGCCCGACAGGCTCTCCGCCAGGATCAGTTCGGCGAGGGGAGACCGGCAGATGTTGCCGGTGCACACCGTCAGGACTGTGAATGTCACGCGTTTTCCACCGGGCGTGAGGCGGCCTCGCCGGACTTCCCGGGCGCGCCGGCGCGGGTGTCGGTGGCTCCCGCGTACGAGTAAGAGCCGTAGGCGTAGCTGTCGGGTCCGCGAGTGGGCAGCATCGTGACGATCACCCCGAAGAGGCGGCTGCCGATTCCCTCGAGCCGTTCCACGGCCGCACTCAAGTGCGGCTTGCGGGTGATCCCCGATGCTGCCACGAGGAGGACTCCGCTGGCGAAGCGAGAAACCACGGCCGCGTCGGTCACCAGGAGCAGTGGCGGTGAGTCGATGAGCACGTAGTCGAATGCGCCGGCCATCGCCTCGAGAGTTCGCTGCATCGCCTGGCTGCCCAGCAGCTCCGACGGGTTCGGCGGGGTCTGGCCCGACGGGAGGATGAAGAGTCGCTCGTTGCCCCACTGCTGAAGTGCGTCCGCGAGGTCCACGCGACCGATGAGGACATCGGTCAGGCCGACGGATCCCTCGATGCCCATGTACTCGGCCACGCGGGGCAACCGCAGGTCTCCATCCACCAGTGCCACGCGTGCCCCCGTCTCCGCGAGCGCGATGGCGAGATTGGCCGTGGTGGTGGACTTGCCTTCGCCGGGACCGGCGCTGGAGATGACGAACGTGCGCGAGTCGCCGTCGACGTCGATGAACTGCAGATTCGTTCGAAGGCTTCGGAACGACTCGGCTCGCGGGTTCCGTGGATCGGCGTGGACGATGAGCGGACGCTTCTTCGCCTCCGGGTCGAGGGTGATTCCGCCGAGCACGGGCTTGTCCGTAGCGGACTCGACATCGTGCGAGGAATGGATGCGCGTGTCCAGAACAGCGCGCAGAGCAGCGATCCCCAGGGCGAGCACCAAGCCACCGAGGACTCCGATGAGGACATTCAGCGGGATGCGGGGTGAGGACGGCGCAGTGGGCACGAGGGCGGGCTCGATGGTTTCGATCCGCACCAGACTGGGAGCAGACCCCGACGGCTTCTCGAGCTGGTTGACGACGACGTCGGCGAAATTGGTGCCGACGGAGTTCGCGATAGCGGCCGCGAGAGCAGGGTCGGAATTCGACGTGGATACCGAAATAACGACGGAGTTCGTGGGCGAGGTGGCCTCGATGGATTTCGCGAGTTCTTGCGGCGTGGTGTTCAGATTCAATTCGTCGATAACCCGGTCGAGCACGACCGCACTGTCGACCACATCAACAAAACTCACGACAGCCTGGCGGGCGAAGTTCGTGCCTTGTGCGAGCTCCGTGACGCCGGAAGAGTCCGATCGCACGGACACGTACAGCTGGGTGGTGGCCTCGTATTTCGGGGTCTGGAGCAGCGACCAGCCGAATGCGGCGGCACCGCCGAGCACTGTGAGGGAGAGTAGGAGAACCCAATTTCGGTGCAAGATTCGCAGATAGTCCCGCAGTTCCACTCGTTGCTCCATTCGACGATTCTCACCGCGCGGCGGAGGCCGCATGAGTCGGGGCGGGTAATCTGGGGCTATCCCTTACTGACGTCCGCTCTGCTCTCCACCCTACGTCATTGCCAATCGGTACCTCGTGAGCGAAGAGAGAACACGATGAACGACCTTGACGCACTGTTCGACGACGATTCCTCGGCCGATCGGCCGCCCGTCGCGGCCCGCACCGACGCCGCTGACGACCTCGTCCGCCTGGTGGGCCCGCAGGGCCCGTCGTCCGGCGAACGCCGGGTCTTCCGGGACGTCGAAGCCCTGGTGTCCAAAATCGGTGCACCGGGCGCGATCGACCACACGCGCCCCGCGGGGTGGTCGGCGCCGGAGGCCGCGGTCGCGGGAAATCGACCCCTGAACCTCATGGGCTCGTCGGGACGGATCAGCCTGCTCAGCATCGTCGTGGCCGTCCTCGCCATCCTCTGCGTCGTGGCCGCCGTCGCGCTGGGCATCTATCGGCAGCTGACAGCCGACCCGGTGGATGCGGCCATGGCGAGTCTCGTCGAGGCGGAGTCCGAGGTGCAGAACGATCTGCAGGGCTTGGCCACCGCGGTGGATCTCTACACGCAGACGGCGGATCAGGCGGACTCCCTGGTCGCGGCTGCGAACCAGACGCTGCCCTCGCTCGACGGGAAGGTGGAACAGGGCGTCTTGTCGGCCGCGGTCGCCGCGCGCGATTCCCTCGCCGTCGCCGTCACCCCGCGCGCCGACTTCGAGGTGCCGGTTTACGAGCGCGGTGCGATGGACGCGACCTCGGTGGCGGCCATCGCGAGCGCCACGGACAAGGTGCGGGCGCAGCGCGTGGACATCCCGGACCGTCTGAGTGCGGTGCGGTCGGAGCGTAGTGAGGTCGTGCAGGCCGTCAGCGAGTTCATCGCCCGTCTGGACGCCGTGGGCCAGCGGGTCGCAGCCGACGTGACGCAGGAACTGGAACAGAACGATGCGGCTACCGATGAGGCCCGGGCGAAGGTCACCGCTGCGGCGAGCGTCGTCGGGCAGACGACGGGCGCTGACCTGTTCGCGCCGCTGAATGCGTACGCCGTCGCCGTGGATGAGCTGCGCTCGGAGACGCAGAGTGTCTTCGAGGAGTCGACGACCCCGCGGACGACCTCACCCCGGACCGTGCTCCCCACGTCATCGGCCACTCCCGAGCCGGCGCCCTCGGAGCCGACCTCGTCCGAACCCGTCACCCCGCCCTCCGACCCACCGTCCGACACGCCGACCGACCCGGCTCCGGCGCCGACTCCCACTCTCGGTCTCGGATAGGCGCGGCCCGACGATCACATCGAGGGGTGAAGCCAGGGGTGAATTGAAGGTGGCGCACCGCGCCTGGCCGGGTGAATTCTCTAGCATCAGGGCCTGTAGTGGCGACCCGACGCCGCTCGCGAGCCCGGCAGGTGCCCATGACCGCGGTGTTCTCCGGAACGCCGTCGTTGGACGGACGATCTGCGCGAACGGACACCGCCACGTTCGGCGGTGTCTCCATCATCGCGCGGACCATGCCTTCGGCGCGCCCGTTCGCCATCCCGGAGGGGGTGGAAGGGGCTCTGGTACTGGCCGTGGTGCTGGGAGCGCCGCCGGGATCGGGTCATCGTCTCCACGCGGTCGGAAGTGCCGGAGCGCTCATCGCGACGTCCGAATCCCTCGACCCGGCCGTCCTTCCCCTGGCCCGGTGTCAGCTCACGGTCCTGCTTCCGGGGTCTCTGCTTCGCGAGGTCGGTCTCGGTGACGCCCCGGTTTTGACGCTGGACACCTCGAACGCCCTCTTCTGGCCGTTCGTCGCGTTCGCGTGGGAAGCAGCTCTCAGCTACGAGCGTACGAGTGGCCTCACGGCCTACTACCTGGAGCGCGTCCTGCAGGAGATGGTGCTCGGTATCGCCGTCGCCTCTCTCGGCCGTACGGAACCGGCCAGGGTCGGGCTGTACGCCGCGGCGATCTCGGTCGTGAATGCGCGCGCAGGCGACCCGGATCTCACTCCGGTGGGCGTCGCGTCGGAACTCAACGTCTCGCTGCGCACGCTGCAGCGCATGTTCGCGCAGCGGGATTCCACGGTCGAACGCGAGATTCGTCGAGCGCGGGTTCAGCAGGCTTTGACGATGCTCGACGATCCGGTCTACGACGCGCTGAGCGTCGACCGCGTCGCGCAATCGGTCGGGCTGTCCGGTGGATCCAGCCTGGCGCGCGCCTTCGCCGCCGAAGGGCATCCCAGCCCTTCCGTGGCCCGAAAGAAGCGGCTCAAGACTGACGTCGCGACCCCGTCCATGGGCGCTGGGCAGCCGTCTTTGCACACCGAGCGCTGAGATCGAACCGTGTTGCCGGCCCCTCCAGTTCACCCGCCTGCGCCCGGGGAGGGGCCAAGGGGCCGAGGTACGCTGAGCGTCGACGTCTGTCTGACGTCTCGGATCCCGTCGAGAAGAGGAAGAAGCGATGGCTGCGAGTAAGAGAGCACTCATCACCGGTGTCACCGGCCAAGACGGAGGGCACCTGGCTGAGCTCTTGCACGCGAAGGGGTACGAAGTCTTCGGCCTGATCCGTGGGCAGAACAACCCGCGCAAGGAGGCGACCGTCGCCGAGTTCCCCTACGTGACGCTCATCGAGGGTGACCTGATCGACCCCACCTCGCTGGTGCGCGCGGTGGAGGTGAGCGACGCGGACGAGGTGTACAACCTGGCCGCGATCAGCCACGTCGGATATTCGTTCAAGAACCCGACGCTGACGGCCGACGTGACCGCCAAGGGGGTCCTCAACGTCCTCGAAGCCGTCCGCATCACCGGTCGCGCCGAGCGCACCAAGGTCTACCAGGCGTCGACTTCCGAGATGTTCGGCGGGCTCGACTACAACCGTCCCGGCGCCGGATACAACGAGAACTCGCTGTTCCACCCGCGCAGCCCCTACGGTGTCGCGAAGCTGTACGGCCACTGGATCGCGAAGAACTACCGCGAGAGCTACGGGATGTTCGTGTCCTGCGGCATCCTGTTCAACCACGAGGGCGAGCGTCGCGGCGTCGAGTTCGTGACGCGGAAGATCACCCACGCCGTGGCCCGCATCAAGCTCGGCCTGCAGCCGAACATCGAGCTCGGCGACCTGTGGCCCAAGCGCGACTGGGGCTACGCCGGCGACTACGTCGAGGGCATGTGGCGGATGCTGCAGCACTCCACCCCCGACGATTTCGTCCTCGCGACCGGTGAGACCCACTCCATCGAGGAGTTCCTCACCCTGGCGTTCGCCGAGATCGGCATCGACGACTGGCGCCCGTACGTGGTGCAGAACCCGGCCTTCCTGCGTCCCGCCGAGGTCGACATCCTGCTCGGCGACCCCTCGAAGGCGGAGAACGAGCTCGGGTGGCGTCGCGAAGTCGACTTCCCCGGACTGGTGAAGCTCATGGTCGCCCACGACCTGGCCGAACAGGGCCGCTTGCAGAACCGATGACGCGGACGCTCGTCGTCACGGGCGCCGGCGGATTCGTCGGTGCCCATCTCTGCCGGATCGCGGCGGACGCCGGCTTCTCGGTTTTCGCCGTCGGTCGGGAGGCGAAACGCCCCGATTCGCTGGACGGGTTCGTCGACGAGTATGTCGGTGTCGACCTGACCGAGGAGTGGCCGTCGCAGGTGCCCACGGACGCGGACGTGGTGCACCTCGCGGGCCTCGCGGCGGTCGGCGGATCGTTCCGCGATCCGCAGCTCTACCTGTCGTCGAACAGTGCGATGGTCACCCACCTCTGTGAGGCTTTGATGCGGGGCTCCGGCGGGGGACGCGTGGTAGGGGTCAGCTCAGGCGCGGTCTACGCGGCCGGTCCCGGCGACTCGTTCATCGACGAGGCATCGCCCGTGGGATTCTCGTCCCCATACGCCGTCAGCAAGGTCCTCGTCGAGAACCAGCTGTCGTACTACCGCGGCCGCGGTCTGGACACCGTGGTGGCGCGGCCTTTCAACCATTCCGGGCCGGGTCAGGGTGTGGGGTTCATCATTCCCGATCTCATCCGCCGTCTCGCGCAGACGTCCGCGGATGAGGTGTTGACCACGGGTTCGCTGAGCACGCGTCGCGACTACACCGATGTCCGCGATGTGGCGCGTGCCTATCTGGCGTTGATCACGGCGCCCAGGCTGGATCACGACGTCTACAACGTCGCGTCCGGCACCCCCCGTTCAGGGAGCGAGATCCTGGCCGCTGTCTGCGCCGCTCTCGGACGTCCCGTACCCGAGACCCGGCTCGATCCTGGACTGCTGCGGCCGAACGATCCCGCGTCCATCACCGGCGACGCCGGACGGTTGCGCGAGCAGACCGGGTGGGCGCCGCAGGTTTCGTTCGAGCAGATGATCGTTGAGAGCGTGTCGTCCGTCCTGGCCTGAACCCCTCCTGCGACCTCACGCGACGGAAGGCTTCCCTCCCTCTCGCTCAGTCGGCACAATGGGCCCACCAGCGGAGAATCAGGTCCGCCCGAACGAGGGGAGCCGCCATGGGCGTCGACGACATCATCAACAAGGGCAAGCAGCTGTTCGAGGAGAACCGCGAGAAGATCGAGGAGGCGCTCAAGAGCGATAAGGCCGAAGAGGTCAGCGACAAGCTCCTCGACGGGGCCGCGGACGCCATCAAGAAGGTCGTCCCCGCTGAGCAGCACGCCAAGGTCGACGAGGTGCGCGCGAACGTCGACAAGAACATCGGCAACGCCTGACCGCACCCTGCTCTGCGCGGCGCCGCTCCCGGGAATGGGGGGCGGCGCCGTCGCGTTGCCAGCCGGGGGGCTGAGGATATGCCGCACGCGACACGCCCGGGTTTGCGACACGCCCGGGAGCCCCGTAGACTAACCAGGTTCCACATTCCGGCGTGCGCTCGGCGCGCGCCAGGATCACTGCCAGGGCAGTGCACAGGCGGCGCGGAAGCGCAGGGTCCTGGGCCGCGGGCAGCAGAACGCACACCGAACCCCTCATCCTTCCCGGGATCCGCACGCCTGCGTGCGGGGGGCGGGCCGGATGCCATGGCATCCGGTTTGACAGCTGAACAGCGGTGCAGCATCTCTCGCGCGAGCGAGGGGAAGTGCCAGGGCGCGAAAGCGCCACCGTGCGTCCGATGCCCTTGGTCGGGTAAGACGCGAGAAAGAGAGTGAGCAGACAATGGCGGGACAGAAGATCCGCATTCGCCTGAAGTCGTACGACCACGCCGGACTGGACTCGTCCGCGCGCAAGATCGTCGACACCGTGACCCGTGCCGGTGCCACCGTGGTGGGCCCGGTCCCCCTGCCGACCGAGAAGAACGTCGTGTGCGTCATCCGGTCGCCCCACAAGTACAAGGACAGCCGCGAGCACTTCGAGATGCGCACCCACAAGCGCCTCATCGACATCATCGACCCGACGCCCAAGGCCGTCGACTCGCTGATGCGCCTCGACCTCCCGGCCGATGTCAACATCGAGATCAAGCTCTGAGGTTCGACATGGCTGACATCAACTCCAAGATCTCCAAGGGCCTCCTCGGCACCAAGCTCGGCATGACCCAGGTGTGGGACGAGAACGGCAAGCTCGTTCCCGTCACCGTCATCGAGGTCGCCCCGAACGTCGTGACCCAGCTCCGCTCGGTCGAGAAGGACGGCTACAACGCCGTTCAGATCGGCTACGGCCAGATCGACCCCCGCAAGGTGAACAAGCCCCTGACGGCCCACTTCGAGGCCGCGGGCGTCACCCCGCGTCGTCACCTCACCGAGGTTCGCACCGCGGATGCCGCTGACTACTCGCTCGGTCAGGAGCTCACCGTGGACGGCCTGTTCGAGGCCGGCCAGCTGGTCGACGTCGTCGGCACCAGCAAGGGCAAGGGCACCGCCGGTGTCATGAAGCGTCACAACTTCAAGGGTGTCTCCGCTTCGCACGGTGCGCACCGCAACCACCGCAAGCCCGGCTCGATCGGCGCCTCGTCGACCCCGAGCCGCGTCTTCAAGGGCATGCGCATGGCCGGCCGTATGGGTGGCGAGCGCGTGACCGTCCTCAACCTCACGGTGCACGCCGTCGACGCCGAGAAGGGTCTGCTGCTCGTCAAGGGCGCCGTCCCCGGTGCCCGTGGCCGCATCGTCTACGTCCGCAACGCAGTGAAGGGTGCCTGATCTCATGGCTGACTCGACTCTCGCGCTCGACGTTCGCAAGTCCGACGGCAAGAAGGCCGGCTCCGTGGAGCTGCCCGCCGCGATCTTCGACGTCAAGACGAACATCCCGCTGATCCACCAGGTCGTCGTCGCCCAGCGCGCCGCCGCCCGTCAGGGCACGCACTCGACCAAGCGTCGTGGCGAGGTCTCCGGTGCCGGTCGCAAGCCCTTCAAGCAGAAGGGCACGGGTAACGCCCGTCAGGGCTCGATCCGCGCGCCGCACATGACCGGTGGCGGCATCGTCCACGGCCCGAAGCCCCGTGACTACGGCCAGCGCACCCCCAAGAAGATGATCGCCGCAGCCCTGCTGGGCGCGCTGAGCGACCGTGCTCGTGGCGAGCGCCTCCACGTCGTGGAGTCCTTCGGCATTGAGGGTGCTCCGTCGACCAAGGCCGCTGCCGCGGTCCTGACCGCTTTCGGCGCCGTCAAGAACGTCCTCGTGGTCATCGACCGCGACGACGAGCTGACGGTCAAGAGCGTGCGCAACCTCGCGTACGTCCACGTGCTGACCTACGGCCAGCTGAACGCCTACGACGTGCTCGTCTCCGACGACATCGTCTTCACCAAGGCCGCCTACGACGCGTTCGTCACGTCGAAGTCCGGCGCCACCGAGGAGGTCTCGGCATGACCGCCGTCAACAAGGACCCGCGCGACATCATCCTGAAGCCGGTCGTCTCCGAGAAGAGCTACTCGCTCATCGACGAGGGCAAGTACACGTTCCTCGTGGACCCCCGCGCCTCGAAGACCGAGATCAAGCTCGCGATCGAGAAGATCTTCGGCGTCAAGGTGGCTTCGGTCAACACGATCAACCGCGTGGGCAAGGCCCGCCGCACCCGCTTCGGCATCGGCAAGCGCAAGGACACCAAGCGCGCGATCGTCAGCCTCAAGTCGGGCACCATCGACATCTTCACGGCAGTCGGCTGACGGTCGGGATAGAGGACAAGAACAATGGCTATTCGCAAGTACAAGCCCACGACGCCCGGTCGCCGCGGCTCGTCGGTGGCCGACTTCGCCGAGATCACCCGATCGACGCCTGAGAAGTCGCTGCTGCGCCCGCTGTCGAAGACCGGTGGCCGCAACAACCAGGGCCGCATCACGACGCGTCACATCGGTGGCGGTCACAAGCGCCAGTACCGTCTGATCGACTTCCGTCGCAACGACAAGGACGGCATCGACGCCAAGGTCGCTCACATCGAGTACGACCCCAACCGCACCGCGCGCATCGCGCTCCTGCACTACAAGGACGGCGAGAAGCGGTACATCCTCGCCCCCAACAAGCTGCAGCAGGGCGACATCATCGAGTCCGGTGCCGGCGCCGACATCAAGCCCGGCAACAACCTGCCGCTGCGCAACATCCCCACCGGTACGGTGATCCACGCGATTGAGCTCCGTCCCGGGGGAGGAGCGAAGATGGCCCGTTCGGCCGGCGCCTCCGTGCGTCTGGTCGCCAAGGACGGCCCCTACGCTCAGCTGCGTCTGCCTTCCGGCGAGATCCGCAACGTCGACGTGCGCTGCCGCGCCACGATCGGCGAGGTCGGCAACGCCGAGCAGTCGAACATCAACTGGGGCAAGGCCGGCCGCAAGCGCTGGAAGGGTGTCCGTCCCACCGTCCGTGGTGTCGCCATGAACCCGGTCGACCACCCGCACGGTGGTGGTGAGGGCAAGACGTCCGGTGGTCGTCACCCCGTTTCGCCGTGGGGTAAGGCCGAAGGCCGTACCCGCCACGCGAACAAGGAAAGCGACAAGCTGATCGTCCGCCGTCGCACCGCCGGCAAGAAGCGTAAGTAGGAGTAGAGGAAGATGCCTCGCAGCCTTAAGAAGGGCCCCTTCGTCGACGAGCACCTGCTTCGCAAGGTCGTCTCGCAGAACGAAGCCGGTTCGAAGAACGTCATCAAGACCTGGTCGCGCCGTTCGATGATCATCCCCGCCATGCTGGGACACACCATCGCCGTGCACGACGGACGCAAGCACATCCCCGTGTTCGTGACCGAGACCATGGTCGGCCACAAGCTGGGCGAGTTCTCGCCCACCCGCACCTTCCGCGGCCACGTGAAGGACGACAAGAAGGGCCGTCGCCGCTAAGGCGACCGAGGAGGAGAGAGAAATGGTGGAGTCCATCGCACGCGTGCGACACATCCGCGTGACCCCTCAGAAGGCTCGTCGTGTCGTCGCTCTCATCAAGGGGAAGCAGGCCGAAGAGGCCCTCGCCATCCTGAAGTTCGCGCCGCAGGGCGCGAGCGAGCCGATCTACAAGCTCGTCGCCTCGGCGATCGCGAACGCTCGCGTCACCGCCGACAAGACGAACGAGTACCTGGATGACGCCGACCTGTACGTGAAGAACGCGTACGTCGACGAGGGCACGACGCTCAAGCGTTTCCAGCCCCGCGCACAGGGTCGCGCCTTCCAGATCAAGAAGCGCACGAGCCACATCACGGTCGTGCTCGCGACGCCGGAAGACGCTGCTGCGGCCCCGGCTCGCGCCAACAAGAAGGCGAGCAAGTAATGGGACAGAAGGTCAACCCGTACGGCTTCCGCCTCGGCATCACCACCGACCACGTGTCGCGGTGGTTCTCCGACTCGACGAAGCCCGGACAGCGCTACGCCGACTACCTCGCCGAGGACATCAAGATCCGTCGCCTGCTGACCACCTCGCTCGACCGCGCGGGCGTCAGCAACATCGAGATCGAGCGCACGCGTGACCGCGTCCGCGTCGACATCCACACCGCCCGCCCGGGCATCGTGATCGGTCGCCGCGGCGCCGAGGCCGAGCGCATCCGCGCCGACCTCGAGAAGCTCACCGGCAAGCAGATCCAGCTGAACATCCTCGAGGTCAAGAACCCCGAGGCCGACGCTCAGCTGGTCGCGCAGGGTGTGGCCGAGCAGCTCACCGGTCGTGTGGCGTTCCGCCGCGCGATGCGCAAGGGCCTGCAGGGCGCACAGCGTGCCGGCGCCAAGGGTGTCCGCATCCAGGTGTCGGGTCGTCTCGGCGGCGCCGAGATGAGCCGCTCCGAGTTCTACCGCGAAGGCCGTGTGCCCCTGCACACCCTCCGCGCGAACATCGACTACGGCTTCTACGAGGCCAAGACGACCTTCGGCCGCATCGGCGTGAAGGTCTGGATCTACAAGGGCGACCTCACCAACAAGGAGCTCGCCCGCGAGCAGGCCAACGCGCCCAAGTCGCGCGGTCGTGACGACCGTGGCGGCGACCGTCGTCGTGGCCCGCGCAACGAGGCCCCCGTGGCAGAAGGAGCGTCGGCGTAATGCTCATCCCCCGTAAGGTCAAGTACCGGAAGCAGCACCACCCCGGTCGCTCGGGTCAGGCCACCGGTGGCACCACGGTGTCGTTCGGTGAGTTCGGCATCCAGGCTCTGACCCCCGCTTACGTGACCAACCGTCAGATCGAGTCCGCTCGTATCGCCATGACGCGTCACATCAAGCGTGGTGGAAAGGTGTGGATCAACATCTACCCCGACCGCCCGCTCACCAAGAAGCCGGCCGAAACCCGCATGGGTTCCGGTAAGGGTTCGCCCGAGTGGTGGGTTGCGAACGTCAAGCCGGGTCGCGTCCTCTTCGAGGTCGCCGGTGTCAACGAGGAACTCGCTCGTGAAGCACTGACCCGTGCCATCCACAAGCTGCCGCTGAAGGCACGCATCATCAAGCGCGAGGAGGGCGACGCGTAATGGCGATCGGCACCAAGCAGCTCGCCCCGAGCGAGCTCGACACGTTCGAAGACCAGCGCCTCGTCGAGGAGCTGCGCAAGGCCAAGGAAGAGCTGTTCAACCTGCGCTTCCAGTCGGCCACCGGCCAGCTCGAGAGCCACGGCCGCATCCGTGCAGTCAAGCGCGACATCGCGCGTCTGTACACGGTGATCCGTGAGCGCGAGCTCGGCATCCGCGCCACGCCGGCCCCGGTCGAGGCGACGAAGGCGAAGAAGAGCAAGGCGAAGAAGGCGGATGCCGCTGACGACGCCGCGAAGGAAGAGGCGGAGTAATGGCTACCGCGAAGAAGGCAGAAGCCGAGGCGCAGGTCGTCGGCCACGAGCACGCGGCGAACGACGTCCGCGACGAGAGCGCCCGCGGTTACCGCAAGACGCGTCGTGGCTACGTCGTCAGCGACAAGATGGACAAGACGATCGTCGTCGAGGTCGAGGACCGCGTGAAGCACCCGCTCTACGGCAAGGTCATCCGTCGCACGTCGAAGGTCAAGGCCCACGACGAGACGAACTCGGCCGGCATCGGCGACCTGGTCGTCATCAACGAGACCCGTCCGCTCAGCGCCACCAAGCGCTGGCGCCTGGTCGAGATCCTCGAGAAGGCCAAGTAAGCCTCGCGGCTTGCTTGGAACCCAAGGAGTAACAAGTGATTCAGAACGAATCCCGGCTGAAGGTCGCCGACAACACCGGCGCCAAGGAGCTGCTGACCATCCGTGTGCTGGGCGGCTCCAACCGTCGGTACGCGGGCCTGGGCGACGTCATCGTCGCCACGGTCAAGGACGCGATCCCCGGTGGAAACGTCAAGAAGGGCGACGTGGTCAAGGCCGTCGTCGTCCGCGTGGTCAAGCAGACCCGTCGTCCCGACGGCTCGTACATCAAGTTCGACGAGAACGCCGCCGTGATCCTGAAGAACGACGGGGAGCCCCGCGGCACCCGCATCTTCGGACCGGTCGGCCGTGAGCTTCGCGACAAGAAGTTCATGAAGATCGTCTCGCTCGCCCCGGAGGTCATCTGATCATGGCGAAAATCAAGAAGGGTGACCTGGTACAGGTCATCTCTGGCAAGAAGCAGGACAAGGGCGGCGACCGCGGCAAGCAGGGCAAGGTCCTCGAGGTCCTCACCGAGCAGAACCGCGTCATCGTCGAGGGCGTGAACTACGTCACGAAGCACAACCGCGTCGGCCAGTCCCAGCGCGGCACCAAGACCGGTGGCATCGAGACGTTCGAGGCCCCGATCCACATCTCCAACGTCGCGATCGTCGACCCCTCGACCAAGAAGCCGACCCGCGTCGGTCACCGCGTCGAGGAGCAGGTGAAGGACGGCGTCAAGCGCACCGTCCGCGTGCGCTTCGCGAAGAAGTCAGGCAAGGACCTCTGAATATGAGCACCGACACTGCCGCGGTGGCTGGCAAGATCCAGCCCCGCCTGAAGCAGAAGTACAACACCGAGATCAAGAAGGCGCTGCAGGAAGAGTTCGGTTACGCGAACGTCATGCAGATCCCCGGTCTGGTCAAGGTCGTCGTGAACACCGGTGTCGGCGAGGCTGCTCGCGACAGCAAGGTGATCGATGGCGCGGTCGAGGACCTCACCAAGATCACCGGTCAGAAGCCCATCGTCACCAAGGCCCGCAAGTCCATCGCGCAGTTCAAGCTGCGCGAAGGACAGGCCATCGGTGCGCACGTCACCCTCCGTGGTGACCGTGCGTGGGAATTCGTCGACCGTCTCGTCAACCTCGCCCTGCCCCGTATCCGCGACTTCCGCGGTCTCTCGGCCAAGCAGTTCGACGGCAACGGCAACTACACCTTCGGTCTCCAGGAGCAGTCCGTGTTCCACGAGATCGATCAGGACCGCATCGACCGCGTGCGTGGTTTCGACATCACGATCGTCACCACCGCGAAGACCGATGACGAGGGCCGCTCGCTGCTTCGCCAGCTCGGCTTCCCGTTCCAGTCGGCGGACGCTCAGGCCTGAGCCCCGGGCCCCCGGGATCCCGGGGGCCTCTCATCGAAGGTCGCCTGTCGTGTAACGGCAGTCGAAACCTCATGATCGAAAGAAGCAACACATGACGATGACAGACCCGGTCGCAGACATGCTGACCCGTCTGCGCAACGCGAACTCGGCGCACCACGACTCCGTGTCGCTGCCGAGCTCGAAGCTCAAGACGCACATCGCCGCCATCCTCAAGCAGGAGGGTTACATCGCCGACTGGTCCGTTTCGGACGCCCGTGTCGGCCAGACCCTCACCATGACGCTGAAGTACGGCCCGAACCGCGAGCGGTCGATCGCCGGCATCAAGCGCGTGTCGAAGCCCGGCCTTCGCGTGTACGCGAAGTCCACCGAGGTCCCCACGGTCCTCGGCGGCCTGGGCGTCGCCATCCTGTCCACCTCCTCCGGTCTCCTCACGGACCGTCAGGCCGAGCAGAAGGGCGTCGGCGGGGAAGTCCTCGCCTACGTGTGGTGATCTGACATGTCGCGTATTGGACGTCTTCCCATCGACATCCCCGCCGGTGTCACCGTCTCGGTGAACGGCCGGGAGGTCCACGTCAAGGGCCCGAAGGGCGAGCTCGCGCTCACCATCGCGCAGCCCCTCGAGGTTTCGGTCGAGGAGAACCAGGTTCTCGTCACCCGCCCCGACGACGAGCGCGAGTCGCGGTCGCTCCACGGCCTGACCCGCACGCTCATCAACAACAACATCATCGGTGTCACCCAGGGCTACACCAAGGGCCTCGAGGTCGTCGGCACGGGTTACCGCGTGGCGCAGAAGGGCAGCTCGGTCGAGTTCGCCCTCGGCTTCTCGCACCCCGTCCTGATCGACCCGCCCGCGGGCATCACCCTCACGGTCGAAGGCAACAACAAGCTGACCGTGAGCGGCATCGACAAGCAGGCCGTCGGCGAGGCCGCCGCCAACATCCGCAAGATCCGCAAGCCCGAGCCCTACAAGGGCAAGGGTGTGCGGTACGCGGGCGAGGTTGTGCGCCGCAAGGCCGGAAAGAGTGGTAAGTAGCCATGGCTATCAAGACAAAGTCCGCCGCCCGCGCGCGTCGCCACGCTCGCCTGCGCAAGAAGGTCGTGGGTACGGAGCTCCGTCCCCGTCTCGTCGTGACGCGTTCGGCCCGCCACGTCTTCGTCCAGCTGGTCGACGACAGCAAGGGCCACACCGTGGCCTCGGCCTCGACGCTCGAGGTCGACCTGCGTTCGTTCGACGGTGACAAGACCGCCAAGGCCCGCAAGGTCGGCGAGCTCGTCGCCGAGCGCGCGAAGGCCGCCGGCTTCTCGGACGTCGTGTTCGACCGCGGCGGCAACCGTTACGCCGGTCGTGTCGCCGCGATCGCCGAAGGCGCCCGCGAAGGAGGGCTGAACCTGTGAGTGACAACAAGGAGACCGAAGTGACCGAGCAGACTGCACCGACTGAGGGTGCGGCTGGGTCCCAGGCACCCGCCGAGCGTGAGCGCGAGCCCCGCCGCGGCGGTCGCGAGCGCAACGCCAACCAGCGTGACCGTGGTTCGCGCGACCGCAACGAGAGCCAGTTCCTCGAGCGCGTCGTGACGATCAACCGCGTCTCGAAGGTCGTCAAGGGCGGTCGTCGCTTCAGCTTCACGGCGCTGGTCGTCGTGGGCGATGGCAACGGCGTCGTGGGCGTCGGCTACGGCAAGGCGCGCGAAGTGCCCCTCGCCATCTCGAAGGGTGTTGAAGAGGCCAAGCGCAACTTCTTCCGCGTGCCGCGCTCGGGCTCGACCATTCCCCACCCCGTCCAGGGTGAGGCTGCCGCCGGTGTGGTGCTCCTGCGCCCCGCCGCTGCCGGTACCGGTGTTATCGCCGGTGGTCCCGTCCGCGCCGTCCTCGAGTGCGCCGGCATCCACGACGTCCTCTCGAAGTCGCTCGGTTCGTCGAACACGATCAACATCGTGCACGCGACCGTCGAGGCTCTGAAGTCGCTCGAGGAGCCCCGTGCCGTGGCCGCCCGCCGCGGTCTGGAGTTCGACCAGGTCGCCCCGGCCCGCCTCGTGCGCGCCGAGGCCGCCGCTCAGAAGGTAGGTGCCTGATGGCCGAGCGTCTGAAGGTCACGCAGATCAAGTCCAAGGTGAGCGAGAAGCAGAACCAGCGTGACACGCTGCGCTCGCTCGGTCTCAAGCGGATCGGCGACTCCGTCGTCCGTCCCGACGACGCGCAGACGCGCGGCTACGTCAAGACCGTCGCCCACCTCGTCAAGGTTGAGGAGATCGACTAATGGCTGACAAGAAGGACGAGACCACCACGGTCGACGCCCCGAAGAAGGCTCCGGCCCGCAAGACGGCCGCGAAGAAGGATGCCGCACCCGCGGCACGCCCCGGCGTGCTGAAGGTCCACCACCTGCGTCCCGTCCCCGGCGCTCGCACCGCGAAGACCCGTGTCGGTCGCGGTGAGGGCTCGAAGGGTAAGACCGCCGGTCGCGGTACCAAGGGAACGAAGGCCCGTTACCAGGTCAAGGTCGGCTTCGAGGGTGGGCAGATGCCGCTGCACATGCGCACCCCGAAGCTCCGTGGCTTCAAGAACCCGTTCCGGGTCGAGTACCAGGTCGTCAACCTCGACAAGCTGGCCGAGCTCTACCCGCAGGGCGGCGATGTGACCATCGTCGACCTGGTGGCCAAGGGTGCCGTGCGCAAGAACGAGAAGGTCAAGGTGCTCGGCACCGGCGACATCTCGGTCGCGCTCAACGTGTCGGTCGACAAGGTCTCCGGCTCCGCGGAGCAGAAGATCGTCGCCGCAGGCGGCTCCATCAACTGACGTCACACCCCGAAGGGGCCGGCGGCCGTGTGGCCGTCGGCCCCTTCTGGGTTAGTCTGATTCCGTGTGCGCCTGGTCGCGCGCCGAGATCGTTCTGGAGGAATCCCCTTGTTCAGCGCCATCGCGCGGGTTTTTCGCACGCCCGACCTGAGGCGGAAGATCGCCTTCACGCTGGGCATCATCGCCATCTACCGGCTGGGTGCCCACGTGCCGACGCCCTTCGTCGACTTCCCGAACGTCCAGCGCTGTCTGGCGGCGTCCGGGAGCACCGAGGGCCTGCTCTCCCTGGTGAACCTCTTCTCGGGTGGAGCGCTCCTCCAGCTGTCGATCTTCGCCCTGGGTGTCATGCCGTACATCACGGCCACGATCATCGTGCAGCTGCTGCGCGTGGTCATCCCGCACTTCGAGACGCTGTACAAAGAGGGCCAGGCCGGTCAGGCCAAGCTCACGCAGTACACGCGCTACCTGACCATCGCGCTCGCGCTGCTGCAGTCCACGACTCTGGTCACCGTCGCGCGCTCCGGGCAGCTCTTCGGCACCGGCGGCGCCCCGGAGTGCCAGCAGCTCCTCACCAACGACATCTGGTGGGCGCAGCTGCTCATGATCATCACGATGACCGCCGGTACGGGCCTGGTCATGTGGTTCGCCGAGCTCGTGACCGAGCGCGGCGTCGGCAACGGCATGTCGATCCTCATCTTCACCTCCGTCGCCGCGACCTTCCCGGCCGCCATGCTGTCGATCCTGAACACGCGCGGCGTCGAGATCTTCCTCCTCGTGCTCGCGGTGGGCATCGTGGTCGTCGCGCTGGTGGTGTTCGTCGAACAGTCCCAGCGCCGCATCCCGGTCCAGTACGCGAAGCGAATGGTGGGACGCCGCACCTACGGCGGTACGAACACCTACATCCCGATCAAGGTCAACATGGCCGGCGTCGTGCCCGTGATCTTCGCGTCGTCACTGCTGTACATCCCGGCACTCATCGCCCAGTTCAACCAGCCGCAGGCGGGTCAGGAGCCGGCCGCGTGGGTGACGTGGATCTCGCAGTACCTCACGCGCGGCGACCACCCGCTGTACATGCTCGTGTACTTCCTGCTGATCGTCGGCTTCACGTACTTCTACGTCGCCATCACGTTCAACCCGGTTGATGTCGCCGACAACATGAAGAAGTACGGCGGCTTCATCCCCGGCATCCGCGCGGGTCGTCCGACCGCCGAGTACCTCGACTACGTCCTGACGCGCATCACGCTCCCGGGATCCATCTACCTCGGCCTCATCGCTCTACTGCCGCTCGTGGCGCTGGCGACGGTCGGTGCCAACCAGAACTTCCCGTTCGGCGGCGCGTCGATCCTGATCATCGTCGGCGTCGGCCTCGAGACGGTGAAGCAGATCGACGCTCAACTCCAGCAGCGTCACTACGAGGGGCTTCTGCGATGACCGCACGTCTTCTGATCGTCGGACCCCAGGGCTCGGGCAAGGGGACGCAGGGCGTCCGTGTCGGCGAGGCGCTGGGTGTCCCGGTCGTCTCCACCGGCGACGTGTTCCGCGCCAACGTCTCGCAGGGCACCGAGCTGGGGCTCCAGGTGAAGTCGATCATCGATGGGGGAGACCTCGTCCCCGACGAGCTGACCAGCGCCGTCGTCCGCGACCGGCTGTCGCAGGCCGACGCGGCCGAGGGTTTCCTCCTCGACGGCTACCCGCGCAACCTCGCGCAGGTCCTGCACCTCGATGAGTTCCTCGAGGGACGCGACGAGAAGCTGGACGCCGTGATCGCCCTCGTCGTCCCGCGGGAGGAATCGCTGGCCCGGCTCACGTCCCGTGCGGCCGAGCAGGGCCGTGCCGACGACACCGAGGCGGCGATCGCCACGCGACTCGGGATCTACGAGCGCGAGACCGCTCCGATCCTCGACGTGTACGGCACCCGCGGCATCGTCGATGAGATCGACGGCGTCGGCGACCTCGACGAGATCACCGCGCGCATCTTCGCGGCGCTCGAGGCGCGCGGTCTGCGACCGGCGCGCTGACGTGGTCCTGCGCTCCTCGATCTACAAGAAGCCCGCTCAGCTGCGGGCGATGATCGAGCCCGGTCTGATCACCGCCGCGGCGCTCGATGCCGTGCGCGAGCTGATCGCCCCCGGCGTCACGACCCTCGACCTGGATGCCGCTGCCTCCGCCGTCATCACCGGGCGCGGCGCGAAGTCGAACTTCCAGATGGTGCGGGGATACCGTCACACGATCTGCGCATCGGTCAACGAGCAGGTGGTGCACGGCATCCCGAACGATCGTCCCCTCCAGGCGGGCGATCTGCTCTCCATCGATGCCGGGGCCGAGTTCCGAGGCTGGAACGGCGACTCGGCGTTCACCGTGGTCGTCCCCGGCGACGCTCCGGACGAGATCGTGGCTCCTCGGCGACGCCTGTCCGAGGTGACCGAGGGTTCGTTGTGGGCCGGCATCGCCGCGCTCAGTCGTGCCACGCACCTCGGCGAGGTGAGTGCCGCCATCGAGGGGTACATCGAGGACAACGCGCCCGACGGGGGGTACGGGATCCTGCGCGACTACGTCGGCCACGGCATCGGCCGCAAGATGCACGAGTCGCCGAGCGTCTTCAACTACCGGGTGCCGGATCGTGGCGCCGAGGTGCGGCCCGGACTCGCGGTCGCGATCGAGCCCATGGTGGTCATCGGCGACCAGGAGACCCGGGTCGAAGACGACGGGTGGACGGTCTCGACCATCGACGGCACAGCCGGCTCCCATTGGGAACATAGCGTCGCCGTGCACGATGGAGGAATCTGGGTCCTCACCGCGTCCGACGGCGGTGCGGAGAAGCTGGCACCCTTCGGTGTGGTGCCGAAGGAGATCGACTGATGATGATGGCCGCGGCTCGCAAGTCCACGAACTGGTTCGCGATCGGGGTGACGGCGGCCGCAGTGGTCGTCGTCCTCGTGATCGGCGGAGTGGTGTGGTTCGCCAACAACCAGGCGACGTCGCCGGGGACGGTGCCGCAGTCCTCGGCGGTGAACGCCGACACGGGCGCGATCGCCGTGGGTTCCGGCAGCCAGACGGTCGACACGTACATCGACTTCATGTGCCCGATCTGCAACTCGTTCGAGCAGGCCTACGGCTCGACGCTCCAGCAGCTCGTCGACGACGGCACGATCACCCTCAACATCCACCCGATCTCGATCCTCGACGCGCAGTCGCAGGGCACGCAGTACTCGACGCGCGCCGCGAACGCCGCCTACTGCGTCGCGGTCGACGACCCGGCGAACGTGTCCGCTTTCGTCACGGCGATGTACGCCCAGCAGCCCACGGAGGGCACCTCCGGCCTCGACGACGCGACGCTCGCGACCATCGCGAAGAACGCGGGAGCCTCGGATGCCGTGAGCTCCTGCATCACGGACGGGACGTACACGAAGTTCGTGACGGCGATCACCAAGAAGACGCCGTCGCAGACGGGGTCCGGGATCGCGACGCCGACGATCGCCATCAACGGCACGGTTCTGGTCAACCAGACCGATCTGACCGGCGACCCCCAGAAGGACATCGTCGATCGCCTCAACGGCTGAGCCGATGCGGCGAGTTGCCGCATCGCGCTCTACCACGTATGCTTGATCTTTGGTGCGTTGCGCCTTTATTGGCGTGTCGTAGCACCGAATCCCCATCCACCGCAGACCGGCCGGTCTGCAATGAGCGTGAGCGAGTTTATGGCGAAGAAAGACGGTGTCATCGAGATCGAGGGCACGGTGTCCGAGGCACTGCCCAATGCGATGTTCCGTGTCGAACTGACCAACGGTCACAAGGTGCTCGCCACCATCTCGGGCAAGATGCGGCAGAACTACATCCGCATCATCCCCGAGGACCGCGTCGTCGTCGAACTGAGCCCGTACGACCTCACGCGCGGTCGTATCGTCTACCGCTACCGCTGAGCCCGGCCGAGAAGTAACGAACCGCTCGCGCGGATCGAAGACAGCGAACAGGAACACCCCCATGAAGGTCAACCCCTCCGTCAAGCCCATCTGCGACCACTGCAAGGTGATCCGTCGCCACGGGCGCGTCATGGTGATCTGCAAGAGCAACCCGCGTCACAAGCAGCGCCAGGGCTGAGTGCGGACCGGACTCCAGGTCCGGCCCGACTCGACGACAGACTTCCAACTGAATACACAACGGCAGGATCAGAACCCGCGATGCGGGGGACACCTCGGGGCGGAGGCCCGGGCACCGATCCTGCTCCACACCTCCACGACACTCTGAGGAGAGCCGCATGGCACGTCTCGCCGGCGTCGACATCCCGCGCGACAAGCGCGTGGTGATCGCACTTACCTACATCTACGGCGTGGGCCGTACCCGCTCCACCGAGATCCTCACCGCGACCGGCATCAGCCCGGACGTCCGCGTCAAGGACCTCACCGACGACCAGCTGGTCGCCCTGCGCGACCACATCGAGGGCACCTACAAGGTGGAGGGTGACCTCCGTCGCGAGGTGGCCGCCGACATCCGCCGCAAGGTCGAGATCGGTTCCTACGAGGGCCTGCGCCACCGCCGCGGCCTCCCTGTGCGCGGTCAGCGCACGAAGACGAACGCGCGTACCCGCAAGGGCCCCAAGCGCACGGTCGCCGGCAAGAAGAAGGCGCGCTAGGCCTCCGCCGGCGCAGGATTCAGGAGAACCGCACATGGCACAGGCCAAGTCCGCCGCGCGCAAGCCGCGCCGCAAGGAGAAGAAGAACATCGCCGTGGGTCAGGCCCACATCAAGTCGACGTTCAACAACACCATCGTTTCGATCACCGACCCCTCCGGGGCCGTCATCAGCTGGGCATCGTCCGGCGGCGTCGGCTTCAAGGGCTCGCGCAAGTCGACGCCCTACGCCGCAGGCATGGCCGCGGAGTCCGCCGCCCGCCAGGCGCAGGAGCACGGCGTGAAGAAGGTCGACGTCTTCGTGAAGGGCCCCGGCTCGGGTCGCGAGACCGCGATCCGTTCGCTGACGGCCGCCGGCCTCGAGGTCGGCTCCATCCAGGACGTGACGCCGCAGGCGCACAACGGCTGCCGTCCGCCGAAGCGCCGCCGCGTCTGACGCATCGTTCCCGGGGAGTGCTCGTCACTCCCCGGGAACGTTCGCGCTCCCGCGCATCCCAGGACATCCGGATGCCGGCGGCCGTCGGGCCGTCTGCATCCGGCGAGTACAACTCAACACCTCACCCCATTACACGTGTCATATAGCGGGCACGTGATCGAAAGGAACACATAGTGCTCATCGCACAGCGTCCCACTCTGACCGAGGAGAAGATCGGGGAGTTCCGCAGCCGTTTCGTCATCGAGCCGCTCGAGCCCGGCTTCGGTTACACGATCGGCAACGCGCTGCGTCGCAGCCTCCTGTCGTCGATCCCCGGCGCGGCCGTCACGAGCATCCGCATCGATGGCGTCCTGCACGAGTTCAGCACCATCCCGGGCGTGAAGGAAGACGTCACCGAGATCATCCTGAACATCAAGCAGCTCGTCGTCTCGAGCGAGCGCGACGAGCCCATCACGGCCTACCTGCGCAAGACGGGTGCCGGCGAGGTCACGGCGGCGGACATCTCCGCACCCGCGGGCGTCGAGGTGCACAACCCCGAGCTGGTCATCGCGACGCTCAACGACACCGCGAAGTTCGAGCTCGAGCTCACCATCGAGCGCGGCCGCGGCTACGTCTCGGCGACCCAGAACCGCAACGAGTACGCCGAGGCGGGTCAGATCCCGATCGACTCGATCTACTCGCCGGTGCTCAAGGTCAGCTACCGCGTCGACGCGACCCGTGCCGGTGAGCGCACCGACTTCGACAAGCTCGTCCTGGACGTCGAGTCGAAGCCGTCGATCGCCCCGCGCGACGCCGTGGCGTCGGCCGGTCGTACGCTCACCGAGCTGTTCGGTCTCGCCCGCGAGCTGAACGTCGAGGCCGAGGGCATCGAGATCGGCCCCGCGCCGGTCGAGACCGTTCTCTCCAACGAGCTGTCGATGCCGATCGAAGACCTCGACCTCTCGGTGCGCTCGTACAACTGCCTCAAGCGCGAGGGCATCAACACCGTTTCGGAGCTGGTCGCCCTCTCCGAGACCCAGCTGATGAACATCCGCAACTTCGGTCAGAAGTCGGTCGACGAGGTGCGCGACAAGCTCACCTCCCTCGGCCTGTCGCTCAAGGACTCGGTGCCCGGTTTCGACGGTGCACAGTTCTTCGGCGGCTACGACGACGAGACCGTCTGACCCGTCGGACCCGACCGAACCTTCCTACTGGAGTAACACGACATGCCCAAGCCCACGAAGGGTCCCCGTCTCGGCGGCGGCCCGGCCCACGAGCGCCTGCTTCTCGCGAACCTCGCGGCGGCCCTGTACACCCACAAGTCGATCAAGACGACCGAGACGAAGGCCAAGCGCCTGCGTCCGCTCGCCGAGCGACTGATCACGTTCGCGAAGCGGGGTGACCTCCACGCCCGCCGCCGCGTCCTCTCGGTGATCGGTGACAAGGAGGTCGTGCACACCCTCTTCACCGAGATCGCTCCGCTGGTCGCGGACCGTGACGGCGGCTACACCCGCATCACCAAGGTCGGCAACCGCAAGGGCGACAACGCGCCCATGGCCGTGATCGAGCTCGTCCTCGAGCCCGTCACCAAGAAGCCGTCGGCGTCGAAGTCCGCGGCACCCGCTGCGGCTGCCGCGCCCGCTGCCGAGGAGACCCCCGCCGAGGAGACCTCGACCGAGGAGACCCCCGCCACCGACGAGGCCGCCGACGCCGGCGCCGAGTCGCAGGAGGAGGGCGCGGCCGCCGAGGCCGCCGCCACCGACGCGGTCGAGGACGACGCCAAGGCGTAATCCTCTGCTTCCTGAACGAGGCCCTCTCCCGCTGGGAGGGGGCCTCGTTCGTCATCCCGGGGCACGTAGGCTGAACGAGTGCGCATCCGTCTCGACATCGCCTATGACGGCACACATTTCCGCGGGTGGGCGCGGCAGCCGGGCCTGCGCACCGTCCAGGGAACGCTCGAAGACGCCCTGAGCCGCATCGTCGGCGGAGAACCGCGATTGGTCGTCGCCGGACGCACGGATGCCGGGGTGCACGCCTCGGGGCAGGTCGCTCACGTCGACCTCGATGAGGCGCAGGTCGCACGCCTTCCGCGCCGGCGTCGCCAGGGGGACGAGCCGGACGGCGTCACGGCACTCGCGGGTCGGATCCGGGGCGTCCTGGGCGCCTATCCCGACGTCACGGTCCATCACACGGTGGCGGCCCCGGCGGGGTTCGATGCCCGCTTCTCCGCCGTCTGGCGTCGCTACGTGTACCGCATCGCCGATCTCGGAACCGGGTACGACCCGCTCGATCGCGCGCGGACCACCACCGTCAAGGCGCACCTGGACGTCGCGGCCATGGATGCCGCAGCCCGGAGCCTCATCGGTCTCCACGACTTCGCCGCCTACTGCAAAGCACGCGAGGAAGCCACAACGATCCGCACGCTGCTGGAGTTCGATTGGCACCGTGACCCCGCGGGCGCACTCCTCGCCCATGTGCGAGCCGATGCCTTCTGCCACAGCATGGTGCGTGCACTGGTGGGCGCCTGCGTGGCCGTCGGCGAGGGCCGGATCGACCCTGAACGCGTCGTGGCGATCCGTGACGCGGGAGCGCGTCTGCCGGACACGAAGGTCCTCGCCGCACGCGGGCTCGTGCTGGCCGAGGTGGGGTATCCGGCGGACGAGCTGCTGGCATCCCGGGCCGAACAGACGCGGAATCGGCGCGACGCCGACGACATCGGTTCGTGAACGTTGCGCAACCCTCAGCAAGCTGAGGGCTGCGCCTTCTAGGCTGGCGGGGCCATGAAGGTCATTTCGTACAACTTGCGCAAGCATCGCGCGGCGGGCGAGCTCGCCGCCCTCGTCGACGCGCACGCGGTCGACGTCCTATGTCTGCAGGAATGCGACACCCGCGACATCCCCGCGGAGATCTCCGGGTTGCGTCTCGCGGAGGCCACGCAGCGCAACCGGCTCGGACTCGCCGTGTACTACCGCGAGAACACGTTCCGTGCGGTCGAGGTGCGCTCGATCGCCCTCAAGAAGTCCCTGCACGACTACGTCCTGAAGCCGGCGGAGGAGCGCATGCTGGGTGTCCGCCTGCGCGACATCGACGACGGCCACGAGATCATCGTCGCCTCCTTCCACGCGGCACCTCTCACGGCCCTCAACTCCCTGCGCCGCCACCAGATCCGCACCGCGCTGGCGGAGTTGCAGAACCTCGGTCCCGGGTTGCCCGCTCTCATGGTCGGCGACTACAACTACCCGGTGTTCAAGGAGAACCTCGGGCAGGCGGTGCGCGACCAGGGATACGAACTCACCCTCAGCGACTCGCGTACCTACACGCGCTACCGCTTCTTCCGAGGGCACTACGACTTTGCGACGTCGATCGGTTTCGACATCGCGCACATCCGCACCCTCCCGCAGGGGCTGAGCGATCACCTGCCGATCCTGATCACCGCGGAGGTCGAGGGCAGCCGCCCCGCGGTAGCCTCCTGAGCCGACCGGAGACCGGTACCTCGTCGGGCGTCGGCGACTCAGACGTCGAGATCGTGACGGTGACGTCGGACGGTGGCGCCCACGGCGATCGCACCGCCCGCGAGCGCGAGAGCGCCGCCCCCGATCCAGAACCCCAGCGCGGGTGCGCCCCCGCCGGGGACGCTGGCGGAGGCGTGGGTCGTCGTGTCATCGGGGGAGCCGTCCGCCGCCGCGTGGGCGATGGACGGGAGGGCCAGGACGGCTCCGGTGGCCAGAGCGGCAGCGGCCAGGGAGCGGACCAGCGTGTTCTTCATGCGGCACCCACAAGCGTCGAGGACGGGAGACCGCGCACGTCGCGTGCAACGGGCCGGCGGTGATCGCCCCCAGCGCGATGCGGATCCGCCTCTTCGACTATCCCCCATCCGTACACGGCGCGCCACCGATCGGCGTTTCGATTGCGTAAAGGATCGGCGTCGTCTGCGCCACCCGTCGCCCAGCCGCGGGCGTCGTCGCCCGAGGCTGGGCGTGGTTCCCTGAGCCCTCGCGACCCGTCGCCGCCTAGACTCGACGGAAGACCACAGGAGGATTCATGGGGGACCGGGTGCGCCGCGGCCGAGCCGCGCTGGGTGCGATCGGCGCGGGGGCGATGCTGCTCGCGCTGGTCGGGTGCGGCGCCCCGCCGTGGGCGCAGGGCGGTGGGCAGACGACGCCCTCCTCCTCGCCGACGGTTTCGGCCTCCACCACTCCGGTTCCCACGCCGGTGCCGAACGACCTTTCCAGCGGTTCCACCGAGAAGAAGGTGACCGCCGGCGCCATCGCCGCGACGGTGAAGTACTGGTCCACCCTGTCGATGGACCGCTGGACGGCGACGGCGTTGAAGCCGGTGAGCATCTCGATGGACACCACCGTTACGCCCAACGACGGGCAGCAGGTCTATCTGCAGAGGGCGACGATGACGGCCGTGCCGGGCAATGCCACGCAATCGTTCGCGCCGCTGACTCCGCAGGTCGATCAGAGCAACCCGCCCGGCTACGTGGTCCTGTCGCCGTACAGCTACTCGCAGACGTTCAACGTGGGGGAGGTCCCCGCCGAGGCGACGTTCGTGACGCTCCAGTTCACGTACGAGTTCCTCCTGCAGACGACGCCGACCTCGAGCGACTTCGCCAAGCAGACCGCCAGCGACACCCTCACGGTCGCCATCGCCCGCGACGCCACGCCCGCGGGCTGATCACGCGCGAACGCGCTCCCACCGGTCGCCGCCGAGTCGCGTCGCCGTCATCGCGGCGTCCTCCGCCCGGCCCACGAGTTCGTCGAGGTCGTACCAGGCCGACTCCGCCGGCACCCACCCGATGCTGGCCGAGAGCTGCAGGTCGGCCCAGTCGTCGGCATCCATCTCTGTCACCCGTCGCAGGAGAGTGCGCACGTGCTCGCGGAGCACGGGCCCGGGGCGACAGACCACCACCACCAGGCGACCGCGCGCCGGACGCCCGATGTCGGCCTCCGCGGGGAGGGTTGCGGCCACGAGGGCCTCGAAGGCCGAGGTGATGCGGTTCCACCCGTTCTCGCCGATCGTGCTGCGGATCTGGTCGGGGTCGTCGAGGCGGATCGCGAGCACGTTCCAGGAACTCTCCTGTGCCCGGCGCGCGCGGGTGAGCCGCTCCTCCGCGGTCACGGAGAACTGCGGCCACGAGCGCGCCGCACGTGTCCCGACGGGCGAGACCGAGGTGAAGTACAGGACGCTCACCGTCGCGCACACGAGGTAGATCAGCATCGCGAGGCCGTTGAGGATGCGGGGGAGCGTGAGATCCTGCGCGCTCGAGGGCAGCGCCAGACCCGCCACGACGATCGCGCCGGCGAGGGCGACGAAACCGGCGGACACGATCGTGAGCGGCAGGGCGAGTCGCTCGAATCGATCGGCGGCACGTCGGACCTCGACGATCGTGAGCCCGGCGAAGATCGCCGCGCCCAGGAACGCCACGCGGAACGTCATCCCGTACACCTGGAGGTCGACCGCGAGCACGAAGGCGACGGCGGTCGCGATCGACTGCAGCGCGGCGATCCAGGGCAGGGCCGGAACGTGCCGCCGAGCGCGGAATCCCGACCAGATGAGCGCGGGAGCCCCGAGCATCAGACCGAGTCCCGCGCGACGGACGGCCTCGTCGCCGACCACGGAACCGGCGACGGAGATCCACGTGCTCGACATCGCCAGCACGAACGCCAGCGACCACAGGAGCGCGGCACGGGACGGTCGGTGCAGGAAGCCGAGCCCGATCACCATCACGGTGGCCAGGGTGGCGACGGTCGCCTGGGCGAGCCCGAGATTGGCGAGCGTCTCCTGGGCGGTCATGCCTCGGTCGCCCCCGACCGCGAAGGCAGACGCACCGTCACGGTGGTCCCCGTCCCGACCTCGCTCTCGAGCTCGAGCGATCCCCCCTGCTCTTCGACGATGCTGCGAACGATCCCCATGCCCAGGCCCGTGCCGGGGGTCGGGCTCTCGCGTGCCGCCCGGGCGCGGAAGTACGGGTCGAAGATCCTGGGCAGTTCGTCGGGGTGGATGCCGATGCCGGTGTCGGCGAACGTGAGCTCGACGTGGTCGTCGAAGACGTGCCCCGTGATGTGGACGCTCCCTCCGCCGGGGGTGTACTTGATGGCGTTGCTGAGGATGTTGTCGAACGCCTGGCGCAGGCGGAACCCGTCGCCCACGACCTCGGCCGAGAGGGGGAGGTCGTCGGTCACGCTCACGCGGCGCGCGGCGGCGGCCGGGCGGAAGGACTCGAGCGACGAGGCGATGATGCGACTGGCGTCCGCCGTCGCGGCCGACTTCTCTTCGCGGAACACCCCGCGGGAGTTCGCCAAGATCTCGGAGATCAGTGTTTGCATGCGTTCCCCGGCGCCCGCGATGACCTCGAGCTGCTCGCGCACCTTGGGCGTCAGATCCGGGGCGTCGAGTGCCAGGTCGGCGTGGCCGATGATGGCCGTGAGGGGGTTGCGCAGTTCGTGCGACACGGTCGCAGCGAGACGCTCGCGCGCCCGCTCCGCCTCGATGAGGGCGGTGACGTCGTGGACGATGAGGAGCGTGCTCTCGGGCTCGTCGGACGAGACCAGGCGCCGGGTGGACGCGGACAGGGCGTGCCAGTCGCCCTGCGCGTCGAACAGCCACACCCGTTCGTCCTCGAACTGCTCGCCCCGCGCCGCGCGCGCGAACGGGCGCTCCGAGTCGGGCAGCGGTTCGCCCCGCAGGGTGGCGTACTCGACGGCTCCGCCGGGCCGCGACGGTTCGTCGCGCTCGATGCCGTAGAGGTTCACGTACGTGTCGTTGAGGGCGAGCACTTCGCCGTCGACCGACAGCCGGGCGATGCCCGTGTCGAGACCGTTCAGCATCTGCGACACACGACGTTCCTGTCCGGTGACGCGTTGCAGAGTGCCCTGCAGCCTGCTGGCCTGGCGCCGGAGGAGTTGTTTGAACGCGCGCGTCTGGCGCGACGACAGATACGCCGTGATGGCGATGAACGTCAGGGACAGGAGCACCACGATCAGGCGCAGTGCCGTGGCGGGTCCGGCGCCGTTGACCGAGGCGTCCGCGACGATGATGACGCCGACCGCGGCCAGTGAGGCGATCATCATGCTGAGGACGAAGTGGGTGGCGATCCACGTGATCGGGAACACCCAGAAGAATCCGAACCGCAGGTCCGTCCCGAAGCTCAACAGCCCGATGCCGACGATGTCGCCGAACGGGATGAGGGCGACCGCATTCCGCGGCAGTCGGTGCCAGGGCACCATGATCGCGACCGCGGTCAGCGCGATGACGACGCCCACTCCGGTGGAGAACGTCCATACCGCGAAGAGGGACGGTTCGAGCGCTTGGACGAGCAGGACGGTGATGACCACGCTCGCGCCGAGGACCAGCTGCAGGAGCCAGACCGAGCGTGTCCGGCTGCTGGGTCCGCTCGCGTCGTCGGACTCGGAAGCGACCGGCGACGACGCCGGCGGAACGCTCCTCACGGCTGCCATGTGATCGAGTGTATAGACGATGGTGTAGTCTTCTGCGCGCCATCCTGTCTCTGCTCGCCCTTCGCGTCCTACCCGTCGCGTCGTCCGGTCAGACTCCCCCTGAGGCCTGCATCCCGCAGCGTGATGGTCGTCTCGTCGACCTCTGCGCGCCCGCGCCCTCAGACCCGGGAGATACCTGTGAGCAGCTCCACTCACCGTCGTACCGTGCGAGCCCTCGCGCTCGCCGCCGTCGTCGCGCTGGGCGGCCCGATCACCCTCTCCGGGTGCACGCAGGTCGTGGACGCCTTCAACGCCATCCAGGCCCAGACCTCCGGTGGCGGGCAGTCGGTCGTCGTCGCCACCCCCGCACCGCAGTCGACGGCGTCCGCGATGCCGTTCGACTCCCGATTCACCTATGACGGGTCGGTGTCGCTGTCGTCCGAGGTCGCCGACGGTCTCGAGCTGCGCCTGGACGTCTGGGCCGTCGACCCCAAGCGCACGATGGAGTGGACGACGACGAACGAGAAGCAGTTCGGCTTCGCGCTCAACGTGCACGACCACCGTGTCGACGAGAAGGCGGTTCTCACCGAGAAGCGTCGCGTCTACATCTCCTCGGTGTCCATCACCTCTCAGACCGCCCAGACGGGCGGCCAGGTGTCGAACCCGTTCCAGTTCAGCGCGGACCCGCGCACGCTCGTCCCCACGGACACCCTGCGCTCGGACCGTGCCCTGCTCCTGAACAGCTTCCAGGGCGGTCTGCTCGTGCCCACGACCTCGATCCGCCAGCTGCCCAACGACACGTACGGCATCACGCTCGAGTTCGCCCTGAACATCGCCGTCGAAGGCTCCGCGAACTCCGACACGTCGTTCACCCAGCAGACGGTCTACCAGTACCTGCCCATCGCCATCTTCGAGTCCGACAGCGCCACCGCCGCCGGTCAGGCCACCGACTCCAGCACCAGCACCGGCCGGGCACCCGGATGGGGTCAGACCACCGACCAGGGCTGAGTGCCCGGCGAGCCCCGGTTCAGGCGTGGGGGACCGCGCCCGAACCGGGACGCAGCCGACGGCTCTCCATCAACAGGGAGAGGTCGTGCACGTCCGCCACGGCGTGGTGCTCGAAGGTCAGGTCGGGTGTGTCGGTGTAGTCGATCAACGGCATCTGCCGCGCGAACGTCCTCCGTACGCCGGCCTCCACCTCGGTGCGGGGCGTCGACCCGGCGTGCAGCACGAAGACGGTGTCGCGCGCGGGGACGCCGGCCGCGGATCCGGGCAGCGCTTCGTGGGCGGCATCCACGAGGACCGTGATCATCTCCTCGGCGCGACCCGAGCTGTGCGCCGCGCGGATCAGATCGATCTCCGGGATGCGGACGACGGCGACGTGGACGCGCCCGTGGGCGTGCAGGAGATCGTCCGCGGCCTGGCGGAGGCTCCGGCGGTCGTGCGCGCGGGTCCCCGGTGAGGGGTCGTCGTCGAGCTGCCGCCCCAGGCGCACCGATCCGAACCCCATCCCGACGATGGCCAGGGCGCTGAGGATGGTGGTGATCTGCGTCGACGTCGTGTGCTGCCAGAGCGCCGACGACATCCCGGCGACGGTGCCCACGACCAGCCGGTAGAAGTTGAACGTCCCGAACACGACCAGGGTCGCGACGAGGACGCGGGTTCCGGAGAGGTCGCTCAGCGGCCGGCGCGCGAACTCGACGGAGGCGAGCGCGGCGAAGATCACGAGTCCCGCGGTCTTGATCAGGGTGGCCTCGTCCAGCGGAACGACGAAGGTGACGGCCAGCATCAGGATGCCGACGGCTCCCGTCGTGGCCGCCCCGATGCCGCGGCGCGCGTTGAGGCGCCGGGCGCCCGCCCAGGCCAGCCCGACCGTCACCACGTTGGTCGCGTTCCCCACCGCTGCGGCGAACGTTCCGCCGCCGGCGACCTCCGCGACGTTCGCGAGGGAGCAGGCCAGCGCCGAGATGGCGGCGACGCCCATGTACCGCACGAGCTCGGCGCGCGGGCCGCCGCGGTCGTCTCCGTGGCGGCCGTGCGCCAGGAACAGCGCGGCACCCGCGACGGAGGCCGCGGCGATGGCGGCGAGGAGGTCGAGGACGACCATCGGTCGGAACTCTCCCTGTGCCGGGGCCCCGGGGGAATCTTGAGGAAACCTTGCGGGGACGATGGTCATGTTCGGCTGTTGCCTTGCGGTGAACCTATCAGAGTGGGACACGGCTGAACCGCCGCCCCTCCGACAGGAAGACACCGCCATGACCGATGCGCGCAGCTTCGCTCCCCAGACCCGGGCGCTGACCTACCCCGTGGGCGGCACGGCGAGTCCCGTCGTCGAGGAGCACGCGTTCCCGGACGACTTCGCCTCGGTCCTGGAGCACTCCACGGTGCACCGCTCGACGATCGGATGCGTCATCCCGGCGTACAACGAGGAGGAGTCGATCGCGGAGGTCATCGAGGCCCTGCTCGGCCAGACCCGCGTGCCCGACGTCATCCACGTCGTCGTCAACAACACCTCCGACGCGACGGTCAAGATCGCCTCCGAGTACAGCGGCCCGCACGAGATCACCACCGAACTCGGTGAGCAGTTCACCGAGGTGTTCGTCCACGACATCGGCAAGAACCCCGACAAGAAGGTCGGCGCCCTGAACTACGGCTACTCGCTCGTCGAGGGGTACGACTACCTGCTCGGCGTCGACGGTGACACCATCGCCGACAGCAAGGCCGTGGAGTACCTCGAGACCGAGGCCGTGTCCGACTCCCGCATCGGCGGCATCTCGGCGATCTACACGATCGACGACAAGCCGATCAAGGGTCTCGTGGCACGCTTCCTGACAGCGGGTCAGCGCACCCAGTTCGCCGCGTTCAACCTGCAGAACCTGCTTCGCGGTCGCAACATGGCGGTCCTGGGCGGCCAGTTCTCGATCTTCTCCACCAACGCCCTTCGTGAGGCGATGAAGCAGAACCACCAGGTCACGCCCTGGGTGAAGGACTCCGAGGTCGAGGACTCCCTGCTGTCGCTGCAGATCAAGAGCGCCGGCTACCTGACGAAGATCAGCCCGTACGCCCGCGCCAACGTGGGCGGCATGACGACGCTCTCGGGGTACGACGCGCAGCAGGTCAAGTGGACCTACGGCGCCATCGAGCTCATGTGGCCGGGGCAGCGTGGCGACACCAAGGGTCAGCCGTTCCACCCCAACCTGCGTCTGCGGTGGTTCGAGAACTTCGGCATGCTGACGAACCTCTTCGTGCGTGTCGCGTTCCTGACCCTGCTCGCCGGGTCGCTGTCGATCAACGCCTTCGTCTTCTCGCCCCTGTGGCTGATCCCACCGGTGGTCGCGATGCTGCTGAACCTGCGCATTGCGCGCACGATGGCCGCGGTCAACCGCACCGATGTCCTCTTCGCGGTGCTGTTCTTCCCGGCCGAGATCTTCATGTGGATCCGAATCAGCCACTTCGTCCGCTCGTGGACCCGCTTCCTCTCGCGGAAGAAGGTCGACAACTGGGCGATGCAGGCCAAGGCGGAGCGCGGTGGGGGACTCGGTCACTGGGCGCCCATGGTGGTCCTCATCGCCGTCGCGATCGCGCTCGCCGTCATCTGGGTGCTGGTCGGCCCGATGGTGCAGTCCTCGATCCTCTGGATCGGCTGGCCCATCGTCGGTGTCGTCACCGTCCTGCAGACCCTCCTCATGTTCTCCAAGCTCGTCCGTCGTCACCACGGATACAAGGTCTGATCGCGACCCGAACGCATCAGAGAAAAAACGGATGCCTCGGCCCTGGGGAGGGTCGAGGCATCCGTGATGTCCGGGGTCGATCAGGGGGCCGCCAACAGCTCCGACGTGAGGCGATAGCCCACGCCGCGCACGGTCTCGATGTACCGGGGGTTCGCGGGGTTGTCGCCGAGCTTGCGGCGGAGGTTCGTCATGTGCGCTTCGATGGCGCGCTTGTCGGCCTCGCCGACGAAGTAGCTGGTGACGTAGGACTCGCCGCGGAGCACCAGCGTGAGGTCGGCCTTGCTGCGCACGCGCCGCTTGGACTCCATGAGCGTCGCGAGGAGGTCGAACTCCGTGCGGGTCAGGTCGAGTTCGAGGCCGTCGACGCGGACGATGCGGCTGTCGGGGTCGAGCTGGAGGTCGCGGTGGACGATCCACTGGCCGCCGGTCGGGGTCAGCTCTCCGTGCGCGCGGGGCGCGACGTCGGTGCCGGGCCGCGTCGCCAGGTCGTTGCCCGGGGGCGTGGACCACGGATCCGGGCCCTGCGACGACGGCACGACGACCGGTGTGCCCGGCAGGGGTGCGGCGGGGGCGGGGGTCGGCGCCGGTTCGACGTGCGGGACGGGTTCGGGTGCCGGGCGCGCGGCCGGGAATGACGGCCCCACGCTGTCCTGGCGCGGACCCGGGACGCCGGCGCCTCCGGCGCGCGGGCGGCGCAGGAGCGCCTCGATGCGCGCGCGCAGCTCGCGAGGACGGAACGGCTTCACGACGTACTCGTCGGCACCCGCGCCGAGGCCGAGGACGACGTCGGCCTCCTCCTCGAGCCCGGTGAGCATGACGATGTAGGTGTCGCTCTGCTGGCGGATGCGTCGGGCGGCTTCGAAGCCGTCGATCCCGGGCATGTTCACGTCGAGCGTGGTGATGAGGGGTTGGTAGGCGATGACGGCTCGCACCCCGTCGATCCCGTTGCCGACGGACACGGTGGAGAAGCCGGCCGATTCGAGCACCTCGACGAGGAGGTGGCGGATGTCGGGGTCGTCCTCGACGATCACGGCCGTCTTCAGCATCTCGGTGCTGTCGCTCATCCCACCACTCTTCCGGGTTTGCACGGATGTCGTGCCCGCGATCTCCCCCGAGTCACGGCGACCGCAGTGCGGCCGAGCCACATCTTTACATACTTAGTGGCGCTTACGGGTTAGCTCGTGGCGCGTAGGGGTGAGATCAGCGACTCTCACGCGTCAGCTCGACGGCGGCATCCGGCCACCACTTTCCCGCGACGGGGCCGCCGTTGCACTCGCCGTCGCTCTCGCCGGGGGGCTTGATCCACAGGGTCGTGTCGACCACGCCGTCGCCGTACGCGCCGCTGGCCGCTCCGACGAGCCGACCGGCGGGGTTGCACCACTCCGACCCGGCCGGACCCGCGCCGTTGCGGGAGGTGTCGATGATGGCGTGCGTTCCGCCGAGCAGGTCGGAGAGCTGGTGGGCGTAGGCGAACTCGTTCGCGGTGTCCTGGTAATTGGAGACGTTCAGGGCGACTCCGCGCACGTCGCCCATGAGACCGGTGGAGCGCAGAAGGTCGGCCATCTCGGTCACGGGATGCCATGCCGAGTGGCCGCCGTCCAGGTAGATCCACGTGTCGACGCCACGGATGTTGTCCACGGCGGTGCGCAGGTATCCCGCCCGGTCCTCGAGCGACCCGCAGGACGGAGCGAGGGCGATGCTGTCGGGTTCGAGGACGACGATCTTCCGTACGTCGGAGGCGTTGCGCAGCGCATCGCCGATCCGAGCCGTCCATTCGCGGTAGGCGTCCGGATCCAGCCCGCCGGCGGAGTGATTGCCGCAGTCGCGGTCGGGGAGCCCGTAGACGGCGATGGAGACGGTGGCATCCTGGTCGCGCGCCTCGGCCGCCAGGTGTGCGATGCGATCCCACACCTCGTCGACCGGGTCGATCTCGGGGGTCAGCCAGTAGGTCGTCGGCTGGGCGGCCAGCCACGCGGCGGCGTCCGCCTCGGGGGAGCCCGACTGCTCTTGCGCCGCGGCTTTCGCGGCCTTCGATTCATCGGGGGTCACGATCCGCGTGTCCACGGCGGGGGGCCGGGCCGACAGGGTCTGGAAGAGATTCGTCACCAGCGAACCGACGACGGCGATACCGATCAGGAGCGCGACGACGAGCACGACAGCCCCCGTCACCAGGACCGGCCGCGGTATCCGACGCCGACGGCCCGGGCGGTGCGCTCTCCCCACTCTGAGGACTTTAGTCGAGCGTCGGGGGGCGGCGGTCGTGTGCGACCGATCGTGCGGTGGGGCGCGGATTCTGGACCCGATCCGATAATTCCCCGCACTCGTGCGGCCCCGCCGTATTGGTTAGGTCGGTGGAGCGGATACGCTGTCGGGGTGGGCAAACTGGTTTACGACGCGCTCGGTCACTCTTTCGACATCGAGGACCGCACGCTGGCTCACCTGCGCCTCGTGTTCATGAACAAGCTCCGCCGCGGCGAGCCGTTCATGTTCCACTTCCCGCTCGGAGACGGAAGCGGCACGCGCACCCTCTGGATCCACCCGTCGATCCCGCTGGTCTTCCACTTCTACGGCAGTCGTCCGCCGCACGTGAACCGCCGCTGGGTCGACGAACTCATGCACGAGGCGAGTTCGGCGAACGGGCTCACGGTCGTGGCGGAACCCGACCCGGATGCCGCGGAGCCCGTGCGCGTCTGAACCCGCTCAGCGGCACTCGGCGTCGACGACCTCGCGGACGCGATCGAGGAAGTCCGCCAGTTGGTCGGCCGCTCCGGGCGGGAGGTCCAGCGCGAATTCGCGGATCCGGGCCGTGACGGGGTCGATCGAGTCGGCATCCGTATCGCGGTCGAAGGGGACGACGAACTTGCTGCGCCGGTCCGCGGGGTTCGCCACGAAGCCGATGAGCCCGCCGGCGGCCAGCCGATCGAGCATGCCCGTGACCGATGCCGTCGAGACCGCGAGGGCCTGGGCGATCTCGGTGGGGGTCACGGTGGCGCCTTCGTCGGCCCGCTCGAGGATCAGGCGCATCGCCGCACGGGCGTTCTCGCTGGGTCCGCAGTCCGTCTGCCGCCGTCGGGCCAGGCGCGCCTCGGCGAGTCGCAGTCTCTCGACGGCGCGGGCGGCGACTGTCGAAGGGTCGTCTTCAGTCACGATCGTCATGGCTCTCCTGTAAGGGTCCGGCCGCCCGATGCGACAGTCTAGTTAGGCAAACGAGATTTCAGTGATGCGATAGACCTGGCGTAGCCCCTGGTGAACAGAAAAGAAACTTGGCGCGTGCCGGATATTCCTGCGTGATTCATTAGGCAATAGTTAGGCAACCTAGTAAAATATGGGATGTCGAAACTCCGGAAGGAGATGCTCATGGGCCTACTGTTCTACGGGTCGTCCGAGCGCCCGATCCGGATCCCGGACCGAGTGCTCGCGCACGTGAAGGTCGTGATCGCGACCAAGCTCCGCCGTGGAGAGAGCTTCACGATGTCCTGGCGCCACCCGGATGGCGAAGAGGGTGGGCGCAGCACGATCTGGATCCAGCCCTCGATCCCCCTCCGATTCGTCTTCGGCTCGGTCGAGCCCGAGATGCTCGATCCCGCGCTGCTGCAGTCGTACGCCAATTCGGCGAACTCGTCGAGCGGTCTGACGATCGACCTCGATGTCGCCGCGCCCGCCGAGGAGGCCGAGGCCGCGCGCCGGAGCGCCTGACGCGCGGACATCCTCTGCGTCGTCGGCGCCGTCATGTCACCGTCGGCCCGACGCGTGCCGGTGGGCGATGACGGACATCCACTCCATCCCCGGACACGGCGGTGCCGAGCGGCCGCGCAGGCGTTCCCACGCTTCGACGTAGATCCCCTCGAGGAGGGATGCCGCAGTGTCGGCGTCGCGCGTGAGCGTGAGCAGCACCGCATACACGCGGGGCGACGTGGCGTCGTAGAAGTCGACGAAAGCGTCGCAGTCGCCGGTCGCCGCCCGCACCAGGAGGGCGTCCAGGTCGATTCCGCCGAGCTCCGCGGCGGGGCTCTCCGTGAGCGTCATGGGCACCTCCTTGCTCGACGTGTGCTCAGTCAATCGGCCCGTGCGCTCGGCGTCCGGGGGTTGCGCTTCCGGTGCGCTTCGCGTAGCGCCCGCCGCCAATCCGTGACGACTCCCGACGGGGGCCTCGTCAAGCCTGGCCGACTCGCCCAGGGGCGCCTCTAGCCTGACGCCATGAGATCGTTCGTCCGATGGGGCCTGGCCCTGGCAATGACCTTCGCCGGAGTGGCGCACCTCACCTTCGCCCGCCGCGACTTCCAGGCGCAGGTGCCCGACGCGGTCGTGGAACGTGGGCCGCTCGATCGTGATGCCGTGGTCGTGGCATCCGGGGTCGTCGAGATCGCGTTCGGGGTGGCTCTGATCGCGCTGCCCCGGGAGCGGCGGCGCATCGGCGCGGCGCTCGCGGCGTTCTACGTCGCGATCTTCCCCGGCAACGTCGACCAGTGGCGCAAGAAGCGCTCGGCGTTCGGACTCGACACCGACCGCCGCCGTTTCGCGCGCTTGTTCTTCCAGCCCGTGCTCGTGGCCGCGGCGTGGTGGTCGACCCGCTGATCCGACGATGACCGACGTCGTCAGCCTCGAGTTCGTCTTCGACGCGGATGCCGACGCCGCCATCCGTCGCGAGTGGGCGATCCTCGCCTCGGCGGGGCTGCCCAGTCAGGCCCGGCACACCGGTCCGACCAACCGCCCGCACATGACGCTGCTCGTGCGCCCGTCTCTTCCCGACCTCACCGCGGACGGACTGACCGATCGGCTCCCTCTTCCCGTCACGCTCGGCGCCCCCGTGCTCTTCGGCATCGGTCGGACCCGCGTGATCGCACGCTCGGTGGTTCCGAGCGCCGCCTTGCTCGGCCTTCATGCGGCCGTGCACGCTCTGGCCGGTGCCGGCCAGGACGCGCCGCACACGTTGCCGGGGGAGTGGACGCCGCACGTGACGCTCGCGCGCCGCGTGCCCCTCGACCGGGTCGGCGAGGCGCTCGCCGTGCTGGGCGGCGAGGGCGGCGAGCCGATCGGTGCGCGCGCGATCGGCATCCGACGCTGGGATGCCGCCACCCGAACGGTCGCACACCTCGCCGGACGTGGCACGCTGGAATCGTGCTGAACGACGACGCCCTGGCCTTTCTCGCCGAGTACCACCTCGCGACGCTCTCGACCGTGGGTCGCTCGGGTCGGGTGCACTCCGTGCCGGTGGGCTTCACCTACGACGCGGGCGTCGTGCGGGTCATCGGCTCGCGCGGGACGCAGAAGTTCGTGAACGCGGAGCGTTCGGGGAGGGCGTCGGTCTGCTCGGTCGACGGGAGCCGGTGGATCAGCTTCGAGGGTCCCGCCCGCGTGAGCGACGATCCCGAGGCCGTCGCCCGTGCCGTGGACCTGTACGCGGCGCGCTATCGTCAGCCCCGTGTGAACCCCGAGCGGGTGGTGCTCGAGCTGACCGTGGAGCGGGTGCTCGGATCCGCCCCGTTCCGCGCCTGAGCGGCGTACGCTCGAAGCATGTCTTCTCTTCCCTCCGCGATGCCCTTCGGGCGTGAGGGGGTCGTCGGCGTCCGCATCGCCGACGGCAGAGGCGCGATCGGAGCCGTGGCCCTCGCCGCCTGAGCGGCGACGTCGCGCGACCTCGGTGTCGCGCGCCCACACCCGCGTTCGACGTGCGTCGGCGCGGCATCCTCCGCTCGCCCGTGCACGACGCGGGCGTCCTTCGACCGGAGCCTCTCCGGTCCATCGATGGGACCCTCATGATCGCCCTCACCGAATCCACCGTCCGATCCAGCTTCGTCAACGTCTCGCTGCGCGAGCGCAAGGCGATCGTCCTCCCCGCGGATCTCGCGGAACGCGACTGGGACCGCCTCGACTACTTCGGCTGGCGCGACCCCAAGTCGCCGCTGCTGGGGTTCATCGTGGCCGAGATCGACGGGAACGCCGTGGGCCTGCAGCTGCGTCAGGCCGAGCAGCCCACCCGGTCCCGGCCGCAGTGCTCGTGGTGCTCGGACGTGACGTTGCCCAACGACGTCGTGTTCTTCTCGGCTCGGCGCGCCGGGGGTGCCGGCAAGGCCGGCAACACCGTCGGCACGCTTCTGTGCTCGCGTTTCGAATGCTCCGCGAACGTGCGTCGTCTCGACCCGCCCGCCTACCTCGGCCACGACGCCGAGGCGGCGCGGGATCGTCGTATCGAGTCGCTCCGCACGCACGTCGACGGATTCTTCCGCGACCTGATGGCCGGGTGACCCGAGTGCCCCGGACCCTCCGGTCCGGGGCACTTCCCGATGAGCCGTTCTGCGGCGCGCCTGCGCTGCGTCCGGTCAGCGCGCGGGGCAGGTCTCGAAGGCGTACTCCGCCGCGTCGGGGGTCGACAGTCGCCGATCGCGCAGCACGGTCGCCGCGGGCGTCGCCTCGTCGGCGCACATCTGCGTGAACGGTCGGGGCAGCTGATCGGTGTACTCGATGTCGATCACGTGGGCGCCGTAGACGTCCGTGTATGCGGCGCACTCGTCGTACGCCGCGCACTCCTCGGCCACGGCGAAGTCGAAGCCCGCGGCATCCCGGAGCCGGTCGGCGAATTCGGCGGCGTTCTTCTGGCCGGCGGCGAGACCGGCGTCATGCGCCACGGCGACCAGCGCGGCGGCGACGGCGGCGTTGTCCTCGAAGGAGAGTGCACCGTCGGTGCGCGTGAACGTATCGAGGTTGTCGAACTCCACCGCCTGGAACCCGGATGCCGCGCACCCGCGGATCCAGGGGGCGACGTGCTCGACCACACGCGCGCGCGTGCCCTCGGTCGAGGTGTCGACGAGGCGTTCGTCCGGCCAGTCGGGATCGAACACCGGCTCCCCATCGCGCTCGAGGAGCGTCCCGTCCGGCCACCCGGCACCTTCGCCGGGTTGGGTCTGGAACGCGTTGACGTAGCAGACCGAGTACAGGCCGTCCGCCGGGGCGGCGGTGCGGTCCCGGACGACGACCGTGACGCCGTCGGCCGGGGGATAGGGCGCCCCGAGCTGGTAGTCGACCCGCACGTCGGTCGGAAAGGAGGCCGGCGAGTCGGTCGTGCGCACGGCATCGCCCGAGCCGCAGGCGGCGAGGAGGAGCGCGAGCCCCGCGACGGCGACGAAGAGCACGGCACGCGGCATGCGTCCACCCTACGGTTCGCCGCCTGGGATACTCGACGCGATGAACCGCAGCCGGACCGCCCTGATCGCCGTCGCCGTGTGCGCCGTGATGCTCTCGGGGTGTGCTCCCGCGGTGCCGGTCGCGCCCTCGGCGCCGTGCGTCCCGGGAGCCGTCGCGGTGGGCGAGGGAGCGGACGCCCTGCAGGCCGCCCTGGACGCGGCCGCACCGGGAGCCGTGCTGCAACTGGCGCCGTCGGTCTACCACGGACGGTTCCGCGCCACGGCGGTCGCGACGGCCGACGCCCCGATCGTGCTGTGCGGCACGACGGGCACGGTCCTCGACGGTGGCGACGTCGCCGGCGGGTACGCGTTGCAGTTGGAGGGCGCCGCGTACTGGGACGTCCGCGACCTCGCGGTGCGGGGCGGGCAGAAGGGCGTCGTGCTCGACGCGACGACCCACTCGTCGCTCAGCGGTCTGACGATCTCGGATGTGGGCCAGGAGGGATTGCACCTGCGCAGCGGGAGTGCCGACAACAGCGTGCGTTCGGTCACGATCGAGCGCACCGGCCTGACGGATCCGGAGTTCGGCGAGGGCGTCTACGTCGGTTCCGCGGAGTCGAACTGGTGCCGCTACACCGCGTGCGATCCCGACCGCAGCGATCGCAATTCGTTCTCGGGTCTCATCGTGCGCGACACCACCGCGGAGGCGCTCGACGTCAAGGAGGGCACGACCGGCGGGATCGTGCGCGACTCGTCGCTCTCCACGAGCGCCGGGGCCGTGGTCGACAGCGCGGTCGACCTCAAGGGCTCGGACTGGCGGATCGAGGGCAACACGATCGAGGGTCGAGCGGATGCCGTGAGCATCCACGTCATCCTGGCTCCGTGGGGGTCGGGCAACGTCGTCGCGGCGAACGTCCTGCGTCCGGGTGCCGGGGGTGTGGGGGTCGCCGTCGTGGGGGCCGCGCGGGAAGCGGGCAACACGGTCGCCTGCGGGAACACGGTCGGAACGGGCGTGTCCTTGAGCGACGTCGCATGCACGTAACACGGACGCGGTAACCTTCACTGTCCTCCCCGGGCCGTCATTCGGCGTATCCGCCGCACGCAGGGGAGAAGACGTGGGCCACGGGTCATTCGGTGAGCAGCTGATGTGGCTGCTGCCGTTCGGGTACCTGGGCATCGTGTCGTGGGGCTTCTGGATCGTCCGAAAGCTCCTCGCGGCGACATCGCGCCCGGTGCGCAACGACTACCGCACCACGACCACGGTCGTGGTGCCGTCCTTCCACGAGGATCCCGACGTGCTGCTGCGGTGTCTGCAGACATGGGTGCGGCAGGGGCCGTCGCGGATCATCATCGTCCTCGACGTCGCCGACGTGGAGGCCCAGCAGCGCATCGAGGCGCTGGAGATCCCGACGGTGGACGTCGTGATGTTCCGGCACCGGGGGAAGCGCTCGGCGCTGGGTGTCGGCATCCGCATGGTCGACACCGAACTGATCGTGTTCGTCGACTCCGACACCGCGTGGGAGGACGGCATGCTCGACGCCGTCCAGATGCCCTTCATCGACCCCGCCGTCGGTGCGGTCAGCACTCGGCAGAACGTCTACCTGCCGAAGTCGAGCGTGTGGCGTCGCGTCGCGGACTGGATCATCGACCTGCGCTGCACCGACTACGCCCCGGCGATGGGCCGCTTCGGCGGGGTGATCTGCGCGTCCGGCCGCACCGCCGCCTACCGGACGTCCGTGATCCATCCGCGCGTGGAGGACCTCGAGCACGAGATGTTCTTCGGCAGGGAGTGCGTTGCGGGAGACGACGGTCGGATGACGTGGCTCGTGCTGTCGCAGGGGTTTCGTGTCGCCCACCAGGACAGCGCGCGGGCGCTGTCGATGTTCCCCGGCACTTTCCGGGCGTTCGTGAAGCAGCGGGTGCGCTGGAGCCGTAACTCCTACCGGTGCTACCTCACCGCCATTCGCCACGGGTGGGTGTTCAAGGTGCCGCTCATCTCGCAGATCACGATGATGCAGATCCTGCTGACGCCGTTCACCATGTTCGTCGCGCTGGCGTACATCGTGCTCGCGGTGCGGGCCGACAATCCGACGCTCGGCATCATCCTCGCGATCGTCTGGATGTTCGTCGGTCGTGGCATCCGCGGAATGTCGCATCTGTGGCGTCGTCCCGAGGACATCGTGCTGCTGCCCCTGGTGACGGTCGTCATCATCTTCGTCTCGCTGCCGATCAAGGTGTACGCGCTGTTCACGATGAACAAGCAGGGGTGGCTGACGCGGTCCGCGGACAGCCAGGGCGGCGAAGGACAGTCCGAGGCGAGCCTGGGCGGCGAGGGGCAGTCGGCGCAGAGCGTCGGGTTGATGTCCTCGCCCGACGGGGAGGGCCCCCGTGGATGACGACGGCGCGCTGACCGCGCTGGAACGCGGCGACACGCATCCGGCCATCCGCGGGGTGGCTCGGGTGATCATGGTCGTCGCGGTGGTCGTTCTCGTGGCCGCGGTCGTACTCGTGGGCAATTTCGTCCACACCGGGACGTTCCTGCCGTGGTTTCGTGCCGAGGCGCCGACGGGGCCGGTCGTGGCGGTGTCCCCCTCGCCCGACACCACCGACGCCCCGGCCGCTCCGAAGAGCCCCGCCGAGCTCGTCGCCGCCGAGGACGAGCGACTGACGGCCGTGGCGGGGTTGGCGCCCGGGGACCCGGCGCTCGTCGACCAGTGGAACACCGTCGTGCTCGCCCCTCAGAACGGGCAGGCCACCCTCTATCACCTCGCCGATCTGGTGGCGCTGGGGGCCGTGCGCGCCGACGACGAGCGGACCTTCACCCTCCTGCGCCACGTCGTCATCCGCCGCGGAGTGGAACTCGACCTCCTCGGGGGCGGCACCCTGAGGATGTCGAGTTCACCGTCGGGGACCACGAGCCTCGTCACGTGGGGCGGCTTCCTCGGCATCGTCGGTGCCGAGGACGACCCCTTCGTCATCACCTCGTGGGACGAGACCGCCGCCGCGCCCGACCTCGACGAGACGGACGGACGGGCCTACATCCGAGCGCGAGACGGCGTGCTCGCTACCAAGGACGCCGAGATCCGCGACCTCGGCTACTGGAGCGGCCGGACCGGTGGTCTCGCCGTGACGGGAACGGGCGATGACCGCGCGTCCGCGGGAATCGTCTCGACGAAGATCACCGGGCTGCATTACGGGGTGTTCTTCTCGGACACCACGCAGGCCGGCATGCAGGACACCACAATCGAGGATTCGACGCTCACCGGCGTGGAGGTGACGAACGGCGCCTCCGACACGACGATCGAGCGGACGACGATCACGGGCTCCGGCGGCGACGGTGTCTCCGTGTCGCGCCAGTCGACGGGCACGAAGATCACCGAATCCACCGTGGACGGTTCCGCGGGCTGGGGCATCCGCATCGACGGCTCCGCGCTCGCCACCGGTCCGACCTCGGGCGGGTACGGGCTGAGCCCCGCCGACGGGTTCACGCTCACCGGTTCGCACGTGCGCGACAGCGGCGAGGGCGGAGTCCGCGTCATCTCCACCGACGCGACCGAGATCCGGGGTACCGAGGTGTCCGAGACGCGCACGGCCGTCCTCGTGGAGGGGCCGTCCGCCGGGCTCACCGTGGCCGATGCCGACCTGTCCTCGTCGGACCTCCGGGGTCTGGACGTCTCGGGGCGGATCACGGATGCCACGGTGTCCGACTCCCGGCTCGCGGGCCGCCGCATCGCGCTCGAGCTGACCGGAGCGGCCGTGATCGTCCGCGACAACGATCTGCGGGTGGCATCCGGATTCGCTGTCGAACTCTCCGAGGATGCACGCGCGGACATCACCGGGAACACCTTCCACGGCGTCGGCCAGGACGTCGTGGCGTCGTGGTCGGGATCCCGGACGATGCAGCAGGGCAACGTCCAGACCGATTGGACGTTCCAGTGGGCGTGGGTCGGGTGGATGAATGAGCATCCGATGATGTGGATGTGGGCGCTCGTCCTCCTCGTCCCGGCGATCGGCCTGCCGGTGCTCTGGCGCCGCCGTCGCGAGCATCAGAAGCTCCGGCGGCTGCTGCACGAGGCGCTGTTGCGCCACGGTGAGGAGCAGGTGGCCGCATATCGCGCCGACGAGCCGACCTCGGGAGGGGTGGCGCCGGATCAGGTGCGGCGCGAGCCCGTCCCGACCCCGCCGCCGGCGGCGCCTCGTCCCGGGACCGGATGGCGCGGGCCCGCCCCGGCACCGGCCGCCCCCGCGGCGTGGGCCGAGTCCCGCCCGACCGCGCCGTCCGCGACGCTCGGCCCGCGTCCGGCGCACCACCGACCGCGCTCGTTCGCGGACCTGCGTACCGGTCCGCTGGAGGGGCGTACCTTTGCCTCGTTGCAGCAGTTCGCCGTCGCGGCCGTCCTCGAAGGCGGCTATTCGGTGCCGACCATCGCGCGTCTGTTCCGCATCGCGCAGTGGCGACTGCAACAGTGGGTCGAGGAGGCAGCGCGTAACCCGACTGTGGGAGGAAGTCGTCGATGACCGAGGAGCACGAGGAGGATCGCCTGAACGCCGTCCTGCACACGCTCGGTGAGCGGGTGCGGGCCATGCGCCTGGCGCGCGGCATGTCCGTCGCGGCGTTGTCGTTCGAGGCCGCGCTGTCGGAGCAGCGCATCAGATCGATCGAGGCGGGCCGCACCGCGGTGCCGCTGGCGGTGCTCGTGGCGCTCGCCGACGTCTTCGAAGTCGGTGTGTCGGATCTGTTCGGCGACGGTGTCTCCCGCACCCCGGTGTCGGACGCGATCGACGCACCCAGTTCGAGCCCGCACGTGGTGCCGAGCCCCGTGATCTGGGGTGGGGAGCTTCCGCCCGCGCCGTGGATGACGTCCGGAACGGAGGAGCCGGCGCCGGCACCTCCGCCCCCGGCCGAACGATTCCCCGCGGCGGGGTTCTCGCCGCACATCGCCCCCGGGACTGCGGCGCTGCCGCCGGCTCCGTGGCAGACCTCCCCGCCCCCCGCGGCGCACCATGTCGGCCCGCCACCGACGCCCGCGGAGTACGGAGCACCCGTCCCGCCTCCGCACGTGCCGTCGGTCGCCCCGCGCGTGCACCAGCGCGCCGCCGAGAGGGGGATGCAGGGCGCGTCGGCATACGTGTTCGTCGCGCCCGGTGCGGGAGCCGCCACCGCGCCCCGCACCTTCGCCGACCTGCGCGTGGGTCCGCTGGCCGGGCGGACCTTCCGCTCGTTGCAGGAGTTCGCCGTGGCATCCGTGATCGAGGGCCATCACGCGATCACCGACGTCGCCCGCGTGTTCCGCGTGCCCCCGTGGCGTCTCGAGCAGTGGGTGCGCGAGACCGGCCACGCGGTCTGAGCCCATAGGCCCGACCGCGCGACCGGGCGGCAACTCAGAGCGCGCGGAGCTTCTCCAGCAACGGGGCGGCCACCTCGTCGACGAAACGCTGCTGGTGCTCGTCGCCGACCTGCACGATGGCGATGTCGGTGAAACCGGCGTCGATGAAGGGACGCACGCTCTCGGCGAGCTCGTCGAGGTCCGGGCCGCAGGCGATGGAGTCCGCGACGTCCTCGGGGCGCACGAACTGCGACGCTCCCGCGAACCCCGCGGGAGTGGGCAGGTCGGAGTTCACGGCCCAACCGCCGGCGAACCACCGGAACTGGTCGTGGGCGCGAGCGATCGCGGCATCCTTGTTCGGGTCCCAGCTGATCGGGATCTGACCGATCTTGCGTGAGGCGCCGTCGTGGTGCTCGTCCCACCCGCGGATGAGGTCGGCTTCGGGCTCGGTGGTGATGAGGTGGTCGCCGAGCGGCGCGAACCGCTCGATCGAATGCTCGCCGGACACGGCGACGCCGATCGGCACGCCTCCGTCGGGGGCATCCCACACGCGGGCCGAGTCGACGCGGAAGTACTCCCCGTCGTAGGTCACGAGGTCGCCGGTGTGCAACGCGCGGATGATCTCGATCGCCTCGACGAGCATGTCCTGGCGCGCGTGGACGGCCGGCCAGCCCTCGCCGACCACGTGCTCGTTGAGGTTCTCGCCCGATCCGAGACCAAGGGTGAAGCGCCCGTCCGACAGCAGTTGCAGGGTGGCTGCCTTCTGCGCCACGACGGCCGGGTGGTACCGGATGGTCGGGCACGTGACGTAGGTCATCAGCTCGACGTCGGTCGTGGCGTGCGCGACGGCCCCCAGGACGGTCCACGCGTAGGGCGCATGACCCTGCGACGTCAACCAGGGGGAGTAGTGGTCGCTGGAGACGAGGAAGTCGTACCCCGCGCGCTCGGCGCCGACGGCGTAGTCCACGAGCTCGCGGGGTCCGCTCTGCTCGGTCATGAGGGTGTATCCGAAACGAGTCATGCGGTCACGGTAGGTCGGCCGCGGGCCGCTGCCCGCGGGGTTGCGCTCCGGGGGCGGATACGGCAACGGGCCCGCGGCATGCGCCGCGGGCCCGCCCGGTGTCGAGAGGGTCAGTCCTCGGGGGCGTGGATGACCTTTTCGCCCTCGAACAGGTCGCGGCGCTTCTTCTCGTCATCCCTCCGCGTCTTGGCGAGGCTCGCGATGGTCGCCACCGCGACGGTCGCGGCGATGAACAGCAGCGACAGCCAGATCGGGATCTCGGGCACCCAGAGCAGCGGCTCACCGCCGTTGATGAACGGGAGCTCGTTGACGTGCAGCGCGTGGAAGACGAGCTTCACACCGATGAACGCCAGGATGACTGCCAGTCCCTGCGACAGGTAGACGAGGCGCTCGAGCAGGCCGCCGATGAGGAAGTACAGCTGGCGCAGACCCATCAGGGCGAACGCGTTGGCGGTGAAGACGATGTACGCCTCGTTCGTCAGACCGTAGATCGCGGGAATCGAGTCGATCGCGAAGACGAGGTCGATGAAGCCGATCGCGACGATGACGAGGAGCATCGGGGTCACGAAGCGCTTGCCGTCCTTCTGCACGGTGAGCTTGTCGCCGTTGTACTCCTCGCTGACGGGGAGGACGCGCCGCACGAACCGCATGAAACGTCCGTTGGCCGGGTCGCTCTCGCCGTGCGAGAAGGCCTGGCGGTACGCGAGGAAGAGGAGCAGCGCGCCGAAGATGTAGAAGATCCAGGAGAAGTTCTCGATCAGCGCCGCACCGACGGCGATGAAGGCGCCGCGCATGATCAGAGCGATCACGATGCCGATCATCAGCACCTTCTGCTGGTACTTCTTCGGCACCGCGAAGCCGGTCATGATGATGAGGAAGACGAAGAGGTTGTCGATCGACAGCGCCTTCTCGGTCAGATAGCCGGCGAAGTACTCGCCGCCGTACGTCCAGCCCGAGACGACGCCGATGCCGACGCCGAACAGCAGCGCCAGGCCGATGTAGAACGCCGACCACCGCGCCGACTCGCCGATGGTCGGCTCGTGAGCCTTACGGACGTGCGCGAAGAACTCGAACACGAAGAACGCGATCGTCACGGCGATCGTGATGATCCAGATGAGCGGGGTCACACCCACGCGGGCCTCCAAGGGTTTTGGTGTACGTCGAAACACCAAGGTCTCTTCCACTCGCGAAGCGAGCCGACGCCCCGGGTCCACGATGGCGTGGACCGTATTGACGGGATCGTCGCGTGGGAATACTCCCCTTGCCGGGCTCCATCCTACCGGAGCTTGACAGGACGCGGCCGCGCGCCCTCTGAGAGTCGACCAGCACGGCCGCGTCCCGGACGCAACCCCCCGGTCCGGCATCCGATCCGCCGAGAGGATGCCGAGAGGACCCGGATCGAGGAGGACCCCATGGACGATCGCGAACCCACCCAGGACGCCCCGGTGATGGACGGCGCCACCGAGGCGGCGCCCGAGGAGAAGAAGGCCGGCGCGAAGCAGCAGCGGGCGGCCGACGCGGCCGTCAGCGACGGCGCAGCCGACGACGATCTGAACGACGACGTCCGCAGCATCCGCGCCTACGGCGAGGACCGCTGAACGACGAACCCCGTCCGGAGCCGGGGTGGGGGAATGGCTCGACGGACGGGGGACGTCGTGCGCCGTGAGAGGCGCCTCCGCGCCGGCAATGCCGGGGCTGGGTGAGATGACAGTACGCCCCCGCGTGGGGTGAGGGGCGCGCTCTCAGCCGATCCGAAGGCGCCGCCGCACCATCTCTCGGAATAGCCAGGTGCGTTCGCGCATCCGGTGTCGTCGAGCCGCCCGGCGCAGCGTCGCGCTCCACCGCTCCAGCACGACCGACTTGTCGAGCTCCGCAGCCCGGGCGACGGCGTCGCGTCGCATCCGGGTGAGCACGCGCTCGTCCGTCGTCACGGCCGCCACCAGCGTCTCGGTGAGACGGGCGACATCGCCGGCCGGCACGAGCCACCCCGTGCGGCCGTGCCGGATGAGTTCGCGCGGACCGTACGGCACGTCGTAGGCGATCGGCAGGCATCCGGCCGCCATCGCCTCCGCCACGACCAGCGAGAACGCCTCGGAGCGGCTGGTGAGCAGCAGAACGGATGCCGAGGTCAGCGCCTCCCGCGCGGTCGGAGCGAAGCCGTGCAGACGAACAGACCCATCCGTGCCCGCGAGCGCCTCGAGCCGCTCGCGCTCGGGTCCGTCGCCGTAGACGTCGAGCGTGAGTCCGGGGACGGTCTCCGCCGCCCCGCGCGCGGCCGCGACGGCGTCCTCGACACGCTTGATGCCCTCCAGCCGCGCGAGGACGACCGCCCCGTCGCGGGGCCCCGGTCGAGACTCCACCCGCGACACGGGGTGCGGCACGACGGCGAGCAGCGGCAGGGGGCCGACCCGCCGTCGCACGTCGCGCGCCTGCCGGGCGGTGCAGAACACGACCGCATCGAACGCTCCCAGCCGCGCGAAGACCTCCGCCCGCGACGGGCGCAGCGCCGCGCCGTCGTCGGTCAGGTGCGAGCCGTGCACCACGTGGACGACGACGACGTGCGGGCGCCGGTATCCGGCGGCGAACCGAGCCATCGCCTTGCTGTCCACGAGGAGGAACGTCGGCTCCGCGCCGGTGAGGTGATCCAGCCACGCGGCGTACAGGCTCCGAACCCCGCGCCAGGCAGCCCGGGGGGAGCCCTCCGCATCGCAGGTGACGACGACGCGACGGACGCCGCCGTCCGGCGTGGGCACGTCGCGGCGGTCGCTCGCGGCGAGGGTCCCGTCGGGGCGCAGGTGGTCGACCTGCTGCACTGTCCCCCGGGCGTCCGTCCGGACGCGGCGCAGGACGGTTCCGTGGGCCCGGTCCTCCACGGAACCGTCCGGAAGGGGAGAGAACCCCGCGGACGGTCCGACCGGGCGACCCCGCAGATCGTTGTCGCGCAGCCAGTCCCAGAGGTTCCGCACCCGCACGCCCGCCGACAGGGCCGCGCGGTCGGACAGTTCGGCCTCCGCGGACACCGTGTCGGCGCGATCATCGCAGGTCAGGACGTCCACGGGGGCGCCACCGCGACGGTCGAACAGTCGCGAGCGCTGCAGCAGGGCCGCCGTCAGCCCGCCGTACGCCCGGGGGATCCCCCACGTGAGGACGAGCTGGCGCCCCGGAGGCAGTGCCGTCACCGCGCGCGACCGGGGGCGGACGTGCGGAGGTGGCGGAGACGGCGGAGACGGGCGCCGCGGGGGGAGGTGCGCATGACGCGACTCTACGCGGGGGTGCCGACCCGGCCGTCGTGCAACCCCGGGGCCGGTTGCCGGACCGTGCCTGAAGATGAGGGCATGCCGACGGATGCCGAGCCCGGATCGCTCGCGAGGCGGGCGTGGGGCCGCGACCTCTCCTGGTGGGCCCGGGACTACGTCTACGCCGTCGCGGCGCAGCTGCGCGCGATCGGCGCCGGGCGCCCCGACGACCTCGTGTCCGGAACGAAGCGGCCCCTGGTCCTCGTGCCGGGGATCTACGAGACGTGGCGATTCCTCGAGCCGCTCGCCGAAGCTCTCCACGAACGGGGGCACCCGGTCCACGTCGTCGCGGGGCTCGGAGCCAATCGCCGCCCCGTGATCGAGTCGGCGGGTCGCGTCGTCGACCTGATCGTGGAGCGCGAGCTGGACGACCTGGTCCTCGTCGCCCACAGCAAGGGCGGTCTGATCGGCAAGCACGTCATGGCCTTCGATCCGGTCGGCGAGCGGGTGCGGGCCATGGTCGCCGTGGCGACCCCGTTCGGAGGATCCCGGTACAGCAGCCTGATGCCCGCTCCGTCGCTCCGCGCATTCCGTTCGGGGGATGCGACGATGCGGGCGCTCGCCGCCTCGGCCGAGGTCAACACGCGCATCGTCTCCGTCTACGGCGCCTTCGACCCCCACATCCCGGAGGGGAGCGAACTCAGGGGCGCACGGAACATCCGCCTGGATGCCGGCGGTCACTTCCGCGTGCTCGCCGACCCGCGGGTCATCGCCGAAGTGGTGCGCGCGGCGGAGTGAGCCGCGCCGGGCCCGTCACCGTCCGCCTCCGCCTCCGCCTCCCATCCCTCCGCCCGAGAAGCCACCGCCGAACGAGCCGCCCGAGAAGCTTCCCGAGCCGCTCACCTGCGGTGCCGGGCTGGTCCCGGAGTGCATCGTCGACAGCGACGACGCCAGCAGGGCGCTCGAGAACCCGTTCGGTCCGGAGTACCAGCCGAGTTCCGTCCCGGTCGCCCGGGCCCCGGTGGCGAGCACGTCGGCCCACTCCCGCTCGACGCCCCAGACGACCGCCCACGGCAGCAGCTTCTCGTGCAGGTGCAGCACCTGCACGGGGTCATCGACTCCGGCGGGCCGGCGCTCGGCTCCCTCCGGACTCTGCAGCACGCGCATACGGTCGGCTTCGGCCAGGGCCAGGTAGTCCCGCAGCCCGAGCAGATGGTCGCGCGCGGGCGCCCCGGCATCCGTCACCCGATCCGAGTACCGGAGGAGGACGAACGTCAGGATGCCGCCGGCCACCGTCGCCGGGATCGCTGCGATCTGCCACCAGGTCGGTGCCGCTCCGACCGACGTGATGATCAGGGCGGCGACCGCGACCCCGAACGCGATCACGGCGATCGTCCCCGCGATCACGGCCCCCCGCATCCGCGGTGGACGCATCCATCCGCGGCGGCGCACCTCTGCGCCGGCCACCGTGAGGAGGTCGCGCAGCCGTTCGCCCGCGTCGCTGCCCGGTGTGTCCAGTGCCACGCGCTCGCCGGGTCGCGGGCTCTCGCCGAACACGGCGGCGAGGACCCCCGCCCGCAGGGGGGTCGCTCCGGTTCCGTCGATGTACTCCAGGGCCAGCTCGTCGTCCGCGGAGGGGTCTTCCACGATGCGGAGGTGTCCGGCGACCGCCGTGTCGAGGACCGCGGCGGGGAGGGCGCCGCGCGAACGTCCGACGAGGTGCGCGCCCTCGAGCACGTCGACGTCGGCGGGCGGGGCGTACTCCGGGACGATGATGCCCCGACCCGCGGCGTCGCGGTTGCGGCGACGCGAGAAGATCGCCGCCCCGATCGCGGCGGCGGTGACGCCGAGGGAGCCCAGCGAGATCGCGGACAGCGCCGGCGCGGCATCCACGGAGAACTGTTCGGCCGCGGTCCGCACCACCTCGCCCGGGACGAACGTGCCCCGCGCGAAGCCGACGGAGATGGTGAGGTTCTCGCCCGGTCCGAGGTCGTCCGCCGCGGCGGAGAACGTCAGGCCGCCGTCCGCCCGATCCGCTCGGACGACGTCGCACCGGTCGGTCGACCCTTGTTCGCCCCGGTAGCAGGCGGCGGCGCCGTCGAGTGCTGTCGGCGCGAGAGCGGCATCCACCGCCACCTCGACGCTCACCCGACCGAAGGGCTGCGCCCACTCCGTTCCGTTGACGTCGCGGTAGAACTCGTCGGTGTCGGTGTCGTCGAACGCGCGGATGGTGTCGCGCTGGGTGTACGAGATCACGTACGTCTGCCTGCCGTGCACGTAATCGTCGTCGCCGGTGAGGACCCGGACCTCCCGTCGGTCCGTCTCGATCTCGTAGGGGATGGCTGCGCCGTCGGCACCCGTGACCGAGATGATGCGCGTCTGCAGGGGTACGCCGTCGTAGTCGTCCGGGATGGCCCGGACGATGCCGCGGTTCTGGTCGTCTTCCGGGAACTGCGCGACGAGCGTCTCCGTGACCGTCGACTCGGCGTGCCCGTCCGCGGACCGCGTCAGCGACATCTGCGCGTCGAAGGACTCGAACCGGAAGTCGTCCACGTCGGCGCGCGCGGGGGCGGGCGGCGTCGCCGCCAGGAGGAGCAGGCCGAGGAGCACCGCTGACGTCAGCGCGGAGCGGATCGAGCGGACTCGAGAGGCGAGGGCGTCCATATCCCGACGGTATCGAGATGCGCCCGGCGGGGGATCCGTCCTGCGGGGGAGGTCGGTGCGCGGAGGGTCGACGGCGCGCCACGGTATCGGGCTGTCAGCCGGCAGCGCGTCCTGCCGTGGGGTGCTCGGCGGGATGCTCGCTCAGGCAGCACGGCGCCCCCGTCCTCGTGCACGAGCCGTCGACGGCGCAGCGCATGCGTTCGAGGAAGGCCGTCACGGCATCCGCCTCGACTCGGCTCATTCCGGAAGTGACGCGCATCATGCGCTCGTGCATGCCCCCGAGGGTGTCGCGGATCTCGTCCTCCGTGTGCGTGGTCCCGCGCACGAGGATCTTCCGTCGATCCGTCGGATGCCGCTCGCGTCGCACGTGCCCCGATCGTTCGAGACGATCCAGGAGCGCGGTGATGGATGCCGTCGACAGCCCGAGGTGGCGCGCGAGATCGGCGGGTGTCGTGTCGGTTCTTGCTCCGGCACTGCGGGTGAGGAATCGCAGGACGAGGAGTTCGTTCTCGCCCATCGCCATCGAGTCCTGCGTGCGCCGACGCATCGCCATCTCCGCGGTTCTGTACTCCCGGAGCGCCTGCATGACGCGCGATCCGCGTCGGCCGTCGGCGCTCTCGCCGTACCAGTAGGGAGCGGGGGATGCGGTGGTCATCGGGCCGCCTCCGATCTTCGCCTTATATCTCGGTTGCTTATTCGCTAGTCTACCTAGTAAGTTCGTAAACAAGCAAAGAGTGAAGGGACACATCATGGCGAAGCTGTTCTACGGGACGACCCCCGAGCCCATCACGATCGACGATCGGATGCTCGCCCACGTCAAGGTGGTCGTCGCCACCAAGCTGCGCCGCGGCGAGAGCTTCACGCTGTCGTGGACGCACGGCGAGGACGAGCCCGCCGGCCGCTCGACGATCTGGCTGCAGCCCGCCATCCCGCTGCGCTTCGTCTTCGAGTCCGAGCAGCCGGAGTCCCTCGACCAGAACCTGCTCAAGCGCATGGCGAACGACGCCAACTCCTCGCGCGGTCTGAATCTCGACATCGACACCGTCCCGGCCGCGGCCGCCGAGCGCCCGGCTTCCGCCCGGCCCGGTCAGGCGCGGTCCACCGCGGCGCCGCGCTCCCTGGTCCGCGCCGCATGAGCGCCGCAGACCAGGTGGTCGTGACTCACTCCCTCGCGTGGGACGTGCCCACCGAGCCGCTCACGATCATCACGCCCGCGGCCCTCGCCGCCACCGTCACGGTGTGACGTCGTCGGCGTCCTCGGCGTCGCCCCGTCCCGACGCGCCGGGCTCCCGTCGCGTGAGAACGATCGCGACGGCCAGCAGGACGGCGCCGACGACGATGAAAACGACTTTCGGGGCGACCGGACCGTCGGCCGGGAGCACCGACGTCGGGGCCGCGAACACGAGGGCGGCGAGGCCGGCGGAGATCGCCCCCCACGGGCGCCTCGTCATCGATGCCGTCTCACGCTCACTTCCGCCCGGCGCGGTCACGGGACGACGTATCCCGCCGCACGGACCAGCGCGTACCACTCCGCCCGGGTCAAGACGACGTCGGCTCCCGCCGCCGCGTCGATCACTCGACCGGGCGTCGTGGTCCCCAACACCACCTGCATCCCGGCGGGATGCCGGGTGATCCATGCCACGGCGATCGCGATCGGGGTGACACGGTAGCGCGCGGCCAGGTCGTCGATCACGGCGTTCAGCTCGGCGTAGGCCGGGTCGCCGAGGAACACGCCGTTCCCCTTCGTCCCCTGCAGCGGTGACCATGCCTGGAGGGTGATGCCTTCCAGGCGGCAGTAGTCGACGAGTCCGCCGCCGTCGAGGACGGCGGACTGCGGTGTGGACTCCATGTTCATCGCGAGCCCCTGCGCGACGATCGGCGCGTGCGCGACGGAGAGCTGCACCTGGTTCGCGACGATGGGCTGGCGCACCGCCGTGCGCAGCAGGTCGATCTGGCGCGGGGTGTGGTTGGACACCCCGAAAGCGCGCACCTTGCCGGCGGCCTCCAGCTCATCGAACGCGCGCGCGACTTCGTCGGGTTCGACGAGCGCGTCGGGTCGGTGCAGCAGCAGAACGTCGACGTAGTCGGTCTTCAGCGCGCGGAGGGACTCGTCCACGGAGGCGACGATGTGCTCGTAGGAGAAGTCGAAGTACGGACCCTCGCGGACGATGCCCGCCTTCGTCTGCAGCCGGATCTCGGCGCGCTCGGACGAACCGAGCGCGAGCGCCTCGGAGAACCGCCGCTCGGCGGAATGGAGCTCGCGCGCGTAGATGTCGGCATGGTCGAAGAAGTCGATGCCCGCCGAGCGTGCCGCCTCGTAGAGCTCGCGGACCTCCGCGTCGCTCTTGTCGTCGATCCGCATCATTCCGGCGACGACGGCGGGGACGGCGGGGCCCGAGGGGCCGAGGGGGACGGATCGCATCGCTCCACGTTATCCCCGCCCGGGCCCCGGCGTCTCAGTCGGAGGGCGCCGTGCCCTCTCCGCCGCCGTTCGCCACCGCGGGCTCGGCATCCTGATCGTCCTCACCCGGTCGCGGCGTCCCCCGCGGTGTCGCGCGCAGCAGCTCGTTCATCTCGGAGAGGAAACCGCCGAGCTGTTGCTGCTGCCAGCGGAGATCGCGCGTGCGGTCCTCGGCGTCCCGCAGCACCGTGGCCGCGTGCGCCGTGATCGTGTCCGCGATCCGTTGGGCCTTCTCCCGCGCGTCGTCCAGGACCTCCCGCGCGTGGACGTTCGCCTGCGCCTCGATCTGTTGGGCCTGGGCGCGTGCCAGCCGCTCATGATCGTCGGCCCGTGCCGCGATCCGTCGCGCGTGGTCGAGGGCCGCCTCCACCTGTTCGCTCGCGTCCGAAGTGATCCGTTCGGCGTGCGCGACCGCCTGATTGTGCAGGACGAGGAACTCCTGCTGCGCCTCGTCCTGGCGCCGGGTCAGAGACTCCTCGAACTCGAGGACCCGGGCGGTCATCTCTCGGACGTCGCGCTCGGCGGCGGCCCGGAGGTCGCCGGTCTCGCGCGAGACGAGCGAGCGCAGCGCCGCCGCCCCTCTCTCGGCCTCCGTGCGCAGCGCGACGGCCTCGCGCTCGGCCTGGGCCACCTTCTCGGCCGCGTGGGCGGCCTCCCGCTCGAGGCGAGCGTGATGCGCGGTGAGCTCCGTCTCGATCCGCAGACGCGCCTGATCGGCGTCGTGCTGCGCCTCGGAGCGGATCCGGTCGCGTTCGGCGACCGCGTCCGCCCGGATGCCGTCGGCCTCGTCGCGGGCACCGGCCAGGAGTCGATCCGCCTGCGCCGCCGCATTCTGGACGAGGACGTTCGCCTGCTCCTCGGCGACGCGGAGGATCGCGTCGAACCGCTGACGACTCTGCGCGGGATCCTCGCCGTCGCCGTCGGAGCCCGCGACGAGACCGGCGGAGAGGGCGGCGACCTGGGTCTCGGCTTCGGCTGCGCGCGCGGCCGCCGCACGCGCCTGCTCCTGCAGCCTGCCGGTCTCCTCGACGTGTCGCCGGGCCGCCTCCGCGAGCTCGTCATCGTGGTCTGCGCGCTGCTGCGCGTACATCGCCTCGGCGCGGAGCTTCTCGCGATGCACCTCGTCCGAGGCCGCGCGTGCGCGCTGGACGAGATGACGGACGGCGTCGTCCACGGCCTCGCGGTCGTACCCGCGGAAGGCGGCGGGGAACGTCGGAGACGCATCGTCGGCGTCGTCCCGTCGCAGCAACTCGTCGAGCGGCGAAGACTCCGCTCCGTCCGTCGACGCCGGCGACTTCTCGGTCTGGTCGTCCGTCACGGGACTCCTCTCGGTGGGCTGCCTGGGCGCCCGACGAGTGGGGTGCAGGCTCGTGCGGAGGGGATGCGCGGTCTCGAACCGGGTGCCGTGGCCACGAGACCGCGCATCCATGATGAGCGATCGGATTGAAGAGTAAGGAACTTGGGGGAGAACCACTCGAGATCACTCGAGGACGACCCTGCCACGCGTGGCCGCCGTCACTTCCCGGAGAGGTCCATACCTCACCCGGGGAATCGCCCGCGTCGCGCACGGATTCCGACCGCGTCGGCATCCGATGCCCCGCTCTGCGGCGCGCGTGCGCACCGGGCGCGGTAATGTGGCCAGGCCCCTCGACGCCGCCGGAGACGCCCATGACCGAGACGATCGTTCGGTCGCCCCGCCTCGCACCCCGCTCGGGAAGCCGTCGTGTCGTGCTCCTCGCCCTCGTCGGCGGGGGCGCCGCTTTCCTCAGCGCGGGCCTCATCTGGCTCAGTCGCCTCTGGGATCCGACCGTTCACTACGTGAGCCAGTTGGGTGCCACCGGCATGCCCACGGCGCCCGTCTTCAACTCCGCCCTCCTGCTGCTCGGCATCGCCGCCGTGCTCGTCGACCGCGCGATCCTGCACCGGCCCGACGTCTACGTCGTCGGCTGGCCCATCGCCGCGACCCTCGTCGTGTGCGGGGCGTGCTTCGCCCTGGCATCCGTCGTCACCTGCTCGCCCGGGTGCCCCGTGCCCTTCACCCCGGGGGCCCTGCCGCAGGACCTCATCCACATCAGCGCCGCGGTGCTCGGGTTCGTCCTGGCGATCGTCGCGATGGCGCAGGTGTCGGTTCTGCGTCGCCGTCCGTGGATGCGCGCTGCGAGTCTCGCGACGCTCGTCGCCGTCGGTCTCACGTCGTTCATCGGCGCCATGCTGGCGCTCTTCCGCGGCGACACGGTCCTCGGAGGGAACCTCGAGTTCATCGCGGCGACGCTCGCGATCGCGTGGTTCGGAGTCTTCGGACTCCAGGTCGCCGCAGACGAACGCGTCACCCGCGCCGGCGCACCGGCTACCGTTTACCCATGACCCGACGTCGACTGCGCCGTGTGATCGGACTCGTCGTCCCGATCGCGAGTGTCGTCGTCGTGCTGACGGTCCTCCATGGCGCGGGTCTGCCGCTGACGTTCCCGGGAGTGCTCGTCTTCGTCGTGCTCCTCATCGTGGCGCGGCTGGTCTTCGGGTTCGCCCGCCGCCGGCGCGCCGACCGGGGCTGAGTCGGCGCGCCCGGCCTCACAGCTCGCCGTCCGCCTCGATCAGGCCCCACGCGTGCGCGGCGCGGATCGCGCTCGCGCGGTCCGACACCTCGAGCTTGCGATACAGGCTCTGCAACTGCGTCTTGACGGTGTTCGGCGAGACGACCAGCGCGCGGGCGATGTCGGCGATCGTCGACGTCGGGGTGAGTTGTGCCAGGACCACCTGCTCGCGCTTCGTGAGGTGCGGAACACTCACGGATGACGCGAAGAACGAGACGCGATCCGACACGCGATCGCGTGCCGCGGGGGACAGGAGCCGGAGGACGAGGCCGCGGTCCTCGGGTGCGACCGCGCTCCACGGGCTCCACAGGTCGTGACGCGCACTCAGCGCCTCAGCCCGTTGGGCGGTCGAACGGTGGGCCCCGGTCCCGTTGAGCCGGACGTCGGAGACCATGCTGACCACCATGCTCTCCAGCGCGGCGCGCGGTGAGGAGTCCTGGTGGATGCCCCACTTCACACTCATCACGTAGGCCTCGTGGGCGCGTCCCGCGTAGAGCTGCGACAGGGCGATCGCGGGCGCGGTCGCGGCGGAGAGCCCGAACGGGCCCTCGAACAGGGCCAGGGCCTTGCGCGCCTGGCGCAGGGCGATCAGCACCTTCGCGCGGGCCGTCAGCAGCTGGATCGACTGGAAGTGCGAGGGGGGCGTGCTGCGCGTCCGCCCCATCCACGACCGCAGCATCCCCAGCGCGTCGGGGGCCGCTCCGGAGAGCAGGAACGCGATGGCCTGGACCGACGCGGCGAACGGCCACAGCTCCCGTGCGCCGCCGGTCGCGGTCATCGTGTCGAGGCGCTCGCGCGCGGCCGCGGCATCGCCGCGTTCCAGACTCAGCCAGGCATCGGCCAGCCGCGTCCCCTCGCCCCAGGGCGAGCCGGCCCACGCGTCCTCGCGGTCGGCGTCGCACAGCACCCCCGCCGCCCGGACGTCGCCCTCCAGCAGCGCCACGACCGCGAGCACCCCGCGGGCGCGGAGCCGGCGGGCCGGGGGAGCGAGTCGCTCGACCTGCCCGAGGGCGAGGGTCGCATCGCGCAGCTTGCCCATCGCGAGGTGGGTCATCCCGACTTGGTACCACCCCTCGGCGACGACATCGTCCGAGAGCGCCGGCCGACGACGAAGAGCGTCCACGAGGAGCGTCGCCGACTCGGTGGCCAGGGCGAACCGCCCCGCGGCGCGCAGCAGGTTCACGCGGATGATCAGCGCCTCGATGTTGTGCTGCGCTGCCGCCTTCGCCTCCGGGAGGCGCCCGAGCGCGCCGACCACGAGCGCGGGAGTCTCCGCGGACGCCGCGGTGTCGGGGTCGACCGAGAGGAGCGCGTCGACCGACACGGGGTCGAAACCCACGTGCGCGCGCAGGGTCTCGACGAGCGTCGCGAAGGCGACGGAGTCGCGTGCCCAGATCTCCGGGCCCGCCGAGCGCAGGATCGAACCGAGCGTGGGCCACTGGGCCGCGTCGGCGGCGAGCTGCGCGGCGCGCAGCGGCTCGCCCGCGGCGACGAGGTGATCGAGCAGGCGCAGGCGCGCGTGCTCGACCAGTTCGGGAGCCCCGGCCGTGATCTCGCGCAGCCATTGGGCGCGGACGGGCTCGGCCAGCACCAGCCGAGTCGTGCTGGGCCAGACGAAGCCCGCGTCCTGCAGTTCGCCGAGCAGATCACTCGTGGTTCCGGCGGTCGAGTCGATGCCGATGGCGTCGGCCAGTTCGACGTTGATGTACGGGGCCACCGCGAGCAGTCGGACCTCGTCGGTGATCGGGACGCTCAGGTGCGCCTCCATGTCCGCGGTAAGCGCGCGAGCAGCATGATCCGCGATGGCATCCGCCTCGTCACGCGTGCGCAGCGGCAGGCCCTCGAGACGCAGCCGGGAGCTTGCGAGCTGCGCGAGCGCGGGCCATCCGTGGGTGCGGCGCATGAGCACGTCGACGGCGGCGTCGGTGGTCTCGATCCCGTTCAGGTCGAGGACCAGAGCCAGCTCCTCGCGCGTCATCAGCAGGTCGGCCGGGGTGAGGACGTGGACGTCGAATTCGAGAGCGATCAGCGGGCTCTCGAGCCGGGTCACGTGCCGCGTGGCCACGACTACGCGCAGCGCCGGATCCGCGCGGAGCAGGTCGAGGATCGCGGCGGAGTCGACCGTCGGAGAGTCGGTGAGGTTGTCCACGAGCAGCACGTGCTGCGGCGGACCCTCGCCGAAAGCGGCCGCGACGCGGTCGAGGGTCTCCGCGTCGGCGTGGGCGGAGTCCAGGAGCTGGATGCCGGTCTCGGGGTCGTCGTCGAGGGCCGCAGCGAATTGCCGCAGCAGGGCGCTCTTGCCGACTCCGGCGGGCCCCCGGAGAAGGACGACGTCGCTCTCGAGCGCCTGGCGGAGCTTGGCGACGGTCAGGGTGCGTGGTGTCCAGAAGCGGCTGGAGCGCCGGGCGGCGCGGGCCGCGGCGGGAGGGGTGTCGAGGTCGATCAGCATCGTGTTCTCCAACTCTCGGTCTGCGCAGTCGTCGGCCCGGGTTCGGGTCTGGGCGACGAAAGGAGCGCACGGCGGGGGTGCGCTTCACCCGATCATTGGGGTGATGTTCGCCCGTATGACCTGTCGAGGGAGCGGTTTCATCCCCGTGGTCATCCCTCCTTCACCCTGTTGGCATCACACTCTCCGCCCCTCTGTCACCATCGCCGGGCGCCGCCGATTCCCCCCGGGTATCGCCCGCTCGTGCGCGATCCGGGGTGGTGCGAGTGCTCCTCCGGCCCATGCCTATGCTTCCCGGGCTCGGCGTTCCCGATCGGCCCGAGCGGAAGGCGGTACACGAGTGGACATGCAACGCGTCGCGCGGATCCTGCGCGCGTACTGGAAGGCGATCGTGGCGCTCACCCTGGCCGGAGGCCTCGCGGGGTTCGGGTGGAGCGCGCTGCAACCACGGGTCTACACGGCCGACGCGAGCGGCTACGTCGCCAGCGTGTCATCCGACGGATCGACGGGCTCGGCTCTCGCGGGAGGAACCCTCGCCCTGGCCAGGGTGAAGTCCTTCATCGACATGGGCTACTGGAAGTCGGTCGCCGAAACGGCCCGCGACGAGCTCGGACTCACCGACAGCCCGGAATCCCTGGTGCAGCGCATCCACGTGTCCAACCCCGTCGACACCGTCAACGTGCGCGTCGACGCGACGGGGCCGACCCCCGAGGCGGCTCGCGATCTGGCGCAGGCCTGGCTCCACGGGATGACCGTCCAGGTGGATCAGTTGGAGTCCACCAGCGGCGCGCACAGCGCCGTGAAACTCGTCGCCGGCGACTCGGCGCGTCTCCCGACGTCGCCGTCCTCGCCCAACGAGAAGCTGGCGATCGCCGTCGGGGCGCTCGGCGGGGCGGTGGCGGGGGTTCTGTTCGCGCTGGTGCGCCGGACCTTCGACCGGCGGGTGCGGTCGACTCAGGACATCTCCGATTCCGTCGACGTGTCGGTCGTCGGCATCCTCCCCGTCGACAAGGAGCTCGCCGCCGGCCGCGCCGTCTTCTCGTTCGACGACATCCGGGACGGACGCGGCTCCTTCGCCCACAAGGAGGCCATGCGGGAGCTCCGGACCAACCTGCAGTACGTGGACGTGGACCGGCCTCCGCGCGTCATGGTCGTGACCAGCCCCCTGCCGGGGGACGGCAAGTCCACCACGGCGGCGAACCTCGCGGTGAGCATCGCGGCGACGGGGCAGTCGGTGATCCTCATCGACGCCGATCTGCGCCGCCCCGTGCTGGGGGCGACGTTCGGCTTCTCCGACGACGTGGGCCTCTCGGACGTCCTCGCGGGCCGCGCCCGCATCGAGCAGGTGGCCCACCAGGTCGACGAGCACGGGCGCCTCTTCGTCGTCGCGGCGGGGCGGACGCCTCCGAACCCCAGTGAGATGGTCGGCTCGCAGCGCATGCAGCAGCTGGCGCGCACACTGGCCGATGACATGGTCGTCATCATCGACTCGCCACCGACGCTCGCGGTCGCCGACGCCGCGGTGATCGCCAGCTGGGCGGACGGGGCCGTCCTCGTGGTGACAGCCGGTCGTACGACGGACGACATGCTCCAGCGCGCGGTCGGCAACATCGCCAAGACGCGCGGACGGCTCCTCGGCGTCGTCCTGAACCGGGTCCCGCTCCGCGGTGCCGATTCGAACTACTACGGCTCTCAGTACGGCGGATACTACGGATACGGCGCACCGGGTTCCGGGGCAGAGCGAGGCCGATGGTGGCGTCGGCCGAGGCGTCGTCAGGCGGGCGACGAGGGGGATGCCGGTGTGTCGGCGCCGGGCCCGCGCCGACGATCCGGGGAACTGCCTCCCTCGAACGTCAGCGGCCTGCGGACGCTGTCCGCGCGGCGGAGCCCTGCGGCGGCGTCGGGTGATTCGACTGGTGAAGGCGCGGTCGCCGTCGCTCCGCCCGCCGCGGTCGTGACGGACGAGCGGACGTCGCGGCGTCGACGGCGGGGGTGAGACGCGGCCACGGAACACGAGGAGGGCGCCGATTCCACTCCGGGAATCGGCGCCCTCCTCGTGTGATCAGTGCGCGGTGTCGCCGGGGGCGAAGACGGCCTTCACGGTCCGGAACAGGATGACGAGGTCGCCGATCAGCGACCAGTTCTCGACGTAGAAGAGGTCGAGGCGGATGGCATCCTCCCAAGACAGCGCCGATCGCCCGCTCACCTGCCAGAGACCGCTCATTCCGGGGCGGACGATCAAGCGGCGCCGGGCGTCGTCGTCGTAGAACGCCACCTCCGCATCGCGCTGAGGACGCGGCCCGACGAGACTCATCTGCCCGACCAGCACGTTGAACAGCTGGGGGATCTCGTCGAGCGAGTACCTCCGCAGAATGCGGCCGATCGGCGTGATGCGCGGGTCGTCGTCGATCTTGAACAGGGGAGCGCCGTCGCGTCCCTGGCTCGTCAGGAGTTCCGACAGGCGGGCGTCGGCGCCGTCGACCATGGAGCGAAACTTGATCATCCCGAATCGGACGCCGCCCTGACCGACACGTTCCTGCCGGTACAGGATCGGGCCGGGTCCCGACAGTCGCACGAGGACGGCCAGGACGAGCAGCAGCGGACTGAGAGCCCCGAGCAGCAGCAGGGACCCGACGAAATCGAACGCGCGTTTCAGGACCCGCTGACGGGTGGAGTATTGCGGCGTCTCGACGTGGACGAGGGGGAGACCCGCGACCGGGCGCGTGTGGATCCGTGGCCCGGCGACGTCCGTCAGGTTCACGGCGACGATCAGGTGCTGCCGCCCGGGCTCGAGGCCCCAGCCGATCCGCCGGATGTCGTGGGCGTCGATGTGTCCGCCGCCGGTGACGAGCACGCTGTCGGCGTCCAGCTCATCGAGTCGGCGCTCCAGGCGCCGCGCGTGGGCGTCCGTCCACGAGTTCTCGCCGGCGCCCTCGACGGTGTGCACGCCCACGATCGTGAGGCCGACGCCGGGCTGACGGGCGATCTCGCCCGCCACCCGGGCGTTCTCCTCGGCACTTCCGACGAGGACGACCCGCGCGGACAGCTCGCCCCGACGTCTGCGGGCGACGAGCCAGGCGCGGGCAGCCGAGCGCGAGGCGAGGAGGGTGAGGGTCCCCACGGGAAGGCTGAGCAGGAAGTACCCGCGGGACAGGTCGACCCCGGTGAGGTAGGCGCCCATGGCGATGAGGCCGAAGAGTTGGAAGGATGCCGCGATGACCAGGCGATGCTCGGCGACGCCGTGTCCGACGACCCGGGGGAGGCGTGTCCCCCAGAGGGTCAGGGCGATGAGCCACGCGACGCACAGGAGCAGCGACACGGTGGTGTAGTCGATCGGCACCGCGCTGACGCCCGCGTGATCGGGTCCGAGCCAGAGCGCCTGGGTGCCGAAGACGGCCGCTGCCACCACGAGCGCGTCGGAGGCGACGAGGAGCCGGGCGTATCGGGACTGCCAGGTGCGCCTTCGTTGCGTGCGCGTCGGGGTGAAGCTTTTCGTAGGGGCGGGTGAAACAAGTGACGAGGTAGCGAGATCCATGGGTACTCCGCTGATCGGGCTCAGTGGCCGGAGATGATGCGCCTCTGGGCTGGAACGGGAGGCGCGGGGTCCGGGCACTGTGCCACCCACGGCGTCCACGGGGGACCGATACGTCAGCGGTGCGGGGAGGGTGAAGGGTGTCGAGGGGGAGGGCTCCGAAGAGTGATGCGGCAGCAGGACCGGCGCCGTGCCCGCGATCCGCAGATGGTTCGCCCCCGCGCTCACCTCCGCAAGATCGCCGATCACCTCGGCAGGTTTCCCGTCTCCGGGCAGGGACCCGACGCCGGTGAGACATGTACACATGTTCATGTGCGCGTAGCCGAACGGACAAGCTGGGTGCATGACCGACGTGCCCGATCCCTGGAACGAGTTCGCCCGGCAGTTCGGCGCCCGTCTGCTCGCGGCGCGTGCGGAGAAGGGTTTCTCGCAGGAACACGTCGCGCATGCTGCCGGACTCGCCACCTTCACGTACCGCAAGCTCGAGCACGGCGAGTCCAACCCCGGTACGCCGGCGAACCCGCGGTTGCGCACGATCGTGTGCCTGGCGGAGGTCCTGGAGATCCCGCTCTCGGACCTGCTGCCGCAGCCGCCGGAGGGCGTCGCGCCCGGTCGCTGAGTGCGGTGTCGGAGGCTCGTGCTTCACTTCTTCCGTGCCCACCGATGATCGGGGAGTCCTCGCGGACGACCCGGAAAGAGAGGTGTCCGGCATGAGCGAAAACGATGTCCATCCCCGTCACTCGGGTGCGCGCTGCACGTACGCGTGGTGCACGACCCGCCACGGCCTCACGGTCCACCCCGACGACGAGACGCACCGCAGCTCCGGCTCGGGATTCACGGCGCGGGTCCGGGGCTCGGACGAGTCGGGAGCGGGGCGGGAGAGCGAGGTCGAGGTCGGAATCCTCCGTCGACCGGGCGACGTCGAGAACTGGCTCGCGATCGAGCTCGGATCCGTGGGGCTCGCGCTCTCGATCGACGGTGCGCGCGAACTCCGTCGCGTGCTCGCGGAGGACCCGCAGATCCGAGAGGCGCTGTCGTCCTGAGGTGATCGGGAACGCGGTCGCCGCGGCGGTTCACCCGTCCCGGCGGTCGACGCATCGGCCGGCGGGGCGGACGGAGCGGGAGCGGGGGACGCTCTACTCGAGGGAGCAGCCATCGCGCGCGAGGACCCGACCTCGCCGCCGCCGCCCCGAAAGAGACCCGTGAACCAGCTCTCCCGCCCCCGTGTGTTGATCGTGTGCACGGCGAACGCGATCCGCTCGCCGTTCGTCGAGCATCTGCTCCGTGCCCGGTTCGCCGACGCGAGTGTCGTCGGTCCCGTCCTCACCAGCGAGGGGACGGCCGCGCGGCCCGGCCGATCCGCGGAACCGGACGCGGTCGAACTCGGACGGGAGTATGGGCTCGACCTCGCCGGTCATCGCACGCGCTCCCTCGACGAGGTCATGCTCCGCGAGTCGTCGACCGTCCTGTGCGCGGCGGCCGTTCACCGGCGAGCGGTCCTGGACATGCGTCCGGATGCTCTAGACACGACGTTCACGGTGCGCGAGTTCGCCCGACTGCTCCGGGAGGAGCGCGACGCGTCCGCCGCGGAGGATTGGGAGTCGCTGGTGCGCCGCCTCGCTCGAGGGCGGACGCGGGCGCGTCGGACACCCGCGGGCGACGATGACCTCGTCGACCCGGTCGGTCAGCCGGAGGCCGTCTGGCGGGAGTTCGAGCGCGCCGCGACGGACGCCGTCGAGGCGATCACGATGCACACGGCTCCGGCGCTCGCCGCGGCAGCGGCGGACCGCCTCCCGGGCCGTCCGCCGATGACCCGTCGGGAGCATCGAGAGCGCGCGCGTCGCGTCGGGAGTTCCGATGCTTCCCTCGACGGAGGTCGACCTCTCACTCCGGGCGTCGACGGCGGGTGAGGCGGCGCAGCGTCGCGAGGCCTGCCGCACCGAGGATGCCGCCGAGGGTGTTCGCCGCGACGTCGACGGCGCTGGACGTCCGCCCGGGGAGGAACAGCCCCTGGGCGATCTCGGCCATCAGCGGCACGACCCAGGCCACGCCGAGGATGACGAGAGGTCGACGGGGCAGAACGGTGGCGAGGATCACCCCGAACGGAACCATCATCACGACGTTCAGGGTCGGGTCGATCCCGAACGGGAAGGCCACGGGGACGACGCGCAGGAGGGCGTCGTACAGCGGACCGGCCTGCGAGTCAATGTGCTGCGGCCAGAACAGAACCGCCGCGAGGACGACGAGATAGACCGACGCCGAGACGGCCGCGAGGGTGCGGCCCCGGCCGCGCGGAGGTGCGGTGCGCATGCTTCACCGTACGAAGCCGCGCACGCGTCGCCCGCCGCGCGAGCGAGGGGGATCAGAGGGTGATCGCGCCGCTCAACCCGGCCCCCGACGGGGCGTCGAGCGCGCGGCCCTCCTCGCTGTCGGCGCGGGCGATGATGCGGCCGAGGCCGATGCCCGCGGCGAGGGCCGCAACGATCCAAGTGACGATACCGACGACGATGGCGGTGACGACGAAGACCATGGGACTTCTCCTTTGGAGTCCGGTGGTGCACAACGGGTAGCTGATCGACACTGTAGCGGTCCCGCGCACGGGAAAGAGAGACTCCCGCCGCGTGGCGGAATGCGCTATGTCAGCCCCGACGCGTGAACGTCCGGCGGACCACCCTCAGCAGTCCCAGGAAGCCGAACAGGCCGATCACTGCGCCGAGGATCGCGAACAACGTGACCGATCCGCCGAGCACCGGTCCGCCGCCGGCGACGATCAGGACGACGGCGATCACGACCGCGGCGATCGAGACCAGGGTCGTCGCGATCTCGGAGGTGATCCGGCTCAGGATGCCACTCGTGTCGGTGCCGTCGTCGGAGCGCAGCGTGATCCCGATGGAGCCGCGCTCGATGCCGGTGAGCAGGGCTTCCAGGCGCTGCGGCATCCGCTGCAGACGTGCGAGCGAGATGACCGCGCCGGCCTGGAGGTCGGTGGCCGCGCGGCTGAGCGAGAGCGAGCGTCGGAGCAGGGTGGGCATGAGGGGGAGTGCTCGGCCGACCATGTCGAAGTCATCGACGATCACGCGGAGACAGCCCTCCAGAGTGGCGAAACTGCGCAACGCGGATGCCAGCTCCCCGGGCAGGGCGATCCGGTGCTGCCGGATCACGTCGACGATGCGGGTGAAGATGGAGCCCTGCCCGCCGCTGCGCACGTGTTCCGCCGTGAGGACGATCCCGACGTCGTGGCGGAAGGCATCCAGATCGACGTCGTCGGGGGCGTCGACGATGAGCAGGAGCGCGTCGGTGGCGGCCACGTCGTTCTCGCTGAGGGCCGCGAGGAGGAAGGCCGTCATGTGCTGACGGCGGCTGCGCTCGATGATGCCGACCGCGCCGAAGTCGATCAGCCCCAGCCTCCCGGTGTCGGTGAGGAGAACGTTGCCGGGGTGGAGATCGGCGTGGAAGACGCCGTACACCAGGATCTGCTCGATGACCGTCGACATGAGCACCTCGGCGAGCCGATCCCGCTCCTCGGCCGTCAGCGCCGCCAGGCGGTCCGCGGAGTCGCTGAGCGCGGTGCCGTCGACGAGTTCCATGGTGAGCACGCGCGTGCTCGAGGCCTCGGGGAACGCCCCGGGGATGGTGACGAGCCCGCGGCGTCCGGGCTCGGCGGCGTCGATGCGCTCTATCGTGGCGCGGATCATCTCCGTGTTCTGCGCCTCGACGCGATAGTCGAGTTCCTCCAAGAGCGTCGTGGTGAATCCGCGGGCGACGGATTCGATGTGCAGGTCGCGCCCGACGCGGGTGCGCTCCTGCGCGCGCTGGGCGAGGCGGCCGATGATGTCGGAATCCGCCTCCACCTGGGCGCGTGCGGCGGGGCGCTGGACCTTGACGACGACGCGACGGCCGTCGTGAAGCGTCGCCCGGTGCACCTGGGCCACGGAGGCGGCCGCGAGGGGGTTCGGGTCGACGTCGGCGTAGATCTCGTCGATCGGGCGGCCGAGATCGCTCTCGATCACCTCGCGCACCGTCTCCCAGGGGAGGGTGGTCGCGCTCGTCTGCAGCGAGGCGAGGGCGCTCAGATACGGCTCCGGGATGAGGTCGCGGCGCGTGGAGAGCACCTGGCCGAGCTTGACGAAGCTCACCCCGGCGTCGTTGATCGTGGCGACGATGGCCCGGGCGCGTTCCTCCGAGGTGCTGAGCTGCTGCTCCACACGGGAATGGCCGCCGTGGAAGAGCCAGCCGACGCCGTGTCGCGACGCGATGGCGAGGATCTGGAGGTAGCGACGTGTGCGCTTGCGCTGCCGGAGACCGGCACGGATCACATCGATCGGATTGGGCAGGGGTCGCGTCGGGAAGATGGCCTCGCTGGCGACGAGGGTGGCGACCCCGAGGGCGAACACCCAGCTGATGGACAGTGCGATGAGACCGAGGGCCAGCCAGACGTTCCCGCTGTCGGCGAGCGTCGAGCCCGCGGGGAGGTTCGTCTGCTCCAGCACCCATTCCGCGGCGGGAACACCGAGGAAGAACACCAGGAGTCCGACGGCGATGCTGCGCGGCCACCCCACCGCCGTCCCGATGATCTGACGGGCCACGAACCCCACGAGGATCGCGCAGACGATCGCGACGATGGCGATGAGCAGGGTGACGACCACGGGGTCAGCGTAACCGTCGACTCAGGAGATGCGGGCGAGCCCGCAACCCGAGCACACCCACACGGCCGCGGAACCTCGGCTCTCGGGCTCCATGCGGTGCAGGCATCCGGGGCACCGGGGAGGGAACCCGACGGCCGTGTCGTCGTCGTCGGCCCGCGTCTGAGGAGCAGAGGGGGCGGGGGGTGCGGCGGGAGGTGGGAACATCGATGCCCTTCGGTCGAGGACATCTTTACATGCGCATGCTCCGGCACGGGAGGGTCGTCCACAGGAGGCCGGCCGCGACGACGAAGGGGGAGGGACGCCGTGCGTCCTCTCCCCCTTCCGCGTGGCCGCGCGGTCCGTCCGTCAGCGACGGAATTCCCGCAGCGCCTTTTTGGCCTTCTTCTCGGCCCGGGCGGCGGCCTTGCGTCGACGTCGGCGTGCGCGCGGGTCGTCCCACAGGCGCACGATCTGATGGCCGACCGACTCGCGGTTCTTGACTTCGACACGGCCGGTCCGCGTCCCGATCACGTAGGCGATCAGGACGAGGGCACCGATGATGATGATCCGGTTGCGCATGGCATCCCCTTCTAGTTCAGGCGCTTCTGGTCGTGCGCGAGCTTCGCGCGGAGACTCGAATGCACCGAGATGAACGTGCGGAACTGCTGACCGGTCAGGGTCGCGAGATTCGTCACGAGGGTGTCGACGTCCTCGGCGATCTGACGGGGCGACGTGTTCTGGCGCGGCGTGATGCTCACGTGCAGCACCGTCTCCTTGCGCACCTCGTTCGAGGAGATGCGCGAGGCGAGGATCTCGTCGCGCTCGTCGAGCGAGTTCTTCAGAGCCGCCGAGGCGAAGTCGTCGGTCACGATGATGCGACCCGCTTCGCTCTCGGAGCCGATGGACTGCAGCGGCACGCGGTGCTTTCCGCGCACGGCGCCCACGGCGACGAGCACCAGCACGATCACGACGACGGCGAGCACGGCGATCGCCCCGATGTCCAGCGACGGCTGACCGATCCCCTCGGTCCATCCGCGGACACCGTCGGCGGTCCGCGTCCACACGTCGGCGGCGCCCGGGAGGGCGGCCACGACGATCAGCAGACCGCCCAGAGCCAGGAGGACCAGCGCGACGATGAGAAGCAGGATGCGGTTGAGTGCGCGATTGGTGTTCCTCATCGGAGATCCTCCTTCCCCGCGTCGAGCGGGCGCTCGACACGGACGTGCGTCCGCACGGACGGGGTGAGACGGTACGACGCGACCTCCTCGTCGACGATGGCTCGAAGACCGTCGATGTCGACCGGGATCCCGAGCGGCGGGCGCACGGTCACGTCCACGCTGCGGTGGGCGACGCCCACCACCACGTTCTCGCGGGCGATCCCGGACTCGAGGCTCACGTGCTGGGCGATCGAGGAGGCCACCACGCCGTTGTCGACGACGACCGCGCGCTCTCCCCAGGTCATCTCGTGGCGGGAAAGCCGGCCCGGGGCCACGGCGATCACGAGCACGATCAGCCCGATCACGGCGATCGCCGCGCCGATGGCGATGAGCGCCGCGGGGACGACGGCCGTGGGGAGCGCGGCGAGAGCGTCGAAAGCGGCACCGGGAGCCACCAGCAGCGGCGGCCGGCCGGCGAGCGACAGCCCGATCTCGACAGCGGCGTACACCGCGGCCAGGATGAGCAGGATCACGACGACGAGCATCGCTCCGGTGCGGGGCGAGTGCGTCTCGCGACGCACGACGGTACGCAGAACGGAGTCGGTCATCTCACCCTCCTTCTCTTCGGGGTGGTCGCCCCGGCGATGGTCAGGTCCACGCGCGACACCTTGCGCCCGAACAGACGGGTGAGGCGGTCGTGGAGATCGTGCTGGATGCCGCGAGCCGCTTCCAGTACGGGGGTGGCGGCCCGCACCGCCTCGGTGTCGTCGAGGCGGGGGACGGGGAAGGGAGCCTGGACGCGGACCACGACGGTGTCGCGCGAGGCGGCGATGTCGACCGACACGTCCGCACGGTCGACGCCGATGGCTTCGGCGGCGGCCTGCTCGGCCGCTTTGCGGAAGACGCGGTCGGCCACGTCCACGCGGCCGTGGGTCTGCACGCTGACCCCGCCCCCCGGGGCGGCGGTGGCCACCCCGGGAAGCGCGGTGGTCACGATGTGCTCCGACCCGAGAATGCGTTGGCGATGCTGCGGATGTCGATCTCGCCCGAGACGATCCGACCGACGACCGCGCCGATCGCCATGAACAGGGCGACCAGGAGGAAGCCCCAGAACCCGAAGATGAGTGCGGCGGCGGCCAAGATCAGGCCGACGAGGGCACCGGTGATGGTCGGGTTCATGACACGCGCGAGGGGGTCGAGTCGTCGTCATCGTCACCCGGGATGTGGATGTCGTTGACGTCGACGTTCACCTCGACGACCTCGAGGCCGACGAGACGGCTGATGGCACCGGCGACGCGCGCGCGCACCTGGTCGGCCACCTCCTGGATCGGAGCGGGGTACTCGACCACGATGGTGAGGTCGGCGGCCGCCTGGGTCTCGCCCACCTCGACCTTGACGCCCTGCGTCAGGTCGGTGGCGTTGATCGCGTCGCGGATCGCGCCGAAGGCGCGCGCTCCGCCACCGCCGAGGGCGTAGACGCCGGTGACCTCTCGCGCCGCGATGCCGGCGACCTTGGCCACGACGGAGTCGGCGATGGTGGTCTTGCCGGCGGTGTCGGCGGCGAGGTTCGCGGAGCCGGCGGATGCGCGGTCCACGCGCGAGCCCTGGGGCGCGGCGGTGGGGGCCGCGGGCTTTTCTTCGATAGCCATCGGAGTGTCCTTCCTGTACGTCCTGGCCGGGGCGGTCATCCCGTGCCAGCTGTGTTCGCTTACTGGTGAGACGTATGCGGAAGGGGTTTCGTCACGCCGCGGCCCCCACTTTCTCCGGATGCGTGCGGCCACGGTCACACGGGGGTCGCGAACTCCCGGATCGTGAGGCCCGAGAACTGCGCGGCACCGCCGTCGGTGTACAGCGAGATCCCGGTGTCGCCGTCGAGGAAATGCACCCGCTGCGAGAGCACGGTGTGCCCGGCGTTGACGAAGACCTCCACGCTCTGGCGATCGACGAAGATGCGCAGGTGCACGGACCTGGCCGCGGGGTCGATGGGCGCGGCCGCGCGGGTGTACGGCGCGAGAGCGTATCCGGCACGGTCGGACGGCCCCCGGTCGACGTAGAGGTCGGATCCGTACTTGCCGATGTTCGTGTGGCGGGACCCGTCGGCCGACCGGCCGACCGAGACGCCGACGTTGACCGCATCGGTCCAGGCGATGTCCACCTCGAGCTCGTAGGCACGCCCCGTCCAGGGGAGCACCGCACTGCCGTTCACCGTCCGGTCCGGCAGGGTCACCGTCGAGGTCGCGCGACCCGCCAGGGCGGAGATCGGTGCGCTGAGCAGGCTGTACCACCCGCCGGGCTGCTTCTCCAGGCGCAGCTCGCGCACGATCGAGTTCTGGCCGTTGTAGCCGTCGGAGACGTCGGTGGGGACGTCACGCGCGGCGTACTTCCAGTTGTTCATCCACCCGATCGCCAGCCGTCGGGTGTCGGGCGCCTCGATGCTCGGCCACGTCACCGCCCCGTACCAGTCCCAGCCCCAGTCCAGCCACTGCGGGGTCGGGTCGTCGGCGACGAAGTGCGTGCCGTTCCACGTTCCCATCCAGTACGCGTAGGTCATCGGGAGCCCGACCGTGTAGGCATCCATGCTCGCCCCCAGCACCCAGTGCCGGGTGCCGTCGTCGGCGGTCATCTGGAACAGATCGGGGCATTCGATCCCACCGAGCTGCGGGTTCGGGTAGTCGAAGTTGCTGCGCCACGTCCACTGCCGGAGGTTCGACGAGGTGTAGAAACCCGCGTAGCGGGCACGGCCGAGAGCCATGACCCATTCACCGCGCGACGCGTCCCAGTGCACCTTCGGGTCGCGGCACCACTCGGCGTTGTCGATCTCGGCCGGGGTCTGGGCGGCGCGACCATCCGTGTTGACGAGGACGGGGTCGGGGAGCATCGTGAAGCTGAACCCGCCGTCGGTCGACCAGTAGAGATACTGCTCCTGGTATTTCCGGATGCCGTCGGTGGGACGGGTCGCGAGCGCGATGACCGCTCCCGCGCCGAATCCCGCGGTGTTCGCCTCGTCGACCACGAGGCACCCCGACCACACGGGGACCCCGTTCGTCAGCGGCATGACGGTGCCGTGGTGGACGAAGCTCACGCCGTCGGTGGTGGCGTGATCCCACCCGCCGGGACCGTTGTTGACGTCGGAATGGAGGTAGTACAGCTGGTACTGCCCGCCCGAGACGATCGGGCGCTGCGGATCGCACAGCCAGGCCGTCGGCGGGGTCATGTGGTAAATCGCGCGTTGCGACGGCGGGGTGGCGCGGGCGGCCACGGGAGCCGCGGACGCCAGGGCGAGGCCGAAGGCCCCGGCTCCGGCGCCCTGCAGCAGGGTGCGGCGGGAGATCTCGAACGGCATGATGCTCACTTCCTCGTGATCGGCGGGCGCGACGATGCACCCGCCGGGTGTCCGGCGGTTCGGTTGTGGTGGGTCAGGCGGCCGCCGGAACTGCCCGACCTTCCTGCGCGTTGTCGAGCCCGACGATGCGCACGGCGGGAGCCTCCGCCCCCTCGGAGGTGGCGCGGACGGCCACGTGTCCCGCGCCGAGGGTCACCAGGTGCGAGAGCACGGTGGCGCCCCGGTCGGCGAAGACCTCCAGGAGGGGGCCGTCCAGCACGATCGTGAACACCGCCACGCCCGCTTCGAGCAGCGGGGCGACGCGCGCGCCGGCGAAGTCCGGGTGCAACGTCTGCGCGGCTTCGCCCGTGCGCGACACGGTGAGGGTGCGAGCGGTCGGGTCGTGCACGATCTCGACCGCGGCATCCGCTTCGCCGTCGAGCCGGATGCGCAGGATGCCGGTGTCCGCGGGGTCGCGACGGATCTCGATGAGCGCGTGGGGATCGATACCGGCCTCCGGCAGGGGCGTCGCGTCCGGGGCTGCGGGGAGGACCGGGTGCTGCACGAGCCGTAGCGCGCCCGCGATGCGGCGCAGCCCCAACGTGCGCGGCAGCGACATCGCGCCGCGCCACGGAGCGGTCGGCACGGCGTGCGCGTAGCGCCAGTTGTTCATCCAGGCGAGCATCACCGCCGCGCCGCCGGGGGCGTCGTGGAAGGTGACGCCGGCGTAGAAGTCCCGGCCGTGGTCGACGGGGAGGAGGACGTCCTCGTCGGCGCGGAACACGTCGCCGACGAGGTCGCCGACGACGTAGTGCATCGCCGACCCGGCCGGGTCGGGCGCGTCGCCCACGGGGTTCGTGCTCAGCAGCAGCACCCAGGCGGCGGCATCTGATCCCTCGACCGGGAGCCGCACGAGATCCGGGCATTCCCACACGACCCCGGTCGGGCCGAGCGGGCCGAACGACCCCGTCTCGCGCCACGATTCCAGGTCGTCGGAGGCGTAGAACACGACGCGCCGTTCCACCGCCTCGACCGCGAGCATCAGCCAGCCGCCGCCCGGGAGCGCGACGACCTTCGGGTCGCGGAAGTCGGAGCTGTCGCGGTCGAGCACCGGGTTGGCGGCATCCGGGGTCCAGGTGAGGCCGCCGTCGAGACTGGTCGCGCGAGACTGGGCCTGGATGCCGTGGGCGTAGGCGCTCGTGTAGAACGCCGTCAGGGCGTCGCCGGGGCCGGCCACGACCGATCCCGAGAAGATCTGCTCGCCGGGGCGATGGGCGAGGGCGACGGGATGCTCCTCCCAGTGCAGGAGGTCGGGGCTGGACGCGTGGCCCCAGCTCATGTTGCCCCAGTCGTTGCCCGCGGGGTTGTACTGGAAGAACGCGTGCCACCGGCCGCCGGTGTGCACGAGGCCGTTGGGGTCGTTCATCCAGTTGCGCGCGGGCGCGAGGTGGAAGCGCGGGCGGGGCAGGCTCACATCGACTCCCGGAGGACCGGTGGGCAGGCCACGAGCTGGCGCGCACCCGACGCGGGCGCCTCCAGTCCCAGGAGCGTGCGCACGCCGGCGGCGCCCAGCTCGTAGTGCGGCAGCGCGACCGTCGACAGCGGCGGACGCAGGTGCGCCGCGATGACGTCCTGGTTGTCGAAGCCCATCACCGCCACGTCGTCGGGGATGCGCAGGCCGCGGTCGCGGAGGCCGTCGTACAGGCCCATCGCGACGCGGTCGTTGTGGCAGAACACCGCCGTCGCTCCGGAGGCGACGACGGCTCCGGCGATGCCGTACCCGCCCTCCTGCTCGGGAGCCGCCTCGAAGATCAGGGAGTCCTCGCTCGCGACGCCGGCGTCCTCCAGGGCGGCGCGGTAGCCCGCGAGCCGTCCGTCCCTCGCGGGGGAGGGGGACGTGGTGTTCACGAAGGCGATCCGACGATGACCGGCCGAAAGGAGTTCCTCGGTGGCCGTCCGACCGCCCTGCACCTCGTCGGGGACGACCGCGGGGAACGCGTCGTCGGCGGCGAAGCAGTTCACCAGCACCGTGTCGGTGTGCTGGAGCGGCGGCGGCACGTCGATCTCGCGGTGGTACCAGGTGGAGTACAGGATGCCGCGCACCTGGTGCTCGAGCATCATCGCGATCGCGTCGTTCTCGGCGGCGGCGTTGCCCTCGGTGTTGGCGACGAGCAGGACGAAGCCGTGACGCCACGCCTCGTCCTGGGCCCCGTGGATGATCTGTCCGGCGAAGGGGGTGGTGGCGATGGCATCCGCCACCAGGCCGATGAAGCGCGAGTTGCCTTCGGACAGCGTCTTGGCGAGGGCGTTGGGCCGGTAGCCGAGCGCCTCGATCGCCTCGTGGACTCGGCGTCGGGCGTCTTCGCCGATGCGCGCGCCCGGCTTGTCGTTCACCACGTGCGACACGGTCGCCACCGACACCCCGGCCGCCCGCGCCACGTCGCGCATCGTCGTGCTCATCCCTTGGTGGCTCCGCTCTCCAGGCCGGCGATCATCGCCTTGTTCAGCACGAGGAACACCAGCAGCAGTGGCGTCACCGTGACGCACACCGCGGCGAACGTCGCCGTCCAGTCGGTGTTGCCCATCGCTCCGATGTAGTTTTGCAGCCCCAGCGGGATGGTCTTGAGTCCATCGGACAGAACGAACGTGTTCGCGAAGATGAAGTCGTTCCAGATGAAGATGCTGTTGACCAGGACGACCGTGATGATCGTGTTCACCGACAGCGGCGCCGTGATCTGCAGGAAGATCCGGTACGGGCCCGCGCCGTCCAGGGACGCGGCCTCGTACAGCTCCCGCGGGATGTACTCGTAGAACGACGAGAACAGGTAGATCCCCATCGGCAGCGAGAACGCCGCGAGCGGCAGGATCATCGAGAGGTGCGTGTCGAGCAGCCCGACCTGCGAGTAATCGATGAACAGCGGCACGAGCGCGATCTGCACGGGCACGATGATGCCGAGCAGGAACAGCGCCCGGACGAACCCGCTGAACCGGAAGCCGAGGACCTGCAGCGCGTACGCGGCCATCATGCCGGCCACGACGATCAGAAGGCTGGCGCCGAGGGTGACGATGAAGCTGTTGGCGATGTTCAGCGCCAGGTTCCCGGTCGCGAAGGCGCGGGCGTAGTTGTCGAGCGTCCACTCCGACGGCAGCGCGAAGGGATCTCCTCCGGCGAAATCCGACGCGGTGCGGAAGCTCGTGAGGAACAGCCACAGCAGCGGGTACACCTGCACCACGACGATGAGGATCACCGTCACCGTCAGGAGAGTCCGCTGCACGCGCACCCGCGGCGAGCGGTGCACGGCGCGCGGTTCCGGGGCGTCGGACGGGGGGACGGATGCCACCGGGGGCGGGGCGAGAGTCGTGCTCATCACGCGTCCTTTCGACGCAGCAGCAGGAAGATGAGTCCCACCGCGACGAGGCACTCGACCACGATGAAGACCGAGATGGCACTGGCGTAGCCGTAGTCGGTGTGGACGAACGCCGTCTTGTACATGTAGGTGGTCAGCAGCTCCGACGCCTGACCCGGTCCGCCGTTGGTCAGCAGGTACGGGATGTCGAAGCCGCGCAGCGCGAAGGTCGTGGCCATCACGGTCGTGGTGATCCAGACGGGACGGATGTAGGGGAAGCGGATCCGCCAGAAGGTCTGCCACCAGGAGGCGCCGTCCAGGCGCGCGGCCTCCTCGAGCTCCTTGGGCACCGCGATGAGCGCCGCGTAGATGATGAGCATGTAGAGACCGGTGAAGCGCCACCCCTCGGGGATGGACACCGCCGCCAGCACCGTCTGCACGTTGGAGAGCCAGGCCGTCTGGAGGCCGTCGAGTCCCACCCACGCCAGCAGCTGGTTGAGCAGACCCACGGGCTCGAGCGAGTAGATGCGGACGAAGAGGAACGCGATCGCCACGGTGGAGATGACCGCCGGCAGCAGGTACAGCGTCTTGACCAGTTCGCGGGCCCGGGGGAGGGCGGTGAGGAGCCCCGCCACCGCCAGGGCGCCCCCGAGCTGGAGGACCAGGCAGATGGCGAGATACCCGAGCGCGTTGCCGAAGGCCGTCCAGAACACGTCGTCGCGCGTGAACATCTTCACGTAGTTGTCCAGGCCCACGAACGCGAGGTCGGTGATGCCGTCCCACGAGAACAGGCTCAGCACGAGCGACTGCACGATGGGGAGGAGGACCGCGGCGCCGTAGAGCAGCAGCGGGGGCACGAGGAAGACGGCGACGGCCAGGCCCGAGCGCCGCGGCAGCATCGACGTGCGCATCGGCGCCCGACGCCGGGCGGGCGAGCCGGCCCCGGTGACCCGGGGCCGGCTCGGTGCGAGGGTGTCAGCCACCGACGTTCTCCGTCAGAGCCGCGTCCATCGTGCTGACGAACTCGTCGGGCGTGATGTCGCCCTGCACCAGGAGGGTCAGCTCCTGCTGCAGACGGGTGTTCGTGGCGGGGTCGAGCTGGGTGTCCCAGGGCATCGCGATCTTCGGGCCCACGTCACCGGCCTGCTCGATCGCCCGCGAGTACAGCGGGGTCGCGTTCGCGGGGATGGTCGTCTCCACGCCCGTGGTCGGCGAGAGGGCGCCCGAGGCGGCGACCTCGGCGGGGTAGCGCTCGAGGGCGAACCGCAGGAAGTCGCGCACGAGCGGGTCGTACGTGGCGGAGTTGACGGCCATGCCGATGCCGGACGGCGTCACGTACTCGTTGTCGGCGGTCACGGCTCCGGAGATCGTCGGGAGCGTGAAGTAGTCGACGCTGTCGCGCACGCCCGCGTCGAGCTTGTCGGTGGCGAGGTTCGCCAGCTCCCACGTGCCGATGTTGTACACCGCCGCCTTGCCGGAGGTGAACTGCGCCTGGGCGTCGGCGTACCCCGTGGCGGAGAAGCCCTCCTGGAAGCAGCCGGCCTGTCCGAGCCCGTACAGCCAGTCGGCGGCGGCGCGTCCGGGAGCGTCCGAGAACTTCGCCTCGCCGGTCTTCAGCTTCTGCACGTACTCGGGGCCCGCCTGGCGGAACGGGTAGTAGGCCATGTACCGCTCGAGCGGCCAGCCGTCGGCACCGTCCAGGGCGATCGGCGTGATGCCCTTGGCTCGGAGCGCCGTGCACATCGGGGCGAAGTCGTCGAGCGTCGCGGGGATGGGCACCCCGGCCTGCGCGAGCAGGTCCTTGTTGTACCAGAAGAACTCCAGCTGGAACTCGAACGGCACCATGTACAGCGAGCCGTCGTCGAAGCGCTGGTAGGTCAGGGCGACGTCGCGGTACTCGTCGGACAGGCCGAGGTCCTTCAGCAGCAGGTCGACGTCGACCATGCGGCCCTGCTGAGCGAGCTTCTGCGCGAAGGGCGTGGCATCCGTGTCGAAGAGCTCGGGCAGCTTGTTGGCGGCGGCCAGGGTCTCGTACTTCTGGATGTAGCTGGGGCGATCGGGCGTCGTGATGAGGTTCAGCGAGAAGCCGGGGTGGTCGGCGGCGTACTCGTCGGCGATCTTCTGCATCGCGGTGATCACGCCGCCGTCGGCCGGACGCGACAGCAGCCACGAGATCTCGCGGGGCTTGATCTCGCCCTCGGGGTTGACGTCGGTCGGGTCGCCGGCGGAGCCGGTCGCGCCGCATCCGGACAGGACGAGCGCGGTCGCGGCGGTCAGGGCGACCCAGGATGCCGCTCGGGTGAGGTGGACCATGTGAATCTCCATTGATGTGGTGGTGCGGGTAGGGGTGAGGTGGTGCGGGTCAGGACGAGACGAGGGCGTCGTCGAGCGACGCGGCCGGGACGGCGGTAGTGGAGGGGCCGGTGATCTCCAGCGAGAGCACCGTCGCGGTGCCCTCGCCGACGAAGGCGCCGACGCGACCGTCGGTCCGGTCGTAGAGGCGCGTGCTGAGGGTCACCGAACCGTCCACTGTGGCGACGCACAGATCGCCGTCGACGACGACCTCGAGCCGGTGCGGTCCCGGAGCGAGCGTCACCGGACGCTCGAGCTCGATGACGTGGGGGACGTCCCCCGAGATCTGCCACTGCTCGCCGCCCGTCCGGCGGCGGGGCCAGCGGTCGAACACCAGACGGTTCCGTCGTGGCTCGAGGCGCAGGACGTAGGCCTCGTCGCCGTCCGCGCTCGCCCGGAGCAGGAGGCCGCATTCCGTCGTCCCGGGGGCGATGTCGAAGACGGCGTCCACGCGGAAGGCGGCGGGGAGGTCGGTCGGGAGGACGAGGTCGGCGTAGCCGTCGGGGGCCGACAGGACCGTTCCGGATGCCGCCGAGTCGAGGCGCTCGCCGAAGCCCGCGGAGAGCTCCAGGGGCGGATGGAAGCGCAGCGAGCCGTCGGCGTTCTGCTCCGCCTCCAGGACCGAGAGCGTCCCCGCCCACTGCCATGCGCCGTCGTCACGACCGCCCTCGCGGGAGGAGATCCAGCCGAAGAAGAACCGGCGCCCGTCGCGGGCGGCGGATTTCGCGGCGTAGTAGGCGCGTCCGTCGATCGTGTCGTTCTCGGGCACCTGCCACGGCCCGTGGAGGCTGCGCGAGACGCGGTAGCGCGTGGTGAAGGACTCGCTGAACTCGGAGTACACGAGATACCACCACCCGTTCCACTCGAAGACCTCGGGGCATTCGTGGGCGATGTAGCGGCGCGGGTCCCAGAAGGGCTCGGCGGCCTCCCACGTGCGGAGGTCGTGCGAGACGCACTGCGCGATCACCCCGCGTCGCCGCTCGGGGCCGTCGGCGTGACGGGCGGTGACGAGCATGCGCCACACGCCGGCCTCGTCGTCGCGGAAGACGAAGGGATCGCGCCAGTCGGCGGTCTCGTATCCCGGGGTCGCGCCGAAGGTGTCGTCGGGGTGGCGGACCCACGTGCGCATCCCGTCGTCGCTGGTGGCGTGCAGGACGACCTGGAGCGGGAGGCCGTCCGCACCGATCCGTTCGGGGTTCTGCCCGGTGTAGAAGACGTGGTGGATGCCGCCGTCCACGACGACGCTGCCGGTGTAGACGTTGAAGTCCGCGGCATCCGGCCCTCCCGAGGGGAGCGCGGGACCGGTCTCGACGAACGTGACGAGGTCATCGGTGACGACGCGGTGCCACGGCATCCCGATTCTGGGGACCTGCCGCGATTCGTGCAGGTAGAAGAGGTGGAACCGGCCGTCCTCCTCCCACGGGATGACGTCGCCGACCCAGGCGTTCGGCGGTCGGAAGAACCCTCGCTGGTCCATTCGGATGACTCCTCATCGAGACGATGTCGCCGATGAACCGGGGCTGGTTAATCGGTTACGCAGAACGTAGCAACGCCTCGCGAGGTTGGTCAAGCGGTTAATCAGATGTTTTCTGGCGAACCGACCGGGCCCAGAACGGGTGTACCCGCGACGACCCGGGTCTCCCCGTCGATCGGTGCGAAGGTGCGCGCCCCGGCCTCCGTGACGATGGTGAGCACCACCGGGTCCAGCTCCGCCGCCACGATCGCATCGAGATCCGCGCGGGCGAGCGGATCTCCCGCGGCCACCCGGTCGCCGGCGCGGACGAGCGGACGGAACCCGTCGCCATTCAGGCGCACGGTGTCGATGCCGATGTGGACGAGGACCTCGGTCCCGCCGTCGGTCGTGATGCCGTACGCGTGCGCGGTCGCCGCGACGGCGCTGACCGTGCCCGCCACGGGCGCGGTGATCAGTCCGCTCTCGGGCGCCACCGCCGCCGTGGGTCCGAGCGCGCTCGCGGCGAACGCCTGATCGGCGAGGGACTCCACCGCGACGCGCCGGCCGGCCACGGGGGAGAGGATCGCGGTCTCGTCGCCGCTCCGGCGGGGATCCTCACCGTCGATCGGGCGCCCCCGTCGCCTCCGCCATCGCGCCCAGGCCAGCGTGCCGCCGAACGAGAGCAGCATCGACACCGCCAGACAGGCCAGGAACGGCCCGACGCTCCCGGGGGCGATCGAGGCGAACCCGAGGAGCCCGGCGGCGCCGAGCGTCACCGCCTCGACCCGCCACGCGGCCAGGAGCGCCGCCGAGACCGCGGTCGCGCCGACGGCGATCAGGAACGGGACGCGCAGCCGGAGCGTCACGCCGAACATCGCCGGCTCGGCGATTCCGAGGGCGGCGGGGGCGGTCGCCGTGGCCGCGAGAGCGCGCAGGCGCGTCCCCCTCCGTGCGCAGAGCCAGACCGCGAGCGACGCGGCGGCCTGGGCCACGTTCGCCGCCGCGGCGATCGGGAAGATGAACGATCCCCCCGTGGACAGCAGACCCAGCTCGATCGCGATGAGTCCCTGGTGCAGCCCCGTCACCACCAGCGGTGAGTACACCGCGCCCACGAGCGCGCCCCCGAGCACGCCGGCGCCGGTGTAGAGCCATTCCATCCCCTGCGCGGCCGCATCTCCGAGGAAGCGCAGGGCCGGGCCCAGGACCAGGAAGGCGAGCAGGCCCGTGGTGAGCAGGGTGAGCAGCGGCACCAGGAGCAGACGCGCCGATCCGCTCGTGCGCCGCGCGAAGAACCGCTCGAGGCGGGCCAGAACGAAGCAGATCGCGATGATGGGCACGACGGTGCCCTGGTAGTCGATGGCCAGCACGTCCACGCCGGCGATCACCCACCCCGTCTCGGGCGTGAGATGGATCGCCGGCAGGGCGCTGTCGGCGGTGAGGCCGGGGGCGGCGACGAGGGCGGCCCCCATCGCGGCGCCCAGGTACGGACTGCCGCCGAAGCGGCCGGCCGCGGAGAATCCGAGGAGGACGGGAAGCAGCGCGAACACCGCGGCTCCGACGAGTCCCACGAGGGCCACGGGGCCGCGCAGCCACGTCAGGGTGTCGATGACGGCCGTGTCGCCGAACACCCCGGGACCCGCGAGCACGTTGTGCAGCGCCGTGAGCAGGCCCCCCGCGACGAAGGCCGGGAGCAGCGGGGTGAACACGTCGACCAGGACGCCGACGGTTCGCGCGGACAGACGGCCTCGGTGTGCGGGAGCCGTCGCCGATCCGGCTCCGCGACGCACGGCGCCGCTGACGGCCTCCACCCGCCCCGGCCCGACGACGATCTGCACGCGATCGCCGACCACCTGCGCGGCGAGCACGCCGGGGATCCGGGCGAGGGCTGTGACATCCACGCGAGCGGACTCGGCCGGATCCACCCGCACCCGCGTCGCGCAGTGCGTGACCCCGCGGACGTTCCCGGCGCCGCCGAGGGCGGCCAGGATGGCGTCCGCCATCGTCGTGGCATCCATCGGCACCCGGACCCCTCGCACCCCCCTCGGGGTGGTGCCGTCCAGGCTACGCGGTCACGGCGGAACAGGAACGGGGCCCCGCATCGCGGGGCCCCGTTCGGGAGGGAGGGAGAGAGGGCGCGTCAGCCGATCGGGCGCGCGTCCGCCGCTGCGTCGATGTCGTGCGCGTACCCCGCGGGGATGTCGGCCCACCCGCCGAGACCGTTCGTGCCGTACGAACGGTCGACGGTCACGGCGTCACCCGCGATGTCGACGCGGACGGTCGGGGCGAGGGTCCCCCCGCGCACGAAGTCGTCACTGGTGCCGATCGTGTCGATGAACGACTGCACGAGACCGTCGGGCATCACGTAGTGCGAGTACGCCTGGAACTGTCCCGGGTGCTGGTCGGGGTGCGGAGCGAAGGGGGTTCCGACCGGGAAGTTCAGGTTGGAGGGGCTGCCGAGGGCCAGTCCCGAACCGCGGTTCACCGGCTGGAAGTCGCTCCGGATGCCGTCGCCGACGAAGCCGTAGACGCCCTCGGGGCCGTCGATGCCCGCCGCATACGTGCCGCGGTGGGTGATCGTGAAGAGGTAGTACTTGCCGTCCTTGATGTAGATCTGCGGACGCTCGGTCTGGTCGTTCACGCAGTTGGCCGAGAGGATCGGCGGCAGGAACCGCCACTCGGTCGACGCCGCGTTCTCGGCCACGGCGAGCCCGACGTTCGCCATCTGGAAGTGCGCGCCCTGATCCATCGCCTGATCGGCGGTCTCCGCGAACGGGTCACCGGGCGCGTAGCCCATGTCGTCCTCCGTGCACGCGCGCTCGCCGCGGGCGAAGGCGGAGTTGCCCTCGAAGACCATGTACGTCTTGCCGGGGTGGGCGGGGTCTTCGAAGGTGAAGGGGTCGCGGAAGTTGAAGAACTCGTTCTGCGCGCCGGTCTGGTAGTACTCGCCGTCGGCCTGCAGCATGTCGTGCTGGTCGCGGAAGCCCGTCATCCACACGCCGTTCTCATCGGCGAAGAGACGCCCTTCGCTCTGGACGATGCGCGGGTCGTAGGGCTTGCGGTTGGAGCCGTCCTCGTTGCGGTAGAACGCCACGGCCGTGTAGAAGATGCGGAGCTTGTTGCCGTCGAAGATGCGCGTCGAACCCGACCACTCGGTCTGGTGGCTGAACGACTGGTCGTCGAAGATCGCGCCGGATGCGCCGTCGGGGAACACCAGGCCGCCGTAGGTCCATCCGCCGTCGGCCGGCCGCTCGGCGACGTCGGCCTTGCGGAAGAAGTAGCCGAGCTTGGCGTAGGTGTGCCGGTCGTCGAACCCGAGCTTGCGGTCGGCGACGAGGGAGAACACGACCTCCCAGCCCTTGAAGCTGGGCTGTGCGGAGGTGCCGTCGGTGAGCGTCCAGCTGTCCCAGACCCACACCTCCTCGTTGCTCATGTCGGGGAAGTCCTGGGGCACCGTCGGCATCGTGTACTCCTCGGGCAACGAGTTCTCCCGCGACGGCGCGGCGGGATCGCTCATGGCCTTGAGCTGACGTGCGTCGGCCCGGGTCCACTTGGCGGTGAAGTCGTCCTCGGGGTCGAAGGCCTTCTGGGTGTGCTCGGTCGGCGCCGGGAAGCCCGGTACAGCTTCGGGCGCGTTCTGCGCCTGCGCGGGGGCGCCGGCCGCCAGGGCCGCCGTCGTGGCGATCACGGCGGCGATCGCCGCGAGCCGGATGCGCGTACGCCCCGCTCGGTTCTGCGTGGTGGTCACGTCGTTCTGCTTTCTGCTTCGCGTGACGTGGATCCTGCTCCTCGCGGTCAGCGTACGAAACCTGACGCCGACTGTCAAACGATTGACATAATTTGTGTTCGCTGAGAATCTCTGGCACTCTCGACGCGAGCCGCCGAACGGTGTGCTCCGTGGCATCCCTCCTCCTTCGCGGTCATCTGAGCCCGCATCGCCACCCTTTCGCGACGACGTGAACCCGGTCGAACAGACCCCCGTTCGTCGCGCCCGCCACCAGCCCTCTGGAGTGTCATGACCCCTCTCATCCCCACCGCCCGCCGGGCGCGGTCCCGGCGTGTCCCCGCCGCGACCGCGGCCGCCCTGGCGTCGTCCGCGGCGCTGATCCTGCTGGCCGCCGCCCCCGCCCACGCGGCCGGTTCCCTGTCCACCTTCGAGGGCCAGGATGCCGCGAATGGCGCGAAAAGCCTGATCGGCGACCACGTCTCGCTGGCGTCGGCGACGCTCGCATCCGGCCGTGGCGTGCAGGCCGCCTCCTTCGCAGAGCTCGACCTCGGTCTTCCGGGCGGCCCCGTCTCCGGTGTCGCGCTGAGCACGGGCTCGCTTCGCGCCGCTGATCCCTCGGCCTCGTCCGACGTCGACTTCACCGCCTCGGCGCTGCTCGGCCCGAACGGCAAGCTCACCACCACGGGCGATCTCGGCGGTGGTGGTTCCGCCGTGCTGGAGTCCTCGTCCGGCCGGACCACCTACGACGCCGCGGAGCTCCACCTGGAGGTCGTTCCCGAGGGCGACACTCTGACAATCGTTTACCAGATCGGTAGCGAGGAGTACGCGGACTGGGCCGCGCGCGACTACACCGACGCGTTCGGCGTCTTCGTCGACGGACGCCTCTGCTCCACCGTCGACGACCTCCCCGTCGGCGTCGAGACCATCAACGCGGACACGCGTCCGGAGCTCTTCGTCTCCAACCTCACCGCCGACGGCGCACCCGGCGATCGCGCGACCGAGATGAACGGATACACGGTGCCGCTCACCTGCACCGCCGAGGTCACCCCCGGTCAGCCGGTCACCGTCGTCGCCGCGGTCGCCGACACGCGCGACGGCCAGCTCGACTCCACGCTCCTCCTTGCCGCGGGGGGAATCTCCTCGGTACCCGGACCCGTGCAGCCGACGACCCCGCCGGTCGTCGATGACGGCGGAGCCGCGGCATCCCCCGACCCGGTCCCCGCCTCCGACGCGTCGTCCACCGGATCCGGATCCGCACGACCCGGCTCCCCGCTGGCGAACACGGGTGTGGACGGCGCAGCCCTGACCGCCGGGGCTGGAATCGCCGCGGCCGCGGTGGGCGCCGGCGTGACCGCTCTCGTGATCGCCCGCCGCCGCCGTGCCCGCGATGGGGTGAGCGCGCCGTGATCCGCGTCGGCTCCCGCCTCCCCGTCCGTTCCGCGGCCGGCGCGGTGCTCGCTCTCGCGGGGGCGGCGGTCCTCGCGGCCCCCGCGCACGCGCGCGCCGAGCTGCCGCTCGTGGCGGAGACCACCGTCGTCCAGGACGGTCCCGCGACCGTCTCGGACGTGCGGTGGGTGCTCCCCGCGGAGGCCGCTCCCGGAGACACCGTCGAGCTCCTCCTTCCGGAGCACGCGGGCGGTGCGGCGGGAGCCGACTGGATCTCCTCCACGGGCGTCGTGATCGGTACGGCGCGGCTCGATGCCACCGGAAGGCTCGTCATCGAGCTCACCGACGCCGTCGCCGACCCCGCCAACCGCGCGGGGGAGGCGATCGTGCGATCGACCGAGGAGGTCGGGCCCCCGATCGTGACGGCATCCTCGTCCACCGCCGACGCGACCCTGCGCCCCGGCGAACGACCCGGACCCTTCTACGGCATCCCCGACCGTACGCGCGGCAACAAGTACGGCTTCTGGGCCGACGAGGACGAGACCCGTGCGCGGTGGGTCGTGGAAGCACCGCGCGGGCCGTGGGACGTCCTCGACATCGTCGATCGAGTGGGGCCGGGCCAGCGTGTCGACTGCGCGGCCGGGGTGAGCGTGCGATCCGCGGTCGCGACGCATCCGGACACCGGGGCGCTCGTCGACCCGGTCGACGTGCCCGCGGAGCGCGTGCGCGTCGACTGCAGTGAGACCGAAGTGGCGGTGCACGTCGAGCCCGTGGGCGACGAGATCGTCGGGGTCGCCCTCGACACGCTCCCGGATGCGCCCTCGACCGAGATCACCAACGCGGCGACCTTCGAGGCGCGCCGCACCCAGCCGGGTGAGCCGGTACGCGCGGTCGGCTGGGAGTCCCTCCTCGTCGAGCAGCCCCCGGTCCCGCCGACCGCACCGCCGACGCCGGAGCCGCCCCTGCCGGAGCCGCCCCTGCCGGAGCCCCCGGTAGCGGAGACCCCGGTGCCCGCGCCGCCCGTGCCCGCACGCTTGGCCGAGACGGGGTCGGAGGGATCGGCTGTGTCGTTCGCCGCGGCCGCCGTCGGTCTGCTGGCCGCGGGGTGGACCGCTCTCGCCCTGCACGCGCGCCGCGCCCGGGGGCGCGCATGACGGGCGTCGAGAACCCCGGCGCGAAACGATCCGTGCGCCCGGGCCGGGCGACCCTGCTGTCGCTGATCGCCGGCGGCGTCGTGGTGGCGATCGGTCTCGTGGTCCTCCTGCTCCCGCGCGACGCTTCGCCGCCCGTCGAACCGACGCCCACGGCGACGTCCGACGCGTTCGACGTGCCCGAGGGCTGGGAGAGGTTCCGGCCCACGTTCCACCTCACCCCCGAGCAGCACTGGATGAACGACCCGCAACGCCCCGTCCTCATCGACGGCGAGTGGCACCTCTACTACCTGTACAACGCCGACTACCCCGAGGGGAACGGCACCGAGTGGCACCTGGCGACCTCGGCCGACATGGTGACGTGGAAGAACCGCGGTGTCGCGATCGAGAAGTACCGCAACGGGCTCGGTGACATCCTGACCGGCAGCGCCGTCGTCGATGAACGCGACACCGCGGGATTCGGCGCGGGCACGATCGTCGCGCTCACGACGCAGCAGGACGAGGGAGTGCAACGGCAGTCGCTGTTCACCTCGACCGACGGGGGCCGGACGTTCCAGAACTACGAAGGGAATCCGATCATGGACAACCCCGGCGTCACCGACTGGCGCGACCCCAAGGTCGTCTGGGACGACGCCCACGAGCGGTGGGTGATGGTGCTGGCGGAAGGCGAGCGCCTCGGCTTCTACACCTCCACGAACCTCCGCGAGTGGACCTACGTCTCGGACTTCGTGCGCGACGGCTACGGCCTCCTCGAGTGCCCCGACCTGTTCGAGATGGTCGACCCGGTCTCGGGGCGCCGCACCTGGGTGCTCGGAGCGAGCGCGGATGCCGCGCGCTCCGGCGGCACGACCGGCTTCGCCTACTGGACCGGGACGTGGGACGGGGAGCGCTTCGCCGCCGATGCCGACGAGCCGCAGTGGCTCGACGGAGGATCCGACTTCTACGCCGCGGTGACGTGGGACGACCCCCGCGACGGGGACCGGGGCCGACTGGAACGCCGGTTCGCCCTCGCGTGGGTCAACAACTGGGCGTACGCCCGGGAGCTGCCCGGGGGAAGCTCACAGGGCGGCTCCCTCTCGACCACGCGGGAGATCACGCTGCGCGAGGTGGACGGGCGTCTCACGCTGCTCTCGCAGCCGGTCACCGAGGTCGCGGCCCAGGAGGGTCGGGCCCGCTCCGCCGTCGCCCCCGTGACGGTGGCCCCTGGGAACATCACCGCGCTGCCGGTGCAGAGCACCGGGGCCGCCTATCGCCTGCGGGCGACCGTGTCCGCTCCCGACGGCGGTGAGGTGCGGCTCCGGCTGGGCTCGCCCGAGCGAGGGGAGGTCACGGTGGGCTATGACGCCGAGGCGGGGAAGGTCTTCCTCGACCGTCGACGCGATGAGGCGGCGGATGCCCTGTCCGACACGTATCGCGAGGTGCGCGTCGCCCCGGTCGGAACCGGGGGGATGGTCGTCTTCGACGTGATCGTCGACGCGTCCTCGATCGAGGTCTTCACCGGAGACGGGCAGGCCTCGCTCACCTCTGCGGCGTTCGTCGATCTCGCGGGGGGCGTCACCGTCGAGTCCGTCGGGGCCGAGGCGGAGATCCGCGACGTGTCCCTGTCCCCCCTCGCTGTCAACGACCCGAGCGCTCCCTGAGGGAGTGCGGCTCCGCCGGGATCCGGCGGAGCCGCACCGTCAGGAGGTCCAGCCCTGCAGCAGCTCGACCGGAAGAGGCTCTTCCTCGACCTCGGTCAGCGTGGCATCCGCCATCCGTGCCCGCAGCAGGTCGACGGCCCGGGCGGCCATTCGCTCGATCGGCTGACGGACGGTGGTGAGTCCGGGCACGGCCATCCGGAGCGCTGCGGCGCCGTCGTAGCCGACGATCCGGAGGTCGTCCGGGACGCGTCGTCCGGTCTTGCGCGCCCAGTCCAGCGCCATGAGCGCGGTGAGATCGTCGCTGGCGAACACCCCGTCCGCGGGGTTCAGGGTGAGCCATGTCTCGATGGCGGCGCGACGACGATCCACCGGGGTGTCGTAGCCGTAGGCCATCACGCGGGGCTCGAGTCCGTGGCGGTCCATGACCTCGCGGTAGGCCGCGGCGCGCGCGTTGCCGGGGTGATCGGTCGCGGTGATGTGCACCGGTGAACGGGATCCGCGGGAGATCAGGTGTTCGGCGGCGAGGAGCCCACCGGTGCGGTTGTCGCTGTGGACGGTCGGGATGCCCTCGCTGAGTCGTCGGTCGATGGCGACGATGGGCAGATCGGCGCGTCCGTAGCCGGCGACGTCCCGGTTGTGCGTGGAGCTGATGATCCCGTCGACGCGGTTCCCCTGCAGGAGGTCCAGGTAGCGCTCTTCGCGTTCGGGGGTGTCGTGGCAGTCGCAGAGGAGCATCTTGTAGCCGCTCTCGGCCAGTGCGCCCTCGACGTGGGTCGCGAGTTCTCCGAAGAACGGGTCGGCGACCGTCGGGACGATGAGCCCCACGAGCGTGGAGCGCTGGCCGATGAGCGACCGGGCGATCTCATTGGGGCGATAGCCGAGTGCCGTGACCGCGTCATCGACCCGGCGGCGGATGTCGTCGCTGAGATAGCCCCGGTTGTTGAGGACGCGAGAGACGGTGGTGACCGACACGCCGGCGTGCGCGGCGACGTCCTGCAGCTTGGGTCGGCTCATCGGATGCTCACGCTCCAGTGTCGGGAAACGGGCGCGGGTGCCCCCTCGACGGTATCCCACCGGGCCGCGGACACCGGGCCTCTCGGCGTCGGCCGAACGAGGTCGGGCCCGCGACAGGATGCTGCGGGCCCGACGGGGAGTCGTGCGGGGTCAGGGGCGACCCATGCCGTAGTACGTCCAGCCGGCGGAGCGCCAGGCGGCGGCATCCAGGCAGTTGCGTCCGTCGACCACCACGTGACCGGCGGTGAGCTCGGCGGCGTGGGCGGGATCGAGCTCGCGGCGGTACTCGTCCCACTCGGTGACGACGATGACGGCGTCGGCGCCGCGCAGGGCCTCGTCGCGGTCCTCGACGTAGGTCAGCTGCGGGTGGATGCGACGAGCGTTCTCGATCGCCGCCGGGTCGGTGAGCGTCACATCGGCGCCGAGGCCGTGCAGGCGCACCGCCACATCGAGCGCGGGGGAGTCGCGGATGTCGTCGCTGTGGGGCTTGAAGGCCGCGCCGAGGACGGTCACCTTCTTCTCGAAGACCGACCCGCCCAGCGCCTGCACCGTGAGGTCCACGGCGCGGTCGCGACGGCGCAGGTTGATCGCGTCGATCTCGCGCAGGAACGCCACCGACTCGCCGCGGCCCAGCTCTTCGGCGCGAGCCGAGAAGGCGCGGATGTCCTTGGGCAGGCAGCCGCCGCCGAATCCGATGCCGGCGCCGAGGAAGCGGCGACCGATGCGCGCATCGTGTCCGATGGCGTCGGCGAGGGTCGTCACGTCGGCGCCCGTGACCTCGGCGATCTCGGCCATCGCGTTGATGAAGCTGATCTTGGTGGCGAGGAAGGCGTTGGCCGACACCTTCACCAGCTCGGCCGTGGCGTAGTCCGTCACGATGAACGGGGTGCCCTTGGCGATGGAGGGGTGGTAGACCTCGCGCAGGACGTCCGCGGTACGAGCGCCTTCCTCGCTGGGGGCGCCGTCGAGGCTCGGCACGCCGGCGACGAGACGGTCGGGGTCGACGGTGTCCTGGACGGCCCAGCCCTCGCGGAGGAACTCGGGGTTCCAGACGAGGGTCGCCCCGCGCTCGGAGACCCGCGGTGCGAGCGACTCCGCCGTTCCGACCGGCACGGTCGACTTGCCGGCGACGATGTCCCCCTCGGAGAGGTAGGGCAGCAGGCCGTCGACGGCGGCGTGGACGTAGGTGAGGTCCGCGGCGTATCCGCCCGGCTGCTGCGGCGTACCCACGCCGATGAAGTGGACCTTCGCACCCTGTGCGGCGGACATGTCGGTCGTGAAGGACAGCCGGCCGGAGGCGATGCCCTCGGTGAGGATCTCCTGGAGTCCGGGCTCGAAGAACGGGGCCTCCCCCTTCGAGAGCGAGGCCACCTTCCGCTCGTCGACGTCGATGCCGACGACCTCGTGTCCGATCGAGGCCATCGCGGCCGCGTGCACGGCTCCCAGGTATCCGCAACCAATCACAGAAAGACGCACAGGTCTCCTCCAGCTTTGTTGAGAGACGGCGCGCGAGTGTCGCGCCGTCGACCCGCGCGGGAGCGCGGGGAGTTCACGCGGCCGTCTCGCCCGGTGCCAGTGCGGCACGGGCGGTCTTGCCGAGGATGACGAAGTCGCCCACGAGCGTCCAGTTCTCCACGTAGGAGAGGTCGAGGCGCACCGACTCCTCCCACGAGAGGGAGGAACGTCCGCTGACCTGCCAGAGGCCCGTGATGCCGGGCTTGGCCAGGAATCGACGATGCACGTGGTCAGCGTAGAGCGCCACTTCCGACGGCAGCGGGGGCCGCGGACCGACGAGCGACATCGACCCGCCGATCACGTTGAACAGCTGCGGCAGTTCGTCGAGGCTGAACTTGCGCATGATGCGGCCGATGGGCGTGACCCGCGGGTCGTTCTTCATCTTGAAGAGCACTTCGTTGCCGGCATCGCGTTCCTGCCGCGCGAGCTGCTCGAGAAGATCCTCCGCGTTGACGACCATGGAGCGGAACTTGATCATCGTGAATTCGCGGCCACGGAATCCGACGCGCTTCTGCCGGAAGAACACGGGGCCTTCGCTGGAGAGGCGGACCGCCATCGCGAGGAACGCCAGGAGCGGGCTCAGCACGATCACGCCGGCGATGCTCGCGACCAGGTCGACGGTGCGCTTGAGGAAAACCTGCCCGCGGGAGAACCGCGGCGTCTCGACGTGGATGAGGGGGAGTCCCGCGACCGGGCGGGTGTGGAGGCGGGGTCCCGCGATGTCGATGATGCTCGGTGCGAGCACGAGGTGCTGCCGCCCGGCCTCGAGGCTCCACGAGATCTGCTTCACCTTGTCGGCGGGCAGTTCGTCTGCACTCGTTACGGCGACGGTGTCCGCGCCGGTGACCTGGAGGGCGCGCGAGATGTCGCCCACGTGGCCCATGACCGGGATGTCGGTTCCGGGGATGGTGTCGGCGACCTTGCCGCTGGGGACGCACGCGCCCACGACGCGGTAGCCGGCGTTCGGGTTGCGGGCGAACTCGCGGGCGAGCTGGGTGACGGAGGGGAGCGAGCCCACGAGCAGGACGTTGGCCGAATACTTCCCGCGCGAGCGCTGCACCACCAGCCACTGCCGCCAGAGCCAGCGGGTGAAGATGAGGACCAGGACGCCGACGGGCAGGCTGATCAGCAGATACCCGCGGGCCACGTCGATCTGGGTCAGGAAGGCGATGATCGCGATCGTCCCGAAGAGCCGGAAGCTGGAGTCGACGACGCGGATGTACTCCTGCGACCCGGTGCCCAGCACGCGGTCGCTGCGGGAGTCGATGAACGACAGCGCCCACATCCAGGCGACGACCAGGACGGCCGAGAAGATCCAGTAGGAGAGGTCCGTGATGCGGCTGTCGCGGCTCGCGGCGACGGCCGCGTTCCCGGTGCCGAACCATGCCAGCTGCGTGCCGTAGACCACCCAGATGAGTGCGGCGAGGTCGGTGAGGATCAGGTTGCGGCGATACCGCTGGCGCCAGCGGTCGTGCGTCGAGGAGGGGGCCTGGGGGCGACGGTCCAGGAAGGACCCGCCCATCGGTTTCATCGTCGTCGTCGCATCATCGATGCCGACGACGGCGCCCTGCGACGTCGATGTCGCGCCGACCTTGAGGTCAGACGTCACAGTGCGTAGGCCCCTTTCCCCGGTGACCCCGGATCGTGGTTCTCCTCGGAACGATAACAGCCTCAACTCACCCCGTGAATCACCCCTGTATGAACGGATTGTTTCCTGAGCGTGCGCAGCAGTCACCCGAAGTTTCCCCAGATGAAGGCCATGTCCGCCGATCGGGGGACACGGTCGCGGCCGCGGATTCGCGGACCGATGCATCGTCCGCCCGTCGTCGAAGGACACCCGTGCCCGCACTCCTTTGGTGCACGGGTTCGGGTCGCCTAGACTCGGCGGCGGCCGGTGGCTTCCCATCCCCCTGGTCGCGACTCCGGGGGGATCGCTGATGACACGCGCAGACCGGCCGACTCCCCGGCCGCCTCGGTGGGGAGCGGGCGTCCTCATCGCCGTGCTCGCCGTCGTTCTCCTCGTCGGCGGTTCGATCGTCGTCTCCACCGCTCTGGGGGTCTGGCCTCTGGGCGCGGCGACCCCGCAGGCGGCACCCGCGGCCACCCGGACGCCGAGTCCCGCGTCCACGGTCGCGCCGGTTCCCCGCGTCGCCCCTTCGGCGACGGCGAGCCCCACTCCGGCGGTGCCCCCGTCGCCCGCGGTCCAGGCCTGCGACGGCGACACGGTTCTGACCGTGTGGGCCCACCCCGACGACGACATCATCTTCGGCAACCCCACCATCTCCGACGCCATCGCCGCGGGCCAGTGCGTACGCACCGTGTTCCTCACGGCGGGCGACGCCGGAAAGGGACTGGACTACACCCACGCGCGCGAGCTCGGCATCCTCCGCGCGTACAACCACATGCGCGGTGCCGACGGGCTGTGGGATTCCACCGTCGTGACCCTCGACGCCGGGCTGCGGCTGGAGAGGCTGACCCCACAGGGCGATTCGCGTCTGTCGGTGATGTTCGTGCGCCTTCCCGACGGCAACATCACCGACCGGGGATTCGACGCCACCGGGCATTCGTCGCTGAGCAGGCTGATCGACGGGGACATCTCGACGCTCGCGCCTATCGACGGGGGCCCCGCGGTGGACCGCGCGCAGCTCTCCGCCGCACTGAGCGAGATCGCCGTCGCGCTGCACCCGGTGCGCACGCTCACGCACGTTCCGCGCGGCAGTTCCTACGCGCCGGGAGACCATCCCGACCACTCCGCGGTGGGCACGCTCGTGCGCGACTCGATCGGACAGGACCCGGCGGCGGCCCCCGGCATCCTGTACTTCGTCGGCTACCCGTCGATCGACCTGCCCCGCACCCTGGACGGTGCCGTCCTGGATGCCAAGGTCGAGACGTACCGCATCTACGCGCAGCAGGACTCGGTGGTGCGGTGCTCCGACCGTGACGCGTGTCTGAAGACCCGCAAGTTCGGCGAGTGGCTGCGGAGGTCGTACCCCCTCACCGAGGCCGACCTCCGCATGTCCTGATTCAGTGCTGGTAGGTGCCGTGGACGATCGCGCGGCCGAGCGTCTGGAATGCCAGTGCGAAGGACGCGGATGCCGGGGTGGCGTCGTGCTCCACCCCGAGGCTCTCGGCGCCGACGGCGTGCACGACGAAGAAGTAGCGGTGCGGCTGGTCCCCCTCGGGGGGTGCCGCACCGAGGAAGCCTGCCTGCCCGCCGTCGTTGCGGAGGTGGAAGGCGCCGTCCGGCAGGTCTCCCGCTGCGAAACCGGCGGGGATCTCGCGCACATCGCCCGGCAGATCGACGAGCACCCAGTGCCAGAACCCGCTGGGCGTGGGGGCGTCGGGATCGAAGCAGGTGATGGTGAAGGACGCGGTTCCCTCGGGCACGTTGGACCAGCGCAGGTGCGGAGAGGTGTTCCCGCGGGCGGCCACCTGGTCGTCCTTCAGCGGCCGGCCGTCGGTCACGTCGTCGCTGACGACGTCGAAGGACGGCACAGCGGGCAGGAGCGGATAGGGATCGGGGGTCTGGGGGCGCGTCAGATCAACCATGACCGCACGATAGGACTCCGATCCGACACGCAGACCGGGCTTGCGCCCTTCGCGGTCGCTCGGTAGACGCCGATCAGTCCTCCGCGCGCAGCGCGAGCAGGGCGCGGGCCGCCTCCGTGCAGCCGCCGGGGGAGGGGAGTCCGTAGTCCGTCTCGAGGACGGCGCGCAGGTCGTCGGCGAGCTCCGCGACCCCGGGCCGCTGGGCGAGAGCCGCGATCAGCGGGAGGAGCAGGTCGTCGTACTCGTCCTCCGGCCACCCGTCGCCGATCGCCCGCACGCCGATCGGATCCCACTCCCACAGCACGGCGCGGATGCGTCGGGCGAGGGGAGACAGTGACCGCGGCGGCGAGGACGTCTGCATGCCCCGAGTGTTCCCATCGTCTCTAGGTGTCCGCTGAGGGAGCGCGATGAACGCCGTGGATGCCGCCGCACTCCCGCCGCGCCGTCGATGGCACCCGCCGATCGGCGTCTGTCGCCCCGCCGGTCGGTGGGGCCGTGGTGTGTGTTCTGCGGTTCCGGCGCATCGGCGCGGTAGCGTCAGAGGGTCACGCCGACCGCCGACGACCCGAACCCGTCGCCGCGCTCGGCCGGGGGGACACAGGACGGAGCCACGGTGCAGGACGACGACCTTTCTGGGGCGAAAGGTGACGGAGAAGACGGAACACGCGACGCGCGCCGCATCCGCGTGACTCGGCGCGGCCTCCTCATCGGCGGACTCGCGGTCGTCGGACTCGGCGGCGGTGCCCTGCTCGCCCGGCAGTTCCGCCGGGGCGGCCCGCCGCGCGGAGCGTGGATGCCGCTGCGCGCGATCCCCGCGCCGACGGCGCCGGCTGCGCTCTCGCCCGCGGTCGAAGCGCCCGGCATCGACACGAGCGTGACGATGTGGGCGCACGCCGATGACGACATCATCTTCGCCAACCCGGAGCTGTCGGACGCGATCACCGGCGGCGCCACCGTGCGCGCGGTGTACGTCACGGCGGGAGACGCGGGGAAGGGGCTCGACTACGCCCACGAACGCGAGGCCGGGATCCGCGCCGCCTACGACCTCATGCGCGGCTCCACCGCGGAGTGGGGCGAACGACGCATCACCCTCCTCAGCGGTGCCACCGTGACGCGTTTCGTGCCGTCCGACGAACCACGCCTGTCCATCACCGTCCTCCGGCTCCCCGACGGCGGGCTCAACGGCAAGGGCTTCCCCGCCACGGGAAACGCCGGGCTCACGCAGCTCGTCAACGGCGACGTCGCGGAACTCGCCCCGATCGACGGGTCGCCGACCTATGACCTGCCGCGACTGACCGCGACGCTCGCCGAGCTCCTGGCGGCGGCGCAGCCCGAACGGGTGAGCACGAACGTCCCGCACGAGAGCGCTTTCGCCCGCGGCGACCACCCCGACCACTCGTGCGTCGGCTCGCTGGTGCGAAGGTCCGCGCCCGCGGTCGGCATCCCCGCGGAGTCCATGTCGTATTTCCTCGGATACCCGTCCCAGGATCAACCCGTCAACGTCACCGGCGATGCCCTGGATGCCAAGGTCGAGGTGTACCGCACCTATGCCGCCGACGACCCGGTGGTCCGGTGCGCGGAGGCGTCCACGTGCCTCGCGCAGCCCGGCTTCGGTGACTGGCTCCGACGGACATACCCCAAGACCGAGGCCGAGCTCCAGCTGTCCTGACCGGGTTCAGCTCTCGGGCGTGCGCCGGGGGAGCGACACCGCGAGTCGGAAGGCGCCGTCCGGTCCGCCCGCGGCGGTGAGACGGCCGCCGAGCAGTTCGGCCCGCTCGCGCAGTCCGCGGAGGCCGGCTCCGCCGGAGGGGAGGATCAGCGCGGCTCCGGTGGGCGGGTCGTTCTCGACGACGACGTCGATGGTCGCGGTCGAGGTGCGCACGCTCACCCGCACGGCGGCTCCGGGAGCGTGCTTGCGGGCGTTCGTCAGTCCTTCCTGGATCGTCCGGTAGACCGCTCGCTGCAGCGGCGGTGCGAGGTCGTCCGTGACGTCGGTGATCAGTTCCGCGGGGAGGCCGCTGTCGGCGACCAGCCTCGGGAGGTCGTCGAGGGTCGGCTGCGGCTTGTCGCCGCCGGTCGGAGCGCCCTCGGCGCGCAGCACCCCGACCATCTGCCGGAGTTCGTCGAGGGTGCGCACCGCCAGGGAGCGGATGACCCCGGCCGCTGTCCGCGCCGCCGGATCGGGCGAGGACACCTGGAGCGCGCCGGCCTGCACGGCGATCAGGCTCACCTGGTGGGAGACGACGTCGTGCATCTCGCGGGAGAGGCGGGCGCGTTCCCGTCGGAGGACGTCCTGTTCGTCGCGGCGCCGCTCGGCCTCCCTGGCCGCCGAGAGGTCGGCGACCCGGTCGCTCAGCTCGCGCCGGGTGCGCACCAGCGCGCCGAGGGCGATCGGGGTCGCGGCGTAAAGCAGGGCGTAGAGGAGCGAGGGTGCCAGGTAGTCCAGCTCGGGCAGTTGCCAGTCGGGCAGGAGGAAGCACGCGAAGGTGACGGCCCCGGCCGCGACGAGCGGGGGGAGGCGCCGCTCGCGGACGGCGACCGAGTACAGCGCGATCGGTGCGGCGATGGTCATGGCATCCACCACGAGCCCCGGCAGGACCAGCGCGAACGCCACCCAGGGCAGGCGTCGGCGCACGAGGAGCCCGAGGACGGCGATGGCGGCGAGCGCGACCTCGAAAGGGGTCCACTCCGGGAGGAGGACGACGACGTCCACGACCGCGGCTCCGGCCAGCGCGAGGTCGGTGACGACGGCGAACCATCGCGTGCGGGTGACGGCCGCCAACCGGTCGCGCGCGCGGAGGGTCACCGCCGGTCGCCGCCCCGGCGGGCGCGCTCGGCGATGAGGGCGGCTTCGAGTCGGGTGGAGACCGACAGCTTGGCGAGGATGGCGCTCACGTGGTCCTTCACGGTCGCGCCGCTGAGATGCAGGCGCTTGCCGATCTCGGCGTTGGATTCGCCCGTGGGCAGGTGCTCGAGCACGTCGCGCTCGCGCTCGGTCAGGAGCGCCACGCGTTCCACGGCGTCCGGGTCCGGAGCGCCGACGTAGCCCTCGACCAGCGTCCGCGAGACCTGGGGCGAGAGCACCACGCCTCCGGCGGCGAGCGAGCGCACCATGGCCGCGAGGTGCTGCGGTGGCGTGTCCTTCACGAGGAACCCGGATGCGCCGTCCTGCAGGGCCCGGGCGATGTGCTCGTCGGTGTCGAAGGTCGTCAGGATGCCGACGACGGGGCGCTCGGGGTCGTCCCGGAGGTCGGCCAGCACGTCCAGGCCACTGCGTCCCGGCATCCGGATGTCGAGGAGGACCACGTCCGGACGCTCGCGACGGATGACGTCGACGGCATGGTCGCCGTCGACGGCCGCGACGACCTCGATGTCGTCGGCGGCGCCCAGGATGAGCTCGAAGCCCGAACGGACGAGGGCTTCGTCGTCGACGACTACCACGCGGATCACGTCTGTCACCCTACGACGGGGCGGGCCGAGTCGCCCGCCCGGGAACGCGGAAGGGGATGCCGGGCGACCGGCATCCCCTTCCGTTGACGGGTCAGTCGTCGGAGACGGTGACCGTCACCTCGATGTTGCCGCGCGTCGCGTTCGAGTACGGGCACACCTGGTGCGCCTCGTCGGCGAGCTGCTGGGCCTGGTCGTGTTCGATGCCGGGGAGCACGACCTCGAGCAGAACGGCGAGCTGGTAGCCGCCCTGACCGTTGGGTCCGATCTGGACACGGCCGCCGACGGAGGAGTCCTGCAGCTTCACCTTGTGACCGCGGGCGACGGCGTGCAGCGCGCTGTGGAAGCACGCTGCGTAGCCGGCCGCGAAGAGCTGCTCGGGGTTCGTCCCGTTGCCCGAGCCGCCCATCTCCTTCGGGACGGCGACGTCGAGGTCGAGCTGGTCGCCGGCGACGACGTGGCCGTTGCGGCCTTCTCCGGTCGAGAGGGCTTCGGCGGTGTAGAGGACGTCCATGTGTGGGGTTCCTTTCTGGAGGACGAACGGATGCCGGACGGCATGAGAGGAGGAGGGGACGCGCGCGGCGTCTCGCGATCAGGCGCGGGATGCTCCGTCGACGACGTCGCGGACGGTCTGAGGGTGGTCGCGCAGGTCGCGCATCGCGACGGTCAACTGCTGGAGGGCGCGGATCAACTCGTGAGCGCTGTCGGCGTCGGGGATGCCGGACCCCACGGCGATGCAGCGCGGGACGTGTGCCAGCTCTTCGCGCATCTCGCGCCCGCGTGCGGTGAGCGACACCGTCACGACGCGTTCGTCGTCGACGCGGCGCTCGCGGGTGACGTATCCGGCGGATTCCATGCGGGCGAGCATCGGCGAAAGCGTGCCGGAATCGAGCTGCAGGGCGTCGCCGAGCCCGCTGACGCTCTGATCGCCGTCGTTCCAGAGCGTCACGAGCGCGAGGTACTGGGGGTAGGTGAGATCCCACGGGTCGAGGAGGACGCGGTAGGCCTGGGTGGTGGTGCGGCTGGCCGCGTACAGCGCGAAGCAGACGAGGGAGTCGACGGCGGGCATGACCTAAGAGTTGCACACAATTGAATTGTGCACAACATGAATCGGAGCGAGCCGCGGAAGTCAACCCCTGCCAGGGGATGCCGTGCACCCGCACCATGGGTCGCATGATCCCCCGCAGCGACGTCGGCGCCATGTCCGCGTCGGGCTTCCCGCCCGACGCGGACCGCGATGTCCTCGCCATCAACGGGCACCACTTCGAGCTCGGCCTCCCGGGGATGGCGGGCCTCGTCGAACCGGCCTGATCGCCGTCGGTTCAGCGTTCGATCGACCCGTCGGTCACCGCGACCGCCACCTCGCCGCCGTCGGTGAACTCCACCGTCCAGGACGGCTGTGCACCGGAGCCCAACCCGACCTCCGCGACACTCCCGTCGCCGGCGTGCGCGGAGGCGGCGACGCGGATGCCGTCCGCCAGCGTCGTGGACGCCCTCGTCAACGCCTCCCGGTCCTCGGCCTCGACCTCGCCCGCGTCCCGGCGGTCGGTCACGCTCGGGCCGGTGAGATCGATGTCGACCTCGACGGTCCGGTCGCCCGCCGCCACATGCACCTGAGCGGTCCCGTCGTCGATCTCCACCTCGAACGCCCGGCCCCCGGCACCCGACTCGGCCAGCAGGACCGCGGCGATCACCGTTTCGTAGCCCACGTCGCCGGTGCCGGCCTGGCCGCCGAAAGGAGCGCACGCGGTCAGTGCGAGAGCGAGACCGAGGGCGGAGAGCCCCGCGGCCGGAGCGCGATGGGATGCCATGGCGCGAGGCTAACGGCCGGATCCGAACCGACGCCGGTCATTGCGGCGGCGCGTGGGATATGCCAGGGGAGCGGCGTGATATCAAGCCCCGCCCCCGGCGTCAATGGCGGCCGCGCGCCCAGGTCGGCGTCCCAGCATGACCGGCATGAGCGAGATCACCGCACACCACGGACTTCTGACCGACATCGACCTCCACGTCGACGACACCGGCGGGGCAGGGCGCCCCGTCGTCCTGATCCACGGCTGGCCCCTCTCGGGCGAATCGTGGGCCCATCAGGTGCCCGCCCTCGAAGAGGCCGGCTACCGGGTCGTCACCTACGACCGCCGCGGGTTCGGGCGCAGTGACAAGCCGCGCACGGGATACGACTACGACACCTTCGCCGACGATCTGCACGCCGTCCTCGAGGCCCTGGATCTTCGCGACGCCACGCTCGTGGGCTTTTCCATGGGCGGGGGAGAGGTGGCGCGCTACCTGACCCGCCACGGCGCCGACCGGGTGCGCAGCGTCGTCTTCGCCGCCGCGGTCCCGCCGTACCTGGCCCAGACCGACGACAACCCCGAGGGGCCGCTCGACGCGGACACGGCCGCGGGGATGGAGAAGGGGCTCAAGGACGACGAGAAGGCCTTCTACCACCAGTTCACGACCGACTTCTTCTCGGTGGACGGGGAGCTCACCGTGCCCCCGGCCGAGCAGGCCGAGGCGGAGCGTCTCGCGAACCAGGCCGACCACCACGCCGCGCTGAAGGCGATGGAGGCATTCGCCACGACCGACTTCCGCGACGACCTGCGCAACGTCACGGTGCCCGCGCTGATCCTGCACGGCGACAGCGACGCGACCGTTCCGTTCGAGGGCTCCGGCAAGCGCACCCACGCGGCGATCCCCGGCAGTGAGCTGCACGTCGTGGCCGGCGCCCCGCACGGCGTCAACGTCAGTCACGTCGACGAATTCAACCGCGCGCTGGTGGACTTCCTGCAGCGCTGACCCGTCACCGCGCCCTCGATCTCGCCCGCGATCCCGCGGAGGGCGCTCCGTGCCCCCGACACCACCCGGTGCCGGGGGCACGGTCATGTCTCGGAAGGCAGCACCCGACCGGTGGCGGAGAGGGCTGTCTCGTTTGGTCGTGGCATCCGGATGCCGTAAGCTAACCCTTTGGTGCCCGCCTCACTGCGAGCGGGTCGCCCGAACGTGAGCCCTCCACCGGCCCAGTTGCCCAGTCATCGACCGGAGAACCGACCACCGGAGCGGGATTCACGAACTCCTCCGTTCGATCAAGAAAGCAGCACTACTGTGACGCGCACTTTCACCCCCAAGGCCGCTGAGGTCACGCGCGAGTGGGTCGTTATCGACGCCACCGACGTCGTCCTCGGCCGCCTGGCCTCGCACGCGGCGGCCCTCCTCCGCGGCAAGCACAAGGCGACCTTCGCCAACCACATCGACTCGGGCGACTTCGTCATCGTGATCAACGCTGACAAGGTCGCGCTCACGGGTCAGAAGCTCGAGAAGAAGAAGGCTTACCGCCACTCGGGTTACCCGGGCGGCCTCAAGTCGGTCACCTACAACGAGCTCCTCGAGAAGAACCCCGAGCGGGCCGTCGAGAAGGCCGTTCGCGGCATGCTCCCCAAGAACAGCCTCGGTGCGGCGCAGCTCAAGAAGCTGAAGGTCTACCGCGGCGCCGAGCACCCGCACGGTGCCCAGCAGCCCACCGCGTACACCTTCGACCAGGTCGCCCAGTAAGCGCCGCCGGATAAGGACGAAACAGTGTCGAACATCGACTCCAGCAACTACAGCACCGAGACGCCGGCCGAGCAGGCCGTCGTCGCGGCCGAGCGCCCCGTTCTCTCGGTCCCCGGCGCAGCCGTCGGCCGTCGCAAGCAGGCCATCGCCCGCGTGCGCCTGGTCCCCGGCTCCGGCACGATCACGGTCAACGGCCGCACGATCGAGGACTACTTCCCGAACAAGCTCCACCAGCAGCTCATCAACGACCCGTTCACGGTCCTCGAGCTTGCCGGCGCCTACGACGTCATCGCCCGCATCTCCGGCGGCGGCCCCTCGGGCCAGGCCGGTGCGCTGCGCCTGGGCATCGCCCGTGCGCTGAACGAGATCGACGCCGAGAACAACCGCCCGGGTCTGAAGAAGGCCGGCTTCCTCTCGCGTGACGCGCGCGTCAAGGAGCGCAAGAAGGCCGGTCTCAAGAAGGCCCGCAAGGCGCCTCAGTACTCCAAGCGCTGAGTTCGACGCTCCGGATGCCTCTTTTCGGCACGGACGGGGTGCGGGGGCTGGCCAACGGCCTCCTCACCGCCGAACTCGCGCTGCACCTGGCCCAGGCGACTGCCGTCGTCCTGGGCCAGGGCCGTTCGGCGGAGGCGCGGAAGGCCGAAGGTCGCCGTCTCACCGCCGTCATCGCGCGCGATCCGCGGGTCTCGGGAGAGTTCCTCTCGGCCGCGGTCGCCGCGGGCCTGGCCTCGTCGGGCGTGGACGTCCTCGACGCGGGCGTCATCCCGACCCCGGCGACCGCCTTCCTGATCGCGGATCGTGACGCCGACTTCGGCGTCATGGTGTCGGCTTCGCACAACCCCGCTCCCGACAACGGGATCAAGATCTTCGCCCGCGGCGGTACGAAGCTCCCCGACATCGTCGAGGAGCGCATCGAGCGCGCCCTGGAGTGGGAGCGACTGCAGCCCACGGGTGCGGGTGTCGGGCGCATCCGTCGCTTCGCCGACGCCGAAGACCGTTACGTCGTCCACCTGCTCGGCTCGCTTCCGCACCGGCTCGACGGCATCCACGTCGTCCTCGACTGCGCGCACGGTGCCGCTGCCGGCGTCTCGCCCGAGACCTTCCGCGACGCGGGTGCCACGGTGACCGTCATCGGCGCCGACCCCGACGGGTTGAACATCAACGACGGCGTGGGCTCCACCCACCTCGACGTGCTCGCCGAGGCCGTGGTGCGCCTGGGGGCCGACGTCGGCATCGCGCACGACGGCGACGCCGACCGCTGCCTGGCCGTCGATGCCGACGGCAACATCGTCGACGGCGACCAGATCATGGCGATCCTCGCGGTGGCGATGAAGGAGCGCGGTGCGCTCGTCGACGACACCCTGGTGGCGACCGTGATGAGCAACCTGGGCCTTCATCGCGCGATGGCGGATCACGGCATCCGGGTCCTCCAGACCGCCGTCGGAGACCGTTACGTGCTCGAGGCCATGAACGAGGGCGGCTACTCCCTCGGGGGCGAGCAGTCCGGCCACGTGATCATGAGCGACTTCGCCACGACCGGCGACGGTCTGCTCACGGGTCTGCACATCGTCGCGGAGATGGCCCGTCAGAAGAAGACGATGGCCGAGCTGGCCGCGATCATGACGGTCTACCCGCAGGTGCTCGTCAATGTCCGCGGCGTCGACCGCGACCGCGTGTCCGACGAGGTCGTGCAGGAGGCCGTGCGCGCCGCCGAGACGGAGTTGGGCGACTCGGGTCGCGTGCTGCTGCGCGCGTCGGGGACCGAGCCGCTGGTTCGCGTCATGGTCGAGGCCGCGTCGGAGCACGTCGCCCGTGCCCACGCCGATCGCCTGTCCGAGGTCGTGCGCGAGCGCCTCGCCCTCTGACGCGTGAGTCGCCAGGATTCGTCGCCCACAGGTACTCGGAAGCGACGAATCCTGGCGACTCGCGCTCCCGCGGTTCAGTACTCCAGCGACTCGATGTAGCGCAGCAGGACGCCCTCGCGGAGCGCCCAGGGCGAGACCTCGAGCTCGTCGACGTCCATCGCCTTCATCGCGCGCTCCACGACGACCGCGGCCGCGACGATCTGGAACGTGCGGTCGGCGGTGATACCGGGGAGCGCCTCGCGGGCGTCGGCGGGAATCCGCGCGAGCCGCGGGATCCAATCCTTCAGCTCGCGCCGCGGCAGCACCATCCGGTCGATGCCCGACCAGCCCGGCACGGGGTACCCGGCGAGCTTCGCGAGAGAGCGGATCGCCTTCGACGAGCCGATCACGTGGTCCGGGCGGGGGAGGGCGGCGAAGCGCTCGGCGACGGGGGCGAGGACGGATGCCGCGTGCTGACGCAGCGCGTCGATCTCGTCCTCGCTCGGCGGGTCGTGGGGGAGGAACTGCACCGTCGACCGCCCGGCGCCCAGCGGCACCGACTCGGCCAGCTCGGGGAGTTCGTCGGCGCCGCCCGCGATCTCGAGCGACCCGCCGCCGATGTCGAACAGCAGGATCTGTCCGGCGGACCACCCGAACCAGCGGCGCACCGCCAGGTAGGTGTACCGGGCCTCGGTCTCCCCGCCGAGCACCTGGAGCGGCTGCCCCAGGACGGCCTCGATGCGGGCGATGACGTCATCGCCGTTGGTCGCTTCACGGACGGCGGAGGTGGCGGTCGCGAGGAGCTCGTCGACCCCTTCGGCCCGCGCCGTCTCGCACGCCTGGGTCACGGCACCCACGAGTCCCGTGACGCCCTCGGGTGAGATCGACCCGTCGGGCTCGAGGTAGCGCATGAGCCGCAGCACCGAGCGGTGCGACGTCGTCGCGGTGGGCCGTCCCCCGGCGCGCGCGTTCGCGACGAGCAGGTGGACGGTGTTGGAACCGATGTCGAGTACCCCGAGTCGCACGCTCCGAGCGTAGTGGGAGCCCGCGGGTAGCATGGGCGGGTGTCCGCCGCAGAGACCGCCGCTCCCGCACCGTCGCTGAGCCCGTACCGTCAGATCGACCGCGCCGAGTGGGCACGCCTGGCCGGTGGGATCGAACAGCCCCTGACCGAGACCGAGGTCGTGCAGTTGCGCGGCATCGGCGACCGGTTGGATCTGCGCGAGGTCGCCGAGGTGTACCTGCCGCTCAGCCGGCTGCTGAGCCTCTACGCCCGCGCCACCCGTCGGCTCGGAGCCGACACGAGCGCGTTCCTGGGCGAACCGGATGCCACGACGCCCTTCGTCATCGGGGTCGCCGGTTCCGTCGCGGTGGGGAAGTCCACGATCGCGCGCCTGCTGCGCGAGCTGATGAGCCGCTGGCCCGACACCCCGCGCGTCGAGCTCGTGACCACCGACGGCTTCCTCTACCCGAACGCCGAGCTCGAGCGCCGCGGCCTCATGGACCGCAAGGGCTTCCCCGAGTCGTACGACCGCCGGGCGCTGGTGGAGTTCCTCAGCGAAGTGAAGTCCGGCGCCGAAGAGGTGCGGGCGCCGTTCTACTCCCACGTGCAGTACGACATCATGCCCGACGCGCACGTCACGGTGCACCGCCCCGATGTCGTGATCGTCGAGGGGCTCAACGTGCTGCAGCCCCCGCCCACGCCGAACGACGTCGCGGTGAGCGACCTGTTCGACTTCTCGATCTACGTGGATGCCGATGCAGCCCACATCGAGCGCTGGTACGTCGACCGCTTCCTGGCGTTGCGCGACAACGCGTTCACGAATCCCTCGTCGTTCTTCCGCGTGTTCGCCGACATCAGCGATGAGGAGGCCGTGTCGCGCGCCCTCGGGTTCTGGCGCGAGATCAACCTGCCGAACCTCGAGGAGAATGTGCTGCCGACGCGGCACCGGGCCAAGCTCGTGCTGCAGAAGGGCGCCGACCACACCGTCGATTCGGTGCTGCTGCGCAAGCTCTGACGGGCCCGAGCCGACGGGGGTTCGCTCAGGCACGGCCCCGTAGACTCGGAAGCTATGTGCGGAATCATCGGATACGTGGGTCCTCGGCAGAGCCAGGACATCCTGCTGGCGGGTCTGTCGCGGCTGGAGTATCGGGGCTACGACTCCGCCGGCATCGCCGTGATCGACGGCGACGGGGGCCTCGGCATGCGCAAGCGCGCCGGCAAGCTCGCCGTGCTGCGTGACGATCTGGCATCCACGCCCCTCGCCGACGGCACCACGGGCATCGGGCACACGCGCTGGGCTACGCACGGCGGGCCGACGGATGCCAACGCGCATCCGCACCTCGCCGATGACGACAAGCTCGCCGTCATCCACAACGGGATCATCGAGAACTTCGCCGAGCTCAAGAGCGAGCTCGTGGGCGAGGGCGTGACCTTCCGCAGCGAGACCGACACCGAGGTCGCGGCCGCGATGATCGGCCGCGAGTACGCCCGCACCGGTGACCTCGTCGCGGCGTTCCGCGCCGTGGTGTCGCGCCTCGAGGGCGCCTACACGCTGCTCGCAATGCACAAGGACCACCCGGGCCTCGTCGTCGGCGCCCGCCGCAACTCTCCGCTGGTGATCGGCCTGGGCGAGGGCGAGAACTTCCTCGGCTCCGACGTCGCGGCCTTCGTCGAGCACACGCGGAACGCTCTCGCGATCGGCCAGGACGAGATCGTCGCGATCACGCCCGAGGGTGTCGAGGTCACCGACTTCTCCGGCGCGCCGGTCGAGGTCGAGGCCTTCGAGGTCACGTGGGACGCGTCCGCCGCCGAGAAGGGCGGCTGGTCGTCGTTCATGGCGAAGGAGGTCTCGGAGGAGCCCGAGGCCGTCGCCAACACCCTCCGCGGTCGCATCCACGAGGGCCGTGTCGAGATCCCCGAGCTCGACGGCATGGACGAGTTCCTCGCCGACATCGACCGCATCCTCGTCATCGCCTGCGGCACCGCCGCGTACGCAGGCATGGTCGGCAAGTACGCGCTCGAGACGTGGACGCGGGTCCCCGTCGACGTGGAACTCGCGCACGAGTTCCGCTACCGCGACCCGGTGCTCTCGCCCCGCACGCTCGTCGTGTCGATCAGCCAGTCCGGCGAGACCATGGACACGCTGATGGCCGTGAAGTACGCCCGCTCGCGCGGCGCGAAGACGCTGTCGATCTGCAACACGCAGGGCGCGACCATCCCGCGCGAGTCGGATGCCATCGTCTACACGCACGCCGGCCCCGAGGTCGCCGTCGCCTCGACGAAGGCCTTCGTCGCGCAGATCACGGCGCTGTACCTGCTCGCCCTGCACGTGGGTCGTGTACGTGGCGCGGTCGACCCCGTGGTCGCCGTCGAGGCGGTCACCGAGCTCGAGGCCGTCCCCGGCAAGATCGCTCGGGTGCTCGAGACCGAGCAGACCCGCATCGAGCAGCTCGCGCACTGGATGGCCGACACCCGCTCGGTGCTGTTCCTCGGCCGCAACGTCGGATACCCGATCGCGCTCGAGGGTGCGCTGAAGCTCAAGGAGCTGGCGTACATCCACGCGGAGGGCTTCGCCGCCGGCGAGCTGAAGCACGGACCGATCGCCCTGATCGAGCCCGGTCAGCCGGTGTTCGTCGTGGTGCCGTCGCCGCGCGGTTCGGGCGAGATGCACAAGAAGGTCGTGTCGAACATCGAGGAGATCCGCGCCCGTGGTGCCCGCGTGATCGCGATCGCGGAAGAGGGCGACGTCGCCGTGCTCCCCGCCGCCGACGAGGTGCTCCGCATCCCGCTCGCCGCCCCCATGTTCGAGCCGCTCCTCGCCGTGGTGCCGCTGCACATCTTCGCGATGGGCCTCGCCGAGGCCAAGGGCCTGGACGTCGACCAGCCCCGCAACCTCGCGAAGTCGGTGACGGTCGAATAGGACCGGACGTTTTCGGGGCCGGATGCCAGTGGCATCCGGCCCCTTTTCCTTTGCGGATGAGGCGAAGAGGAGAGTTCTCTCATCTTCCTTGGGGAGTGGCGGTGATGTGCCTACGGTGTAAGTCTCATCTGTTCCGTGGGCGCGGGACGGTGGCCGAGTAATGAGCTTTCCGCACGGGGTGATGTGATGCCGGACGCGATCAAGGTCGGTGAGATCCCGGGGGACGAGATCAAGCCGGAGGTCGTCGAGGAGAACGCCCGCACGATCGGGACGATCTCGGGTCAGGTGTCCGAGCACGGTTCGAACGTCCACTTCAAGTGGCAGGGCATGGCCGGGGTGTACGAGGCTCCGGAATCGCCGACGCTGCTGGGGTTGATGGCGCCGGTGTCGTCGCAGGCGACCCAGGTCGGTGACAACCTGGCGGAGGTGTCGGCCGCGCTGGTCGCGTTCGCCGCGGATGTGCGTCCGATCAAGGCGGAGCTGGACTCGCTGCGCGCGCAGGCGCAGGCCTTCGTCGACTCGATTCGGAGCGGCGTGCGGGTGCAGGAGGTGAACCCGGCGTGGACGGCCGCGCAGTCGTCGTACGGCGGAGCGACCGCGATGCCGACGTATCAGGGTTCGTGGGGCTCGTCGACAACGGGGTCGTCGACCGCTGCGGCGCCGGAGCAGTACCGCACGGTCACGAAGGAGTGGCACGAGTCGCAGGAGCACGTCGACCGCAACAACGAGCTGATCGCGGCGGTCAACGCGCAGCAGGTGAAGCTGTGGGAGGCCGAACGCGCCTGCGCCAACCGCATCCGCGCCCTGTACGGCGCCCAGCCGCTGCACGCCGCCACGTCCGAGGACGACGCTCTCGGATACGGCATCTCCGAAATCCCCGAGGGCACCGACGTGCCGTGGGGCGCTGAGGTGGAGCGCACCGAGGACTGCGCGGAGGGCACGGTGCGGTTCGTGGTGAAGGACTTCCTCTGGGAGGGCATCATCGTCGGCGGCCTCGGCGGCACGATCGGCGGGCTCTTGACGTTGACCGTGGGGTTCGACCCTGCGACGTGGACGTTTTTCTCCCCGGACGCGTACGGAGCCGCCTGGGGTGGGATGCTGCAGCTCGGCGTCGGCCTCGCTCTGCAGTCGGAACCGAATCGGTCGATCCTGTGGGCTGACGACGTCGCAGGCATGTTCGGGGCGCGGTTCCTTCCCCCGGAGGTGCAGCAGCTCCGCGCGAACGCGGGCGAGGCGTGGCTCACCACGGGCAAGGCCCTGATCGCATGGGACAAGTGGCAGGACGATCCCGGTACCGCGCTGGGCGAGTCCGTCTTCAATGTCGGCACGATCCTCGTTCCCGCCGGCGCGGCGGTTTCGGGGGTGAAGACGGCGGCGGGCGCGACCTCGGCGATCGCCCGCACCGGCGAAGTCGGGTCGGCGATCGTGCGAGGGACCGCGCGCGCCGGGCAGTTCTTCGACCTGACCTCGCATCTCGCCGCGGGGGTCGGGAAGCTGTCGTCCGGGATGTCGCGTGTCATCGAGGCGGCCGTGGACCGTCTCCGCCCCTCGTGGGCCGATGACGTGTCGTCCCACGTCGCGGCGCCTCTGACGCTTCCGGACGCCGAGACGGCGATGCGGACGCTGCAGGACGCGGGCGTCGACATGAACACGGTGGTGGCGCGCACCGACGCTGGCATCCCCGTCTACGAGTTCCCGCCGACCAGCACTCTCCCTGCGGGGCGCATCGAACTGCCGCCGGGCGCGTGGCCAGAGGCCCGCGGGGGCGGAGCGGTGGATGCTGCTGTCCCGGTGCGTGAGCCCGAGCTCGTCGCCGCGGGTGGCGTCCGTGGCGAGACCGGACCCGGGCCGGTCGCCTCGATCGTCGACGAGTCGCCTCCGCGGTCCGAGACGGGCGCCGGCGCCGAGTCGGGCGGCGGCCACGGGCACATCGCCGAGGCCGCGGGCGGCGGGCGTGGTGGGGGCCACGGCGGGAGCGGCGCAGGTTGGGGCCATGGCGACGACGGGATCGGCGCGGGCCCCGGCGACGATCTCCACGGCGGAACCCCGGACGACCTTTCGGGTCACGGTCCGCGCGACGACGTTCCGCCGGGGACGGACCCCGGAGACGGTGCACATTCCGGCCAGGGCGTGGATGCCGCCGTGCATCCCCGGTTCGAGCACACCCCCGAATGGCTGCAACGTATCCTCGACCGCGACGACCTGCTGCCATGGGAACGCCAGCGGTGGAACGGTGTCGCCTTCGACTACGAACAGCGACCCCGATACCCTGAGAACGAGGTGCTCACGGCTGACGGGAAGCGACTCGACTCGTACGTCTCCGGTCGCGAGATCGTCTCGCGGAAGTACACCCAGCTAAGCGAGATATCGGAGGAGACCGCGAAGCGGTACATCGCGGAGATCGAGCGGAAGTATTCGCCGGGTACGGTGCTCGCGGATGGGCGGCGCCTCCGCGGTGAACCATTCCTCGAAGTGCCGGTGCAGAGAGCCGAAATTCCTCGCTATCTGATCGAGTACTGCAGAACCTTTGACCCTGAAGTGCACATCAGGGATGTGCGCGGCCATGTCTACGACTAGGAGCTTGATCTTGAGGACTGTGTACGGGAGGGCTTGGAACAGTCGGCTCCTGGTGATGGGTGGTGTCGTAACGGTGGACGAGGCTCGTCGTCGTTTCCTCGAAGGTGGCAAGGATGACTGGTTTAGCGTCGGGGCGTATGCGGATGGTGTTCCGGATGGGGCGGCGCCGGAGTACACGATGGAGGTCACCCCGCAGGGTGGGTTCATCAGTGTGAGTTTCTACGATCAGTTGTGCCGGGTGCGTTTTGAGTTTTTGTTCGGGAAGACGGATGCGGGCGTGATGTTCCTGGAGGAGATTTACGATTTCCGTTACCCGGATGAGTCGACGTACTACACGCGGTCGGGGAGTGTGTTGACGACGAATTATCGGTATCGGCCGGATGGGTCGATGCATTGGTATCGCGATGATGCGGTGAAGGGTGTGATCGAGGAGGCGGATTACCGCGACATCGATGTGTCGACGCATTGGGAGCCGGTGCCGGAGTTCGGGGAGTGGGCGTCGATCACCCGCTTCGACCGGACTAAGCCGGTGGGGGCGTAGCGGGGGATGCGCACCGTGTACGGCAGGGCGTGGAACCAAGTGCGTCTGCGTATTGGCGGCGTGATCGGCGAGGAGCAGGCACGGCTGCGTTACCTCAGCGGGGGCAAGGATGACTGGTTCAGCGTCGGGGCGTATGCGGATGGTGTTCCGGATGGGGCGGCGCCGGAGTACACGATGGAGGTCACCCCGCAGGGTGGGTTCATCAGTTTGAGTTTCTACGATCAGTTGTGCCGGGTGCGTTTTGAGTTTTTGTTCGGGAAGACGGATGCGGGCGTGATGTTCCTGGAGGAGATCTACGATTTCCGTTACCCGGATGAGACGACGTACTACACCCGGTCGGGGTGCGTGACGAACACGAATTACCGGTATCGCCCGGATGGCTCTATGCACTGGCGCCTGACGGACAAGGTCGCGAACGTGACCGAGCAGGCGGATTACCGCGACATCGACGTGTCCACTCATTGGGAGCCGGTGCCGGAGTTCGGGGAGTGGGCGTCGATCACCCGCTTCGACCGGACTAAGCCGGTGGGGGCGTAACGCGCGATGCGCACCGTGTACGGCAGGGCGTGGAACAGCCGGCTCCTGGTGATGGGTGGTGTCGTAACGGAGGGTGAGGCGCGCCGCCGGTTCGATGAAGGGGGCGAGGAGGAGTGGTTCGCGGTTGCGGCATATGCAGAGGGTGTTCCCGATGGGGCGGCGCCCGAATATTCGATGGAAGTCAACCCGGGGCGGAACTTCATCAGCGTAAGCTTCCATGATCAGCTCTGTCGTATCCGTTTCAAATTCCTTTTTCTGAAGCATGAAAATGGAATGATGTTCCTAACGGAGATCTTTGCTTTCCGTTACCCGGATGAGTCGACGTATTACACCCGGTCGGGATGCGTGACGAACACGAATTACCGGTATCGCCCGGATGGGTCGATGCACTGGCGCCGGACGGACAAGGTCGCGAACGTGACCGAGCAGGCGGATTACCGCGACATCGACGTGTCCACTCATTGGGAGCCGGTGCCGGAGTTCGGGGAGTGGGCGTCGATCACCCGCTTCGACCGGACCACGCCGGCATCCTGAGACTGCCCCTCCCGCCGCGCGGCCCGACGACCGTCCTCACGGCAGAATGGACAGGATGCCAGGGAGGGAGGGCGCATGATCGTCGGAATCGGCGTCGACCTGGTCGACGTGCCGCGCTTCGAGCAGCAGCTCGCGCGGACCCCGCGCCTTCTCGAGCGACTCTTCGCTCCGGCGGAGCGGCTGCTCAAGCCCCGCTCTTTGGCCGCCCGGTACGCCGCGAAGGAGGCGCTGATCAAAGCGCTCGGCGGGTCCGACGGGGTGTACTGGACCGACATCGAGGTGACGCCCGAGCCCTCGGGTCGCCCGACGTTCACGCTGACCGGCGAGACCGCGGCGACGGTGTCCGCGCGCGGAATCACCGCGCTGCACCTGTCGATGTCGCACGACGCGGCGCTCGCCACCGCGTACGTCATCGCCGAGGCGGGCCCCTCCGCGTCCGAGGCCGGGCCCGCTGAACCGACCCGGGAGGGCGTCGCATGAGGATGGCATCCGGAGTCCTGCGCGAAGCGCTGATCGACGTCGACGCGATCGCCGAGAACGTGCGGCACCTGCGTCGCCTGACCGGCGTCGAGGTCATCGCGGTCGTCAAGGCCGAGGGGTACGGGCACGGTGCCCATCGCGCGGCCGTCGCGGCGCTCCGCGGCGGCGCGACGCGTATCGGCGTCTCCGACATCGACGAAGCGCTGGCCCTCCGGCGCCGAGGAATCCGCGCGCCGCTCTTCGCGTGGCTGCACGCCCCCGGAGCGTCCTTCGCCGAGGCCGTCCGTGAGGACATCGAGCTCGGCATCTCCGACATAGACCAGCTGCTGCGCGCGGGCGACGCGGCGCAGGGCGATCGGCCCGCGGCCGTCCACCTGAAGATCGAGACGGGTCTGTCGCGCAACGGCATCGCGCCCGCGGATTGGCGCGTGGTGTTCTCCGAGGCCGCGCGCCTCGAGCGCATCGGGCGCCTTCGCGTCGTCGGGCTCTTCTCTCACCTGTCGAACACGAGCGAGGCCGATGACCTGGCCGCGCTGGCGAAGTTCGAGGAGGGCGTCGTGCTCGCGGCGGCCGCCGGGCTGAACCCGCCGTTGCGGCACATCGCGGCGACGCACGCCGCGATCGCCCTGCCCGCGGCGCGGTTGAACGCGGTGCGCATCGGCATCGGCATCTACGGCATCTCGCCATTCCACGACCGGTCCTCGGCAGACCTGGGCCTTCGTCCCGCGATGACGCTGCGCGGTGCGGTCGCCGCGGTCCGCCGCGTGCCCGCCGGCGCCGGCGTCTCGTACGGCTACGCGTACCGCACCGAGACCGACACCACGCTGGTGCTCGTCCCCCTCGGGTACGCGGACGGCGTGCCGCGCCAGGCATCGGATCGGGGCCCCGTGACGATCAACGGCCGGCGCTTCACGGTCGCGGGCCGCATCGCCATGGACCAGTTCGTCGTCGACGTCGGCGACCACCCCGTCGCCGTGGGTGACGAGGCGGTGCTGTTCGGCGACCCGACGCTCGGCGTGCCGTCGGCGAAAGACTGGGCGGATGCCGCCGACACCATCGACTACGAGATCGTGACGCGCATCGGCGCGCGCGTGCCGCGACGGGAGGTCGGGGCGTGAGCGTTCCCGACGAGCTGCGAGGCGAGCGCGAGGTCGCCGGCCCCGCCGACATGGAGGAGCTCGGGCGCGCGCTCGGCCGGGCCCTCGAGCCCGGCGACGTGGTCGTGCTCACCGGTCCGCTCGGCGCCGGCAAAACGACCCTGACCCGCGGGATCGGCGAGGGGCTCGGCATCCGGGGTCCGGTTCAGAGCCCGACGTTCGTGATCGCGCGGACGCATCCGTCGCTCGTCGGTGGTGCCCCTCTCGTGCACGTGGATGCCTATCGGCTCGGCGCCGCCGTCGAGCTCGACGACCTCGACATCGACGTGGAGCACTCCGTCGTGATCGTGGAATGGGGCCGCGGCGTCGCCGACCACCTCGCCGACCACTGGTGGGAGATCGAGATATCCCGCCAGACCGGCGGACGCGGCGTCGACAACGCGTGCGGCGAGATCGCCCCGCACACCCTCGACCTGGATGCGGACGCTCCGCGGACGGTGACGGTGTCGCGGAGGCCGTGACGGCTCAGGTCGGCTGGCGGTCGCGCGACGCGCTCGAGCGGCGGTCGGGCTCTGCGGTCCAGACGTCGCGCAGGGCGCGCAGCGTCTCGTACGCCTGCTCGACGTGGGCGAAGTGGCCGCTGTCGTCGAGCACGGTCTCGCGGTAGCCGGGGATGCGGCGGCGGGCGTCACGCGCGTCGTGGTGCCCGGCGAAGACGTCGTGGCGACCGCGAACGGCACGCACCGGCGCGGTGATCCGCTTCCAGGCGGCGTCGTCGTGTGTCCGGGCGGCCCGCGCCGCGTCGAGGAAGGCGGCCGGGCGGATCTCGTCGGCCAGCGCGTCGGAGACGGCCGGGTCGACGCGGTCCGGATGCCGGAACAGCGGTCGGGCGAACACCCGCAGTGCGCCGATGCGGCGCAGCCCGTGCAGCAGCGGCCGCGCGAGGGGACCGAGGCTCCGGAGGATCGCCATCGCCGCGACCATGCCCCCGAATGCGGGGAGCGTCAGCCATCCGGTGGCGGGCCGCCGGACCACGGCGCGCACCCCGGCGCCGGTGGGGGAGACGAGCCCGACGGCGACGGTCTGCGCGGGGAACCGCGCCGCGACGTCGAGGGCGACCACGGCGCCCAGGGAGTGCCCGACGACGCGCCATCGCGGATAGCCGAGGGCGCGCGCCACCGCGACGACCGCCTCCGCGGCGGCCGCGGGATCGGGCATCGGACCGGGCGACTCGCCCCACCCGGGCAGGTCGATCGCGATGACGTCGTCGAGAGGGATGCCGAGCCGATCGGCCGCGCTGAGCAGCGGTATCCACGTTCTCCACGAACCCGCGGCGCCGTGCAGCAGCACCGTCGCGACGGTGCCGGTGGAGCGTCGACCGGCGTGAGCGACGACCGGTCCCACGGCCGTCGGCACCACCAGTCGGCGCAACTGTCTTTCCATGTCTCTTGTTCGGAGCCGAGCGCCTCGCCGGATGCCTGCAGAACTCCGGCAATTCCTGCGATCTGCGGCCGCCGTACGCGGCATGGCGCGTTCTGCCGGAGTTGTGCCAGGTGAGCAGACGGCCCGTGTCCCACTTGTGGCGGTTTTCGGCGCGGTGGGGCAGCAGGAATCGGGACATGCGCCGCCATGAGTGGGACGAGGTCCCCCGACCCGCCGACGGCACCGGTGTCGGGCGGCCCGGATACCCTGGAACGGTGATCATCGGCATCGACACCTCCCTCGGCACCGCGGTGGCGGCGATCGCGCGCGATGGGGAAGTGCTCGCCGACGAGCAGAGCGCCAACGCTCTCGGGCATGCCGAAGTCATCGGCGACCTGCTGCGTCGAGCCTCGCAGGCCGTGCCGACCCCCACGCACGTCGCGATCGGCATGGGCCCGGGGCCGTTCACGGGGCTGCGCGTCGGCATCGCGACCGCGCGCGCGTTCGCGCTGGGGCGTGGCATCCCGGTCGTCCCCGTGCCGAGTCACGACGGCCTCGCCCTCGGCATCCTGCTCGCCGACGCCCTCACGGGCACCGACACCCCCCGCTTCGCCGTCGTCACCGACGCTCGCCGCAAGGAGTTCGCGTACAGCGTCTACGACGGCATCGACGACGACGGACTCCCGATCCGGATCATGGATGCCACGCTCAGCCCCCGCGACGACCTCGACGCCCGCCTCGCCGAGGCCGGAGCCGTGCGTCACGACGCGACGAGCGTTTCGGCCGCGATGATCGCGCTCGTCGGGGCGCGCGCGCTGGACGCCGGCCGCGCCCTCGCCGGCCCCGAGCCGCTGTATCTGCGCAGCCCCGATGTCGTCGCCGCCCACGCCCCGAAGCGGGTGAGCGCGTGAGCACGCGCGCGGCGGCGCTCGACGATCTCGACGCCATCATGGCGCTCGAGCACGCGTCCTTCCCGACCGACGCGTGGAGCCCGGCGATGATGCGCGAAGAGCTTGCGTCTCCGCACGGCTGGTACGTCGTCGTCGAGGAGGCCGGTCGGCTCGTCGGCTACGCCGGGCTCCGCGCCGTCCGCGGGGCGAAGGATGCCGACATCCAGACGATCACGATCGCCGAGACCGCGCGCGGCCGCGGCCGCGGGCGTGCGCTGCTGGCCGAACTCCTCGAAGAAGCCGAGCGGCGCGGCGTGCACGACGTGTTCCTCGAGGTGCGCGCCGACAACCCCGTCGCCCAGACCCTGTACGCCTCGGAAGGGTTCGCCGAGGTCGGGCGGCGCCCGCGGTACTACCAGCCCGACGACGTCGACGCGATCGTGATGCAGCTCGACCTGCGCGCGTGGGCGGCCCGCCGCACGCCCGACGATGCGGCGACGACCGGAAAGGGATGGTGCTGATGGACGCGCCCCTCGTGCTCGGCATCGAGACCAGTTGCGATGAGACCGGGATCGGCATCGTCCGGGGTCGGCAGCTGCTGAGCAACACGATCGCCTCGAGCATGGACGAGCACGCCCGCTACGGCGGTGTCGTGCCCGAGGTCGCCGCCCGCGCGCACCTCGAGGCCCTGCAGCCGTCGATCGACGCGGCGCTCGCCGAGGCGGGCGTGACGCTCGACGAGATCGACGCCGTCGCCGTCACGAGCGGCCCCGGACTCGCCGGTGCCCTGATGGTCGGCGTCGGTGCGGCCAAGGGCCTCGCGGTCGCCCTCGACAAGCCGCTTTACGCCGTCAACCACCTCGTCGGTCACATCGCCGCCGACATCCTCGACGCCGACGCCGGCGAGCTGGAGTACCCCACCGTCGCGCTGCTCGTGAGCGGCGGGCACACGTCCCTGCTCCTCGTCCGCGATCTCACCAGCGACGTCGAGCTGCTCGGCGAGACGATGGATGACGCGGCCGGCGAGGCCTTCGACAAGGTCGCGCGCCTGCTGAAGCTGCCGTACCCGGGCGGCCCCGAGATCGATCGTGCCGCGGCTTCGGGTGATCCGACCGCGATCCGCTTCCCCCGCGGGCTCTCGCGCGCTTCCGACATGGCATCCCACCGCTACGACTTCTCGTTCTCGGGCCTGAAGACCGCCGTGGCCCGGTGGGTCGAGCAGCACGAAGCGGCGGGGCAGCCGGTGCCGGTCGCCGACGTCGCGGCGTCGTTCCGCGAGGCCGTCGTCGATGTGCTCGTCACCAAGGCCCTCGACGCGTGCGAGCGCTACGGGGTGCCGCGCCTGCTCCTCGGCGGGGGAGTGATCGCCAACAAGCGTCTGCGCGATGTCGCCCTCGAGCGCGCCGCCGCCGCCGGCGTCTCGGTGCGCATCCCGCCGTTGCGGCTCTGCACCGACAACGGCGCCATGATCGCGGCGCTCGCCGCCGAACTCATCACCTCGGGGCGCCGCCCGTCGACCCTCGCCTTCGGGGCCGATTCGACGCTTCCGGTGACCGAGATCCAGGTGGCGGAGGATCCGGATGCCACGGCCCCGGCGCCCCTGACCGCACGGGCGGCCTCGTGAGCGAGACGCAGCCGCCGAGCCGGCGCGCGCTCAAGGCGGCCGAGGCGGAGGGAGCCCCCAGCGCGGCCGAGCAGATCGCCGCGGGCGACGCCTTCGACGACCACCGGCTGCCCACGGCGCAGCTCGAGCGCGCCGCGTTCGGCGAGCACGTCGTGCCCTGGAGCCCGCCGGCCCCGGTCGCGCCACCGTCCGTCGCGCCGTGGGCCCTGGCCGTCGCGATCGCCGCTCTCGTCGCGTCGCTGTTCGCCGGCGTCCTGCTGCCCCTCGGCGTCGTCGCGATCGTCATGTCGATCATCTCGCTGCGCCGCGCGCACGACAGTCGCCGCGTCGCGATCTGGGCGCTCGCGCTCGCCGTGCTGTCGGTGATCTTCAGCGGCGGCTGGCTGATCTGGGCGCTGCCGCAGCTGTCGACGGTCTGATCTCCGGGCCCATCAGCCCACGCGGTCGGCGAGGAGCGCGACGCGGCGCCCCGCGACGCGCGTCATGAGCAGCGTCGCCGACTCGTCGCCCCGCAGCGACAGGCGGGTCCGCAGCACGGCGGGGTCGACGTCGACCCCGCGCTTCTTGATCTCGAGGGTGCCGATGTTGCGCTCCCGCAGCGCCCGCGCGAGCTTCTTCGTGTCCGCCGGGAGCTCCTCGCGGACGCGGAACGACGAGACGAACGGGCTCGTGAGCGCCGCGTCGGAGGTCAGGTAGGCGATGCCCGGCGCCAGCATCCCGGCATCCAGGGAGCGGGCGACCTCGCCGATCAGTCGCGCGCGGATGACGGCGCCGTCGGGCTCGTGCACGAAGGCGCCGAGTTCGCGCGGCTCGACGTCGGTCGCGTCGGCGGGAGCCGTGAGCTCCCACACGTCGTCGCCCCGCACGACGAGCGCGGCGCGGCGCACACCCTCGCGAGCGAGACGTCCCGACCAGAGGACGAGTTCGATCGTCGAGCCGTCGGCGCTGATCCACTGCGCCTCGACGTCGTCCGGGATCAGTTCGCGGTCGAACGCCGGCCCGAGCTTCACCCCGCCGGGTCGCGCCTGCAGCAGCCCGAACACCCAGTCCAGTGACGGCGACCACTGGTCGGCCGACACGCGCCGCGTCTCGCCGTGCCCGGCGGTGCGCCGCGCGGGGTCGAGCCACACGGCATCCACTCCGCCGAGGTCGGCGTCTTCCGCGCGCCCGTGCGCCACGGTGACGGCCTCGCCGAAGGGGGCGAGGTTGTACGCGGCGATCGCGGCCGTGACCTCGTCGGCGTCGACCGCTTCCACGCGGATGCCGAGCCCCGCGAGGCCGAGGGCGTCTCCACCGATCCCGCAGCCGAGGTCGGCCACCGACGAGACACCGGCCGCGCGGAACCGCCCCGCATGGCGGGCGGCGATGGACAGCCGCGTCGCCTGTTCCAGTCCCGCCCGGGTGAAGAGCATGCGGTCGGCGAACGGACCGAACTTCGCGGCGGCCTTCACGCGCAGACGGGCCTGGCCCACGACGGCGGCGACGAGATCGGGGGAGTGGCCGGCGGCCCGCAGTCGCGACACCGCGCGCGCGGCTTCGTCGGTCGTCGTGAGCGGACCCAGCTCGTCGAGCAGGGTCAGCCCCGCGGGGGTGAGCAGGGCGGTGAGCTCGGCGATCTCCACCGGCCCAGCCTAGGTGTCGATTCTGTTGGCACTCGCGTTGCGTGAGTGCCAACGCTTCTCTACACTCGGATTAGCACTCTCCCCGCGTGAGTGCTGACAAGTCTTCTGTAACGAGAAAGAAGAGGTAGACCGTGTCGGTTTCCATCAAGCCGCTCGAGGACCGCATCGTCATCAAGCAGGTCGAGGCTGAGCAGACCACCGCGAGTGGTCTCGTCATCCCCGACACCGCCAAGGAGAAGCCGCAGGAGGGCGAGGTCGTCGCCGTCGGACCCGGCCGTATCGACGACAACGGCAACCGTGTCCCCCTCGACGTCACCGTCGGCGACCGCGTGCTCTACAGCAAGTACGGCGGGACCGAGGTCAAGTTCGGCGCCGACGAGTACCTCGTGCTCTCGGCCCGCGACGTCCTCGCGGTGGTCGTGCGCTGATCGCTCTGCGATTTCCGTAGAACCCCGGATGCCTCGGCATCCGGGGTTCTGCTTTTGGCGCGGAATGCACGGTCTCCGGCAGATCCGCGTCGGCGCCCGCGCCTAGGCTGAGGCAGTGACCCCCGCTTCGCCGCCCGCCTCGGGATCCGTCCGCGGCGGCCTGTTCGCCTTCGCCGCCTATCTGCTGTGGGGCGTGCTGCCGCTGTACTTCCTGCAGCTCGAGCCGACCGGTCCGTGGGAGCTGGTCGCGTGGCGCATCCTGCTGTCGTTCGTGTTCTGCCTGATCCTGCTGACGGTCCTGCGCGCGTGGCGCCCCTTCCTCGCGATCGTGCGCCAGCCCCGCCTCCTCGGCCTGACGGCGCTGGCCGGCGCCCTCATCTACGTCAACTGGCAGACCTACGTCTACGGCGCCCTGAACGACCGGGTGATCGAGACGAGCCTCGGCTACTTCATCAACCCCATCGTCACGGTGCTGCTCGGGGTCACGGTGCTCCGCGAGCGGCTGCGTCCGGTCCAGTGGATCGCGATCGGACTGTCGGTGGCCGCGGTGATGGTGATCGTCGTGGGTTACGGGGCATTCCCCTGGATCGCCCTGACGCTGGCGCTGTCGTTCGGCGTCTACGGACTGGTCAAGAAGCAGATCGGCCCGTCCGTGGATGCCGTCAGCGGTCTGACCCTCGAATCCTTCTGGCTGCTCCCGGTCGCGATCGTGCAGCTGATCCTCGTGGCCCTGACGAGCGGGCTCACCATGGGCGCGAACGGCCCCCTGCACACCACCCTGTTGGCATCGGCGGGAGCGATCACCGCGATTCCGTTGCTGCTGTTCGCGGCCGGGGCTCGCCGGGCGCCGCTGACGGTCATGGGTCTCATCCAATTCGTCGCGCCGATCATCCAGTTCGGGATCGGCGTGTGGGTGCTCCACGAGCCGATGACGCTCGAGCGGTGGATCGGGTTCGGGCTGGTCTGGGTCGCGCTGACGATTCTCAGCGTCGACTCGCTCGTGGCGTCGCGCCGGCGCCGGACCGCAATATCGGATGTCGGCGAACCCGTCTAGAGGGCGTTATGACGCCGTGACCTCGGCGACGCACATCGTTAACGAACGGCAACACGACGAAAACGTGGAGACGATTAGGTTTAGGACACCAGACGGCACCCCTGTGCCGTCCAACGTTCATCCACAGCAAGGAGCACTATGAGCGTCTTCACGCGTTCGCGTGCCGGCAAGGTCCTGGGCGGTCTCGCTCTGGTCGGTGCCAGCGCGCTCGTCCTCGCCGGTTGCGCCGGTGGCGGCGACGCCGCCGCCCCCAGCGCATCGTCCAGCGGAGGCGCCGTGTCCACGGCCGACGGCACGTTCAGCGTCGGCACGATCCTGCCCGCCACCGGTAACCTCGCCTTCCTCGGCCCGCCCGAGGTCGCCGGCGTGAAGCTCGCGATCAAGGACATCGAGGCCACGGGCGACGCGTTCCCGTTCAAGACCACGCTCACCGAGCGCGACTCGGGTGACACGACGACCGACATCGCCACGCAGTCGGCGACGGAGCTCGTCAGCGCCGGAGCCGACGTCGTTATCGGTGCCGCGTCCTCGGGTGTGTCGTTCACGTTCGTCGACCAGCTGGTCAACGCGGGCATCGTCCAGATCTCGCCGGCCAACACGTCGCCCGACTTCACGACGTACGCCGACGACGGGTACTACTGGCGCACCGCCCCCTCGGACGTCCTCCAGGGTCGCGTGCTCGGTAACCTCATGACCGGTGACGGTGCCGCCAACGTCGGCATCATCTACATCAACGACCCGTACGGCACCGGCCTGAAGGACAACGCCACCAAGGCCATCGAGGCTGCCGGCGGCGAGGTCTCGGTCGCGGTTCCCTACAACCCGGGCGACACGGTCTTCACGTCGCAGGTCGACCAGCTCCTGGCCGCCAAGCCCGACGCCATCGCGGTCATCGCGTTCGAGGAGACCTCCTCGATCATCCCGCAGCTGGTGAACACGCAGGGCTTCCCGGGGTCGAAGGTCTACTTCGTCGACGGCAACCTGTCCAACTCGTACGAGTTCCAGCCCGGCACGCTCCAGGGCGCCAAGGGCACGCTGCCCGGCAACCCGGCCGACACCGCCTTCCAGAGCCGTCTCCTCGAGGTCGACCCGGCGCTCACCGACTTCAGCTACGCGCCGGAGTCGTACGACGCGGTCATCGTCGCGGCCCTGGCTGCGGCGCAGGCCAAGGACGACTCGGGGACGGCGATCCGTGACAACCTGCAGTCGGTCACCGAGGGTGGCGAGAAGTGCACGACGTTCGCGGACTGCCTGACGCTGATCAACGACGGCAAGGACATCGACTACGACGGTGTCTCGGGCCCGATCACGTTCGACGCGAACGGTGACCCGACCGAGGCGTACATCGGCATCTACCAGTACGGTGCCGACAACAAGTACACCCTGCTGAACACGGAGTTCGGTTCGCTCAACGAGTGATCTGATCTGATCGGGAAGGGCCCGGATGCCACGGCATCCGGGCCCTTCTGCCTGTGTCCCGCGCGTGAGGGGTCAATATCTGTCGCTTCGAATGCTCTCAGGCGACAGAAATGACCCCTCACGCGGCACGCGCACGCGTCAGGAGGCGGGCGTCAGGCCGCAGGCGGCGGCGGTGAAGGCGAGCAGGTCGTCGGCCACCGCCTGCGGGCGTGGCAGCGAGACCACCACCTCGCGGCCGTCGACACGGGCGACGAGGTCGAAGAGCGTTCCGACCTTGTCTTCCGCGATCGCGTGCGGGTCGCACCGGCGCGGCGTCACGGCCACCGTCAGCGTCGAGGGGGCGTCGCCGGGGGAGACGGTCGTGTCGAGCACCGCTTCCTCCCCCTCGGCGAAATGCAGCAGCGGGGTGCCCCGGAGCGCCTCGAGCTCGATCGGCGCGCCGTCTCCGTCCGTCGGCGTGATCGAGATCGTCAGGTCGGCCGTCCCGTCCCCGCGCGACGACGCGGCCGTGGCCGCGACCTTCGCCACGGCCGCGAGATCGTCGCGGTCGCACTGTGTCGCGCTCAGGCGGGCGAGGATGCCGAGCGGATCGTCGGCGTCGACTTCGGACGTCCCCGAGATGCCGCCGATCGTCGTCTCGAGGGTCACGCGGGCCGCCCCATCGCCCGACCCGCAGCGCAGGGCGGGGAGGGTCACCGGAAGGTCCAGGATGCGGCCGGGCGCGAGCGTCTCCGTGCGGCGGGCATCCCACGCGGCGGGGGAAGCCAGCGCCGGCGCCGCCAGTGTCGCGGCTGCGATCGTCACCGTCTCATCCGAACCGTTGTCGACCCGGAGCTGCACCCGTCCCGGCGCGATGTCGCCGCGTTGCTGGATGACCGCGACCGTCAGGCCGGTCGGGATGCCGGGCGGAGGAGCCGCGGAGCATCCCGCGAGGGCGACGCCCACCAGAGTGAGCGTCGCCCCCACGGGACGCGCGCGGATCAGGCTTCGGTCTCCCGTGCGTCGCGCTTGGCGTCCTCGTCGGCGGCCAGCGTGCCGAGGTAGAGCTCGATGACGCGGGGGTCGGTGAGCAGCTCGCGCCCGGTGCCCGTGTACGCGTCCTTGCCCTGGTCGAGCACGTACGCCCGGTGGCAGATCTGCAGGCAGCGGCGGGCGTTCTGCTCGACCATGATGATCGTCACGCCGGCGCGGTTGATCTCCGCGACCCGGAGGAACGTCTCGTCCTGGCGAACGGGGGAGAGGCCGGCCGAGGGCTCGTCGAGGAGCAGCACCGACGGGTCCATCATGAGCGCGCGACCCATGGCGACCATCTGCCGCTCACCGCCCGAGAGCGAGCCGGCGCGCTGACGGCGGCGCTTGGCGAGCTCGGGGAACAGGCCCGTGACGAACTCGAAGCGCTCGGCGAAGACCTTGGGGCGCTGGAAGAGCCCCATCTGCAGGTTCTCCTCGATCGACAGGCTCGGGAACACGTTGTTGTTCTGCGGGACCATGCCGACGCCCTTGCCGACGAGCTTGTCGGCCTTGAGCGCGGTGATGTCCTCGCCGTTGAGCAGGACGGCACCGCCGCGGATCTTGACCTGGCCGAAGATGGCCTTCAGCAGGGTCGACTTGCCGGCGCCGTTCGGGCCGATGATGCCGATCAGGTCGCCCTGGTAGGCATCAACGGTGCACCCGTTGAGGATGTTCACACCGGGCAGGTAGCCGGCGACGAGGTCGTCGGTACGCAGCACCGCGGTGCGGGTTGCGGTTGCGGTGTCGGTCATCAGAGCTTCCCGTCCTTCTCGTCGGCGACGAGGTCGGCTTCGGCTTCGGCGGCGGCCTCGGCCTGGATGGTCTCCATCTGCGACGTGGTCATGTCGCCCAGGTCGGTGTCGTGGTGCGCGCCGAGGTAGGCGTCGATGACCGCCTGGTCGCTCATCACCGTCTCGGGCGGGCCCTCGGCGACCACGCGGCCCTCGGCCATGACGACGACCCAGTCCGAGATGTGGCGGACCATGTGCATGTCGTGCTCGACGAAGAGCACCGTCATGCCTTCCTTCTTCAGGTCGAGGATGTGGCCGAGCAGGCTCTGCGTGAGAGCCGGGTTCACGCCGGCCATCGGCTCGTCGAGCATGACAAGCGTCGGGTCGCTCATGAGCGCGCGCGCCATCTCGAGGAGCTTGCGCTGGCCGCCGGAGAGCGACGCGGCGAAGTCCTCGCGCTTGGCGTCCAGCTTGAACCGGCGCAGCAGGTCGTCGGCGCGCTCGGTGTTCGACTTCTCCTGCGAGCTCCAGATCCCGGGGATCATGGCCCGGAAGATGTTCTCGCCCTTCTGCCCGCGTGCTCCCAGAAGCATGTTCTGCAGCACGGAGAGGCGGCCGAGCGACTTGGTCAGCTGGAACGTGCGGACCATGCCCTTGCGCGACACCTTGAATGCGGGCACCCCGGCGAGGTTGGACCCCTCGAAGCTCCAGCGGCCGGTGTTGGGCTTGTCGAACCCGGTGAGCAGGTTGAACAGCGTGGTCTTGCCGGCGCCGTTCGGGCCGATGAGGGCCGTGATCTGCCCGCGGGGGATCTCGAGGTGCTCGACGTCGACGGCCTTGAGCCCGCCGAACTGCCGCGTGACTCCGTCGGCGACGACGATCGGGTCGACCTTCTCGCAGCCGGGGCCGACCTCGCCCTTCACCAGGGGGTGGGTGACGGTCGTGTCAGACATTGAACGACAGCTCCTTCTTGTTGCCGAAGATGCCCTGTGGCCGGAAGATGACCAGGAGCATCAGCCCGATCCCGACGATGATGAAGCGCACCTGCCCGGTCTGGGTCGAGCTCATGAAGCCGAGGATGCCGACATCGCGGAGCCCCACGATGATGCCGTTGGACAGCGACAGCAGCACCCAGAAGAGCGCGGCGCCCACGATGGGGCCGAGGAGGGTCGCGGCGCCGCCGAGCAGCAGCGCGGTCCAGATGAAGAACGTCAGCGCGGTTCCGTAGTTACCGGGCTGGACAGCGCGCGGGAGGATGAACACCACACCGGCGAGACCGCCCATCACGCCGCCGAGCACGAGCGCCTGCATCTTGTAGGAGTAGACGTTCTTGCCGAGGCTGCGCACGGCATCCTCGTCTTCGCGGATGCCCTTGACGACGCGGCCCCACGGGCTGCGCATCAGGAGCCACACCAGGAGAGTGGCGAGGATCACGAGCCCCCAGCCGAACAGGCGCACCCACCAGTCGTTGGCGGAGTAGGTCCACGGCCCGATGCCGTAGGTGCCGCCGGGGAGCGGGTTCATGTTCTGGAATTCGCGGTTGTACCCGTTGAGGCCCTGCGAACCGCCGGTGATGTCGGTGAGCCCGACCGTCGAGACCACGTACCGGACGATCTCTGCCGCCGCGATGGTCACGATGGCAAGGTAGTCGGCGCGCAGACGCAGGGTGGGGATGCCGAGGATGAAGGCGAACAGCACCGATGCGACGATCGCGACGAGGATCGCCAGCCACACGGGGGCCGAGAACGACAGCGTGGCGATGGCGAAGGCGTAGGCGCCGACGGCCATGAAGCCGGCCTGACCGAAGTTCAGCAGACCTGCGTAGCCGAAGTGGACGCTGAGGCCGATCGCGGCGAGGGCGTAGGCGGCCGTCGTCGGGCTGATGAGCTCGCCGGCGGCGTTGTTGAAGATTGAGAGCCAGTCCATGTCGTTCTTCCTCAGCCGATCCGCTCTTTACGACCGAGCACACCTTGCGGCCGGAACAGCAGCACGCCGATGAGGACGATCAACGCCACCGCGTACCGGAGGTCCGGCGGGATGACGATGGTGGACATTTCCGTGATGATGCCGATGATGAGCGAGCCGACGAGGGCGCCGAAGGCACTGCCCAGACCACCGAGGGTCACCGCCGCGAACAGCAGCAGGAGGATCGCGAAGCCCATGTCCCACGTGACACCGCGGTACAGGCCGTAGAGCACGCCCGAGAGGCCGGTGAGTGCGCCCGCGAGGACCCAGACGATGCGGATGACGCGGTCGACGTTGATTCCGGATGCCGCCGCGAGCGAGGCGTTGTCGCTGACCGCGCGGGTCGCCTTGCCGATGCGGGTGCGGGTCAGGAAGTAGGCGACCGCGGCGAGCATGACCACACTCACGCCCATGCTGATCAGCGACGTGAGCGTGATCGTCACCGGACCGATCGTGACGTTGTCGGTGATGCCGGTGTCGATGTTCCGGGTGCCGCCGTCGAAGAAGTAGAGGTACAGGTAGCGCAGGACGATCGAGAGGCCGATGGTCACGATGAGTACCTGGACCAACCCGACCCCGCGTTTGCGGAGAGGTTTGAACAGCACGGCATCCTGTGTCCAGCCAAGGGCGGCGGACAGCGCCACCGTGAGCAGCACGGCCAGGAGGAGGTTCCAGCCGAGCGAGGTGAACACGTAGAAGATGATCGCGCCGAAGGTCAGCATCTCGCCGTGCGCGAAGTTGTTCACACCGGTCGTGCCGAAGATGAGCGAGATGCCGATCGCGGCGAGGGCGAGCAGCAGCCCGAAGTTCAGGCCGTAGATGAAGCGCGAGAAGAGGGTCTCCCAGATCGACCCCGTCGCCGCGGTGCCCTCGCCGGTGGGGAAGAGGACGTTCACGGTGTTGGTGGTGCCGACGGTCACGTCGCGCGTGATGTTCTCGGGGTCGCGCGGGGCGACGCCGTCGGGCAGCGAATCGACGTTGAGCTTCGCGGTGTACTGGCCCGGGCCCGGGACGGCGACCGACCAGCGGCCGTCGGCACCCGTGGTGCCGACTTCTGAGAAGCCGGAGCCCTCGACCGCGATCTCGACCCCTTCGACGGGTTCGTCTCCGCTGCGGATGATGCCGCCGATCGTGTACTGGGTCGCGACGTCGACCGCACCGGGCGTCGACGCCGGGGTGGGAGCCGGTGTGGTCTGCGCGTGAGCCGGTGCGGCCAGGAACAGACTCAGGGCCGCGACCGCGCTCGCCAGAAGCGACACGATGAGGAGGGCTGGGCGGGCAAGGGTGCGCGATCGTGTCGCGGTGGGGGAGGAATGACCCACGGAGTCTCCAGTTCGGCAGCGCTGACGATGTCGTTTCGTCAGCTTCGACGATCGACGCTACGAGCGTAATGTGTCGTTCGTGTTTCGGCTCGTCGCCGTTAGCGAACCGTGTCGTGGCGAAGCCGCCCGCGCGAGCGGCGACTCGGGAATGATTCCGCCCCTCGCGGCGCTTAGAATTCATGGCGGAGCGCTAGGCGCGCACCGGCCGACGTCGTCCTTTTTCGAACAGGCGCCGCGCGCGCAGGAGGATCCATGGAGCAGCACGACCCCTTCGGTTTCATCGGACTGACGTATGACGACGTCCTGCTCCTGCCGGGGCACACGGACGTCATCCCGAGCGAGGCAGACACGTCGTCGCGGCTCACCCGTCGCATCACCGTCGCGACCCCGCTGCTGTCGTCCGCGATGGACACCGTGACCGAGGCCCGCATGGCGATCGCGATCGCGCGCCAGGGCGGCATCGGCATCGTGCACCGCAACCTCTCGATCGAGGACCAGGCGGCGATCGTCGACCAGGTCAAGCGCAGCGAGTCCGGCATGGTCTCGAACCCGATCACCACGACCCCGGATGCCACCGTGGCCGAGGTCGACGCGATGTGCGCGCAGTACCGCATCTCGGGTCTGCCGGTCATCGACCCGGACGGCGTCCTGGTCGGCATCATCACCAACCGCGACATGCGATTCGTCTCGGGCTTCGAGCGCCAGACGACCCTGGTCAAGGACGTGATGACGAAGGAGGGCCTCATCACCGGCCCCGTCGGCATCCACGCGAACGACGTCATCGCCACCTTCGCCAAGCACCGCGTCGAGAAGCTGCCGCTCGTCGACGACGACGGCAAGCTCGCGGGCCTCATCACCATCAAGGACTTCGACAAGAGCGAGAAGTACCCCCTCGCGACCAAGGACGAGCAGGGTCGCCTGCGCGTCGGCGCGGCGATCGGCTTCTTCGGCGACGCGTGGCAGCGCGCCGAGGCCCTGCGCGACGCCGGTGTCGATGTGCTCGTCGTCGACACCGCCAACGGGCAGTCGGCCGGTGTCATCGACATCGTCCGTCGACTGAAGGCGGACGAGTCGTTCGCGCACGTCGACGTCATCGGCGGCAACGTCGCTACGCGCGAGGGCGCCCAGGCTCTCATCGACGCCGGCGTGGACGCCGTGAAGGTCGGCGTCGGTCCGGGCTCGATCTGCACCACGCGTGTCGTCGCGGGTGTCGGCGTGCCGCAGGTCACCGCCATCTACGAGGCCGCGCAGGCCGCGATCCCGGCGGGTGTGCCGGTGATCGCCGACGGTGGCCTGCAGTACTCGGGCGACATCGCCAAGGCGCTCGTCGCCGGTGCCGACACCGTGATGCTCGGTTCGCTGCTCGCCGGCACGGACGAGTCTCCGGGCGAGATCGTGTTCCAGGGCGGCAAGCAGTTCAAGCAGTACCGCGGCATGGGGTCGCTGGGTGCGCTGCAGACCCGGGGCAAGAAGACCTCGTACTCGAAGGACCGGTACTTCCAGGCCGACGTGCCCAGCGACGACAAGCTGATCCCCGAGGGCATCGAGGGTCAGGTCCCGTACCGCGGACCCGTCGCCGCGGTGGCGTACCAGCTCATCGGCGGCCTCCGGCAGTCGATGTTCTACGTCGGTGCCCGCACGGTCGAGGAGCTGAAGACCAAGGGCAAGTTCGTCCGCATCACCTCGGCGGGACTCAAGGAGTCGCACCCGCACGACGTGCAGATCGTCGTCGAGGCTCCGAACTACAAGAAGTGATCGGGATTCCGAAGGGCCGGGCGAGCGATCGCCCGGCCCTTCGGCGTTGCGGGCGCGCGGCTACGCTGTGCGCATGATCCGACGCGAGAGGCATCCCTCGGTCACCGTCTCGGCCCGACGCACCGAGGCGTACACGGACGGCGTCTTCGCGATCGCGGCGACGCTGCTCGTTCTGGACCTCACGTCGCAGTCGCTCGGCGACGTGGCCTCGGATGCCGACCTCGCCGGCGCCCTGGCCCTCCTGCTGCATCCGGTCTTCTCGTTCGTCATCAGCTTCCTGGTGCTCTGCATCATGTGGATGACGCACGTGCGACAGTTCGAGTGGATCGTCCGGATCGACAACGCCGGCATGTGGATCAACAACCTCCGGCTGCTGCTGATCGTGCTGGTCCCGTTCACGACGTCGTTGGACACCGACTACTCCCAGTTCCTGCTCGGCCGTGTGCTGCTGCCGGTGAACTTCTTCCTGGCGATCCTCGTGGGCTGGTTCCAGTGGACGTGGGCGCTGCGCTCGGGCGCGATCCCCGACCTCTCGCGCGACGATGCGAAGCGCCTCGGACGTGCGGCGCTCAGCGCCGTGATCCTCAGCGGGCTCGCGGTCGCGGTGAGTCCTCTGGTCGGGTCCGCCGGGTTCCTGCTGTTCTTCCTGGACGGGCCGCTGACCCGGAGGCTGCGCGGGGCGGACGCGCCGACCGATCCTGCCGCCCCGCGCTCGACGCCCCCGGCGGAACCGGGGGCGTCGAGCGGGACGGACTGAGGGGACCGCGCGCGGTTCGGCGTCAGCGGGCCAGCGACGGTTCCGCGGGTGCCGCCTGCGGGTCGACCACCGCGCGCGGCGACCGGCCGGCGGGCAGGAGCAGGGCCAGGCCGGCGGCGACGAGCAGCACCGCCGAGCCGACAAAGATCGCGGGGCGGGCGGCATCCACGTAGAGATCCGGCACCAGCTGCCCGCCGGCGCCGACGAAGATGGCCGTCATGACGGCGGTCCCGAGCGCCAGCCCGATCTCGCGCACGGTGGAGTTGACGCCGGACGCCTTCGCGTGGTCGACGACGTCGAGTGTGGCGAGCAACGCCGTCGCCGACGGGGCGAAGACGAGTCCCATGCCCACTCCCGCGAAGATGAACGGCGGCACGAGCGTGGCGTACTCGACCTCGGCCGACATGGTGAGCGCGATCCAACCGAGGGCGATGGCCTGCAGCAGGAGCCCCGCGATCATGAGCGGACGCGTTCCGACCCGCGGGGCGAAGATGCCGGCGAGCGGCGCGACGACCATCGGAGCGAGGGTCCAGGGGGTCGTCTGCAGCGCCGCTTCGAACGGGGTCGACCCCTGCACCACCTGCAGGAACTGGATGAGGAGGAACACCGCTCCGAACGTCCCGAAGCTGAAGGCGAAGCCGACCACGTTCGTGACCGAGAAGGACCGGTCGCGGAACAGCCGCAGGGGCACGAGGGGCGATCGGGTCCGCAGCTGCCAGCCCACGAACGCGATCACCAGGAGCGAGCCGAGCACGAGTTCGACCACGACGGATGCCGAGCCCCACCCGTCGTCGTTGCCGCGGACGATCGCGTGCACCAGGGCCAGGACGCCGCTTCCGGCCAGGACGGCTCCGACGACATCGATGCGCGCGCGGTCGCCGAACGCGTTGGGGAGAGCCCACAGGGCGAGCGGGATCGCCAGGACGGCGACGGGCACGTTGAGCCAGAAAATCGCCTGCCAGTTCCACCCCTCCATGACCGCGCCGCCCACGAGCGGTCCGACCGCGACTCCGAGACCGGAGATGCCTCCCCAGATGCCGATGGCGAGAGGTCGACGCTCCGGGGCGACGGCGCCGCTGAGGAGGGCGAGGGACAGCGGCATGACGCCTGCCGCACCGAGTCCCTGGACCGCCCGTGCCGCGATCAGCTGAGCGGGGTCGACGCTCAGCGCCGCGAGCACGGACCCGACCCCGAAGGCGACGATGCCGACGACGAACGCCGTGCGCCGTCCGAAGCGATCACCGAGGGCGGAGGCGATGAGGATGAGGCTCGCGAAGGCGAGCGTGTACGCGTTGACGAACCACTGCAGCTCCTCGATGCTCGCGCCGAGCTCGCTGTGGAGGACGGGGAGGGCGTTGGTCATGACGAGGTTGTCGAGGGTGGCCATGAACATCGGCAGGGACGCGGCGATCACGACCCAGACGAACGGGCGCGATCGAGGGGGAGTGTTCACGAGAGCTCCTTGTTGTAATCGACTGATAACAAATCTGAGGTCACTGTAGTAATCGACTGATAACCTGTCAACATGCCGTCACCGACAGACTCCGCGCCCGCGCGCCGAATGAGCTCGGAGGAGCGGCGGGAGCAGATCCTGGCCGCCGCGCTCGCCGTGTTCGGCGCCAAGGGATACGTGGGCACCACGACCGACGACGTGGCCCGCGCGGCGGGCATCTCCCAGCCGTACGTCGTGCGTCTGTTCGGTACGAAGGAGAACCTCTTCGTCGCTGCACTCGATGATGCGATGAGTCGCCTGCTGAGCGCCTTCGCCGTGGCCGCCGAGGGTGCGACCCCGGGTGAGCTGCCGGAACGCGTCGGTCACGCCTACATCGGCCTCCTGCAGGTGCGGGGTCTGCATCAGACCCTGTCGCACGCGTTCCTGCTGGGCGCCCACCCGGTCATCGGGCCGCGTGCCCGTGACGGCTTCGCGCGCGTGTGGGAGTTCTTGCGCGGCGTCGGATTCGACGTCGCCTCCGCGCAGGCGTTCCTGGCCCAGGGCATGATGATCAACTCGATGTTCGGCCTGCGCCTCGCCGACGACTACGACACCGACCCGCGGGTGCACGAGCTCTTCGATGCCTGCTTCCCGACCGACAAGGTGCGTGTGCTCTCGATGGCGCCCCGGGCGGACGAACCCTGGTGAGGACGCGGACCGGCAAAATGCGGGCGGGTAGGCTGGGGGAGTGACCATGGAGATCGACCTCGGCCGCGCCAAGCGTGCCCGCCGCGCCTACACCTTCGACGACATCGCCGTCGTGCCGTCGCGCCGCACGCGCAACCCGGAAGACGTGTCGACGGCGTGGACCATCGACGCGTTCCCGTTCGAGATCCCGGTGCTCGGTGCCCCGATGGACTCCGTCGTGAGTCCCCGCACCGCGATCGAGCTCGGCCGCCTCGGCGGTCTCGGCGTCCTCGACCTCGAGGGCTTGTGGACGCGCTACGACGACCCCGAGCCGCTGCTGGCCGAGATCGCGGGGCTCCCCGACTCCGAAGCCACCCGCCGCATGCAGGAGCTCTACTCCGAGCCCATCAAGCCCGAGCTCGTGCGCGACCGTCTCGCCGAGGTCCGCGCCGCCGGGGTCACCGTCGCCGGAGCGTTGACGCCCCAGCGCACCCACGACCTGTACGAGACCGTCGTCGCCGCGGGCGTCGACCTCTTCGTCATCCGAGGGACGACCGTCTCCGCCGAGCACGTCTCGAGCGTGGCCGAGCCGCTGAACCTCAAGAAGTTCATCTACGACCTCGACGTTCCGGTGATCGTCGGCGGGGCCGCCACCTACACCGCTGCCCTGCACCTCATGCGCACGGGCGCCGCGGGCGTGCTGGTCGGCTTCGGCGGCGGCGCCGCCTCCACGACCCGCGTGACCCTCGGCCTCCACGCTCCGATGGCCACCGCGGTCGCCGATGTCGCCGGTGCCCGCCGCGATTACCTCGACGAGTCGGGCGGCCGCTACGTGCACGTCATCGCCGACGGCGGCGTCGGAACCTCGGGCGACATCGTCAAGGCGCTCGCCATGGGTGCGGACGCGGTCATGCTGGGCGTCGCGCTCGCGCGGGCCACCGACGCCCCGGGGCGCGGTTTCCACTGGGGTCCCGAGGCGCACCACCCCAAGCTGCCGCGCGGCCACCGCGTCGCGGTCGACCGCGTGGGTCCGCTCGAGCAGATCCTGTACGGCCCGGCCCCCGTGGCCGACGGCACCGCCAACCTCATCGGAGCGCTCAGGAAGTCGATGGCCACGACCGGGTACTCCGACCTCAAGGAGTTCCAGCGCGTCGAGGTCGTCGTCGCGCCCTACGGACACTGATGCCGGAGACCGCGTGACCTCTCCCACCGCGCTCGAGCAGGAGCCCCGCCAGGTCTTCCCGCCGACCCTGCGCGAGGTCATGCTGCGCCCGCGCTGGCTGGCGCTCCTGGCGTTCTCGCTCGTCGTCGCCGGCCTCCTGGCGTGGCTCGGGCAGTGGCAGCTCGGCCGCGCGATCGACACGGCTCCCGCCGAGCCCGGACAGACAGAGATCGTGCGACCGCTCGCCGACGTCGCGCAGCCGGGCGCCTATCTGCCCGAGCCGCTCGTCGGGCAGCGGGTCGAGGCCAGTGGTCGCTGGATTTCCGACGACTTCCTCGTCGTCTCGTCCCGGTACAACGACGGTGTCGAGGGGTACTGGGTCACCGGTCAGCTGCGACTCGACGGGGTGGCGACGCCCACCTCGGTCGCGGTCGCCGTGGGTTGGGCGAGTGATGCGGCCTCCGCGCGGAACGCCGTCGACGCCCTCCAGGCTCAGGTCGAGTCCGATCCCGACGCCATCGTCACGGTGACCGGGCGTCTCATCTCGGACGAGGGTCCGGGCCGCCCGCCGGCGGGGGTCGACCCGCAGACCATGACGCGGATGTCTCCGGCCGTGCTGCTGGGGCGCTGGCACGACGTCGACGGGGTCGCCGTCTACCGTCCCTATCTCGCGTCGCAGTCCGCGATCGGACCCCTGGATGCCATCGACTCGCCCGCTCCCGATGAGCGCTCCAGCGTGAACTGGCTGAACATCTTCTACGCCGTGGAGTGGGCCATCTTCGCCGGCTTCGCGCTGTACCTCTGGTACCGCCTGGCCCGCGACGCGTGGGAGAAGGAAGTGGAAGATCTCGAGGACGAACAGTCCGAGGCCCTCGCGGCGGGCTCCGCGGAATCCCGCGACTAGACTGGCATCCATGCCCCGCGCCCCCAAGCTCGCCTCGTTCCCGGCGATCCGCGGAGCCCTGAAGTTCTACCAGATCTGCTCGATCATCACCGGTACCGGCCTGCTCCTGCTGGTCGCCGAGATGATCGTGAAGTACACGCCCATCCACAAGGAACTCTTCCTGGGCGGATCCGGTGGCTTCCTGTGGTTCGCCGATGCCATCCCGGGTCCCGGATGCCAGTGGTTCTCCCTGTTCGTGCCGGGTGGCAGCGGCTGCGAGATCCTCTCGACCGGCGACGGTGTGAACATCTCGCTCGCGATCCTCGTGATCCACGGCTGGTTCTACGTCGTGTACCTCTTCTCCTGCTTCCGCGTGTGGAGTCTCATGCGCTGGCCGTTCCGCCGTTTCGTGTTCCTTGCGCTCGGCGGCGTCGTGCCCTTCCTCTCCTTCATCCTCGAGGTGCGCACCGCTCGCAGCGTGCGCGCCTACCTCGCCGAGCGCGAAGCCGCCGAGGCATCCGCTCCCGTCCCCGCCCCGGAAGGACCCCGGTGACCGAACAGACCGAAACGTCGCAGCGTCCCGTCCTCGTCGTCGACTTCGGCGCCCAGTACGCGCAGCTGATCGCCCGCCGCGTCCGCGAAGCCGGTGTCTACAGCGAGATCGTCCCGCACACCGCGACGGCCGATGAGATCGCCGCGAAGAACCCCGTGGGCATCATCCTCTCCGGCGGCCCCTCGTCGGTGTACGAAGAGGGTGCCCCGCGGCTCGACGGTGGCGTGTTCGACCTCGATGTGCCGACGCTCGGCATCTGCTACGGATTCCAGGTGATGGCCCAGGCCCTGGGCGGCGAGGTCGCGAACACCGGTCTCCGCGAGTACGGCGCGACGGATGCCACGGTCGTCACCGAAGGCACGCTCCTCGAGGGACAGCCCGCCGAGCAGAACGTCTGGATGAGCCACGGCGATCAGGTCTCGCGCGCCCCCGAGGGGTTCGAGGTCCTCGCGCGCACCGCGCACACGCCCGTCGCGGCCTTCGCCAACGACGCCCGCCGCATGTACGGCGTGCAGTGGCACCCCGAGGTGAAGCACACCGACCACGGTCAGCGCGTCATCGAGAACTTCCTGCACAAGGCGGCCGGGCTCCCGGCGGACTGGAACAGCGGCAACGTGATCGCCGAGCAGGTCGCCCGCATCCGCGAGCAGGTCGGCACCGGCCGTGTGCTGTCCGCGCTGTCGGGCGGCGTCGACTCCGCCGTCTCGACCGCCCTCGTGCACGAAGCTGTCGGCGACCAGCTCGTCGCCGTGTTCGTCGACCACGGGCTCCTCCGCAAGGGCGAGCGCGAGCAGGTCGAGAACGACTACGTCGCCTCCACCGGCGTGCGGCTCATCACCGTCGACGCGCGCGAGACGTTCCTCAACGCCCTCGCCGGCGTCAGCGACCCCGAAGAGAAGCGCAAGATCATCGGCCGCGAGTTCATCCGCGCGTTCGAGAAGGTGCAGGCCGACCTCGTCGCCGAGGCGAAGGCCGACGGCGAGCCGATCCGCTTCCTCGTGCAGGGCACGCTGTACCCCGACGTCGTCGAGTCCGGCGGCGGCGCGGGAACCGCGAACATCAAGTCGCACCACAACGTCGGCGGCCTCCCCGAAGACCTGCAGTTCGAGCTCGTCGAGCCGCTGCGCACCCTCTTCAAGGACGAGGTCCGCGCGATCGGTCGCGAGCTCGGCCTCCCCGAGGCGATCGTCGGCCGGCAGCCCTTTCCGGGGCCCGGTCTTGGCATCCGCATCGTGGGCGAGGTCACCGCTGACCGCCTCGAGATCCTGCGTGAGGCCGACGCCATCGCCCGCGCCGAGCTGACGAAGGCCGGCCTGGATGCCGAGATCTGGCAGTGCCCCGTCGTGCTGCTGGCCGACGTGCGCTCGGTGGGTGTGCAGGGCGACGGCCGCACCTACGGTCACCCGATCGTGCTGCGCCCCGTCTCCAGCGAGGACGCGATGACCGCCGACTGGACGCGTCTGCCCTACGACGTGCTGTCGAAGATCTCGAACCGCATCACCAACGAGGTGCGGGAAGTCAACCGCGTCGTGCTCGATGTGACGTCGAAGCCGCCGGGGACGATCGAATGGGAGTGAGCCGGGTCTGACACCGGCTCCCGCGCCCCCGCCGTCGTCCGGCTCCGGGGTGTCGTCTTCCGGTCGAGAGCAGGGCCCCTACCCCGATCGACCGGAAGACGACACCACTCCACCGGACGGCGGCGGGGCGCTCTGTCGTCAGCGGCGAAGGTATACGTTGGAGGCGTCGGCGATCAGCCCTCGGGAATCTCCCGGGTTCGTCCGGCCAGAACGGCACAGGTCTCCCGTGACCCGTATCGACTTCTCCGGCTACCGCGACGTGCTGCGCGTGACCGGAGCCCCCTGGTTCACCCTCGCCGGGTGGGTCGCCCGCTTCCCGCGCGGAACGCTCAACCTCGGCATCGTGCTGCTCGTCCAGGCCGCGACCGGGAGCTTCGCGCTCGCGGGCGGAGTGGGCGCCGCCTTCGTCGTCGGCACGGCGTTCGCGGGCCCGCTGTGGTCCCGACTCATGGATCGCCGCGGGCAGCGCCCCGTGCTGCTCCTCGCCGCCCTGACGTTGTCGCTCGCGGTCGTGATGCTCGTGTGGGCGGTGCTCGCCGCGACACCGGTCGTGACGTGGTTCGGGATGGCGGTGGTCGCCGGCGCCGTCTCGGTCGACGTCGGACCCGCGGTCCGCGCGCGGTGGAGCGCCCTCGTCCCTCCTGAGCGGCGGCACAGCGCCTACGCCCTCGAATCGATCGCCGACGAGAGCGTCTTCGTCATCGCCCCGCCCGTCCTCACGCTGATCGCCGCAGCGGCCGCCCCGCAGGTCGGGATCGCCGTCGTGGTGATGGTGGGCGCGATCGGGCTCCTCTGGCTCGGCCTGCTGCGCGGGTCGCAACCGCCCCGCGTCGCCGTCACCGGTCCGCGTCCGCGCCTCCTGCCCCCGGTCGGCATCCTTCCGGTGACCGTCGCCTGGGTCGGGGTGGGAGCGATGTTCGGCTCGTTCGACGTCACCGCCGTCTCCTGGGCGGACCGAGCCGGTGCTCCGTGGTTGGCCGGGCTCCTGATGGCCTCCCTCGCCGTCGGGAACACCGCCGGCGCGCTCGTCTACGGCGCTCTTCGGCAGCGGGGCTCCCTGCGCGCCCGCTGGCTCCGCAGCAGTGTTCTGCTCGCCCTCGCGGGGTCCGCTCTGCCGTTCGTCGCCGACAGCCTCGCGGCACTGGTGGTCGCCGCGGTGGTCGGGGCTCTCATCGGGCCGGTCCTCGTCGCGGGGTTCGCACTCGTGGAGTCGCGGGCGGACCGCGACCGTGTCACGGAACTCCTCGCGTACCCGTCGCTGGGCCTGGGGGCCGGCATTCCGCTGGGGTCGACCCTCGCGGGAGTGGGGCTGGATGCCGCAGGCCCCGTGCTCGGGTTCACCGTGATGGCCGTGAGCTGTGCGGCGACCCTCGTGCTCGGTGCGACCGGCGAGGCACTGCTGTCGGCCCGACCGAAGGCGGCATCCATCCGCTCGATGGGAGTGGGGTCGTAGGGGAGGATGGGGGCATGAGTGACAGGTTCGTGCGGCCGACCCGACTCGACACCGTCTTCAACGCGGCGGTGGCCGCGCTGACCCGTGCGGGGCTGCCCCTCGCGGGGAGCCGGGTGCTCGCCGTCCGGGGTCGTTCGTCGGGCGAGTGGCGCACCACGCCGGTGAACCCTCTCCGCGTCGGCGGCGATCGTTACCTCGTCGCTCCGCGCGGGACGACCCAGTGGGTGCGGAACCTGCGCGCGGCCGGGGGCGGCCAGCTGCGCGCGGGGCGGTCGGTCGAGGTCTTCCGGGCCGAGGAGGTGCCGGATGCCGAGAAGCCGCCCATCCTGCGCGCGTACCTGGTCGCGTGGGCGTGGGAGGTCGGCCGCTTCTTCGAGGGCGTCGACAAGAACTCGCCGGAGGAACGGCTGCGGGAGATCGCGCCCGGGTTCCCGGTGTTCCGGCTGCGCTCGGAAGGCCGTCGATGACCGGCTTCCCCGACGCGTGGTACCTGATCCTCTCGAGCCGATTGATCCCCGACCTCGACGGCGGGTACACGATCTCGACTCTCGCTCGCGCGCGGCAGATGGCGGATGCCGGTGCCCCGGCGCTGCTGCTGACGGTCGACCCGGGCGAGGGGGAGGCGCACGCCGAACATCGCGCGGAGTTCGTGCGGCGCGGCGCGGCAGCGGCATCCGAGGTCTTCCGGAATCTGTTCGACGAGGCCGTGAGCCCGGAAGGCGGAGCAGCCGACTGGTTGCGCGCGGCCGCTCGGCCCGGCGCGGCCGATCCGGCGCTGGAGTATCGGAGCGTCGCCGCCGGCGCGGTCGATCTGCCGAACGTCGTCGATCCGCACTGGCACCTCTCGACCGCACCGATCGTCGTGCGAGATGCCGCGGGCGCCGCGGCGGGGGTCATCGACGGGTTCGGCGCGCTGTACCGCGCCTGGCTCGCGCACGTGGTCTCGGGGCTGCGCGCGGAGGTCGACCGACCCATCGTGCTCGTCTGCGAGTCGCGACAGCTCGGTGAGCTGATCGTCGACTGGGTCGACCCCGACGTGCGGATCCTCCACACCGTCCACACGATCCACCTCGAGCCGCCCTTCACCGCCGACGCACCGGTCAACGCGCTCTGGGAGAGGTGGCTGGCGGCGGCTTCCCGCTTCGACGCGGTGCTCTGGCCGACCGCATGGCAGCACGACGACGTGCGGGCGCGCTTCGGCGACGGCCGGGTCGACGTCGTCGCGCCGCACGGCATCCCGACGCCCGACGCGGTCACTTACGCAGCGGACGGACCCGTCGTGGTGCTCGGGCGGCTGGCGCCGGGGAAGCGGCTGGACCACGCGATCCGGGCGTTCGCGCGGGTGGTTGAGGAGGTGCCCGGCGCCCGGTTGGAGCTGTGGGGAGCGGGCCCCGGACGCGATGCGCTCGAGACGCTCGTCGCCGAGCTCGGGCTTGGCGACGCGGTGTCGCTGCCGGGGCTGACCCTGGACCCGGGCGCGGTGCTCGACTCCGCGTCGGTGTACCTCACGACCTCCGCGTTCGAAGGACAGGGGCTCGCCCTCGCCGAGGCCCTTGCGCACGGCGTCCCCGTCGTGGCCTACGACATCCGCTACGGCCCGCGCGACATGCTCGCCGAGGGGGGCGGCATCCTCGTGCCCGACGGCGACGAGGACGCGCTCGCCGCAGCCCTGGTGCGGGTGCTGGGCGATGCGGCGTTGCGTCGGCGTCTCTCCCGCGAGGCTCGGGCGTCCGCGGCGGCCCTGAGTCCCGCGCGCGCGATGCAGACGCTCGCCGCCGCGGCCGCCGAAGCACTGTCGCGTCCGACGCGGCGGTAGGCCGGGTCGAGCGCCCTCCACGTTCGGTGTCCAAGACACGCCGTCGGCGGGCGACCCGAACGGCGTGTCTTGGACACTCGACCGGGGTACGGTGCGTCAGCCGCGGCCGGCCCAGGGGTCGTAGTCGGCGATCAACGGCTCCTGCGGCGGGCGGGTGGCATCCGGGACGTGCTGCAGGTTGATGCGCACGCGGTACCAGAGCGAACTCGAGCCGCGCATGCCGTCGAGCATCACATCGGCGGGATGCAGCGCCGCCGCCGTCTCGGGATGCCGGCCCTTCCACTGCTCGAGGGCGTCGAGCGCCTCGGGCTTGGTCTTCGTGCGGGCTACCTCGATGAGGGGCATCGTCGAGGCGCGGCGCCCCGAGCCGTCCGATCCGCGCGGCGGCTTCTCGGCGGGCCCCATCTGCTCGGCCAGGGCGAGGAGTCCGTCGAGCGAACCCGGGGCGGCGTCGATGCCCTCGTGCGGGTCGCCGATCGCCGCGAAGCGCTCGGGCACCGTGAGCACCGTGAACTCCTCGGGGCGTCGTTCGCGGAGTTCCTCCCAGGTGAGCGGCGTCGACACCCGTGCGTCGGGAAGCGGGCGGATCGAGTAGGCGGATGCCACGGTGCGGTCCTTCGCGTTCTGGTTGAAGTCGACGAACACGCTCTCACCGCGCTCCTCCTTCCACCAGCGTGCCGTCGCGAGCCCGGGTGCGCGGTTCTCCACCTCGCGGGCGAGCGTCTCGGCGGCCCGGCGGACATCGGGGTACTCCCACTCCGGAAGTATCCGCACGAGGATGTGCAGCCCTCGCGAGCCCGAGGTCTTCGGCCAGCCCACCAGGCCGTGGTCCTCGAGCACGTCCCGCGCGGTGAAGGCGACGTCGACGATCTGCGCCCAGTCGACCCCGGGCATGGGATCGAGGTCGATGCGGAGCTCGTCGGGATGGTCGAGGTCTTCGGCCCGCACCGGGTGAGGGTTCAGGTCGAGGCATCCGAGGTTCACGATCCAGGCGAGACCCGCCGCGTCACGGATCACCGTCTCCTCGGCCGACGTCCCCGAGGCGTAGTGCAGGGTCGCCGTGTCGATGAAGTCGGGGTGGTTCTCGGGGACGCGTTTCTGGAAGAAGGGCTCTTGGTCGAGACCCTTCGCGAATCGCTTCAGCACCATGGGCCGACCGCCCGCGCCGCGCAGGGCACCGTCGGCGACCGCGAGGTAGTACCGGACGAGGTCGAGCTTGGTCAGGCCCGGCTCGGGGAACACGACGCGGTCGGGGCTCGTGACCCGGACCTCGTGACCGTCGACGTCGAGGACCGTCGGGGGCGTCTTCGCGGGGCTCATGCCGCGAGGGTAGCCCCGTGGCATCCGGGGTGGGACTCCCTTGCGGACGCGGCAGATGCGGGGTGCGGCGGCCGTCCCGGCGTTGAGTGTCCAAGACACGCGGGTGCGACAGCGGTGCGTCCGCGTGTTCTGGACACCGAAATGTGGGCTGAGATCTCACGCCGTGCGGCTCCCACTTCAGCGGCCAAGACACGCGGATGCCATGGCGATGCGTCCGCGTGTCTTGGACACCGAACGACAGCGCAGGGCGGGGCAGGGCGGCGCCGGGGACACTGAACCGGTTGGCCGGGGCGATGGAGACGCCCTGCCCGCGGAACGACGAAGGGCCGCCCCGAACGGGACGGCCCTTCGTGCGAAACGGTGCGTCAGTTGTTGCCGCGCAGGATCGCGAGGATGCGCAGGATCTCGACGTACAGCCACACGACGGTGACCATGATGCCGAAGGCGCCGACCCAGCCGTAGACGCGCGGGGCGCCGTTGCGGACGCCGCGCTGGATCTGGTCGAAGTCGAGCACCAGCGAGTACGCGGCCATGATGACCACGAAGACGCCGATGATGACACCGAGCGGGATGCCGAAGAGCTTCACGTCGCTGAGCAGACCGAACGCGCCGCCGGCGAGCGGGACGTTGAAGAGCATCAGGCCGACGTTGATGAGGCTGAAGACGAGGTAGCCGACCATCGCGATCATGAAGATCTTGGTGGCGCGCTTGGAGGCGCGAATCTTGCCGCTGGCGAACAGCGCCAGGGTCACACCCACGACCGACAGGGTCGCGAGGGTGGCCTGCACGACGATGCCGGGGTAGATGAACTCGAAGAACGCCGAGATACCACCGATGAACAGACCCTCGAACGCCGCGTACGCGATGAAGATCGGGACCGACGGCTTCTTCTTGAACGTCGCAACCATCGCGAGGACGAAGCCGACGAGGCCACCGATGAGCATCGGGGCGATGTTCGGGCTGGGGTTCGCGACGGTGACGCTGCTCATCGTCCAGATCCAGCCGACGACGGCGGTGACGACGAGGATCGCGAAGAGGCCGAGGGTCTTGAAGACGGTGTCTTCGACCGTCATGCGGTCGGTCTGCACCGCGCCCGCGGACGGGGCCGAGTACAGGCCCTCGATGTTCGCCGTCTCGGCGGCTGCAGCGGCAGCGGTCATCGACTCGGCGGGCGGGGGGCTGTAACGGGTCTGGGCTCCGCCACGAGGGTCCTGGAACGCCGGGTTGTTGAAGGCCGGGTTGTTGAGGGCCACAGGGACTCACACTCCAAATTGCTGATGATCACAGCACCGTGCTGTAGACCAACACTAGCCGAGGATGCCGCGAGAATCCCGGGACGGACTGGGATTCTGCTATGAGCGAGCGGCGTCCGTCGGCTCGCCGGATAGCCTGGGCCCGTGCCAGTCGAGCGCCCCCTGATCATCGGTCACCGAGGTGCTCCGGGGTATCTCCCCGAGCACTCCCGTTCGTCGTACGAGCGGGCGATCGTCGCGGGGGTCGATGCCGTCGAGCCCGACGTCGTGCCCACGAAGGACGGGGTGCTCGTCGTCCGCCACGAGAACGAGATCGGCTCCACGACCGACGTGTCGACGCGCGCCCAGTTCGCCGCGCGCCGCCGGACCGGCGTCGTCGACGGCGAGCGGCTCGAGGGGTGGTTCACCGAGGACTTCACCTGGTCGGAGGTCGAATCGCTCCGCTGCCGCGAGCGGATTCCCGCGCTGCGGCCTGGGAGTGCGGAGCACGACGACGTCGACCCGGTGCTGAGCCTCCGCGACGTGCTCGATCTCGCGAGGGCGGGGGGCGTCGGCGTGGTGCTGGAGATCAAGCACGCGGCCTTCTTCGCCCGCGCCGGGTCCGACATGGCGGAGCTCGTCGAACGGGAGCTCCGGGATGCCGCCTGGTGGGACGACCCCGCCCTGGTCATCGAGTCGTTCGAGCCGCTCGTCCTGCAGCGGCTGCGGGAGCGTGGCATCCGGGCTCCGCTGGTGCAACTGATCGAGGCGAGCGGGGCACCGTGGGACCTGAGGGAGCGCGATGGTGCCCGAGCGGCGTCGTACGCGTCGATGCTCACCCCGGCCGGTCTGGACGCGCTCGCCGAGGCGGTCGACGGCATCAGCCCCGACAAGCGGCTGATCCTCGCCCCCGACCGGCTGGGGAGGGTGCGGGGCCCGGCGCCGTTCGTCGCGGATGCGCAGAGGCGCGGGTTGCGGGTGTTCACGTGGACGTGCCGCCCGGAGAACCAGTTCCTGCTGCCGGGCTTCCGACGCGGCGGCGGGTCGGCCGCATTCGGCGACTACGAGCGGGAGTGGTCCGTGCTGCGCGAGGCGGCGCTCGACGGCATCTTCGTCGACCACCCCGACCTGGGCGTGGCGTTCTTCCGGGCGTAGGCGCAAGCCCCGGTCGGCACTCCGCCCCGGCGGTGAGGATGGCGGGATGACGGTGGACGTGACAGTGGTGGGTGGCGGGATCTCGGGGCTGGCGTGCGCACGGGCGGTGCGGGATGCCGGGGGCTCGGTCCGCGTGATCGACCGCGGGCGCCGGCCGGGCGGGCGGCTGTCGAGCCGGACGATCGACGGACGCGCGGTCGACCTCGGCGCGTCGTATTTCGTCGTCGGCGACGACGAGCGATTCGCGCGGGTGGCGGCGGACTGGGAGGCCCGCGGGGTCGCGCGGGGGTGGACCGACACGTTCTCGGCGATCGACGCGGACGGCTCGGTCACCCGCAAGACCGGACCTCTGCGATGGGCGGCGCTGGGCGGCTCGCGCGCACTTGTGCTCGATCTCGCCGACGGCGCGGACGTCGAGTCAGGCCGCGAGGTCGCGCACGCGGCGCCCTTCCGCGTGGACGGGGTGGATGCCGGCGAGGTGGTGCTTGCGATGCCCGAACCGCAGGCGCGGCGCCTGACGGATGGCATCCCGGTCGCGCCCCAGGAGTGGGAGCCGGTGATCGCGGTCGTGCTGCGGTGGGACAAGCGCCGCTGGCCCGCCGACCTGCACGGCGCGTTCGTCAACGGCGACCCCGAGGTCGCGTTCCTCGCGGACGACGGCGACCGTCGCGGGGACGACGCCCCGGTACTCGTGGTGCACACGACGGGCGCCGCGGCGCGGCGGTACCTCGACGACCCGGATGCCGCGATTCCGCCGGTCGCCACGGCGACGCGGCGTCTGCTGGGCATCGACGTCGAGCCGGTCTCGGCCGTCGCCCACCGCTGGACCTTCGCGCGCCCCACCCGGACGACCGGCGAGCCGTTCTTCCGCTCGCCCGGGCTGTCGCTCTGCGGCGACGCGTGGGGCGAGTCGGCCGCCGTCCGGACGGCATGGTCGTCGGGCGACGCGCTCGGCCGCGCGCTCGCGGCATCCTGACGCCCGGGATCCCCGGCGCATCAGCGGCATAAACGCGATTCGCACGCAGAAACGCGCTGCGAACGCGTTTATGGGCGTGGATCGCGTTTATGCGTGGCGTGGGACGGCGGGTCGGTGCGTCGCAACCGGCTCGGCGCGTCGCGCTCCGGAACGACGTGCTCGGCCGCGCGCTCGCGGCATCCTGAGTCGACGCCCCGAAACTACGGGGCATGTCGGCATGCGCCCGTAGGGTGGGGGGATGGACGCAGGGGGCGCGGGCATCGAAGCAGTGCAGGTGAAACGGGCGTTCGGCGCCGTGACGGCGGTGGCGGACGTGACCTTCACCGCCGAGCCGGGGCGGGTGACGGGGCTCGTCGGACCCAACGGATCGGGCAAGACGACGCTGCTGCTCATGCTGGCGTCGCTGCTCCGGCCGGACGGCGGCGAGGTGCGCATCGGCGGGGTCGATCCCGTGGCCGATCCGGCGGGCGCGCGCCGACTGCTCGGCTGGATGCCGGACTCGCTGGGCGCATGGCCCACTCTGACCGCGCGTGAGGTGCTGATCGCCACGGCCCAGCTCTACGACCTGTCTCGCACCGACGCGCGGGTGCGGGCCGACCGGCTGCTCGAGCTCGTGGACCTCGTTCCTCTCAGCGGTTCCGCCGCGCGTGTGCTCTCCCGCGGTCAGAAGCAACGGTTGGCGCTGGCGCGCGCCCTCGTCCACGAACCGCAGGTGCTGCTGCTCGACGAGCCGGCGTCCGGACTCGATCCGCAGGCGCGCATCGACCTGCGCGTGCTGCTCCGGCGACTCTCCGACGAGGGACGCACGATCCTGATCTCGAGTCACGTGCTGTCCGAGCTCGAGGAGGTCGTCGACGACGCGGTGTTCCTGCTCGACGGGCGGACCGTCGGGCGCGACCGCGTGGCGGCGGCGACCACCCGCCTCCGGGTGTGGCGCGTGCGGTTGGCGGCCGACGCGTCTCGGAGCACGGCCTCGGACCGCGACGCCGTCGCGGCCGCCCTCGGGCGCACGCCGGACGACGTGGGTGTCGATCGCCGCGACCTGCTCGTGTCGTTCGCCGACGAGTCGGCGGCGGTGGCGGGTCTGCGGGCGCTCGTGGGAGCCGGCATCCCGGTCGTCGAATACGCCCCCGCGGTGGGGGATCTCGAACACGCCTTCCTCGATCTGCGAAGAGGCGCTGCGGCCGAGGGGAGCTCCGAATGAACGCCCGCCGCCTCGGAACCGTCATCGGTATCGACCTGCGTCAGCGCGTGCGGTCGGTGGGCTGGTACGTGCTGCTCGGGATCTTCGCGGTGATCCTGCTCGCGCTGCTCACCCTGTCGTTCTCGTCGTTCTCGCTCAGCACCGGCGGCAACGGCTGGTTCTACTCGCTCGTCATCATGTTCGTGCTGCTGCTCGTGCTGCTGGTGTCGCCGACGCTGAGCGGCAGCGCCGTCAACGGCGATCGGGATACCGCGACCCTCGCGCCCGTGCAGGTGACGCTGGTCACGACGACGGAGATCGTGCTCGGGAAGTTCCTCGCGGCATGGATCTCGGGGCTCGCGTTCCTCGTCGTCGCGCTGCCGTTCCTCGTGGTCGCGACGTTCATCGGAGAGCTCAACCCCGCCGTGATCGCCTCGTCGCTCGGCATCCTGGTGCTCGAAGTCGGCGTCGTGGCGGCGATCGGGGTCGGTGTGAGCGCGATCGTGGCGCGGCCGGTCTTCTCGGTCGCCACGACGTACCTGCTGGTGGCGGCGCTGACCCTGGGGACGCTCATCGCTTTCGGTCTCGGAGGGACCGCGCTGCGGACCGAGCAGACGATCACCACGCGCGACCTCGACTGGAACGCGGTTCCCGCGGGGTGCGACCCGTACACGGAGAACGACGCGACCGAGTGTCCGCGACCCGACGAGATCGGGTGCACCACCTCTACCTACACGACCGAGGTGCCCCGGTTCGACCGTGTGTGGGGCGTGCTCGCGGCCAACCCGTTCGTCATCCTCGCGGACGCGACGCCGCCGACGTACGACCAGTACGGCAACCCGTCCGACCTGTTCTCGCAGATCGCGACCGGCGTGCGTCTGGCCCAGATCCCGCCCGAGACGGCGCAGTCCTACGACTACTGCGCCAACGGGTCGCTCGAGGGTCGGTCGACGGAGGAGCAGATCGCGGGAACCGTACCGAGCTGGTTCGTCGGGCTGTTCCTGCAGCTGGTTCTCGCCGGCGGCCTGCTCGCGTGGGGCATCGCCCGCACGCGGACACCGGCGCGTCGGCTGCCGCCGGGGACGCGGATCGCCTGAGTCGCCTCAGCGGTGGCGCGTCCGAGGGGCGACCGCGTCAGGCGTGTCCGTCGGCGGCCGGGAAGCCCGGGTCGTCGGCCTCGCCGAGCGCGTCTCCGGTGTGGTCGTCGAGGTCGACGTCTTCCTCGGCCTGGGCGGCGTCCTCGCGGACGTCGTCGGTAACGGCATCCGTGGGGGCGGCGCTGTCGGCGCGGGCGTCGTCGGAGTGACGGGAGGGCAGATCAGGTGTGCTCATGTCGCCACGGTGCCCCATCGGCGGGGGACCGGCGAGCGGCTTGACACGACGGGGGTCCTACTCCGTGGCATCCGGGATCGTCAGGTCGACCGTCGGCCAGACCGGGAGCGGGTCGGCGAACGCGACCCACGCGTCGGGACCGGCCGCGAGCTCGTCGTCGGTGAGCGCGGCGCGGTCGAGCAGGTGCCGCAGCCGCGGCGCGGAGAGGTCGAGCCCGGTGAACGCGATCTCTTGCCCGAGACCCATGCGACCGTCGTCGGTGCCGATCGGTTCGATCCACATCGCCGACCCCACGTGCTCCCAGCGGGCCAGGATGCCGGGTCGCGACGCCACGCGACAGAACCCGGCCGAGCGGACGAGCCGGCCCGCGGCACCGTCGTCCAGCCGGTCGAGCGCGGCCTGCAGGCGGGCGGGGTGGAAGGGGCGCACCTGGTCGTAGCGCAGCGTGCTCACGCGGTTGTCGCGCATGAAGGGGTCGTGCTCGTCGTTGAGCGCGCGGACCCACCCCGCCCGCTCGAGCACCTCGGTCTCGTGCGCGCGCGGGACGCCGGCCGAAAGATCGGCGAGCGGATCGCGGGTGAGACGGAGCGTCGCACCCGGGTTGAGGTGCGACGCGAGCGCCATCTGCACCGCGAGGGCGGCGGTGGGCACCGCCTCCCAGTTGACCCAGACGATCCGGGTCGCGATCTCCAGCGCCAGAGCCGCCTGGCGGGCGCGGGCGCCGACGTCGCCGCGCGAGTCGCCCGGAGCCGTGGATGCCACGAGAGGAGCCTCGTCGAGAAGGTCGCCGATCATATGCCGTGCATCGACGACGCACACCGCCTGGACGGCGACCCCGCCCCGCGCGGCGACCGCGTGGAGGAGATCGACGTCGGTGCCGAGGTCGACCACGACGTGTGCGTCGGTGGCGCGGGGCCGCGGGTGGGGGAGCGCGGGCGCAGAGCTCCGGGTGGCCACGTGCAACGGGCGGTCCAGTGCGACGGCGAGGCGTTCGGCGTAGGACCGCCGTTCGGGCGCGCACACGCCCATCGTCACGATCGTCGTCTCCACGGCATCCGCCCTTCGTTTGTCGGGAATCGGGGAACAGCCTATCTTGTTATTGAGAACGATTATCAACAGGAGGATGCCATGAAGGTCCGCAACTCGATCAAGTCGCTGAAGAGTCAGCCCGGCGCGCAGGTGGTCCGTCGCCGCGGGCGCGTGTTCGTGATCAACAAGCTGAACCCGCGGTGGAAGGGCCGGCAGGGATAACGCGAACGAGAACCGTTCCCGATTGTGTAGACACATTGCAATTCGTTTATGCGTCTGATGTTCTTGAGGCGTGGACAAGATCGCCGGGCTCTCCGAGGCCGCTGAGCTGTTCAAGGTCCTCGGCAACGAATCCCGCCTCGCGCTGGTGTGGTTGCTGAGCCGCGAACCGCTCACCGTCGGCGCGCTCGCCGACGGGGCCGGACTGTCGCAGCCGTTGGTGTCGCAACACCTCCGCACGCTGCGCCAGGCCGGGCTCGTGACCTCGGAGCGTGAGGGCAAAGAAATCCGATACGCCCTCGCCGACCAGCACGTCGCCCACGTCGTGCTCGATGCGATCGCCCACGTCCAAGAACCGAACGAGCAGGGGAACGAGCAATGAGCACCACCGAAACGCACGCGGAGCACTCCGTCGACGAGCACGCCCACGGCGAAGACTGCGGTCACCAGAAGATCGAGCACGGCGACCACGTGGACTACGTGCACGGCACGCACCACCACGCGCTCCACGGTGACCACTACGACGAGCACGAGTCGAAGGCCGAGCACGGCGTCGACGACCACGCCCACGGTGACGCGTGCGGCCACGAGGCCGTCGCGCACGACGACCACGTGGACTACGTCCACGACGGCCACCGCCACGCGGCGCACGCCGACCACTACGACGAGCACTGATACTGGCCGCGTCTCTCGAGACTTCGACGGTCCGCGCCTCCATTGGAGGAGCGGACCGTCGTCATGTGTGCCCGAGTCGTGCGATGAGTCGCGCCAAAGTCGGCAGCCCGCGTGACGTTGCGGCCGCACCGCTGAGGCGTTCGATGACGGGCGTCGCGTTCGACTCGCGCTCGCGTTCGTTGAGCGTCACCGTCCAGCCGTCCGCGCTTTCGAGCAGCGTGCACCGGCGCCGGGCGGCCTCATCCTGCGCTCGCGGACCGAGGGTGATGGGACCGCCCGCGTGCAGGGTCAGCTCGCGGCGTGCGGCATCGGGGGCCGGCGCGTGGTCGGTGACGATGGCCCGCACCTCGTCCAGCGTCAGAGTGAAGATCTCGCGCTCCACGCCCGCTCGCGCGGCCAGGACGAGGGCGGCGTCCTGAGCGCGCTCGGCGTCGCCCGCGAACACCACGGTGCCGTTGCTCTGGAAGGGCGCGGGGTCGTGGCATCCCGCTTCCACGAAGGCTGCGACGAGGTCGGCGGTCGTGACGTGCCCGCGCTGACCCTGGTTGAGATTCCGGACGAAGGCGACGTGGCGCATGGGGGGAGGGTAGCGCGGGGCGACGTGGCGGGCTCGGCTCATCGACGGCGCATAGGCGCGCTTCGTGGGGGGTTTAGAAGCCCCTGGTGTCATCGGCGGCATGATGCGACGAAAGAGGATTGCGACCGCCGCGCTGGGATCGGTCGCCGTGGTGGTCCTGGTGGCGGGCTGCAGCTCCGCGGTCTCGACCGATGCGGCGACGAGCGTCCCGACGGATGCCTCGTCGGAGGCATCGACGAGCGCGGTCGTCTCGGGACAGGGGTTCTGGGATCAATCCGTCGTGCATTCCCTCTCGATCTCGTACGAACAAGACGATTACGACGCGCTCATCGCGGCGTACATCGACACCGGGGAGAAGGAGTGGATCGAGGCGACCGTCGTCATCGACGGTGCCACCCTCGAGAACGTCGGGCTGAAGCTGAAAGGCAACTCGTCCTTGAAGGGGCTCTCCACCGACGCGGACGCGGAGCTCAGTTCCGAGAACCCCGAGGATCTGCCCTGGATCATCGACCTCGACAAGTTCGTGGATGGACAGGAGTACGAGGGGTCGGTCGAATTCGTCATCCGTGGGAACAGCTCCGAGACCTCGCTCAATGAGGCGGTCGCACTGGATCTCCTGGAAGCCTCGGGCCTCGCGTCCGAGCAGGCGGTGGCGAGCCGGGTGGAGGTGAACGGGACCGAGGCGCTGCGCCTCGTCGTCGAGAATCCCGACGATTCGTGGGTGGAGCGCGCCCTCACCGGATCGACCGCGCTGTACAAGGCCGAGACCGGCGGCGACTACTCCTATCGCGGTGACGATCCCGAGTCCTACACCGACGTCTTCGACCAGGAGGCGGGAGAGGACGACCTGACTCCTCTGATCGACTTCCTCCAGTTCATCAACGAGTCGGACGACGCGACGTTCGAGGCGGAACTCGGACAGCACCTCGACGTCACCTCGTTCGCGACCTACCTCGCCTTCCAAGAACTCGTCGACAACTTCGACGACATCGATGGCCCCGGAACAACTCCTATCTCTCGTACGACGCGAGCACCGGCCTCATGACGGTGGTCTCGTGGGATCTCAACCTCGCTTTCGGGGCGTCACCCGGCGGCGGCGGGCAGGGGCAGGGCCGAGGCCAGGGGCAGGCGCAAGGACAGGCCCAGGGGGGAGGCGGTGGCGGTCGGGGAGGCGGGAGCAACGTGCTCTCCGAGCGGTTCCTGGCGAACGCGACCTTCGCGGCGCTGTACCAATCCGAACTCGACCGGCTGACGCAGGAGCTCTACACGTCGGGGCTGGCGCAGAACGTGCTCGACTCATGGACGCAGACGCTCGAGGAAGGTGCGTCGGATCTCGTCTCGTCGGACGTGGTGAGCTCGGAGGCGAGCTCGGTCGCGCAGTACTTCGACGAGTAGCGGGCTTTACCTGGCCGGTCGGGGTATGAGCGGACGCTCCCTCAGGCGACGCCGGGTGTACGTTGCGGAGATGGAGCCGATCCGTGTGGGTCTCGTTGCGGATCCGGCCTCGCCCACCGAGGTCGCTCGCCGAATGACCGACCTCGTCCCGCCGGCGGGAGCTGACGTGCAGGTCTGGGATATCGAGATCATGAGCGAACCCTTCACCCTGGGGTCTGAGGACGTCGACGTCGCCTTGGCGCGACTGCGGGCACATGCCGAGCAAAGGGCGTGGGACCTCGTCATCGGTGTGACCGAACTGCCGTTGCGTGACGTGGACGGCCGCTACTTGCTGGCCGCGATCGATCCCCGGCGTCAGTCCGCGGTGCTTTCCCTCCCCGCTCTCGGCGGCTTCCGGGTGGGCACGCGTGCCCGCCATGCCGTCCGAGGACTCGTCAGTGGCATGGCGGAGCCGATGATGCCTGAAGAGCAGCGTCTGCCCCTCCCCGGGGTCAGCGCCCGGGGGCGGGTGCTCCTGGGCATGGTGCTGGCGAACCGTCCGTGGCTGCTGGCAGCAGGGCTCAAGTCCGCGCTCGTTGCGGCATTGGCAACCGGAGCGGTCGCAACGATCGAGCCGACGGTGTGGCTGCTGGCCGCGTCACTGTCGGGTTGGCGTCTCGCGGTGGCGACCATCGTGTCCATCGCGATCGTGATCACATGGATCGTGATCGACGGGGAACTCTGGGACCGTCCCGAAGACGATTCAGCGCAGGCTCGGGAAAGATCCCGTCTCTACAACACCTCGACTCTGCTGACTCTCACCGTCGGAGTCGTCATCTGCTACTTCGGCCTTTACGTCGTGAATTTGGCCTGGGCACTGTTCGTCCTCGACCCGGCGGTCATGGGCGATTCGCTCGGCGCATCATTCGGCTACGGCGATCTGTTCGTGCTCACCTGGTTCGTCGCGTCGGTGGCGACCATCGGCGGGGCGCTCGGAACAGGATTGGAATCGGACGACGCGATCCGCGCGGCCGCGTACTCGAAGCGTGAAGAGGATCGTCGAGCGCGGCTGGCTGGTGACTCGACATAGGGGGCCGCACCGCGCCGCCGTGATCGGCACCGCTCGCGCCCGGTGAATCGAGAAGTGGACGCGACGGCGGGAGTCGAACCCGCCACGCCTTCGGTTATGAGCCGAGGCCCGGGACCGCCCGGATCGCCGCGATGTGCCCCCACGCTAACCCGGCCACACGGCAGCGCCAACGGGCGTTGCGTCCCGTGACGGGATGTGTCGTCACGAACCGCGCCGACCCTCCAGGATCATCCGCGTCGAGTGCTCCAGATGCGCGCGGACCGCGTGCTCGGGGTCGGCCAGCGCCGCCTCGACGTAGGCGCGGTGCTCGGTCGTCAACGCGCCGGCGCCGTACGCGGGGCGGACGTGCGTGAGCAGCAGGTGCATCTCGGAATCGAGACGCCGGTACTCCTCGGCGATGCGGGGGGAGTCGGCGGCATCCACGAGGGCCCGGTGCACGCGCGCGTGCGCGTCGAGCGTCGCGGGCCAGTTCCCGGATGCCTCGGCGGCGGCCAGGGCGTCGAGGGCGGCGTCGACGTTCGGTGGCCGGATGCCACGGTCGCGGACGATCCGCAGGGCTTCGGTCTCGAGCGCGCACCGCAGCTGCTGCAGGGCGACGAGGGCCGCGTCGTCGAGGAGCGACACCCGGACGCCGCGGTACGGCTCCGCGGTGACCAGCCGCTCCGCGGTGAGGGTCGCGAGCGCCGTCCGCGCGGTGTGCCGCGAAACGCCGTGGGTCGCGCTCAGCTCCTCCTCGCGGAGCGGTGTGCCTGGCGCGAGCTCGCCCGACAGGATGCCGTCGCGCAGCGCGTCCGCGACGACGTCCGCCGTGCGCGGGCCGGGGGTGCCACGGCGCGGGGGAGAGTCCGCGCCGCGGGGCGGTGAGGGTGGGAGCATCGGGGGATCACGCCGGGGCCGTGGCATCCGGAACCTTCTCACGTCGGCGGGACGGAGCCGACACGACGCCGAGCCCGACCGCGATGAGCGCGAGGCCGATCGCGCTCACGGCGGTGAGGTTCTCGTGCAGCACGAGGAGCCCGAGGATCGTCGCCCCCAGGGGCTCGGCGAGTGTCAGGGTCGACACGGTCACGGCGGTCAGACGCGCCAGACCCCACCCGAACAGCAGGTAGGCGACGGCGGTGGTGACGACGCCGAGCCAGAGCGCGAGCGCGAGGCCGTTCGGGGTGAGCAGCCACGACGTTCCGGCCGCGAGCAGCACGGGCACGCTCGCGACGGCCGCGGTGCCGAAGACGGTTCCCATGACGCGCGTGGAGTCCCACCCTCTCTCGATCAGCGCCTTTCCGCACACCGTATAGAGGGCGTACGACATTCCCGCGCCCGCCGACGCGAGGAGTCCGCCGGGGGCCAGGGCGACAGCGCCGCCGGTCACCCCCGACACCAGGACGACCCCGGCGAGGGCGACGGCGGTGGCGAGCATCCACCGGCCCGACGGCAGGCGGCGCGAGCGGACGGCATCCACGATCCCCGTCGCGATGGGGGCGGAGCCGAGGGCGACGACTGTGCCGATCGCGACGCCGTTCTCGCGGGTGCCGAGGAAGAACAACGGCTGGTAGGCCAGAACTCCCGCGGCACCGACGGCGATGAGCACCGCCGTCGGACCCTTCGCCGTGCGGGCGCTCGGGCGCGGGCGTGTCCGCAGCAGGGCGA